>DAVD01000010.1:16364-19302 GCA_002505405.1 Candidatus Poseidonia alphae | reverse complement strand
CCCGCTTCATTTGCAATAACCAGGGAGGCAAGAAAAGTCACCTCAAAGAAGGTGACTGTGATGTTGTTTGCCGAAGTTGCCCTCCTGACTGCTTCAAGAGCGCGATTCATGACATCGGCGTGAATCGGAACACCGTTCAATCGAATCCGTTCTTCAACACGAACCAAGTGCGGGGATGAGAACAAAAGATTCGAAACCCCTTGATTGGTAAGCGCAGTACAAAGCATTGCACAAGTGGTCCCTTTGCCGTTGCTTCCTGCGACGTGAACCGTCGTGAATGAAGATGCTGGGAGTTGAAGCGCTTCAACAGCCTTCGCCGTATTGGTTAAGCCAAGAGCCATTCCGAGATGCTTGGTTTCTTCAAGCCAAATCCGAACTGGTTTTTGGCCCACCATGGTCCTTGCAGCCGGTTGTCTTCCATAGCCTCTTTCCTTCGCATTCTTGAGTGTCCTACAAACGCGAGGCTGATATGAGAGAGAGCACTCGCAGAGGCATGACCGATGAGGCTAACGTGAAAGGCACGCCTCGCCAAAACGACCGGTTCGCTCAAGTTGAGGACGAACTCAGAAGGGAAGATACCCTCGTTGAACTCCTCAAAGAGCAGTGGGTTGGAATGACCGCAATGGCGGGTATGTTCGTTGTAACCATCGCCCTGGCCAGCTTCATGCGACCGTATTATGACGTTGGTGAACTCAAGGCATTTGGCTCATCTGGAGCAAGCCAAGTTCGTTATGTTGCCATCGAACTCTTCGCAATTTTCATGTTCACAGCACTCATCATCTTGCTTGCCAAATACAAGAAGGATTACATCATCAAATACGGTATGATGGTTGTTTTAACGCTTGCTTTGTTGTACAGCACCATTCCTCTCGCTCACGTTGCACTTCTCGATTTTGACCCTGAGCCTTTCGAGATGGACCGACAGGGTTCCATCGAAGGAGATTATCTCGGAGCTTGGGGGGATGACGGGTTCATCACCTCCGTAACCGTCTTCGGAGAAGACCGCATCAATGCTACTGTATCTGCATGGAGTGCCTCAACGGGCATGGAAGAGCCCGTATGGACGATGACACACAACCACTCCTTCAGCGAGCCAGATTCCAGAGTCAGAATGGCAACATCAGGCGGAATACTCACCTTCACCAGCGGCCCTTGGGCCTGGACCGTTGATTCCCTAACAGGTGAACTCATACAGTCCTATGCTTGCTTTGAGGCTGGAGAAGGCGGAATGGAACAACCCCTCTCAACATTGATCACGGGGTGCGCCCTTGCAGTGAAAACAGACGAAGCATTGTATTTGTTTAACACAGCATCTGAAATGGTACGCTACAACACCTTCGACGATTATCCGGGAAACCTGACATTCCAAGCCAAATGGGCCGTCCCATACATCGATTTCAAAGATGGAATATTGCATGCGGAACTTCTCAATGACACCTTGCTGTTCCTCGCCACGCCATCGGCCTCGGGTGTCCTCCATCTGGACGAATATGGCTCGGTCAACGACCCACTTGCACCTCGCCTTGATGGAGAAGTACGAATGGCCTACCTCCAAAACAGCACTTCAGCATTCACATCAACTGCTGTTGGAATCTCTCCATTTGCTACCTCAAACGCTTCATCACTGCCTGATGACCAACGCATGCTCCTGCTCGGAGAGGAGAGTGGAGACATTACTGGGATTGAATGGAACGGTTCTGCTGCCTACAGCGAGAAATTTACCGTTCAAAACAGGATGATGCTCGATACCTTGGTCGAGACCGTATCGTCGGTTCAAATCATCGACTGGGACGGTAACGGTTACTCTGACTTGGTGGTTACAGGAGAAAGCGAGGCTTACCTCCTCTACGGAACCTCTCTGGCCAATGTGGGTTCGTTCCCGGTTGTTGCTGACTCTACCTTGACCTTGCTCAGCGTAGAGGGCAACTCCGATCAATTGCTCTCCATCAAATTGGACGTTACAACATTGATGATCGACCTACAATCTGGCTCGTTGGAAGAAGACATGTTCCCGTTAATTGGCCTTCAATTGAGAACTGGCCCGACCATGATTGGACTCGCCGTAACCGCAATCCTCATGATTTTACTTTACGTCCACAGTGAATGGTACGTGGTCAATACCACTGGTGTCCTCTTGGGAGCTGGTGTTTGTGCTTTGCTTGGTGTCAGTTTCGAGCCACCAATGGCCATACTTTTCATGATTCTTGCAGCCGTTTACGATGCATGGGCGGTTTACAAGTCCAAACACATGCTCGACCTTGCAGATACGATGATCGGCTTGCGTTTGCCGATTCTTCTCGTCGCACCTCAAGATACCAACTACTCGTTGATTGAAGAAACAGAAAACGCTCCAACGAAGCGGGTACTCTCGGATAAGGTTCAGGCCAAGCGCAAGAAAAAGCCTTCAACAGAAGCTATGTTTATGGGTCTTGGAGACATTATTTTCCCAGGTATGCTCGTTCTTTCAGCACTGCAATACCTGGCCCCTAGTGCAGCAACTCAAGTTGCAGTATCAACCCTCATCGGGGGCTTACTCGGCTACTTCGCCCTGATGACCTATGTTGCTCGTGGGAAAGCCCAAGCTGGACTTCCACTGCTCAACGGTGGAGCCATTCTCGGTTACTTCGTAGGCGGCTTCCTGTTTTTGGGTAGTGAAATTCTTCAATTCAATATCTCCTGGTGATCAACATGTTGGACATGCAACTCTTTCGCGAACATCCGGAACGAATCCGAGCAGACCACACCAAGCGAGGAATTCCACAAGACAACATCGACAAAGTCATTCAACTCGACCAAGAATGGCGAAACGCTCTTCACGAAACCGACCAGTTACGCAGAGAGAAAAATGAAGCAGCCCGTGGGATCGGTGCGGCAAAAAAAGCAGGAGATAATGAGGCTGCTCAAGCGATTCTTGCTCAAGTAGCGGATTTGGGCAGCA
>DAVD01000010.1:2394-16217 GCA_002505405.1 Candidatus Poseidonia alphae | reverse complement strand
TGATTGAGATGAACCGTTGGGTGGACCTCAAACGGGCGGCAAAAATCACAGGAAGCCGTTTCTTTTTCCTCAAGGGAGACCTTGCCCGACTGGAGTTTGCCCTCCAGCATTATGCTGTGGAATTCTTACAACAACGTGACTTCACCTTCGTTCAACCTCCCGTAATGATGAACCGTGAAGCCTACGAAGGGGTCACGGACCTCGCAGATTTTGAAACCGTGATGTATGGCGTCGAGCCCGACCAATTCTACATGATCGCAACTTCTGAGCACCCGCTCACCGCTATGTACATGGACGAAACCATCCACGAGGACATGCTTCCGCTGCGCATGGTGGGAGTTTCATCCTGCTTCCGAAGAGAAGTCGGAAGTCACGGCCAATCCGACCTCGGTATATGGAGAGTTCATCAATTCACAAAAATTGAACAAGTCATCATCGCAAAGCCCGAAGACTCTTGGGCCCTCCACGAAGAACTGCTCACCAATTGTGTTGACTTATGGAACAGTTTGGACATTCATTATGAAATCGTCAACATCTGTACTGGAGATATGGGTACAGTGGCTGCAAAGAAATACGATTTGGAGGCATGGATTCCAGGAGCAGACCAGTACAAAGAAATCGTCTCTTGCTCGAATTGCACCGATTATCAAGCCAACCGCTTGTCCATTCGTTACGGGCAACCTGGGCATCCAAATCAACCGGTTGCTCACACGCTTAATTCAACCGCAGTCGCAACATCTCGTGCATTGGTGGCCATCATGGAACAAAATCAACTTGAAGACGGCAGGGTGCGTATACCTGAAGTTCTCCAACCCTTTATGGGAGGCCAAACGGTTTTGGAGCCGTGCACATGGGGCTGAACCAATGAAACAATCAATTCAAATCTTTTTTGTCCTAACGTTGTTCCTTCTTGCACCGCTTTCGGGTTGTTTTGGTGAAGACGGCGATGCAAAGGTCGTTGCAACATTAGAAATTGATGACACGCAATCCATGACGGCTGCAAGAGGACAATTCTACACTCTATCCGTTGACAGTACCGTTGATTGGACCATCAGTCGTTCTCCTGGAGCATTTTTCCAGGATGAGTTTGGGGTGCTGAGAGATGATGTGAACTACACGCTTCCTGCCTCCCAAACCGAAATCACCATGCTGATTCTGGACTCCGAAAGGGATACTGTCGAACTGAATATTTCCGCAGGCGACCAAGCATGGAACGCGACTCTTGTGCTAGAAGACAGTCAAGAGTTGATGTTGGTTGATGGGCGCAGGGCCTATGACACCATCGACATGCTCACTTCATCTTACAACAACCGTTGGTGTGGCTCAGCTTCAGTTCACGAAGGAGGCGCAGCATACGAAGCCGCAGCAGAAGCCATGGCCGAAAACATGAGAGGAATGGGCTTTGACTTTGTTGAAGTAACACGCTACGATGACGACCCTGACCAACTCAACGTTGTTGGATACAACTGGGGACGCGTTAATCCAGACGAGTACATTGTGGTAGGGGGGCATTTTGACATCGCCTACATGTTCACTCCTCCAGGCGGTGGAACCAATGAAGGGGCCAACGACGATACCTCAGGCTCTACCGTTTCTCTTGAGATGGCCCAAGCCCTTGCACAGATGGAATTTGACCACACTGTGGTTGCCGGACTCTGGGCTTGTGAAGAAGAGGGCCTCTTAGGCTCCCTTGCTTATGTAGCCCACCTGCCTGAGAACGTCTCGGTCAAAGCATACATGAATTTTGACATGGTTTCTCTTAACTATCCAATCGTACCCCGAACCGAACCTCTCATTGGACCTGGAGGGGAAATATTCTCAGCAACTCGGTACGATTGGAGCATCGATATTGCTGGGGCAAGTGACGAGAACATGAATCGGATGCATGATTGGGTCGGACAGACCATTGAGGACGACCTCGCCTATGAACCAACTGAAGGGAATCCGATCATGTGGAACATTGCTGAATCGTGTGCCTCAGACCACTGTGCATTCTTCTCCGAAGGTTACCCCACCTTCAATTTCTTCAGCCCAGGTGGGGAAATCTCATTCTGGCAGGAGTGGCACTCTCCATCTGACACCCTTGAATTCATGACGGCTAAAGCAGGCGGTGAAGAGGAAATGGCGAGCGGATTTAACAGCCTTGTATGGTCATCGCTGGACCTCTTCATTCGGGTTGACAATGCAGAAGATTTCCACGGTACGTGGAAGGAATAATCATTCCGTTGTTATCGCAACACGGTTGACAAAGAGCCCGATTAAGCAACCTAACGGTGCGACCATCATGCTGAGGAACAAGACGGGCATGCTTACAAAAATTGGTTGCTTTGCCTCCACCAAACGCTCCCATGTCCATCGCCCTGCCAGCAGGTCAAAGGCAAGAAAGTGAAGCCATCCGATGAGGATGACTCTTTCGTCGGAGAACATATCAATCACTGATTCAGGAGTCGGCATTTCGCTGCTCAAAGCCAAGAGAATGGATGGGAGGTTTGGTATGACGGCTATCGTGTATGCGAGCAAAAGGGGAGCCAAAAAGAGCCACTCGTTGCTCATCATCTGTTTCGTTCGCTCATGTTGAGGAGCAAACCACATCATCAGCCAAAACGGCAGTATATACAGGCTGGAAAACCAAAAAAGGGCGTTGATCATTGTCGTCATTGTATCCCTTCTTGTTGGGCCATGATGTTCAATGCTTCCTCTAATACGGTGGTGTTGGCCCAGTATTTACTGGATGTCCATGCGATCCCGCCTTCACTGTCAATGACTTGCAAGGTTGGGGTCACCGGCTCCCCAAAGGCGGTGACCAGACCAACGTCCGTCATGCGCCCGGTTTCGCGGTCGATCACCGTGGTTGAAGCGTCTGGAAGAAGCACTGGCCATGGAGCATAATGTTCGCTGGAGTCGTTCCCGTACCGAAGCTCCATGTCTTCCTTCGTTTCAAACTCAGGATAACGATGGACAGAAATGATGGTGGTTGTGTTTGAAATGTTTCCAGCGTTCATTTCACTGCGTATGAGGTCTGTCCAGTCGTGACATCCACTGCATCCGGATGCTACCCATAGCATCAGAATGGGTCCATCAAAACTGTTGCGTAAATCATGCTGACTTCCGAGGTCTTCTGCTCGGTCCAACGTTGGTGCAATAAACGATAATTTTGAGGGGATTGGGGTGGATTCTTCTGATTCTGTGGACTCCATTGCATCGATTTCTACAGGAGCAGTACAACCCGCAAGAACGATGATGCTGACCACACATAGAACTAGGACAACGAGGTTCTTCATGGGTCTGACTCGGTCATTGACTATTTGAATCGCTGTTCTCACCAGGGAAACATGACGACCCAATAGATTCCGTCCCAAAAGGTGCATTGAATCGAGAGCATAACAGAACCAATGACCACACGGTTAGCATGGGGCAGAGTCTCCCGAGACGACCAAGCAAGGACTCCGAATCCAACGGATGCTACGCCTGCAGTAAGGAGCAGACCAATGGTCACAACCGTCAACAGAAGACTTGGTCCCTCAAGGTGCATTCGGGTCGCATCGATCCAAAGCATGGATGGTATGAGAAATGCTGCATAGAGCAAGAACAACCGTTGCGCTCCCTTTCCATCAGCTTCTCGTCCAGGCCACTGTAGGCTTGCTGCTTCGTCTTCAGTCCAGCCAAAGAAGAACTGGTACCACATCAGAAGGTACCCCACGGCTGCTACAAACATCCACGGCACGATGAATTGCTGCATTGAGGGAGATACACCTCCCCAGTAGTCCAGTGGGTCATTGACAGCATTAACTCCGCGAATGTAGGAGAGTAAGATCAGCGGCCCCACAAAAAATGAAAACCAAAACACATTTTTTCGGTTCATTCTTCACTGGCTCCCTGATGCTGTGCGGACAGTGCGGCGGTCCGGCGGAGGAAGGGGCTGTAAAGAGCCGGTAGGATGAGCAAGCTCGTAAGCAATGCAAGGGTGATGGCGACCACGAAGGCTTGGCCAAACAAACGCAAGGGCAGCAAGGCAGACAAGTTGAGAACTGCAAATCCTCCCGCGGTCGTCAAGGCAGCGCCTCCCATGGCGCGCCCTGTCGTGGCGGTTGACCGAGCGACCCATTCGTGGGGTGTACCAAACGGAGCATGTGCGGCTTCTTCCTCTAACCGAGTCGTGAAGTGAACTGCATAATCTACTCCAAGACCGAGCGATAAAGCGCCGATGGTAACGGTTTGAGAATTGATGTTGTAGCCTGTATAGCCCATTAAGCCGTACACCCAAACAACGACCATCATCAAAGGAATCCAAGAGACGAACCCTCGTTGCATACCCTCCTTGAGGTTGTTCTGGTTACGAACGGTGTGAATTCCTGTGAGCATCAGAAGAATAACCACCGCAACGATTGCAGTAGACTGAATCGAAGCATTCGCCACATCAGAAGTGGTTTGAGCATTGATGAGGCTGCGTCCACTCAGGCGCAATGTGAAACTCTCATCGATATCTCCCGACATCACGACGAGGGCTGCTTCCATTCGTTCAGCAAAGGCAACTGTTGCAGCCCAATCCAGGGTTTCAGCTTGGAAGGAGATGACGGTTTGGCCCCCGTCCCGTGCGAGAAGGCTCTTTGTCATCTCAATGCCGGTGGTATTTTCCAGGGCCCATGTTTCAAGAGCCAGCCATGCATTATCGTTACCGTCGTCGATTGATGTGAGAAGACTGTCGAGGCCACTGTCCTGCAATCTTGCTTGTTCAAGAACATCCCACAACCCGTTGGGAACGCCGTTAACGTCTGGATTTGAACTGAGATCTTCCGAAGCGACCCGCCAGGCATTCCTGCCTGATTCGGACATAATATCGCCATCAAGAACGATGTAAAGCGGTGAACGGCTTGTCCCAAATTCGTCACTAATCAGCAAAAAGTCACCCACTACCGGAACGGAGGTGTCGAGTTGGTCCCGTTGTTCGAAGGCTACTTCCAATTGCTGGAAGCCAAAGAACATCGGAACAAGCAAAATGACGGCGATCACTCCGACCATTTTGGGTCGTTGAGAAAGGGTTGCAATATTGTTGCTGATAGGCCCGATTTTTACCTTGCTGGCTTTGGTGAGAGGAAGCCGCTTTGGAGGCAAAATAAGCATCAAAGCAGGGAGTGCTGATATGCTCAAGAGATAGATGAAAAATAGACCGATAGCGATGACTGTTCCAAACACTTGCAAAAATGCTAGGCTGGATAGCCGGAAGGAAAGGAAACCTACGATATCGGTAAAGATAGCAATAAGAAGGGCAATGGATGTGAGAATGGTCCCCTGACGAATGGCTTTTTGGCGAATGGCGAAATCAAAATCCCTGAGGGTTTCACGACCCATGGGGTTTCGCTGTTCTTCATCGTGGAGTTCCTCTCGAATCCGTATAACGACGTGGAGGCCGTAATCCACACCGATGGCAAGCAGCAGTACTGGTATGGAATTCATGGCGGCATTGAACGTCATTGGAACGCCCGCAAACTGCAGCCATCCTGACAACCCATAGGTGGCGAGGATGGCCGTCACTGTAAGGCTTAGAACATAGGCGGTTTCTCGTACGCTGCGGAAATTGAACCAGAGAATAATACCCAAAAGCAGCAGTGCAGCGCTGGTAAGAATACCGATTTCCTTCCCTACTGTTGCAGAGGAGTTCTCAGCAAATTGTGCAAACGAAAAGGTACGTAATTCCTCATCTCCAGTCTCCTCAGCGAGGGTGATTTCGAGAGCTTCTGCCCATGCGGTAAGGTCGGTTTGAACGTTATCAAGCACGTCGTAGCCAAAGTCAGCAGGTTCGCTGGAAACCACCAACGTAACGAGAATTGGTCCGTCGCTCACCCACGGGTTGCTCGAATCCTCACCGGGCAGG
The DNA here is from genome assembly GCA_002505405.1 of Candidatus Poseidonia alphae. GTDB lineage: Archaea > Thermoplasmatota > Poseidoniia > Poseidoniales > Poseidoniaceae > Poseidonia > Poseidonia alphae. The sequence continues at coordinate 10,345 of DAVD01000010.1, read as the reverse complement.
GAGGATAGGATACCGGTCCGGAAGTCAACGCTCTGAAGGCCCAAGAGCGGTCCAATTTGTCCTTGAATGGGTCCGATGACTGCCATTATTTGTCCTGTTTCAGCAGATTCCCGTCCGACAGATGCGCTCTGCAGTTGGCCCGTCAAAAGTCCCAATTCATCGGAGAGGTTAGCACCTGAGTCAAGTCGAGGGAGCCATTCAGCCGGTGTTCCTGCATCCCAATCGGTGAGCCGTTGGGCAGTTACAGGCTCAACAGCAGGTATGTTAAGGGCTGAGGCGGAGAGGTTGGAAAGTGCTGCTGTGAGGTTCTCTTGTCCCTGTGCGCTGAGAACCTCAACAATGGCATTTTGGAGCGGTACCAACCATTCTGATGCGGTAGTTTCGTCTTGAAGCATCTGCCATTGCATGGCGTTGCTTGCTGGGCCGTTGTTCGCCTGAGTGCCGAACAGCGGGAAATGATAGGGCTGGAAATTTGTATCGTTCAACATGATCGCTTCGATCGCAGCGAGATGCGTCCACGTATCCCCTACCAGGAGGTCGTTTTCCTCAATTTCATCAATGACACGGATGAAATCAATGTTTGAGCGGTATTCGCCCTCGACTTCGTTGAGCAGGTCAACGCTTGGATCGTCGGGGAAAAAACCGTCTTCACTGTTATCAAATTGAAGGTGCATTGCACCTGAGGCAAGCAGGAAAACGGCCAGCATAATGGCTCCAAAGGCCTTCTTTGGATGTTCGACACTGACTTCGGTTAACATCATGAAAGGATTTCGCATGATTTTCGCACATCTTCTTTCCTTATAACCGCCTGTTTGAAACTTCTACACATCGGGTTGAATGTCCAAGTCATCAAGATGCCGTGGGTTGAAATATCGTCATCGTAATAACGGATTATGAGCAACAAACAACTGTACTTTGGCTACGGGTCAAACATGGACCGCAAGGATTGGGTGCGATGGTGCTCAGATCACGGCGCTGAACCTTCAGGATTGATTGAACTCGGAACCGCTTGGCTTCCCGACTATACGCTTCAATTTCATTATTTTTCCACAAGCAGAAAGGCGGGTGCTGCAGATGTTGTTCCGGCTGGACGTGGTTCGGTTGTACCTGGATTGTTGTTTGAAGTGGACGAAAAAACCCTCACTGCAATCGATGAAAAGGAAGGGCTGCCCTACGCCTACGAGCGAAGAAACGTGACCGTGGTTGATGGTAGCGGTAGATTGAGACAAGCAATTACCTACACCGTTCAGAAACACCGATGTTCTGAGGATTATGAACAACCTGATGCCTCGTATGTTGAGTTGATACAACGGAATTTATCAAGGAATAAATTACCAATTGAACATTTAAATTATGCAATTGATGATTTGCATGATAAAAAGTTTCTGAATGGAGTGTTTGTCTACGGTACGCTCCGCCAAGGAGAATCCCGTTCAAGCATCATGGCTGAGGCTGCGGATGGTAACATGGAACCTGCTACTGTTCGCGGCACACTCTATGACCATGGAGCATACCCTGGATTACGGGTGCAAGGAAAAGGAAACGTCGTTGGAGAGTTCTACCGTTGTAAAGACATCGCTAACACGCTGAAACGACTCGATGAAATCGAAGGATTCGCGTCGTATGACGACCATGAGGGGCTGTATCATCGTGCGGTGTTGAGCATCACGACCGAGGGAGGAGAGCGATGGGCATGGGCGTACATCACCAACCTCCCAACCTCAGAAGAAATCATCATCGAGAGCGGCGATTGGAGAAACCGTTGAGGCATTTACTCGTTAAGTTCCAACAAAACAGCACCTTGAGTCACCTGATCTCCGGCTTCAAAGTGAATTGCGGCAACAACTCCGTCTTTTGCTGCAACGATACGATGCTCCATTTTCATCGCTTCGAGAACCATCAAGGGAGTACCTGCTTGAACTTCTTGACCTGTTTTCACAAGAACGTCCAGGACTTTCCCCGGCATGGGGGCTACCAAACCGCCTTCGTGTTGCGAAGAGGTTGAGCCCGGTTCTATCCGCTCCCAACGATAGGTCTGGCCGGCGAGGTGGACCCACCACACGTCCCCGACTTTAGCCACGTGTGCGTATGCGGTTCGGCCATCGGATAGGCGAATCTTTAGACGCCCATCTCCCGTTGGTTCAAGAGTGTGACCAGCGAGTGAAAAGCCGGAATCCATGCGAGTTAAGGTCACCTCTATTGGACCGTTTGAAGAGGAGAACTGATGTTGCATCAAGGATACCTCCGATTCAAGGTTGAAAATGGGCTCGGCAAACCTTGTGATTCGCCATCAAGGCTGGAGGTGCTTGTTCGGTGCAAACCCATGGTCTCTCCTGCCGCAGCTGCTAGCAAAGATGCGTCTTCAAGGAGGGAGGCGACGGCTGGAGTCCACCCGTTAGGCCAATGTTCGTCGATGGTCGTTGTTGTGGTCGTCCCGTCGACAATGGGTTGGGCATCACACAGTTCCCGAAGGAAGCGCACGTTTGTGGTCGTGCCTAAAATGACAAAATCGTCCAAAGCGCGGCGCATCCGTTGCAGTGCCTCTTCACGCGATGGTGCCCAAACGATGAGTTTTGCGAGCATTGGGTCGTAATTTGGCGTTACGTTATCTCCTTCTCGAACACCGGTATCAAGGCGTATTCCTGGCCCTTCAGGAGGCCTAAATACTGCAAGAGGGCCAATGGATGGTAGGAAATTATTGGCTGCATCTTCCGCATAAAGTCGAACCTCAATAGCGTGCCCTCGAATGCTCAAGTCTCCGCACGACATGGGTAGCCCTGAAGCAATTCTCAACTGTTCTCGTACAATGTCGGTTCCTGTGACGAGTTCCGTTACCGGATGTTCCACCTGAATCCTTGTGTTCATCTCCAAAAAGAAAAACTCACCGGAGGGTGCTAAGAGGAATTCCACTGTTCCTGCCCCCTCATAGGAGACGGCTTGCGCTGCCTGAATGGCAGCTTGCCCCATCGCCTCTCTTAGTTCGCCTGTCATCGTGGGCCCAGGGGCCTCTTCAAACACCTTTTGATGGCGGCGTTGAACGCTGCATTCTCGTTCCCCAAGATGGATTGTTCTGCCGTGGCGGTCAGCGAGAACCTGAATCTCAATGTGCTTTGAGCCGTTCAAAAGCCGCTCAATGTAAATTCGGCCGTCACCAAATGCAGCCAAGGCCTCACGACGCGCCCCTTCTGCGGATTGGAGGAAATCGGAGGGGTCGTAAACAGCACGCATACCCTTTCCTCCGCCGCCGCTTGATGCTTTGAGTAGCAGTGGATAACCAACCCGTTCTGAAGCTTCGAGAAGAGCGTCCATGGCTTCATTTTCATCCTCACTTTCAACTTCTTCACCTGGAATCACAGGGACGCCAGCACTACGCATTGTTTGGCGTGCAGTCATTTTGTCGCCCATCTGTTCAATGGCTTCGGGTGAGGGTCCAATCCAAATGATACCGGACTGTTTGACCGAACGTGCAAACGGTGCTCGTTCGGAAAGGAATCCGAATCCAGGATGTATGGCGTCCGAGCCGGTTGAAAGCGCAGCTTGGATGATTTGTTCTTGGTCAAGATAGGTCGTGGCGATGGTGTCCCCGTCCAACACAACAAGTTCATCAGCCATTTCGGTGAATAAAGTTCCTTGGTCGTTTGGAGCGCAAACCGCTACGGTTTGAATTCCAGCTTCTCGGCATGCCCGAAGAATACGGCACGCAATTTCACCTCGGTTGGCGACGAGAACTTTGGCGATCATGGTCAAACCTCATTCGTTTTCTTCAGGCTTCCAGTTAGGTTGGCGCTTTTCAAGGAATGAAGACAAGCCTTCTTGTCCTTCATGTGAGCCACGCATTTTACTGGTGAAATCAAGGGTGTAATCGCGTAATCCGTCGTCACTTCCAGTCCATCGATCGAAGTTTAGCGTCAGTTCTTTGGCCAGAGAAACTGCACATGGGCCAGTGGAAAGTACTTCTTTGGCCAGACTGTCAATTGCTGCAGGCAACGCATCGGTGTCGTCAACAACTTGTTCGATGAAACCAGTGCGCAACGCTTCTTCTGCACCAATTCGACTTGCCTGCATGGCTAGGCGCCGAAAGCAGGCAGAACCCAGGCGACGGTAGACATAAGGGCCAATAACTGCTGGGAGAATTCCGAGTTTACCCTCTGAAAGTGCTATTTTGACATTTGAAGTGGCGATGACATGGTCAAGGCAGGCAACAAGACCCGCCCCTCCGCCAAGAGCCACGCCTTGCACGGCTCCGATGGTAAAGCATGGATGGGCCCAAAGCCCGTTGAACAAGCGATCCAACCGTTCTGAATCCCTACGATTCTCTTCTGCGGTATTTGCTCCCGCATCTCGCATCATGTTGATGTCTGCACCAGCGCAGAAATGGCGCCCAGCGCCTGACAGGACGATGATGCGTAAGAAGGGGTTCCCGTTGCTATCGTGCAAGTCGCCCTGGCGCCCAACGCTTCGTTCCGCAGTCCAATCAAACAAGGTACAAAGTTCGGTAATGAGTTGAACGTTGAGGGCGTTAAATTTCGCCTCACGATTGAGTTTTAAGTGACAAATAGCCTCATTGATTTCGATTGATACCAATTCGGTTTCGGGGGGCTTTTCCATTGAAATCATCTAAAATTCTCCAATTGTATTTTTGAATATTATATTGAAAACTTACATCCTGAAAATCCCGTACCGGTTGTCGGGGAGGGGGGCATTACGGGCAGAAGCCAAGCAGAGCCCGAGTACGTCTCGTGTATCCCTTGGATCAATGATGCCATCGTCCCAAAGACGGGCGGTTGAATAATACGGGCTGCCTTCGGTTTCATACTTGTCGAGAATGGGTTGGCGGAATGCTTGGAGTTCATCGCCCTCCAGTGGAGGCAATCCTTCTCGCTGCCGTTGGTCTTGTTTGACCGTAGCGAGGACATCGGCTGCTTGAGGTCCGCCCATAACGGAGATTCGGCTGTTGGGCCACATAAAGAGGAAACGTGGGTCATAAGCCCGGCCGCACATACCGTAATTTCCAGCGCCGTGAGAACCACCGATGATGACGGTGAATTTGGGTACGCTCACGCAGGATACTGCAGTAACGAGTTTAGCACCATCTTTTGCAATTCCTCCAGCCTCATACGCTTGGCCAACCATGAAACCGGTGATGTTCTGAAGGAAGATGAGAGGGATGCCTCTTTGTCCGCACAATTCAACAAAATGCGCTCCTTTGAGGGATGACTCGGAGAAGAGAATGCCGTTGTTGGCAACAATACCAACCTTGTGGCCGTGAATGTGTGCGAATCCACAGACCAATGTGGTCCCGTACCGTGCCTTAAATTCATGGAATCGCGAACCATCAACGATTCGAGCGATGAGTTCACGAATATCAACTGGAGTTCTGTTGTCCGATGGAATCAGCCCCAGGAGGTCTTCAACATCATGTGCCGGTTCCTCGGGCTCGCTGCTGGCTGCAGCAGCAAGGGAACGAGGGCCAAGGTTTTCAACAACGTTTCGAACCATGCGTAAGGCCTCATCCTCATCCTCAGCAAAATGGTCAGCAACACCGGATTGAACCGTGTGAACCTCTGCGCCTCCGAGGTCTTCAGCAGTAACTTCCTCCCCGGTAGCGGCTTTGACCAGAGGGGGGCCTGCAAGAAAAATAGTTCCGTTTCCTTTGACGATGATGGATTCATCCGACATAGCAGGGACATAAGCCCCACCTGCCGTACACGAGCCCAAAACGGCTGCAACCTGAGGAATCCCATCCCCTGACATGCGAGCCTGGTTGCGGAAAATGCGTCCGAAATGACCAATATCAGGAAATACCTCGTCTTGCATGGGCAAAAAGGCACCGCCAGAGTCAACGAGGTAGATGCAGGGCAGGTTGTTCTCGTGAGCTACGGTTTGTGCTCGGATGTGTTTCTTGACCGTCATTGGATAATATGAGCCGCCTTTGACGGTTGCATCGTTGGCTACGAAGAGGCACTCACGTCCGTGAACCATTCCAATACCCGTAACGATGCCCGCAGAGTGGGCTCTACCGTCGTAAAGTTCGTGAGCCGCAAGGGGAGAGAGTTCCAAAAATGCCGTTCCTGGGTCAATGATACGCTCGATTCGCTCCCTCGGCAGATGTTTCCCCCGTGAACGATGTCGATCGACGTATTTCCCACCGCCTCCGTTCGAAGCGGTAGCAAGGCGTTCACGCAATTGAGCAATCAACGCTTCATTGTGCTTCTTGCGTTCGGAAAATTCAGGGTCTGCACGATTCACCCGACTTGGTAAACGGTCCATCTCAACGCCTCACTTTCAGCCAAGGCAGTGTCGCATTTAATTGCATGGAATCCAATTGAAGCAGAGAGAACACCCTGGGTTCAAACCCCAAGCATCAACCGACCAATGTCTCTGAGGCCTGGAGCCAACCCGACAATCAACACTGCAAGGACGATTAAGAGTCTGAAATGTTGTTGTCGCTGTTCAACCCGCATCTGGACGAAAAGCCAGACGATAAGACCGACCAATACGCCCTTTATGATGGCAAAGAACCAGGCTCCTTCGCCCCATGAGATTCCAATCACGTCATTGATTCGCCCACCGAATTGTATCACTGCATCACTCACTGGGTGCTTTTCTCCGTATCCAAAGAAATCAATCCCCATCATCGTAGCAAACCCATCGGACAATTGCCCAAAGACCATACCGAGGACCATTGGGTGTGCAAGAAGCGCTTTGTTTGACAGAAATTCAACGGGATGTGATGCCCACTTTTCGGGTTGACTTTCCCATTCTTTCAGGCCAATGCCTTGTGGGAGTACACCCGCAGTATACCCGGTTAACTTGAGTTGGAGCGCATCTTCCCTCCCTGCCCGATACATGAACCAGCAAATCAAGGCAGGTAGCCCCAGCACGATGAAAACAGGCCACAACGTGACATCATTGGAAACACGACCGCTCTCCTGTGCCCAAGGTGTCGATATGAATTGACCCCAATGGCCAAGCCCGAGGACAATCGCTCCAACTGCAAAGGACAACATCCCTCGTGTGATGGCTTCCCATCCACGCGTTTGTGCCATCGTGAACCACATCATCAAACAGGCAACAATCAGTCCTGCGAGTGCGACGGAAAAGGAAGATTCTGGATGGTCAAGGTATGCAGGCCTGTAAAGCCAATACCACTGTACCATCAGCGCAAGGAAGAGGAACCCAAGAATAAGCGTTGATTGACGTTCTTCAGCCTCGTCCCCATGGACGCCGTTCCAAGCCCGCCCCAGCAAATGACTGATCACCGCAATACCAACCAACCATCCTGCTAAATGAAGATGAATCAGAGGTGAAATGAACAACACGTCTTGGGAAGAGGAAAAGAAGTCTGCATCTTCCAACACGCGCATGACTGGTGCAAGACAGACCCATGCAATGAGGGCAAGCGTCATCTTCTCGTCACTGGGCAGGTTCCATTTTCGGAACATCGCCTGCAGTAAGACGACCGATGAAAGCATGCTCAGGGTGTAAATGGCCGTATTTTGTGGGGTATATCCCGCATCCCCCGCAACACCAGCATCTTTGACAACGGGGTCCCAAATGATCGGCTTTAGGGTATCCGTCCACACGGTGTCGAATGCGAGAATGAGGCCAGCCATGGCAATGAGGCCAATTCCAATCGCACCCCAAATGACAACTTTCTCGCCCGGAGAATACTCAGTATCGGGCAGTGGAGCATCCCAAACAACATCTTCGTATTCGTCTTCATCAACGTCCATTGTCCGACCTCTGTAGCCATGGGGGAATCGTACCCCCCTATCGTTGTAACTCTAAGGAGAACTGATCAGCATTCATTCCTCTTCTTGCGAGAGGCGAGCGATCAAGTCTGCTTTCTTTCCACCGACTGGAAGTCCTGCAGCCTTGAGGCGTTCTTTGAGTTCTGCAACGGAAAGCTTGGACAGGTCTTCACTGTGGTCGTGGTCGTGGTCGTGGT
>DAVD01000010.1:0-2320 GCA_002505405.1 Candidatus Poseidonia alphae | reverse complement strand
TCGTCCTCAACACCAAATCCACGGGGTTCGTGAACTTCAATGAATGAGACCTTGCCACATTCGACTGCATCACGAATAATGGTGACCAATCGGAACTTGAGCATGGCTGCGTTGGTGTCAAACAGCATGGTTTGAGGGATGACGATATTCAAATCATCTCCATCAAAGGAGACCTTGAATTCGCTGTGTCCAGTGTTGGCTTCAAGAAGAGCCATGACTTGGTCTTCCTTTCCTTCAACGACCTTGACAATCTTGAACGTGTACTTGAGGGTCTTACCAGCCATAGGGTGGTTGTAATCAATTCGAGCACGTCCAGCAGCAAGGTAAGACAAGTGTCCTTGTTTGTTGTTGATGTTGACGGGGGCGCCGATGTAAAGTGAATTTGGGTCTTGAACAGCACGGATGAGTTTGTCGATGCTGATGGTTTCAATCTGGGTGATGTCTTTCTCTCCATAGGCTTCAGCAGGAGCGATAAGAACCTCAATTTCCTTGTTGGCTTTTGCTTCTCCCAATGCGGCTTCAAAGCCAGGGATGAGTTGACCGCCACCGACGACACAGACCATTGGTTGGTAGGTTCGACTTTCTTGGTGTGATTCGTGCTCTTTTGCAACTTTTTCACGAGTGGTTTCGATGAGTTCACCGGTTTCACCGTTATACAATTCATAATCAACGTGGACAATAGTTCCTTCTTCCATGGTAATGCCTCCAAAGGGGATGTTTCGGCGACCGACCTCCCCTTCATAATTCCATTGGAAGAATTCATTCTTCTTCTGAAGGGATTAATTCGCCATTATTGGTTGTCAGTGCATCGTTTTTGCCCTGTGAAAGAGCGACCAATGTCATGCCTCCAATCATCAGGCCCCAGCCCGCCCAAACAGCATGGGAGTGGGGGAGGACGTAAATGGTGACCCGCACCAACTCGACGGATTCAAGTCCGTCTTGTTGAACCGTCTGCATCAACGCATTGGACTGACTGCCGTCAAAAATAAACACAATATCGCCGGTTAATCGAGTCAATGTATCAACCTCAGAACGCGGGAGGTCTTGAGCGTCAAACCGGAGCATTCCCGGGCGAACGTCACCGATTTCCTTTGCCGTACCATCGGAAAGGATGTCATAGATTCGGATGTTAACACCAACAAAGCCGTCACCAACTTCCAACCCTTCATCTTCCAATAGAAGTTCAGTAAATTCATACCCTATCCCTTCATGTACAATCATTTCGTTCTTGACCAAAGATAGACGGTGACTCGCGTCTCCTCGGTCAACCAATGTCGTGGTTGAAAGATGACCGAGGAGCAACAGAAGCAATCCGAAGTGGACAATATGAGCGCCTAATGGAATTCTCCGGAGCGTCCCTTTTTTCTTGGCCACTGCGATTTGCCGAACCACTTCTCGTCCAACAGGCGCCCCAGCAAGCAGTAAGAATGGGAGGCTGAACCAGACGATATGGCCACGTTGAAGTTGTTGGGAAATCGGAGTGCTTGAATCTGCACCGAGTGAATCGGGGAAGAGAAGGGCGCCGATTAAAGCGACTGCTGTTGCACCACCAAGGAGATACAAATTTTGAGTGGAGTCATCTTTTCTTCTCATGTACAAGAATAAACAAACACCGATGGCCGTCAGAAATGGAGCCCCGTAGAGTTCATGTGCATCAAAATTGATGGCGTCGATGCTTGAGATCAGCAAAACCCAGGTCAGTACCAAATAGAGGTTGACGACGAGAACGCTGCCCCACAAGGCCAATTTTAATTGCACCTTGCGACTGTTCATTGAAGGTGAATCTTGTTCATCGGTTGGAGCCAGTAACCACGGCAGGACGAACGTGACGAGCATCAGTGCTGCAACAGGCAACTCCAACATTTGCGACCAAGCGAGCGATAATCCCATCACCACGCCTGCAGCCGCCCACGGCCAAGCAACCAAAGCAGAGGGAGCGTAATACAACGGCAAGAAGAGAGCTGCAAAAATCATGATGATGAAGACGTCCTCTGTCAAAGCAAAGAACAAAACCGTGAGAATCGCATGCAATGGCAGCGATGTGAGGGTGGTGTAGGACCAAGCTTCCGTATCCATTGCATCGGGTTTGGAAGCCCTCTTTTGATATGCTAACCCCATGGGAAGCAAGAGAAGTCCTACGAAAAGGGCATCCGGGACCAACGCCCATGACATTCCATCCAAATCTGAAAGGAAGAGAGCGCCAATCAGCGCAACACAGGCAGGCACAGCAGAAACCCAAACAGCAGATTCTCGAAGGGGTTGATTGCGATATTGCCCCCTCTGTACTGCAAACCAACAACCGATTAAAATCATCATCCAA
>DAVD01000012.1:30542-112346 GCA_002505405.1 Candidatus Poseidonia alphae | reverse complement strand
ATCGGGAATCATCACCGACCTTTCCGTTCTTGAATCCGTCATTCCACTCTATGCGCCAATGCTTGAGGAAACCAACCTTGGCGACCACGACAACGATGGCGTTGATGACTTGAATGATTTGGACGACGACAACGATGGAATTTACGACCTTCTCGAGCGATTCGATGGTTGCTATGGAACGGACCCATACGACCACGATAACGATGGAATCCCAGACATTGATGACTGGGATGACGACAACGACGGAATTCTTGAAGGGCCAATCGATTACGAGGCTCTTGAGGCTCTCGGCTATGATCCCCGAAACGTTTCTACCGACCGTTATTTGGACCCAAGCATTGTTCATTACTACCCCAACATTGGGGCTATTGGAGATTTCTATCTTGCTGACCAAAACCCGATGGACCACGACAATGACGGCGTGACCGACGAAGACAGCGATGGAGCAGGCGCAGGACGCTACGATGAAGACGACGATAACGACGGACGAATCGACCAATTTACCTGGCCTTGTGACCTTGACTCAGACGGGATCCCCGACTACTTTGACAACGATGACGACAACGACGGCGTCCTTGATATTGATGATTCACACCCGTACGACGCCACCATCACTCTTACCATGATGGGGGCCGCCATGGCAAGTACAACAGACGACCTCAATTATTCTGCAGCCCGTACATGGGTCTTCAACGAATACCGTGGATTTTCCGGTGGCGTTGATTATGTTGACTGGGAGCGAAACCGTGTCAATGGAGCCGGTGCGTCAGCATCAGGATTCCAAGCACAAGGAGCGCAGGGAACGCCTTCCTTCAGCACCATTGTTGACGGAGACTTGGACGGTGATGGTTCACCAAACTTCCTTGACCCAGATAACGACAATGACGGTACACCGGACAGTGCCGATACGGACGACGATAACGATGGTATTCTCGACATGGTTGACCCAGACGATGACAACGACGGTATCCCCGACACATGCGTTGAAATTGACACAAACGGGGACGATATGAGTGATTACACTCGAACAAAGAACGGTGTTGTGACCGGATTTAACAGCGGAACTCTTCAGGGCGGCTCAGGCTATGTCACGGCAAGCAACGTCCCTGCAACCGGCAACGGAGTTGACCTTCTCGTCGACATTGTCGCAACAGCAGGAGCAGTTACCTCAGTCACCATCAGCGACGGCGGACGAGGTTTCTCAGCAGGAGACACCATCGCTATATCTGGTGGTAATTCAGGAGCGAGCATCGACGTCGCAACAGTATCCACCGCCATCTTCCAGGTTCCTGGGGCTGACAGCGACGGAGACAATGTAATTGATTGTGAAATTGATTATGATAGCGACCTTGACGACGACCTTCGCCGACCGTTCGACCAAAACTACAACGGAATTTACGACTGGCTCGACACCGACATGGGCGGTACAGAATCCCCCGACAATCTCGGAAACTTTGCCGTTGGCGGCGCCGATATCCCTTACGATACGGACAACGACAACATCGACAATGAAAACGACTCGTTCCCGTTGGATGACAATGCAATCGTTGCCACCTGGAACTGTCCAACACAAGCGAACCCCAATCCCGTGAACCCTGACCCAAAGTGCCAAACCCGTCGTGCATCCTATTCTCAATTCAATGATTGGGACGGCGATGGTATTGACAACTGGGACGATGTGGACGACGATAACGACGGAATCATTGACTTGCTTGACATAGATTGGGATTGTGATCTGGACAACGATAACGACTTGCACGTCATCAACGGAGCCCTCTATCGTGACGATGGGCCAAACGATGTTGATTCTGACATTGACGGCGATGGATTGGAAAACAGCATTGACTGGGACGACGACAACGATGGTGTATCGGACCTGTTTGATCCGGACGACGGAAACTGCGGTGTTCTTGATTACGATGCTACCGACTCATTCGGGACTCCATACTACCCTGTTAACGACGGAGGCGACCTTGACGGAAGTTCGGACGGGCAACTTTACGGAACCAACGCTACCGACCACTGGAACATGGTCTTCCAACACTATCCTTTCGCAGAAGTCGTACTTGACTACAACGGATACGATGCAACCACCACTCCAGTGACCCCAGGAACAGTTCCAGAATTTTACTGGTTCTTCTTCGCACGATGGTCTCCATACAATGGAGCCAACGAGTGGGATATTGATTCAGATGGAGATTCCCTCATCAATGGATTGGACATTGACCAAGACGCAGACGGTATGCCCGACTGGTGGGACCAAGACGAAGGAAATGACGGAGTACTCGATATTAACGATATCAAGATGGGTGGAAGTTACAACCTTTCTGTTTGCGGATACACCGCTGGCAACTTGGCTCAAGGATACGTCTGCGGTTACAGCTACGCCCTTGCCTACAAAATGCCCCTCAACGGAGTCAACGCACAGTTTGGCTCTCCTTATTCAACCCGTGCAGATGCAAGCTTCGACCAAGGCGCAACCGGCGGTGGCCCTTCAGGAAACTGGAGTTGTACGCCAGGTGCCCAAGGCGGATGCTACCACTATGATTTCGGAGGCGACGGCAACATTGACTCAGGCCTAACCTATGTGCAAATGGCCGACAACCGCGACGCATACGTTAGTTGGATTGGCCTCGCTACCGGCCTATGGCAGTGGAATACAGACAACGGCCCAGAAGCAGATTTCCCTGACGAATTGGGAGCAGATTTACTCAAGAACGACGTTGATGGCGACATTGACGGCGACTTTACCAACTCAACAGTAGATTTGGACGACGATTACGACGCAATTTACGACTGGTACGACGTTGATGACGACAACGATGGTATCTGGGATTTCTTTGAAATTGATACCAACTTCGACTTGGACGACGACACGGGCCAAAACAACGGCAATTTCTTCCAGGGTACAAACTGTGAGGATAACGATGATGATGGTAACGACGCAGACGCAGACGACGATGGATTCTTCCAGTCGGTGTGGGACCGAGGTATCTTATCTCAAGGCCTCCGTAGCCCAAGTATTTACGATGTTGACAACGATAACGACGGTATTCCTGACGGAGAAGACCCCGATGACGATAACGACGGACGAATGGACGTTGACCAGGAACTCATTGCAGGATGTTTCTGGGGTGAAGAACAATCGACCTTTGACCACGATAACGACGGAATCCTCAACTGGGCCGATGATGATTGGGACGGCGATGGCTTGACCAACGCAGCAGAACTGCTGGAAAGCATCACCGCTCCATTTGACCACGATAACGACGGTGTCCGTGACGATCGTGACGAAGATGACGATGAAGACGGTATGAACGATGAAGACGAAGTTCTTCTTTGGCCAACACGCTTTGACCGCAACTCAACCAACCCTTGGGATCACGATGACTTTGGCGATGGCGAGGCTATGGCGAACCCCTTGGACGCTGGAACCGGACCCGACGCAGTTGACAACGACGACGATAACGACTCACGCACCGACGCCGATTGGGACCAAATCGAGGACGTCGAGCTATCTTCTGATTGGGACAGCAACAACAATGGAATACTTGACGCCGACGACAAACTGCCCACTTACATCACGCTTGACCTTCCAGATAACCTTTGGTTGGATGCGCAAAGTCCGGCCATCTTCTCTGGCCATGTTGATTGGCTGAGCCCTGTATCCAACCAAGTGGAGCCAGCGCCTCAACTTCCTGTTCAAGTTCACATTGAGTGGACCGCGAACAACACGACTGCTATTGAGACCACCAACGTCCTTACCGACGCAGGTGGAAATTTCAGTGTGGGACAGTTCCTTTACCCTGAAGACCTCACCGTTGGAGACAACAACACCTACAGAGTTTATGCTGAAGTAACCGAGATGTTTGTATTCAATGGGAACCAATCCCAATCTTACTTCCTTGGGGCCGAAGCCAACATGACGGTTGATTACTCGGCATGGACGTATTTCAGAAGTGACGAACAACCGTTCTGGCTTGACTTTAAGGCCCATTATGAAGCGGATTGGGACCGCGGGTTGTTTGACAACCGAATCAAGAATTCACCAATTACGTTCTCCATCTTTGGTGGGCTCTTTGGAAACCTCACCACGCCTACTAATTTCACTGGATTGGGTAACAACGGTTACCGAACAGACGCAACTGGATGGGCCTCGCTTACCTTCGTTCAAGACTTGGGCATCAGTGGGACTTGGAAACAGGTTCAATTCAACTCAAGCGCTGACAATGGAGTCGGACAAACACTTGGAGCATACGAAGAAATTGTTTGGAATGCCCAAACCGCCCAACACGACATAGTTTTGGATTCGGTAGGTGAAGCTGTACGCTACAATTACACCAACACAAGCCTTCCAGCCGGGGACATCGAGATCATTGCTCGTGTATCTCCAGAACTCGCCCCTGAATGGCCATTCCCGTTCTTGAACGGGGATGAAGCCGACCCGTTCTCAGTTCGTGTTATGCACCGAATGAACATTGAAGGAACGATGATTATTGACGGCCTCAGCCCGATTTACTACTACGATGCAACGGTCAACAACGGTGACGGTACCTTTGGTGACTGGGCAACGTTGTTCCATCAACCCGCCTTAGACGCAGCCAACGTGGACTACAATGATATTTCGTCATTCAAACCTTACCCAAGTTCTTGGGATGGAACTCCAAGCGGCCTTACAGGCCAAGCAGCAAGTCTTCGTCCGTTCTTGGCAGCGAACGGGACCCATTGGTTCATCAATTTGGTGAACGGTGGAGATGGAAACCTACCGCCTTGTGGGCCTGTAGACCGAAACGATCCAAACAGCCCAGTGCGTTGTGAGATTGTTCCCGAGATGAATACCGGAGAATCCCTGCAAGTCATTGGAAAGGTTACCAATCGTACCAACGATGCATGGGATCAAGATCCAGTTTCACTCCAAGTTGACGTTGACAAGAACGGTCAATTCATCGGTGCCGGTGAGACTGCGTTTACACAACGACCAATCATGAAGGACGGCGACGCAACCTTCGATTACAACTGGTCTTGGTTCAGCCAATACGCAGCTGGAACCTACGGTCTCCGTGTTGACTTTGCTAACTCAGCCTACTACTTCACTGGAAACTCTTCCACGCTAGCAACAACAGGCGCATACATCAACGTCACCGTTGTTGGTACTACGGACTTCATCACGACCTCTGTGCCTCGTTTGTATCGCAATACCAACACGACCATCCAAGCGAAACTCGTTGACAACTCGCTTCAACCTGTGCGGAATGCACCGGTTAACTACACGTGGTCGTTCGATGGACGTACTGGAATCAATTACACGGATAACAATGGTTTCTTTGAAATACCATTCAACATCTCGGCTCAAGACGATTTGGGCAACTTCACGCTGCAGTTTGAATATCCAGGCACATCGCTCATGAAGGGCAACACGGCCTCACAATCCGTTTGGGTCGTATCCCGTACTTACATGCAGGTTCTTTCTGCGGAAGATAACATACGTCGTTCAGGGGATAAATGGGACTTCACGGCGCAAGTAACCGATGATAACAAAACGCTTGTTAGAGATACAGGGGGTTCAGCCCTTACTGGCTCAAGCGCCCCTAACGGTGGACTTGTTGACGTGATTTTCGAAGGAACGGACTTCCAAGGCACCCTTCATCGCCAAGTCGTTGCAACCGTTGCTCCAAGCGCAGGCGTGGTATCGTTGCCGGAGATTGAATCCGATGGCTCCCATCTTTGTTTCTATGACGGAAACGGAGACAACATTCCAGACCGTGACCTTGATGGTGATGGATTGGAAGCTGAGGAAACCATTGGATGCTTGAAATCAAATGTGAGCCCACTCAGCCCACAACTTCTTCGCGACGACCCTGAGTCTTTCCTACCCGACGGATTTGGACCTGTCAACGTGATTCTACGATTCCATGAAACACTACCAAACGAAGGATGTCAAGAACTGGAAGTTAGTTACCTCGGTATTCAGGGCGCATGGGATCCATGTGTTCAGATTCCTGGAAACGACCACTTCCGGCTCGTAATGACCAACAATGCCAACGGATTCTCGTTGATTGGCCGAACTGTGATGACCGTTGATGACCAAATCGTTTACACGAGCGAAATTGATCAAATGACGGGCGAAGTGATTCCAAAACCAATGATTGTTACGGGACAACTCAGTGACGAACTCGGCGTGAATCTTACCGACCGTTCAATCCGTGTCAACTATGAGATGGTCAACGGACAGACTGGACCGGTTGCATGTCAATCTGGAATGACGGACGGCGATGGCTACTTCGGAATCACCTGTCCTCTCTCTGACGTGATGGCTGGAAAGGCGAAGGTTACCGTGACATACTCCGCTTACGATAACAACGATGCGTACCGATACGAGAACAAGTCGGTTCAAACTGAATTTGAAGTCTTCTCGAATTCGACGCTACAAATCACAGAAGTTGGACCGTTCATGTCCAGTGTTGATCAGTTTGTTGCACCTAACGGCTCACGTTACCCAGTTCTTTACCTGAAGGAATCCTTCCACATCGATGCGTTCTTGGCTCAGTCCAACGGCCAATATGTTGGTGGAAAGTGCCTCAACATCTATCTTGACCCCAACGAGCAAGTTCGTCCTTTGGCGACCATCCGAACGAGCAACATCGACGGAAGTATCGAGTGGTTCAGTGCTAACCCAGACCAGAACCCAACCCTACGAGGGGTTGAAACCACCGGTGGTAAACTGGAAGGGTTCCGTACACTACGGGTTGCCTTCGAGCCGGACAGAAATGTTCCCGGCGGTTGTGACAAAGACAACTCAGGGGCCCTCAACGGCTCTTCTATGGACATTGAAGTTCTCGTTCGTTCACGTGTTGACCTTCAAGTGAAGACAACATGGAGCAATTCTGGCGAAAACGGTGCAGATGCGGGAGATACGATTTATGGTGAAGTCGCCTTGTTGCGAAACCGTCTCGATCTTGCGGTGGAAAACGAAGAAGTCATCTTCGCCTACCAATACTTTGACTCAAACACGAGTGAATGGGTTCTATCAGACCTGAACAACAAGTCACGAACCAATGAGCAAGGTATTGCATCCTTCACATGGGCCTTTACCGGAACAACTTGTGACGGTGTTCCTGGCTGCAGTGGAGAGTGGAGAATTACGGCTTACTACGACGGCTCAACTTACTTTGCCGCCTCAACGGACAACATCACCCACGAAATCACTTACTTGGAGGGTGGAGATAACTTAGGAGCCAACAGTTTGCTGTCTCCTGGAAACCTTGTCGCCTTTGCCATTGTTTTGATGTCGCTCTTGATAGCAGGCGCAGTTTACTACCGCCGTGTCCAAGAACGCCGACAAGTCCAGGCTCTGCGAGGTATCTTGACCGACGCTATGATGCAACTTGAAGCAAGCAACGAATACATTGCAGCGATCTTTGATTGCTACAAGAGCCTCGTTAAGCACTTCAAGAAATACGGTTTCATGAAGAAGGTCTACGAAACAGCGCGTGAATTCGAGGCAGCCGTCCGAACAGCGTTTAGCATGGTTCCGACCGACCAAATGGACGACTTCCTGTCAATCTTTGAGGAAGCCCGATATTCCGAACACACGATCGACGCAACACACCGTGACCGAGCCATCCAGACCCTTAACGGCATCACCAATTCATTGACGATGTCCCTTGGGGAAGAATCGGTCGTAAAGCGTGTTGACGTGGCTAGCTTGTACGAGAACCAAACCAAGGCTGGACAATTTGTCGCAGCCGACGGTACCGTTCGCCAAGCCGGAATCGTTGAAGGCGAAGGCTCAGATTTCAAGATTTGAGACCGCTAGAAGCCCTACCCGTGTAGGATGCATTTGAGCGAGAGCCAGAGCAAATCCGCCTTAACCTTCAAAGGGTGACGGTCCTGTGGAGAATCATGGAAGACTGGAAAGCTCTCATAGACCAAGCCATGCAAATCGAAACCTCAGACACCATTGGTGCCCATGGATTGTACGAAAAAGCCGTACGTGCGGCCCTCGCGCAATCTCAGATGCTTCTAGGGGACCTTGAAGCGGCTCAGATTATCGAATCCATTTATGGCGCCCTTGTTGCTTACTCTCAAACGGTTATGCTCCGAATGAAAGCCGAAGACCCCGAGGTTGGAAGTCCAGACCACGCATTCCGCGCTGGCCAAGCATACGGCGTTAGTTGCATTCTGAATCATCTTATCGATCGTCTAACTGACGTAGCGGGCATTACTGCGCTCGGTGCTCTTGACGATTTCTCGGACACCCTGCACGATGAGATCATCATCCAAGCCCGCGCCTCCGGCCTCACGGTTGAGCTTCTGGACGCGAAAGGCGAAATCCTCTTTGACTGAATCTGAAAGCGGCGAATCGCCTTACTGCTAGGTCTTAAACCGCTGGACAGCGGCGCGATGAGGTATGCACTCGCGTCGGTGCCTTCATAATGGGAGGGACGGTCGGCGACTTGCTTCAAAGCATCGAGGGAGTCAAATGAGTAACCCAGAACGTAAGACAAACGCCCGACTGGTCAACATGATTGGCCAGTTGAAAGCCCAGTCTCGCGACACCGGAGTAGCTGTTTGGCGAGATGTGGCCTTGCGACTTTCAAAGAGTCGTAAGAATTGGGCCCAACCTAACCTTAGCCGTGTAAGCCGCTACGCCCCCGAGGGTGCAACCATCCTCGTACCAGGCAAGCTGCTTGGCTCAGGTGAGTTGACCAACGGTCACACCATCGCCGCCTACAGTGTCAGCAACGGCGCACGTGAGAAAATAGAAGCCGCTGGAGGTCGTTTCATGACCTACAGCGAGCTGATGAACGAAAACCCAACAGGCACGGGGGTTGTTATCCTTGGATGAAACGACCTACGTATTCGACGCCGACGGACTCATTTTGGGTCGTTTGGCTTCTGCCTCTGCGGAACTCTTGCTCAAAGCAGCACGAGAGCATCGTGATGACAAAGTTATCATCATCAACGCAGAGAAAGCAATCGTTTCCGGCCGACCACGATCTGTTCTTGACACCTATCATGCAAAGTATGCATTGAACCACGCCCGTAAGGGTCCGTTCTACCCACGTATGCCCGATATGATTCTCAAGCGCTCTGTCCGAGGTATGTTACCGTACCAAAAGAAGAGCAGCGGCCGTCGTGCCCTTCGCAACCTTCGGGTTGAAATTGGATGCCCAAGCCATTTGGCGGGCGACCTACCAGAAGGCCACCAACACGGCGACGACAGCAAATTCCGACGAGACCTTCCTGAGCGTTTCATCCGTCTGGGCGATATCAGCGCAGACTTGGGTGCCCCAACGCATCGATGGACCGGAGGTGAACAATGATGGCAGCAAGAAAGAAAAAATCAGTTGAATCCTCAGGTAAGCGCAAGACAGCCGTTGCTCGTGCATCGGTAAAGGCCGGAAAAGGCCGAGTTCGCGTGAACTCAGAACCGATTGAAATCCTTCAACCTTCACTTGCTCGTCGCAAGTCCATGGAGCCGCTGGTTATCGCCGACGCCATGAATCGTTTGAGCAAGGTTGACATTACCATTACCACCAACGGTGGAGGGATTATGGGACAAACCGACGCTATCCGAACCGCTATCGCCCGTGGACTCGTCCACTATAACGGCGGAGCAGAAGGCATCGACGAAGAACTTCGTGACGAATACCTGCGCTTTGATCGCAGCCTCCTCGTGAACGACCCACGTCGTAAGGAAGCCAAACATCAACTCGGCCGTGGTGCTCGCCGCAAGAAGCAGAAGTCCTACCGATGAAGTGATATCATGATTATTCCAGTACGATGTTTCAGCTGTGGCGCCGTTGTCGCCCACAAATGGGAAGAATTCAAAATATTGCTAAGCGAAGGCAAAACCGACGCCGAAGCCCTCGATGAAGTGGGCCTCGCACGTTACTGCTGCCGACGCATGTATGTAGGCCACCTCGACCTCATTCAAGAGATCGCACCGTTCAGTGCAGCTCGAAATTGAGATCACAACGGGCCCGTGGGTTAGCTTGGCCTATACTTGGCGGCTGGGGGCCGTCAGACCCCGGTTCAAATCCGGGCGGGCCCATCCTTGATTTACACATGAATACATGTTGGCGACTTAGGAATTGAATTCGGCCTTTTTCGATTTTGAATTTATTTTTAACCCATAATGAATTTACTGTCAGCATTAGCCCACTTTCAAAAAAAGGCCGACCCCCCCGACCCCTTATAAAGGGTCAAAACGATCTTATTCAGTTGGGGGCGGAATTGACCGACACCACATCGAGAGTAGGGTCAAGGGGCTTCAAGACAATTATCATATCACATGGTGCGACCCTACTCTCACCCTACTCAAAAACTCAAAGAAAATTGAATCTAACATTGACGCGAAGCCTTTGGTTTGATATGGCGGGGAGTTAACGCAGAATCATGCGAAGCCTACCCGCCTTTCTCCTCATCTCCCTAATGGTCACCATGGCTTGGGTTCCAATGGTCCCTGCAGCAGACAGCACGGTCACCGTTAACACGACTTGGTCAGGAACCGTTACCCTTGAGGGAAACGTCACCGTTGACCAAGGAGCTACACTGACGCTTGAACCCGGAACAACGGTTGACGCCAAAACGTATTCGTTAACCGTTGAGGGGACCTTGGATGCTGACCAAACCTCATTCTTCTCATCAACAGTCCCGCTCACCCAAGGCTCACACGGTCAAGGACTGTGGATTGGCCTTGTTATAACGCCCACCGGAACGGCAACATTGGACGAGGTTTCGATTTCAAACGCTTCAGCAGCACTTCGCGTAGAAGGGACGTTGAATGCTAACGGCCTCACCCTAAACGATGCATACCGTGGTATTGCCGTACATGGGGGCACCGCTATTGTTGACGACCTGACTGCTCAAGGTATGGACTATGAAGCGGTCTACCTTGATTCAGGGTCACTGACCTTGAGCAATGCTGAGGTGACCGATACAGCCGTTGGACTTGATTCATCTGGGACTGCGATTGTAACCGATTTTGACGTGTCACAGTCTGGCATTGGCGTCCGGGCACACGGTGGCTCGCTTCATGTGGACGGGCTTGAACTTGATGATGCTGCGGTTGGTATCGCCGCTAACCCAGGGGCCGCCATCAACATCTCAAATGTCGTGGGAGCCGACCTGGCCATCGCTATCGATGCTGCGAATTCAGACGATCTCAAAATAAATCAAGCCGTTTTTTCTGGACAGCGAATGCTGTTAGGGACCTCGGTTTCAGGGTTTGAACTTCACGATGTTGAATTCAATGCTACCCACCAGGACTCCCGCTACGTGGTGGACATGAAATGCTCGGGACAATGCACCTATGATGGATTGAACCTTCTCAATACTTCACGAGGCATGTCGCTCTCAGGAAGCGGCACTCATGAACTAACAAACAGCCAAATCACAGCCAGTCAGCAAGCAATCTTTGCGTCAGGGGCTGGACATTTGGACATTGCAAACTCGAACGTGGTCACCGATGGCGTCGGAATTAACATCCAAACGCCAACCTCTCTCCTTTCTGCGGTCGGTGTGGAGTTGGGGGACGTTCAATCTACGGGAATCGACGCATTGGGTGGTGTACACGACTGGGATGGTATTTCCATTCACAAATCCTTTCAATCGGGGGATTCTTCCTCTGTTGGTGTGAACGCGTGGTACGCTGACCTCAACCTTGGTGAAATGAACACCGAGAATACCTCCATCGGAATGCGAATGGAACGAAGTGTTGCAACGATTGCCTCGTTGAATGCCCACCAAGGCTCAACGGCAGGCCTGCATCTCATCAACAGTGATGTTACAGCAGAGGACATTTCCACACTTGCACAGACCTATGGCGTCCATTTGGTTGGACAGTCACATCTTCAAGCGATCAACTTAACAGGTACACTTCACGATGTTGCCCTCCTGCTCGAGACCTCCACCGCTACCGCTACCGTTCGATCCTTTGAACCGATCAACACCGCACAAGGAGCCGGTGATGCCTCGGGTCTAGGGGTGCTCTACTATGGAAGCGAAAGCTCGCCAACAATTAACACGGCTGAATCTTACTTTTTGGAAGAAACCCCCGTGACATTCACTGATTTGGACGGCCAACCGATTGAGGCCAATGTGGTAGTCCATGGCTTTGAATTCGTAGCGAATTCAAACGGCGCACTGACGCTCCCTCTTTCATCTTCAGGCTCCCTCATCGATGCTACGTACCAAGGAGCCGGTGTTCGTGTTGTTCTTACGGGCGGCTACATCGGTCAGTCCGTTCAGGTTCCAATCATTCCAGCCGGGGATTGGACCATTCCATCGAGCAAAGTGGTCATCTTAGGCCCTCGCCCCGACGGAGCATCCCACCAACTTACGGGCAGTCTTACGATTTCAGACGGAGCCCAGTTGACGCTCATGAATACGGTGCTCATCGTACCTGCTTCAGAATCCGTTTCTCTTCTCGGCACTGGCGTGTTAGAGGGTGAAGCAAGTACAATTGAAGCACCCTCGCTTTCTGTATCTCCTCAAGGACGCCTTGGAGCGCTATCAAGCGTCGTTGATGAAGAGTCATTCTTGACAATTGACGGCGATGTAACGTGGAATTGTGCCGTTCAAAAACAGGTTAATGGAATTCATTTCGACGGCAGCCTTGCACTACAGCCTTATTGCGAGGTTCGCCAAAACGAAGGGCGAATTCCGACTCAAGTGTCGGTTCTAAACGATGCAAAATTCGAATCCTTTTCTCAGGCATACGTGACGGTTCTCGACAAAGGGTCTCCGGTTGAAGGTGCGTTGATTTCTGTTGCAGGAGCAACCACTCAAACCAACAGTAACGGGTATGGCTTCCTATCCCACCCATCGCTTGTTGTTGATAGTTCAGGTGAAAACTGGTACGGAACAGTGATGTTAACCATTTCAGCAAACGGTCTTCTCGATTTCATCTCTTGGGATACGAACGTATCGTTTGAACACACCTTCATGGCCTCAACTCTACCGTCTGGAACCGTTAACGATTGGTTGATTCTTGAAAAGCAATGGAGTCCATACACGCTCTCATCATCCCTTATCCTATCAAAAGATGCGACCATGACCGTTCAAGATGGCGTATCGCTGCGCGTGTCCAATGACGCCACCATTACCGTGAACGGTACAATGGATGTCGATGAAGCAACGCTTGCATCAACCGGTTCAGGTGCACGTTGGGGTGGCCTCATTCTCGGAGATTCTGCAGGGGCCTCAATTGACCTTGCGGGTGCAACAGTTGTTGAAGCCGCTCCTGCCGTACGCATCAACGGTGACGGCTCTTTCAGTGCTAACGGCGTGTTCTTCGCCCGCTCCGCATCGGAGAGCCTCATCACCGTTGAAACAGGTAGCAATGCCGAGGTCCAATTGAGAGACTCCCACCTTCAAGACGCAGGAAACGGCTGCCTCAGGGTGTTCCAATCAACCGGTATCTTCTCGATGTCCAACGTGACGCTTTCCGATTGCGGTGGACCTGGGTTGTGGGCGCGTCAAACCTCCCTCTCCGTATCAAAGATAACGCTGGGCGGTGGAATTGAACAAGGTTTGGACTTGACCGGAGTTACAGGTCAGGTTGACGGAGTCCATGCACATGCATTCAGCGGAACAGGGTCCCTCATTTCTCTCAGTTCAATCGATGGAACCTTTGCCCTTTCTGACGTCAACGGAGTGACAGGAGGACTTGGAGGAATCATTGGCTCAGAAAACAAAGCACTCAACCTCCAAGACATCAATCTCACAGGCGCACCAGGAATCGATATTGACCGAAGTGCTGGAACCATCACGAACGTTCACCTTTCAGGCGATGGTTCAGGGACAGCCGTAGTTTTCCATCACGGGCGTTCTTTGGATCCTCTGTACCTTACCAACGTGACCATTGAGCAATTCGCAGTAGGGCTAGGTTTGCATCTTGACGCTGACGAACAGGCAACGCCCCTCGTCGTTCGTTCCAGTTCCATTACCGCCAGCACCTCACTTTCGACAGAGGGCTACGATGTTCGGTTCGAAGATACGAATCTTCTCGGTCTGGTTGAGAATTACGGTGCTCATGTTGACCTAGTGGATGGAAGTCATAATGGAATTGAAGTCTCGGAAGGCGGCAGTTTCAACGCTTACCGTACCTTTGTTCTTGACGCGCAGCGCAATGGAATTCCACTGAATGCTGAGTTCACCGTTCAATTCCCAAACTCATCTCTACCAGAGATGCACCTTATGGGAACGACCATAGATGCTGAAATTATCGTTCGAATGATAACGGATTCATCCGATTCTACTGCAACTGCAGCATCCTTTACCGCCACCTCCGCAGGGTCCCCGTCAGCCTCAATCTTTGTTGAATCACTTGCAACAGCGGACCGTAACGTTGTGATTTCACTCGTTGTCAATCAGGCACCAACCGCTGAACTTACCGAACCAATGGCTGGTGGACGTGTGATGGAAGGCGATTCTATTCGAGCTGCAGTTCACGTTCAAGACGACATCGACGGCGTAGAAAGCATCATCATTTCATGGAAAGTTTACGATGTTTCAGGCAACGCTGTCCTCCAGAATGGAAACGAACCAGTGTTCAACATCACCGATCTAACAGCAGGGTTCTATGTTGTTGAAGTTACAGCGACCGATTCCTATGGGTTGTCATCCTCAACCTCTGTTGATATTGAATATACATTGCTTGATACCGACCTCGATTGGTTGAGCACATGTCAGTCTGACACTTGGTTCGACTCAACACTTGGGCGAACCTGTGGCCCAGATATTTACGATTTGGATGATGATAACGACGGATTTACCGACGTGAAAGATGCCTTCCCATTGGATGGATGTGCTTATTTGGACACCGATGGAGATACCCAGCCGGACGACCTCAACTGCCCGGAGGGAGTGACCTCTTGGCTGACCGTTGATATGGATGATGATGGTGATGGTATTCCGGACAGTCTTGAAGGGGTCGAAGCGGATTCAGGCAACGATAACATCAATGCCATCATGCTTGTTGTAACATTGTTTGGTATTGCCGTATTGATGTTCTTCGCTCGACTCCGGAAAGGTGGCCCGGGTGAATTTACATCCATCGACGAAACTCACCTTTGAGGAGTGGAACGGTTGACCTCCTTTCTACCAACGCCCGAACAAATGGCGTTCGCTGCGGTAGGTATTCTTGCAGTCATACTTGCTTGGGATGCCTTTTGGTTGACGCGGCAACGGAGGGATATTCCGGAATTAGGAATGCTCGCTAACGGAGGCTTTGCATGGAAAAGCGAGGGGAGCCATGAATTGATTCGGCAATGGGGGAATCTTGGTTCAATGGCAGCGATGATGGTTCTGCCGTGGGGCTTGCTTGAGGCGAGCAACACTCCGGTCATCTACGCGATTGTATGGGATGTGCTTCTTTGCCTTCATCTCATTTCTCTGACCGTTCCTAAACGATACGCGATCACCTCAACCCATCTTTTTGCGGACGGCCAAAGCTATGCTTGGGAGCGACTCAGACTTGCTAAGCGTCAACCAAAACGCAGAATCATGCTCCTGCGAAATGGATGGGGCCCGTTTGGCCCCCTTCCGCTTGGCGGAGATCCTACTTCGTTGGGGACGGCCAAAGAATACATTCTGGCCATGGAGCAGTCGCGTTCTCAGAAGCGTTTCGTTGGCGATCAAGAAGAATGAAGCGTTATTCTCTTGGAGTGCCGACGCCTAGCGGTGTTATGGAATGGACACGAAGTGGCGATGATGTTTTTTTACGACTTGACCCCGGTGAGGAAATTCATGCCTCACTGCAAACGCTAGCCGACGAAATCGGGTTTGATGCTGCAGCGATTACCAGTGGTATTGGAAGGACACGGGACAGTACTTACGGCTACATGGACGACGACCATCATTACCATCGACGAACCATCACGGGCGGTAGCGAACTTGTAACGCTCCAAGGCAACTTAGCACGGCGTGAGAATGGCGACGCGTTCACCCACTTGCATGCTACCTTTTCAGACGATAATCTCACGCCTCATGCAGGCCATATGTTCGAAGCAACGGTCCATGTCGTGGCCGAACTTCACCTTCGTTTGCTCACCGAAGCCATCATGACGCGTTGCCCGTTGGAGAACAGCGAATTTGTTGCTTTGAAGTTTGATTGAGGCGTTCAAAAGCGATGCTTCTTATCCTGTCGCATGCGTGTTAACACCATGAGCGGCGAAGTTCCAAATCCGGACCATTCGCCGCAGCGAGTCGACTGGCTCGCCGAACAAATCGCCCACCATTCGCACCTCTACTACAATCTCGCTGCACCCGAACTTTCCGACGCTGATTTTGACCGACTTTGGGATGAACTTCAGCAACTTGAACCCAATCATCCACAACTACGGCGGGTGGGCGCTGACATCGCTCCTGGCAGCGTTAAGGTTGAACATTTATTTCCAATGAGAAGTCTTGACAAGGCGAATAAAAAGGAAGAACTTCTTCATTTTGTTAACACGACCACACAAGGTTCGAAGCGCTTTCTCTCTCAACCGAAGTTGGACGGTTCTGCTCTCTCGCTGGAGTATCGCGTTGGCCGATTGGTAAGGGCGGCCACGCGAGGAAGTGGAGAGCGTGGAGAAGACGTAACACGCAACGCCCGTAAAATTGCGAATGTCCCAGAAGCGCTGCCCCTCCCAGTAGATCTTCACGTCCGCGGTGAAGTTGTCATGCCGCTTTCTGTCTTCGAATCAACGTACAAGGACGTCTCTCCAAACCCTCGTAACCTTGCGGCAGGGGCTTTGCGACAAAAGCACGATGACGGTAAGGCTGACGCTTCTGATTTGGTCTTCCAGGCTTACGACGCTCAATTTCCTCAAGGAGAAGACCGCCACCCCGACAGCATGGAGATTCCATCCTTTAGGTACGATACTGAAATTCTCGCTTGGATGGAAGAGTCTCTTGGAATCCAGCCAGCAAAATGGGCGCTCCATGATGGTGAATCGCCTGCAACGACGGGAACACTCCTGTTTGACCAATCCCAAGATTGGCTGAGTCAGCGGAGTGCCTATCGGTTTGAAATCGATGGAGTGGTCTTCAAACTTGACGATTTAGCCCAGCGCGAAACATTGGGAATGACCGCCCACCATCCACGCTGGGCCCTGGCTTGGAAGTTCCCTCCCGAAGAAGCCACCTCGGTCCTCATGGGCGTTGAATGGCAGACAGGAAGAACCGGAAACATCACTCCAGTGGCCCGAATCGCACCCCAAAGGGTTGGGGGTGTAACGGTTGAAAATACAACCTTGCACAATTTAGGAGAAGTTCAACGATTGGACGTTAACATCGGCGATAAAATTCTCATTGTGCGCCGGGGAGATGTGATTCCAAAGATCGAAAAGGGACTCGGGAGAGCAAGTGAAGCAGATCTTCTTGGACGCACCCATGCCTCCGGTGAACGCTATGAGGCTACACTGCCGGACGAAGCCGCCATTTTAGCACCTGAAACCTGCCCTGCTTGCGGAGGGGGCATTGAGAGAGAGGGAGCTTTCCTCAAGTGTCCGGAATTGTTTTGCGAAGCCAGAACAAGTAGGTCAATTCTTTACTGGTGCCGTTCCCTAGAAATGGACGGAATAGGGGAAAAGTTGGTTGAGCAACTTCTCGATGAACACGTTATCACAACGGTTGCAGACCTCTATCGGTTGACGTTCAACGAACTCATGGGCCTTGAACGAACAGGAGAGAAAACCGCGAACAACGTTCTCAATGAGATTTCAAAATCCAAGGCGATGACACTCGGGCGTTTTCTTCATGCCTTAGGATTGCCGGGAATCGGGCCCGAACTTGCAACAGCAATGGCCCAAAAACTTCACGATGCACCGGGCTTGATGCAATGGTTGGAGGCCGCCCATGCTGCTTTTGGCGAAGCCAGTTTTGGCCCACCTGTTGGAGAGAATGGAAAGCCATTCACCCACAATGAGGCACTGCGAAATCTCATGGGCATTGATGGCGTTGGCTCTGTCGTTGCCCTGCATTTCAGAGATGGGTTGCATCAGCGCAAACAAATGCTTGAGGATTTGCTATCTCTTATTGACGTCCAACCCCAACCCCTCCTAGCGGCTGGCGGGCCGTTTGAAGGACGAACCTTTTGTCTGACAGGAACGCTAAGTAAGCCTCGAAAAGAGATCCAACAAATCATACAAGACGCAGGCGGTAAAGTGGTGGGGAGCGTTTCTGCTAAACTCGGCGTTCTTGTTGCTGGTGAACAAGCAGGGTCAAAGAAAGCAAAAGCAGAATCTTTGGGCATCGCAGTATGGAGTGAAGCCGACCTTTTGAGCGAACTGAATTCAGAAGCACCTACGCCGTCTGTTTCATCAGCCGAGAAAGGAAACGTCGGACAACCTTCGCTTTTTGACTTTTGATGAATTCAACCGTAAAGCATAGCGTTGGTACTGGGAGAACTGTCTTCGCTTTTTCCAGCACTGTCCATGAGTGCTTTGAGTTGTGCTTCAAGTTTCTCAGCTTCTTCGATCAGTGGCTGGTTTGGAAGGTCAATGCTTGGGAGAAGCGTATTCAGTTTCTCAATGAGTACTGCTGCAGCACGAGCGTCGGGCCAACGAGGGTCAGCTTCGACCATGATGGACATGGTGCCCAGGCCCCTGCGGGTTGCTTCGCTTAGGATGCCAGCATTCATTCCACGGATGACTCCTTGTTGGAGCAGAGGGATATTCATTTCTTTGAGCATATCTCGAACGGTCTCGTTGCATCCGATCCCGACAACATCGATACCGTCTGTGTCTTCGTATTCGACAACGGGCTCAACACCGTCCATATTGCTCTTCATGCCCGCCTTAGCGAATGCATCAATAACGATACCAGCCAATACTTTGTGCTCCTTGGACCACTCAAACAAAGCCCATACGATCTTGTGAACGAGAGGTTCGGGAACAACCATTTCACTCATGAGCAGAATCACCTGGTCACAGCCATCAATGCTGCACTGAGGCTTCCCAGCATAGGCCCGGATTGGGGGCAAGGGAACACCTTCTTGAATCAAAGAAAGGGTAGGTAGGCGGTCATCGACGAGACCGCCGACGAACTCCAATTCCAAATGGTCGATGAGGTAGTGAGCTACAATACTGGAAACCATTCCAACACTTGGGAAGCAAGCAATAACCATGGTATTCTCTTGTTCAATAATGGTATTGATTCGAAGACTTGGGCCATCCATGAGTTCCCCTAACGGACCGTGCGCCTTCAACGCTTTGGCTCCATGACATCAAAGGCTTCATCATTGACAAGGTTCACCAACAGCCATGAGCGCTGACGAAACTCCTTCGCCACGTCCACACAGCCTTTCGCCTTCCGCATGGAATCGCTACGAGACTTGTCCGAGGATGTATTGGCTCAGCCGACAACGCCTCCCACGGAAGGCGGGAATGGCGGCCTCGCTTGGAACCGCAGTCCACGCTTCGATTGAAGATTTGCTCAACTTGGACCTTTCAGGACGCGGGGATAAGGAAGCAGGATGGTTGCCCCGTGAGGCAGAGCGTGTTCTCAAGATACGTTGGGAAGAGGAAAAGGCAGTGTTCATGGCTACGCCCAGACGCCCCAATTGGAAAGAAGACAAATGGAAGGAAGCGCTCAAACAACAACGAGGGGGCGTTATTCTCTTGCTTGACCACTTAGGGGCGCGTGAACTGCCCCATGAAGACATCACCGTTGCCCTTTGGAAGCGATTGCAACAACTCACCATCGCCGTAGAGGGCGAACTCAAAACCAGTGACGGCCGTCTAATGGGCCGCTTGGATTTATTGTTCGCAGATATGGCCGAGGATGGCACGATGAAAGGCTGGCTGGTTGCAGACCTAAAAACTGGCAACGCACCAACAAAGGAACTGAAGACCGAAGTAAATCGCCAACTCCGAATGTATCGGGACATTCTTCTCGCTAACAATCCAAGCGCGCCACCGGTTCGTACTGAAGGATGGTACACCAAAACAGCAAGCAAGTGGGCTGCTCTAGGGCCAAGCGTCCTCGAAGACGCATACGCTGCTTGGGAGGCAACGCAAGCCACCCCCATTCCCATGGAGCCAACCCCTGGACCGGACAGTTGTGGAGGGTTCTGCGATTGGAAGGCGTGGTGCCCGCACTGGTGGACTTGGCGCAAAGAGTCCGGCACCCTTCACAAAGATGATTTCAGCGATGCCGTCGTCCTTTTGCATCAATACGACGACGTCAGCGGTGTCGGCGTTGTGGAACTTTGCGAACCATTGGATGAGACCGGACGAGCAATCCCAACAGGCAACCGAGTTTCAGCAAAATTCGACGGTCGTGGAAAAGATGCTCTCGAAGAATTGCGAACTCAAGGCTACCAAGGGCCGCTGTTTCTCGGGTCGATCATGACGGCTCGACGTTCCTGGCGAGTTGGTCCGTGGTGTGATGTTCTTCCGTGGAATCCTTTGCCGGACGGCGAACCGTACGAGCCCCTCTCAGCGTAGATGTTCGCGCAACAATTGCCGCGTATCTTCGCATTCGATTCCATTAGGGGAAAGCAACCACCCGACATAACCGGGGTCTATTGCTTGAATTTCAGAAAGATGTTTTCCTCTGTGACGGCCAAAAGAGACAACGTAATGGGCACCATCGCGACGAACTTTTCCTAAGGAATCCACCGGTTCCAAGTCGTTCAAACCTCTGCCAAGTTCCGAAGCGTCCGTGTTTCCTTCGCCGTGAACAATCCATCGTTCAAGTTCGGGGATTGACCTTCGGAACGCTGGAGAATGTTCAACGGAGAGTCGCCAAAACAGCAACAGCGTTGCAGCAGCATCTGCAGCGGCAGTATGTGCGGCTTCCAGACGAATTCCGTGCCGGCTGCAAAGTGAGCCAAGATTGTGAGGTCTTGGAATCTTGAGTCTCCGGACCAGTTCAAGCGTATCCATAATCGCCTTAGGTTGCGGACAAAGTCTACCGAGCCGGAGAAATTCCTTTTCTAGCATGGCGAAATCAAATTTTCTGACATTGTGGCCTACTAAAACAGCGCCTTCAATCAATTCAGCGACCTCGTCAGCCACGGCTTCAAACCCTTGTAAGCTGCGAACATCTCTGTCGTAAATCCCGTGGATTCGACTTGCATCATAGGGTATGGAGCGTTTTGGGTTGACCAAGCGTTCGAAGTTGACCGCTGTTCCATCGATAGCACTGCCGATCAAAGCGAGTTGGACAATCTTGTCCTCTTGTGTTGATACCCCGGTGGTCTCAAGGTCAAAGGCCAGAACTTTTTCGCCTTGGAAAAGGTCTTGCCCCATGACATTTCACCGCAACTGCTCCTCTTTGAACATCACTCTCAAACCCGATGAGCCCTTGGGCGGAATATGGGGCTTCGAAGTTGGTTGAATCAAGTCATAGGAAGAACCGATTCTGTAGGTAATACGCCTGTTGTAGAGCCTGCGGTATTGGAGGAGGACATGACCACCTTCCATCACACTCAGGAAAAACGCGCAACGGAAGCCCTCGCCCTGTTCGAAGAAGACGACCCGGTCTTGGAGCCCTTAGCGAACAGCGTTCCAGCGCCTTATGATGCCAGTCAGGCTCAAATTGAAGACTTGCTCAGTGAAGGTACATCACCGTCATTTACCCATCAAGATGAGGTTGAAATCCATGATGTGTCAGAGGTTGAAGACCCCTATGAAGATGCAATGGTCGAAGGGGATATATCCGAAACCGTCGTCTTCGACGGGCATGAAAACAGGGCTTCTGTTTAATCACTTCAACCGAACAGTTAGAAAGGATGGGCCGGTCGTTTCTAACATGAAGCATTCCCTAAAGCGAACAAAGGTGTCAACCGCCTTTGCCGTTGGCTTTGTTCTCATTTCATTGCTGTCCGGTTGCTTGCAAGCCTTGGACACAACGGTTTCTCCTCGGGCCACATTGGAAGCCTACCCAACCCTCATTCAAGAAGGCGAAATGGTAACCTTGGACGCTCGAGACTCCTCCGCTGTTGAGGGAATCATCACCGGCTACAGTTGGGACTTTGGTGACGGCTCAACCGCCGAAACCGTAGTGGGTTTCACCTCTCATGCGTTCCCAAATCACGGGCAATACATCGTTCGTTTGACCGTTACCAACGACCAAGGCGGAACCGACGATGCCGTTGCGACTGTTTTGGTTAACGGAGCGCCGGTCATCAACATCAGCATGCCCACATCGGTTCGCGCTGGAGATTCAGCCCTGTTCGATGCCTCGGAATCTTACGACCCGGAAGGCGGGCAAATGGCCTTCTCTTGGGACTTTGACATCAAGGTCGATACCAATGGAGACGGAGACCCACTCAATGATTTGGACGCTTTAACGCCCGAAGTTCTCTTTGATACAACAACTTCAGGCATGATTCATGGCATTCTTCGAATCGATGACAGCGATGGAGCATTTGCGATAGAATCGTTTGAATTGAACATCACAACACGTACGTTCAACGTTGTCTGGGTCACTGAAACCATTGACATTTCCTGGGACGAGTATCTTGAACAGGGTCAGACATGGGAAGGGAATCTGACACCAGGCGAAAACGGGCGCATCATCGCCTTTGACGCTTTGTTGGAACTCGATCGAGACATTGCACCTCCACACGATAACTTCTCACTGGTCCTCCATATCGTTGATGATAATTATAGAAAAACTGCTCAAACCCAAGCCGGAAATTACACCACCAATGAACCCGCAACGGCTGAAATGTCGCTTGATGAAATGAATTCACCAGGTGAAGAAGGTTTGTTCGTATCGGATTCAGAGGAAGAGTTGTTGAATTTCTTGTTGGGTGACCGAGGAAACCGAACCGGCCAAGGCGAATGGATTTGGTCGGTTGTTGCTCAACAATCCGACCCCGATTCAATATTTGGAGAGCCAGACCCCGACCCGGGGAACGATTGGGTTTTGAGCGTTAAAATCACCGTTATGAGGCCTTCTTTATCGGAAGTAGCCGTCAGCGATTCCAGCGTTTGAAAGAGAAAGGTGTATGAAGAGGGGCGCCTTGGAAAGGAATGGTCATCATGGTCGATACAGTTGAAGTCAGCCGAGTTACGATTCGAGACGCCTTGTCTGTTGACCTCTCCGTTTGGATGAATGATCCAGACGACTGGGACTTCAGGCCCTCGCTCTTCTATGCAAACAACACCCTTTCTGTGCGTTGCGCAAATCAAGGCCATGAACTTGCTTCAGTCGAACTCGACGATGAGCAAGACGAAGCCCTTCACCGAGACCGAGCAGCAGAACTGCGCGTGAAGTTTCACGTCCATGGAATGCACGGACGGCTCAACAAGATTCACCCGATCATCGCTGATGGAAAAGCCAAGAAGTTAGCCACGGCTAACTGGAAGACCACCCAATCCGTTTCGTTCGAGTAACCCCCAACGAATCTTTGATAACGGTTCAACAAGATTTTGCCGTTTATGTCAAACAGGACAGGTATAGGCAGTCAAAAAAGAGCACGATTCAACCGTATG
This sequence comes from Candidatus Poseidonia alphae, assembly GCA_002505405.1. Taxonomy (GTDB): domain Archaea; phylum Thermoplasmatota; class Poseidoniia; order Poseidoniales; family Poseidoniaceae; genus Poseidonia; species Poseidonia alphae. The sequence goes on along the minus strand of DAVD01000012.1, from coordinate 88,905 downwards.
TGTCGTGAGGTTCGACATTTTGTTTCAGCGAATCCAGGCTGTTCTGCCCAAGCCATCGTCGCTAATTTGAACCACGATCAAGGGATGCGCAACCACGGCCTTACTCCAAGAAAAGTAGGTTTCTTCATCACACGACATCTTGGTGCCACCCTCACGTGGTGGCAGGACCATCGTGCTGGTCGCCGCGTGTACGGTTTGATTGGCGATGAGCCTTCTAAAAAATCAAGCCAATAAAGGAGAATTGTGGGTTTGTCTCATGTAGGGCCCGCTCATCAGCACCAATATGGAGGGGCAAATCGCTGCTTATTTCGACCTCGATGGAACGCTCCTCAATGCGTCCAGCGAAAAAACCCTCACGGCTCATCTCGCTAAACGTCGTCCATGGCGTATTCCATGGGGTGCAGTAGCATGGACATCTGGTTTTTTGACCAATTTATTACGAGGTCGTTCTGTTTACGATGCGGCCCGAAACCGCGGCCACCTATCTCTAGCGTCATGGGAAGTCCTTGAGAACTATTCAGAGCACTTGGCTGAACATGTCTTGAAAGAACATGTTTCAGCGGGAGCTTGGGAACGACTGCAGTGGCATCGTGATCAAGGCCACCGTTTGATCCTTGTTACGGCTACCGTTGCTCCCATGGCTGAAGCGATGGCTCAGGTTCTCAACATGGACGCAGTGTACGGTTGCGGGCCAAGCGAGCGAACAGGCATTTTGTCAGGTTCTGAGCGGGGTTGGAGCGTCCCCCGTCGCAAAGGCAAAGTCCCCGTAGTGGAATTGGATGCGAGGGAAAACAATCACGACCTCAGTCAATGTTATGGATATGGAAATACCCTTGCAGATTCGTGGTTTATGAAGCTCTGCGGGCATGCAATTGCTGTTAACCCAGAAGGGTCTCTACGAAAGCACGCGCACTCATACCAGTGGGAAATTGTGGAATGGCCTTGAGGGTTCATATATCCTTACGGGCCATCTAAACCATGAGTCCGGACGATGAAGAAGAAAACCAAGCGAGTGAAGTTGTCCAAGATTACCGAAGGGAATTGCTGTTGAACCAAATGTTGGAGGCTGCTCAAGCAACCAATCGGGCTGCAAAGTTAGTCAGCAGTATCGTAGCCCGAAACCAAGACCGAATGTTTCTCGACAAGGCTGGTCGAATCATTGTAAATGGAACGCTTGCAACCTATCGTGTTGACATGGGCGGGTTTCTCAACAAAATGAACAACCCCTTTGATTACAGTTCTTTTGACCAGGTTGAAATCCACCCCAAAGGAACTCTTGTCGACCAACCAAAAACTGCATGCGTTCAAGTCCAAATCAACGGTTCAATGCCTGCATACGACCTCCTTGGAGCATATTTGCTGGGGCTCATGAACGATGAGTCGACATGGCTTCAAGAAAACATGGGCCCTCTACGCCATGCATTGTACGCCATGTACGGGTTAAGAGAGAGTCCCCTCACCGAATCCTTGTCAGAACATCTTTTCATGAAATACGGTGGGCGTTTGGACCCCAAATCTGACCATTTTACCTTGAGAGGTACAAACGGATGGAAGTGGCGCGTTTCTTTTGGAAATCCACTGGCTCGCGGCTTCAAGATAGAATACTCAAAGTCACGTCAAAGTTGGTGGAATGACATGTTTGATGACCATCTAGCCGAAACCTCCCAACATTACACGCTTTGCGGCTTCTTTGACCTCATCGACCATCTATCCGAATCTCCTGCAATTCTTCGCAACTCATCCGAGTGGCAGACAGACCCCATTTTTGTCAGAAAGGTCGCCTCAGTTTACCCCCCTCTCGCCAAGAAGTTGTTGACAACCATTGAGAGTGAGGATTACGACCCTGCAACGATTCAATCTTTTTACGATGAAACCATCACTGAAGAAGAAGCAACAACCGTCGCTCTTCTTGATGAGCAGATTCGTAACTTGGCTCTTGCTTGAGCTGATTCATGGTTGAATGGCGGCCCCACCGCGATTCGAACACGGGTTCGAGGCTCCGCAAGCCTCTGTGATATCCAAGCTACACTATAGGGCCAATTTGGCCGACCAGCCGCCCCAATATAAGCGCGAGGGTGATACAACGCCCTGTTTCGTACAAGGGTTCATTGAATTGAGACGCCTGGAAAGTCCATGGCCGTAGTGATTGAACGCTCCGTGGAATTCCCGATGGTCGATTTGGCCAATATCGCCTACTTCCCAAGAATCTACGACCTGGCACATCGGGTGTTTGAAGCCACTTGGCCAGAGATGTGCGGTGTGGATTATCCAACGGTTCTTGGAGAACTGAAAGTTGGTTTTCCCGTGATCAACATCGCGTCGGAATTCAAAGCGCCAATGAGGTATGGCGACCGTATTTCAGCGCATATATCAATTTCCCATATCGGGACCACATCGTTGGTCTGGGAATATCGTTTCATCAATCAACACGCAGATCTTGTTTGGTCATCATCCCAAACCACCGTTTGTGTTGACATGGATACGCTGAAGCCAACACCGATTCCAGAGCGCCTCAAAACGGGACTGCTCAACCATTTAGATGGAGGGGTAGATAATGAATAATGAAGGCATTAAACCAGACACGCGAGGGCCGAAGAACATCGCCATCATCCTCTTTTTCAGCGCGCTTTTACTGGCGGGGTTCTCCTATCAAGACTGGCTTCAGCACCAAGGCGGGCTTACGGATTCCCAGGTTGATACCTTCCTGGCGACTCCAAACAGTCAGGGTGGAGAGCCAACATCCGTGGACGACTTTAGAGCCTTTGAAGATGAAGTTCAAACAAATAAGGGATACCTGATCCGTTCAATTGGGCTGGCAATAGCAACGATTTGCTTGCTTATTGGGACGCCTCTCTTGCATCGATTGAACATCAACGGAGCGTATCTCTGTGTAACGGGAGCAGTGCTTGGCCTGATTTCCGGCGTTTATGGAAGTTATCTCATCAACGATTCAGCTCAAATGCACTTGGGTGACGCTATGATGCTGACTTACGAAATATGGGTGTATCTTTGTGGAGCGATCATGTCCTTATGTCTCGCGGTAACAGCGTTACCTCTCTTGAACACCAAAGCTCGGATGGCTCTCAACCTCCAAGTCATTGTGGTACAAGACGAATCAGTCAATGATGAAATACAACGTTTACAGCAAACAGTCACTCGGGCTGAACTTGAAAAAACGCATATGCAGGATGAGTTGGAGAAAGCAAAGTCAACCACAGTTGTTCAGAATATTACTTACAACATTCAGGACAGTGCAATCGCTGGCGATATCAATGCTACCGGATTGAAGGAAAAGGATGACTGATTCAATCAGTTGTGCAGTGAATGGTTCATTCAGGCTTTGGCCATTTTTTGGCAAGGGCCTTTCGCAATTCGTCGTCCATGGTGGCGTTCCACCAATCGCTACCCTGCCAGATCGCGTATTTGCCTCGTATTCCACGTAAGTCGGCACCCTTGAATTTACAATTCTTAAAATTTGAAAGGTTCAGTCTTGCTTTTCTCAAATCAGCACCACGGAAATCCGAGTGGTCGAATGAAGATTTCATCAAATCGGTATCAACCATCGAAGCACGACGAAAGTCACAGTGGGTAAAATCCCCTTCGGTTAGGTCGGCCCTGTCAAAGATGGTCCTTCGGAAATTTGAACCGGTGTGACGCCCCTTTCTCACGAGCGATTCGGTCTTGTTTTGAAAAGACCAATCCAGCACTTCGGCTTCTTCAGAAGTTGTCTCATCGTCCCGAGGATCGCCTTTTCCTCCACCGGACATGACCATTTGAGCACCTCAAGCGCCGGAGCGCTTGTCCAAGTGTGCTTGGCCTTCGGGTGTAAGGATTGCGAATCGATTTTTCTCATCCTTTCCACGAGGGACGATGAGGAAATTCCTTTCCTTCAGACGGTTGAGGTAGAGGGAGAGGTTGCCTGGTGGGTCAATGCCTGCATCACTAAACAATTGGTTGACCACACGAGGTGGACTGTCGCTAATACCCTCTACGTCGCGCAAGTAGTGTATGGCGCCCAACACTTGGTCAGGTTTCCGCGACAATGCACAATTGTCCAGAAGGGCGCGGAACGCAGACCCTCGTTCTGGCAGTCCGGCATCTCTTGCCGCATTCACAGCGGCTTCAAGTGCGTTTTCTCTTGCCTCTCGGATGCGTTCGAGGAGCATGGTCCATGTGTGGTCAATCTTGGCCGCAGCCAATTGTTCGTCAATTTGAATGGCGGCGCCTTCGAGATTAATCTCAATGTCACCGGCTTGAACTGTAAGTCGCAAAAATAATCGCCTCTTGACCAATAACGACACTCAATCCTTCATAACCTTATGTTGTGAAAAATGATACATTTTTAGAAAATTTAAGCGTTCAACGCGACAAAACAAACATAACAGGTAATGCGCAGCCAACCTTGAGGCCTTGAGATGAAATCCCGTCAAATTCTGGGAACCCTGCTTGTTTTGATGATGGTTGGCCCTGGCTGGTCAGTTATGTTTGCTAGCGCCCAATCCACCACCATTTCTGTTTTTTCCACGGGTACAGCCCAAGAAACAATCACCATGAACGGGGGCACACACACCTCAATTGGGTTTGATTTGGAGCGAAACACTACGATCGAACAGTCTCTTTTCTTCCTCTCTCCCGATTCTGGAACAACCCAGTCGCCGGGTAAGGTTTGGCTGGACCTCGACCAAAACGGAGAGAATGAGTGGGAATTCAATCAAACCGGTTACGGAGACTTTGGATTGCAGACGATGTTTGCAGATGGAAACAACTCATCTGCATTAGCCATCGAACCAAATGGGCCCATCCAAGCCAGTACCAACACTTCCGACTTCCTTCTTCCTTACGGTTCTGCAATAACCGATGCTCGAATGACCGTTGGGTTTGAACCTACTTTGACTGGCGGCTTCTTTCCATTGGGGCCGATAACCGATACGGCCATTGGTGACATCGAAAACAACAGTCTGGCAGACGCCATCCTTCTTTCGTCCTCAAATGCAAGTACCGGAGTTGGGACCGCCTTCACGGTCATGAGTTATACCAATACTACGGGCGTTTCCAACACATCATGGGTTCCAACATGTACGAATGCTACCCGGGTGATGGTTGCCGATTTGAACGGTGATTCCTTTGAAGACGTGGTCACGTATGCACCGGTGGACAGTTTGCTCTGCATCCACATCTACAACGGCACCACAGGTAACTTTCCAACCCGGGCCAATTTTACGCTCCCCTCTTCAGTCATTGATTTGGATATTGGAGATGTTGCCGATGATGGATATGCAGACTTGGTAACCATCCGAACCGGTGGAGGAGTTGATATTGCAGAATTTAGCACCAAGTCCAACGGGTTTTCAAGCGTAGATTCGGCCGTTGTTTACGAAACTCCTCAAGGCACTACAACAGCCTCTTTGACGGCAATGTACCTGGCTCGGTTTAATGGTGAATTGAACCCATACAAGTTGGTCGTGGTGGATACCACAGGCCAATGCATCCAACTGCAGTATTCGCCAAACGGGGCCTTTGCAGAGCTGGTGACGCGCTTTGATGGACTCGGAACGGATTCAGTGTACGGCGATTTTGATAACGATGGAGACCTCGATTTCATTGCCACACGTAGCACTGGACACCGCTCAATTGAAAATCGCCTTACATCTTGGAATGAGGAGAATCACAACGGTCTCTTGGACCTCACCAATGCGACCATCATCGATCACGATTACGACATGGACAGTTCGCTCCTCCTTCCTCAGTTGACCCAAGGCGATGGCATTTCGAGCACATTAGATGGCAACTTTACTGCTTACAATTTCCGTACTTACGGCAGCAACAAGGGACGAGTTAACTCATCTGCTTCAGCAATATTGGAACCCTGGACCATGCCCAAGTCCATCGATTTCGGAGACTTTGATGGCGATGGTATACGCGAACACATTGTCGTCGCAGGTGAAGGTTCACAGCACGGGGTGTTCATAGGTGCCTGGCACGAAATTGGTTACGATGTTGACCATAATTCAATGGCTGATTACACCGCATCAGGCTATGCTGGAAACGGCTCAAATGGCCTCGCACCGCTTCAGATACTCGACCCAGTCAACAACTTGAGCACGCAGTTGAGCGCTATGAGTTTCAGTTGGCCGTGGATTACCGATGGATACGGCATTCAAATGTCTCCGGTCAACTTTTCGTTGAGCACATTGGCTGGGGGCATGTTCACCTTTACAGATCTCAACATTACATATGATGCAGAATTTCAGGTGAATCTTAATCCACATCCCTCTCGTAATCTCACCAATGTATTGAATCAACAGATGACCGGTGGTTCAGGAACGTTAAACGTACCTCTGCTGTTTTCCTCAACACGAAACGGTAGTTTTGAGATTTCCAACCCCACCATTGCCTACACCGAAGGCGCACCTAATATCGCCCTACCGCCAACTCCGATATTGCAAATCAATCAACTGAACAGCACGAGTTTGGAACTTGGATGGCAGAATCAAACCGATTTTGGTGACGACCTGCTTCAATTCATCATCTACAGGGTGGGCCAGAATCAAGACTTAGATCTCCTTGATACCTATTCAAGCAGCATCAGCAACTTCACGATCGATATGAATTTCTCCCCCGGTGAACAATACGACTACTATGTCCGCAGTGTCCATCAATACGGAGTGACCAGCAATCTCTCCGCCCCTCTTTCAATCACCGTCCCCTACCCTCCCCCTCAGTCCTACATACCGAACGTGACGGCTGTAGACCGCCCCAGCGATTCTGGAGGCGCGTTGGACATCACTTGGTCCCCGGGACATTCATCCGTGAATGAACATCAGATTTACGTCAGTGCTGTGAATTTCACTTCACTTAACGGAATGAGTGCCTCCATGACAACAGCGGCTTCAGTCTTTAATTCCACGCTGAGCGTTGACAATGAAGGCAATGCCCTCCTTGATGGAACGCCTTACTTCGTCACCGTTGTTGGCGTCGACCAGTTTGGTAATTTTTCATACGATGCGACAGCGTTTGGCCCAGTGTTCACCAGAAACGACTCGGCGTTAACCACCTCGCTTGACGTGACCTATCTTGGATTTACAAGCGATGAAACCACCTCACATGTCTTGTTGAAGAAGAATGGGGCGTTGGATGTTACCGCTCATTTGCATGAGAACGGTTCGGGTGTTGTTGGAGCGGATTTAACATTGAACATTCTCGGTGAAAACGATAACTTCACGCTCGTTGAAACAACAAATGAATCAGGCATAGCGGTGTTTTCAATCCCTAACCTCACCACTCTGGGCCCAATTGAAGCGCTTGGCCAAATGACCCTTTCAGTTTCATACGAAGGAAGCCAAGGAGGACTCATAGACCGCCCACTAACCCCTGCATTCAACCAATCTTCTGCTTTTGGCGTCGTTGATGTGTCCTTCACGACCGTCGAGCCAATCCTCCTTACTGAGAACGCATCATTCTCAACGGTTCTCCTCGTCAATGCAGACATCGCCGAACAACAGGTACTGCTTGCAAACATGGTCGTTGGATGGATTGCGAACGATGAAAATGGTTCAGAGGTATCAGCGGGAATTGGAGAGGTGCGTGGAAACGAGATGGAACTCTCTGGAATTGGCGCATACGGTGGATTCTTACACATTCATCTGGACACGTTCACTCCGTACTATTACACCGAAGGTATGGCGGTCATGATCGACTTTGAAGGATCACCTGCCGTAGAAGAAAATCAAACCAACTCCTCCTCCAACACCAGCAACGAAACGACATTCCCGGATGCAACGCTGGCTGGAACGATTGACTGTGGAACTGCAACCTACGCATGGGAGCAAAACAGTACCGACGAGCGCATTACGTGCACCATCACCAATCCGAATCCGTTTGATGTGCTCCTCGGGTTTTCCTGGAAAGTGACTCCAACAACCCCTCCGCCAGTCACCTTTGAGGCGCCTTTTGGTGTGGGCAGCGCGCCAATCTTCACCATTTCTGCGGAGGCCTCAGTCCAAGTGGAATTCTCGCCGATCCGCAATGGGCCATCCGATGGTTTGTTCCCTGGAATTCAAGGTGTGGGCTACGTCGTTTACTTCTCATGCTCTGAGTTCGGCGGAGCCAATCAGTGCGATTCCATGACCACGCCTACAGCCAGCACTGAAGGTGAGTTACGGTGGACGCTCTCGGAGAAACTTGTGGTTGATACAGACAATACCAACGACGGTCAGAGCAACGATGAAGGTGATGGAGCTTCGAGTTCCATGACCCCAGTATTGGTCGGAATCGGCATTGTTATCTTCGTGGCTGCCGCCATTGGGGGAGCCATCTTCATGCGTTCAAGACTCGATGACGATTTTGACGAGGACGACGAGGAAGATTACTATGCTGAAGCAATGGCTGCCCCAGACGTTAGCCCCGGGCCGAAGAGTCTTGACCTGAACGCCTCCAAATCTCTTGATTCACTTAAGGCAGAGGGTAAAGAATTGCATGAAGAAGCCCCTGAAGGAATTGAATCCTCAATGCTTGGAAGCAGTGCTGATGCCTTCCAATTTGGCGCAACTGCTGAAGAGACCCGCCTCGAAACGGGTGCTGAAGACACCCATGAGGAGGAACATTCGTCCGAAGAGGAATGGACTGAAGAAGCAACCGAAGAGAACGATGGAATCTCAATGGACGAGAACGGTACCGAATGGTGGGAAGATGAAGAAGGCGTCTGGTGGTACCGCGAAGAAGGCTGGGAAGACTGGGCTGTCTGGGAAGATTGATTCAGGCGCGAGTCTTTTGATGGGCTGACGAGTGGATGCAAACCGGAGGGAATGCTATGGATGCGAATCTTCAATCGTACGCGTTGGTTTTGCACCAAGATGCTGACCCAAGAACCGGAGGCGTTGCAATCTGTGGATTCACCACTGCAGGGATGGTCGGGGTCATTGCCACATCTCACATCATCAAAGAGTTGAAATTGAAACAATTAGGAACCGTCATGCATGCTGATTTCCCTGCCGTTGCCCTCATACACAACGAGATTCCAAAACATCCTGTACGTGTTTATCAGGGTGAGGGAGTAGGCGTGTTCACTTCCGAAATACAGTTCGGAAATGAAACCGATATCACCTTTGCATCCACCGTTCTTGAGTGGTTCACAAAAGGTGGTTTCGACCGCCTCATTATCATTGATGGGCTCGTTCGACCGGAAAAAGAATTAACCGAAGGAGCTTTGTTTGGTGTTGGTTCAATCCAAGCCTCGAGAAACCGGTTGAAGGGTTTGGACATCGAACCCATTCAGCAAGGCATCGTTGCTGGAATTACCGGATTCTTATTGGGTGAAGGTGACCGTTTGGGCATTGACATCACCGCCCTTCTTTCTGAAGCAAACCCAATGTATCCAGATGCTCGGGCCGCAGCTATTGCGGTTGAGGCTATTGGCGAATTGACGGGATTAGATATTCCATTGACCGACTTGTTGGAAAACGCCCGGGACATTGAAGACAACGTACGCAACATCATAGAGAATGCCTCACAGATGCTCCCAGCACCCGAAGCAACCAACATCACGGACATTGACCCATCATTCGGATGAAAGGTTCCCGTCGGCGTTATCCAACCAGCGAGCGCACCCGCTCAAGAACCGCCTCAAGTGGAGCATCAGTGACAAAGAACGGGTCGATATCTGGAACTCGAGCCGCACAATGTCCGTGCTCTCTGAGGGAAGAAAACAGGACTTCCAACTTTGGAGCATGCGTCACACCCGCCATATTAGGAAGGTCGTCAATATGCAACAACAAGTGGTCCCGACTCATCAGATCTGCAGCGTCGGCAATGTAACGAACACTTCGTCGCAATTCCCGCTGGGAGTATTCTTGGTCTGCGTCGTCCCACTCCAAACCTGAAGTTCTTGCTCGTTCAACTTCGTCCAACGACGGCGAGCATAGGGCAAGGGCACGCTCTTCGGTCATTCTACCAGCGATGTCTTTGCTCCAAAGAGGGCCGACCCACATTGGGCCGCTTCCCCGCTCGACCTCTTCGGGAGTTGGATGCTGAACAAACCGATAACCGCCATGAGGTTCACGAATGCGCCAACCCATCATGTCCATGACATCGGATGCCCGTTCCTTACTTCGTCGCACCTTGACGCTTACACGAACATGGTGGCCATCAAAGAGTGCTAAAACGGGTTCAATGAATCGGTCATGACGAGCAGCGGTAGTTGCTACGAGGCCGAGGAGAACGCGCACTCCATCGTCATGCGCATAGGTATCAACGATTCCCTTTGCACCGTAACGGCGCTGTTGTGACGAAGCGCTTGAGCCCGTTAGCGCAGCGGTATCGGTGGCCGTCACCTCGAGGAAGCCGATTCTTGCAAGTCCTTGGATGGCCGAATCCAGGAAATTCACAGGAGAGCCGAAGGGGTCGAGGTCAACCCACTGGTAGGCTGCTTCCATCAAGGCAATACGGGCGTCGTTTTGCATGACAAAAATTCCGTTTTCCATGGTTCCTTCAGGTATCCGCTCATATCGGTCGTCTTCAAGAGCGTGACCTACGGTAATTTTTGGAGGGAACGCACCATGGGAGCGCTTTAACCAATCAAGAGCGAAGGCGTCAAGATCGTTTGCTGCAATACGAAGGCGGGGTTGGATTTCATCAGGAAGTTCATTTCGCCACCGTCGAACACGCACTCCTGTTGCACAGAGGGCATCAAGAGCGCGAAGATCGTGACCGGGCTTGACCAACCAATCGTGTTCCAACGCATCTGCAAGCAGCATCACCGAGCGTGTTCGGGCCGGAGCCATTGCAGGGTTGAGAAAACCAGGCCCCGTGCGCTTTGCAGGTCCTCTCGGCATGTGTGTTGGGCGCTCTTGGTCTTCACGCAGATGGACCAGCGTCCTCCCCTCAAGCCAAAGGTGACCGGGAGATTTCGCCCCTTCAGGTTCTCCGGTCATAAATCGGGGAAGAACCTCTCCCTCAAGACCGCACCGACGCGAGCCAAATCAATAATGCGAGAATTCAACGCCTTCGATGGCGTGAGTAACAACATGGCCGTCATTGGTTACCGAACCGACAATTGCTGTTCCAGGAAGGCGGTGAGAAATCCATTCAGTGATGCTTTGAGCGTGGGCTTTGTCAACTGCAATGACCATTCCCATTCCCATATTGAATGTACGGTACATCTCTCGGGTTTCTACCCCTCCGGCTTCTTGCAACCACTTGAATTCTGGCAGTACGGGAAGAGGAGCATCAATGGACCATCCAAGTGTGTCGTGAAGGCGAAGAAGATTCGAGAGTCCACCGCCAGTTACATGGCAGATACCATGGATATCAGAAATTGAAAAGGATGACCCGTTTCGTGCTTCTGAGAGTAAATCAACGACAGGGTCGCAGTAAATTCTTGTGGGGTTCAGAACAACTTCGCCCATGGTTGGTTCACCCTCAGTCCAACGGATGAATGTCCTGTTGGGGTGGTTGCTGTCAAAAGGGGCAGGGGAGCGATAGTCAATTCCAGCATGCTCAACGATTCGACGAACCAATGAGTAACCGTTTGAGTGAATCCCTGACGCAGGTAGGCCGATCAACACGTCACCCTCTTTCAGATGTTCTCCAGTGATGGCTTGTCCTTTCGGCAGCCATCCAAGAGCGGTTCCAGACATGTCCAATTCAGTGACAATACCCGGCAGTGATGCAGTTTCTCCACCCGCTAAGGTCACTCTTGCTTGCCGGCACGCTTCTGCAAGCGATGCACCCAAAGCCGCATGAATGGCCGGGTCTGGTTTTGGAACAGCAACATAGTCAACGAAGGCGATCGGTTCGGCTCCCACGCACAACAGGTCATTCACGTTCATTGCCATGCAGTCAATGCCTACTCCAGACCATTGTTCGAGCATGGTTGCGATTTGCAATTTACTCCCGACTCCATCGGTAGCCATTGCCAACAAATTATCTCCAAACTCAATGAGTCCACCAAATCCGCCGGGGAGGTCGACAGGCGCGCCAGGGGTCCCGGGTTTGCGAACGCTCTTGCTTAGGGCTCCGATGAGGGATGCGACTGCAGAGCCTTCAAGGTCAATATCAACCCCAGCACTTGCGTAGTCCATGGGCTCGTCCATAGCGCGACCACAAGTCGGCGCCTCAAGAAGAAACCGCTTGATTTTCTTGCTTCATTTTCGCAGTGCTTTTGAAAGAAGAGGAAACGAAACGTCAAGGCGATGGTCAATTCCACTGTGCGTCCCAACAAATTCTTCGTACCGATGGGGGACTGAAAGAGCGTCAAGTCGAGCGACAAACCGCCGAGTACCGTAGTGGATGTGGTACTGGTCTTGCCCCCCACAATCGACAAAGCACAATTTCATTCCAGCCAAGGCTTCGTGATGGTGTTCAACCATTGAAAGCGGGTCAAAAGCCATCCATCGCCCCCAAGCTTCAGCATCAACGATGCAGGTGGAAAGGTCAACGGGCAACTTCACGCCCAAGTTAAGCAACCCACCGATGGGGCGCGGGTCGTAGGATGCGGCAAGTGCACACATCATCATCGTATGAAAATCAGAGGAACGCATTGACGGCGCATTTGCCAGACGAGCAAGATAGGCTTCAGCCGACCCGTCAGGCGCAATGTGGGTGACGGTTTCCCCCCAAGAGCCCCCGTACATCAACTCAAATCCCACGTCGCCAGAATGCGAAGCAACAGCAGACCAAGCATCGGGCCGAAGCATGCCGTTGACCATCGATCCGTATCCTCCAGACGATTTTCCAACAAGTCCGAATTGTTCGTTAGTGGAGTATCTGCTTACAATCTCGGGCCGCAGCCCATCGGCCAACCACGAAGACCAGTTTCCAAGAACAGGGGAGTCGACGAATTGGTTGCCTCCCAAGGACGTGAATGTGTCGGGCATGACCAAAATCACGGGGTCCATGGACCCATCAGCTACCAACCGTTCATGCCGTTGAGGCAGGGTCTCTCCGAACGCCTTCCAACCTGCACGTTGCGGGCCACTTGATGTGAACGGTGCAAGGTAAACGACAACAGGTAGCGCCCCCCCCGCCTCAAGTTGTTGAATTCCTTCGGGGGTAAGGTGTACCATAATTTCCCGTTCAGTAGGGTCGCCCAAACGATTCGCAATGAGTTCGGAATCAAACGACCAGCGGTCAATACGGCCACGAACGGGAGTGAATTGGTGCTCAGGCATGGCAAGGGTAAGGAGCGGTGATTCATCTGTCCTGCGGTTCTGGCTTGGTTCCAATGGACACATCACAAGGTTGCAAAAAGGGGCCAGCAAAACGCATGTTCTCCAGTGGAAACCAAGGGGTGGTGTTCCTTTTGGGAATTCATTATGTACCCTAGGCAACCGAGTAGGATATCTACGGGCGGGAAAGAGATGGTCTCAATACAAGAATTCGATTTGCCCGCTCGTTGGACTTCATTGATTCAGGACAACTTCTCTGAGGCCGTACATAATCTTGCACACATGTGGCCAGATGAGCAATCAATGACGATATCCTATCGTGTCATAGAAGGATATGATCACGAGTTTGCTCAAGATTTACTTGCTAATCCAGACCTTCACTTTTCAGCTGCAAATCGAGCCCTTCATCAATTTTTATTGGATGCAGGACACGGAACAATTCTACCGTTTGTGCGAATTGAACACCTCCCAAGCGACCAAATTCGTACCGTATCTCAATTGCGGGCGGATGATATTGGCCAAATGGTTGCCCTTGATGCTGTAACGACCAAAATCTCAGGAGTTCGTCCTCGGTTGTATTCTGCTGTGTTCGAATGCATTGCCTGCGGGCATACGATTGAAATCAATCAACCAAACGAGCAAGAATTGATCGAACCGCTCGAATGTTCCCAAATAGACGGTGGCTGCGGTCGTCCAAAACGACAAACACGATTTCAGTTACAACAACAAGCATCCCACCTCATCAACTCCCAATTTATTGAATTACAAGAATTACCTGAGCAAATGAAAGGCGGTATCCAGCCCGAACGCATCATCTGCATTGGTGAGCAAGATTTAGCAGGCAAACTCAACCCTGGCGACCGAGTCAAGGCGAACGGAGTCCTGTTCATCCGTTCTCAACGAAAAGGAGGAAAAGACACTCCAGTCTTCGATATATTCCTCCGCATCCACTCTCTTGAGCGGCAAAACATTCCGTTGGAAGAAATCATCATTTCTGAGGAAGAAGAATTGGAAATACGAAGCATTGCTCGGAAGGCTGACGTTTACGATTTACTTACACGAAGCATTGCACCGTCGATTTTTGGCATGACCCATATCAAGAGATCCCTGATGCTGCAGTTGTTTGGTGGTGTTGCACAGTTGAATTCCGACGGAACACGAAACCGGGGCGATATTCACATCCTGCTCATGGGCGACCCCGGTGTTGCAAAGTCACAACTTCTCAACTACATGGCGTCGATTTCTCCTCGTGGAAGGTTCACTTCTGGGCAATCAGCCTCAGCAGCAGGTTTGACAGCTGCTGCGGTTCAAGACGCCACTGCAGATGGCCGCTGGACGCTTGAAGCCGGTGCGCTGGTCCTGGCCGACCTTGGCCTCGCAGCGATAGACGAATTTGACAAAATGAACAGCGCCGATCGTTCCAGCATGCACGAAGCCATGGAACAGCAACGGATTTCAATTTCTAAAGCAGGGATCAATGCAAGCCTCAGAACACGATGTGCGGTTCTTGCCGCTGCAAACCCGAAGGCAGGCCGATTTGAACCGGTGAGCGACCTCCCGTTCACTGCTCAGATCGACCTTGCACCGCCCTTGGTTTCTCGTTTTGACATCATTTGGCTCATCACCGATACACCAGACGGGGACAATGACCAGAAGATTGCCAGGCACATCATCGCGAACCGGATGCAAGGTAGCAGCGAATTGTTGGTCAACGAAGGTTCGCTACCCGACCCATCGCGACCAACAGCCTTGACACAAAAAGTCAGCAAGAAGAAAAATGAAGATTACGACATCTTGTCGAGAGAAATTCTACGCAAGTACGTGGCCTACTCCAAGAGAAACATCCACCCCAAACTCACAGAAGACGCACAAGAAGCCATTGTTGCCTATTATGTTGAAACCAGAAAAACCGGAGGAGAATCCACCGACAGCGTCGCCATTACCGCCCGTTCTCTTGAAGCACTTTCACGCCTATCAGAAGCGAGTGCCCGAATCCGGCTTTCACAAGATGCGAATCTGGAGGATGCAGAGCGAGCCATTCGCCTCACCAAGACTTGGCGCCACGATTTGATGGGCGAACATTTCGATGAAACGACCATGCAATCTGGCAAGAAGGGGACGGTCCGAAATCAGGAGAAAACCATTCTGGACATTGTCTCAACCCTTCAGAATGAATCAGGAAGTTCTGCTAATTTGCTTGATGTATTGACTGAGGCTGAACGTAACGACATCAACCGCGGGAAGGCTGAGGACATCATCGACAAACTGTGCCGTGAAGGCCGAATGATGCGCCCGTCCGGCTACGAGACCCTGCAAGTGGTTTGATTCCGATTGAGGGTGGTGCTCATGAAGGGTGAGCCCGTCGCAGGTTCATGGCCGGTGAACCCGAAGGCGATGTTGACCGCTCCGACCTGTTGGACCCTGTCCAAATCGGCTTCATGTGCGGATTGGAAGTGCATCAACAATTAGCAACGGGAAAACTTCACTCACGCCAAACGGGCGAACTGTACGACGTGACCGTTGAAACCGTCCCTGACGATTGGCCACGCTTTGCCCGAAAATTACGGGCATCTCGGGGAGAAGGTGGGGCCATTGACATTGCTGCACGCTTTGAGGCAAAACGAAACCGCTCGTTCATCTATGCGCAATCACCCAATTCAGGCTTGATCGAACTTGACGAACAACCACCGGTGGACCTTGACGCTGATGCAGTTGATATTTCACTCACCGTTGCTGCTTTGATCGAAGCCAACCCCGTTTCACTGATTCAAACCATGCGAAAAACCGTTGTTGATGGTTCCAATACCAGTGGGTTTCAACGTACCTCACTGATTGCTACAGGCGGTGTTTTGCAAACTGCGGAGGGGCCCGTAGGGGTCGACGTCCTTTGTTTAGAAGAAGACAGTGCTCGGAAATTGGATACGATCGATGTTCCAGGTGGCCAGCAAGTCCTCTACAATCTTGACCGTTTGGGGCTACCTCTCATTGAGATTGCAACCTCTCCCGAAGTTCAAACGCCAGAGCATGCAAAATCAACGGCAATCGCTCTTGGGCGAGTCCTTCGTCAAACACGAAGAGTTCGTCGTGGACTTGGAAGCATTCGTCAGGACCTGAACGTCTCCATCGGCGCAGGTGATCGAGTTGAAATCAAGGGTTGTCAGGATTTGGATTGGATTCCGCGAATTATTCGATTGGAAATGGCCCGTCAACTCCACTTCTATCGCCTTGCAAATGACCTCAGAGCGAACATGGACCTTCCGAGTCTTCCTTCGCACAGGGAAGAAGACGATGCAGGCGTTGAGCAACAGGTGGCCAAGCGGGTTGAGGAAGCGCTCCCATGGATCTCATACGATGTTTCCGACGCCTTCTCGGCATGCGGTTCAAAGATGATTCAAGAAGGTTTGAACAGCGGTTCACGCATGGTTGCCCTTCCTCTTCCAGGCCTCAAAGGGAAATTAGGTGTCAAAGCAGCCGATCCTAACGGCGCTCAACTTCCACGATTGGGACGCGAACTCGCAGGAGCAGCAAAACTCGCAGGGGTCAAGGGGATTTTCCACGCTGATGAACTTCCAGCTTACGGCATTACAGAAGAAGAAATTAACAGTGTTCGTACATCATTAGACTTGAATGAAGAAGATGGATTCGTGTTGTGTTGCGCTCCGCTCTGGCAGGCAGAACTGGCATTGGAAGCAACGTTAAATCGCGCTCGACTTGCCTGGCATCGTATTCCTCAAGAAGTCCGAAATGTCGTCGTCAAGAAAGGGTCTCCTGAAGACGGAACAACCGCTCCCATGCGACCTCTTCCAGGACGGTCCCGAATGTACCCCGAAACCGATGTTCCTCCCCAAGCCGTCACGCCCTCACATTGGGACAACATTCTCGAGAACCTCCCTATGTCGGACAAGGAACGAGCCGAGCGACTCTCTGGGTTCGATATTTCAAACGATCAGGCATCTCAACTGTTAGCACGAGAACTGGATGATGTCTTTTGGAATCATATGGAGGGCATACCGGCAAAGGGATGGGCCTCTTTGCTATTGGTTCATGACGAAGAACACCCCGCTCTTCTGGTCAACGTTCTCAAGTTGAGGGAAGATGGCCTCCTTTCACGGGAGCATGTTGAGAGCGTTATTGAAATCCATGGCGGGCAAAACCCATCAATGGAAGCCCTAGGTTCGTACTGTCAAACCAACCAACTCGCCCCTGCTGATGTCAGTGGGCTTGCGGACGTGATTGACAAAATCATCGCTGAACGTCTTGACTTTGTCAGAGAACGCGGCATGGGTGCTATGGGCCCGCTCATGGGCATTGTCATGCAAGCCGCAGGCGGCGCCGATGGAAAAGAAGTCAGTGCCCTGCTGCGCGCAGCGATTCAATCGGTCACGGAGTGATCGTATGGTCAAACGAACGGTCTTGGCCTGCCTTCTCCTCGCAACGCTAAGCCTCCTTCTTCCAGTTCAGGCAACGACACCAGAATCATGGGAATTGGAATGGGAAGTCAACCTTGCCGACGGTTACATAACCACACATCCGATAATAGACGATGACACCGTCTACGTTCGAACTTCTGGATTTTGGACCGGAGAAGAGCGGCCGCAAGTTTTCGCGTTTTCAACCGATGGCGAAGAGCTGTGGAATCGAACCAGTGCAACAACTGTTCAACACGATATGAGTCCACTTCTCCTTCTTCCTAGCGGGTCAGGGGCATGTGGTGCTTGGCCGGAACTTGTTGTTGTAGGGTGGGCAGATGGCACGGTAGAAGTTCTACGAGCAGACAATGGAACTTCGATTTGGAACCGTACATCTACAACCCAGGGCTGGGGCATCACCGGAGCAATAACTCTGGATGGTGACCACTTGGTCGTCCCGACTCGAACCGGTATGATGCGCCTCTGCATCTCAAACGGCGAACTGGATTTCGAAGTGGAATTGGGACTCGGCTGGCGTAACGGAATATTGGTCACCAGCGACGCGTTCTGGCAGGGAGATGAATCCGGGAGCATATGGAAAGTTTCGCGGGAAGGTAACGCATCGTTGGTTGCTGATTTAGGCGGCTCCATCCGACATACTCCAATCCAAACACCATCCGGAATTTTTGTTCATGTCCAGAGAGGAGCAACGAGTACGGTCCATTTGCTGAATACGACACAAGCCACAGCCGTCACCGTTCATCAAGGCGGAGCTTCACCGGCAATGCCCGTTTCTAACGGGCGATATGTGGTAACTGGAGACAGTTTATTTCTCTCAACTTTTGATTGTCAACGCAACTGCTCTTTGGTTTCAAAGCACCCGACGACAACCAACGGGGAAATGGCATGGGACAGCAACCAAGCACTCTGGTACCCCGTGAATCAACCCGACGGCAATTGGGCCGTTACAACCATCAATGAGAGCGGGAACATCACCTCCACGTTTAATTTTTCAACGCCTCATGACGGTTACGGGACAGCCGCTCCATCGTTTGGTGAAAACAGAATGGTGATGGGAAATGATGCCGGCGTCCTCATGATGTATGTTCAAGAACTTACCATCACAGCCAACGCCCAGCCATACGATTGGGTCCCTGTTGGAGGTGCCGTTCTGTTCATTTCTCTTCTTTCAATCGGCGCCTACGCCACCTCCATCAACCGTATTGATTGGGCGTGGAGGCTCGTCCTGCTCGTCTTCCTCGTTTCGACAATCGCCATCACCCCAGACCTTTCTTCGCAATGGTCAGAATCGCTGACTGAAGACAATTCAAACGGTTATTCAGATACCTGGAATGATTCGTGGCCCGAATCTTGGAAGGGCACACAAGTGGTGATCGTTGAAATCGATGGTGAACAGCAGATTGCAGGCGGGTTGGTTGGTTATGAAACGGCTCTTGACCTCACGCTAGCAGCAGCAAACGAAATCTCATGGGAGGTGGACGTTGAATCCACAGAACTTGGTTCATACGTCGTATCCATCAACGGGGAAGAGGGCTCGGGATGGGAATATTTCCTCAACGGGGAACGAGCAGGACAATCTTCTGACCGTCAGCCCGTTTCCGACTCCATCGTCTTGCATTGGCGCCTTGTTCGTCGGTAGGCTCAAGGAGGAACGCCCTTTCGGGTTGAATATGTTCCAAGCCTTTGGTGTTCACGGGCCCGAATTGACCCCGTTTGCGGATACGGTTATTGATGTGCTTTTGGTGGCTCTCGCTTTTTCACTTCTTGTGACTGCACCACGGACGTCTCGACACGATGTCTACCTTCTCGCCACCTTTGTTGCCGCCGTGACAGCCCTACGGGTCCTTCTACAACCGCTTCCGAATGTGCAGCCCGTAACAGTAGCCGCTCTGCTGGTGGGCGCACAATTAGGGGCACGCCGCGGCGTTGCCTTTGCAGTTCTCGTCACGTTGCTATCAAACCTCTTGATCGGAGATGGTTGGTGGACGCTGTTCCAAGCCATTGGGTGGGGCGCTGTGGCGGTTATTGGTTCTCAATTGAACCTCGGAACCGCTGATAAATTCCGTTCAGGACACCTCTATGTTGCAGCGATTTGTTCAGCCTTTGTGTTTGATTTCATCGCATCACTTTCCATCGTCACGACAGGAACGACGCTCTCGGATTTTGCTGTTTATCTAGCACACGGACTTCCATTTGATGTCTTACACGCTTTGGGTAACCTTACCTTTGCAGTTTGGTTCGGACATTTCGTTTTCCGGGCATTGGAAACCGTTGCCTCGCTAGAAGAATTGGAACAATCGGTGGCTGAGGACTATGTCGTCGAAGGATGATGCTCCCTCCATGGCGTTAATCGTTCGGGGTGACCTTTCGCTCTCCGCTGGTAAAACAGCAGTTCAATGTGCCCATGCAGCAGTTCAGTGTGCCTTTCAAGCACGCCGTCAACATGCCCGCCTCATGGAGCGCTGGCGAAGGGCAGGGGCGCGAAAAATTTGCTTGGTTGCTGATGACTTGCCTTCCTTACATCGCCTAGCGAATGAAGCACAGCAAGCGAATTTATCCTATTACTTGGTCCAAGATGCAGGGCATACTGAAGTTCCTGCTGGAACCGTAACAGTCCTTGGAATTGGGCCAGCGCCGCGAAGATCATTGGACTTGATCACCGGTGAGTTGTCAACACTTTGAGGTGAGAATGTGGGCTTTCGTTCGTTCATCCACCGCATGACTGCTCCAAGGGTGAATGGACAGATCGTTCATGGGAACATGAAATTGGTTTGTGTTGTTAACCAATCCTTGAAAATGGGGAAAGGGAAAATCGCTGCCCAAGTAGGGCATGCTTCGGTGGAATCCTTTCTTCGCGCTGGAACGACACACCCTGATCACCTGGAAGCTTGGCTGTCTGGGGGTCAAAAGAAAATCTGTTTGAAAGCCGAGGATGAAGGCGTCTTTACAGAGCTCATGCGGGCGGCAGATAAGGAACAGATACCGGGCCACATTGTGCGGGACGCCGGCCACACCCAAATTCCCAGTGGCTCACAGACCGTTCTTGCTCTGGGCCCTTACGATGAAGAACACCTCGACAAAATCACCGGCCACCTCAAGCTCTTGTGACGTTACAAGGCATTGATGAAGGAGAGCGTGGAGGATGAATCATGCGCGAGTATCCCTCAGACCGCATCGATTTTCGCTCGGACACGGTGACTCAACCAACACAAGCCATGCGGGAAGCCATGATGGCAGCCCCTGTTGGTGACGATGTCTTAGGTGACGACCCAACGGTTATTGCCCTTCAAGATCGGGTGGCGAAGATGTTTGACAAGGAAGCCGCTCTTTTCGTTCCATCAGGGACCATGTCAAACGCAATTGCGCTAAGGACGCATACCGTCCCAGGCGATGAAATCGTTTGCGATAAAACCGCACACATTTACCGGTATGAAGGTGGCGGTTATGCAGCACTTTGTGGGGCATCTATTGCCCTGGTCGATGGAGAGAAGAGCCTGATGACTCCAGAGCAAGTTCAGAAGGCTATACGAAAATCTGAAGGTTCCGGCGGTCACTATCCAAACGGCAGTTTGGTTTGCATTGAGAACACGACCAACCTTGGTGGCGGCTCATGTTACGACCAAGAGATCTTTGACCAAATCGCTGCAGTTGCCAAAGCGAACGATTGTAAAACCCATATTGATGGTGCACGTATTTTCAATGCGGCAATCGCCACAGGTGTTGATGTAGCAACCATGTGCAAACATTACGACTCAGTATCAATTTGTCTTTCCAAAGGCCTCGGTGCTCCTGTGGGGTCGGTCTTGGTGGGCACAACAGCCTTCATCACTCGAGCACATCGATGGCGCAAATTGTTTGGTGGCGGCTGGCGACAAGCAGGCATGCTCGCAGCCGCTGGCATGCACGCCCTTGACCATCACGTACTCCGGCTGGAAGAAGACCATCACCGTGCAACAACCATTGCTCAAGCACTTGATTCAATGGATTCCTTTTCCGTTGACATGGAAACGGTACAAACCAACATGGTCTATGTCCAATGCCTCAGGCCAGCGAATGAGGTCGCTCTTGAACTGCAAAACAACGGCGTTGATGTGTTTGATGTGTCTCCAACGCACATCCGTATTGTCGTACATTTGCACATCACGGATGAAGACATTGAGCGTTTTATCGATCTTTGTAAGCGCATCTTTTGAGGTGCGGACTTCATAACAGGTCGGCATTTTTCTTAGGCATGAGTTCGCACTCTTCTTACATTGACTGCAAGTATAATCTGGACTCAAACGAGGCGGAAATTGTCTGCGATTGGTGTCAATCAATGATCGACTTCAATCCTCGGGAGGGATGGTCTGTCCCCCTTACTCCAACCGATCATGAACGTGCTATTGCGTTGTTCGGAGGGCCATCCGTTCACGCCTCAGGTCGCTGGAAACGACTGGCTCATTCACTGGGGGATGGTGAGCATGCGAATTGGGCTAAATTAGAACATGAAGCAATGGAACCAATTGCCGATCTTCCCTGCAGTGAGGCTGAGTTTCAAGAACTGGGAGATGCCCTCGTTAACGGTCATGTGTTGTCAAACTCCCAAATCAGATGGTTGGCTCAGGGAATTGAATTCCAAGATGGCTCGTGTTTTCGAATCATGGACGGCCGCCAATATTTGGATGATGTAGAACTTCCATCCGTCATCAGTCTTCGCTCATTTTTCCCCATCATGACCGATAAAAAACTCCGGAGCGGATGGGATCTCGCGAAACTCATCGTAGGCCTTTCTTGCGCTACGCCGGCCGCAAACAGGAATCAGGACCATCGTGAAATTCGTGCATTGAATTATGTTTTTGCGAACGGTGATTCTAATTCTCGCCCGATGGCCTCAATGCTTGCTTGGCTTTCCACCAAGGTCAAGATTGACCGGCTCAAAGAAACAGGAGTGTCTGGAAAAGCTGGCTTCATCTCCTGGGCTTACGATGTTCGAACCGAACTGATCCGAAACGGAGGTCGAACCAACATGCAAGACCTCCGCAAAGCATTTTCAAACCACCCTCGGGGTTTGTTTGACTGTTATGATACGCCATGGATGAGGCACTGGAGGGACCCGAAAGAGTTCAAAATTCCAGCGAACACCCTCGATTGGCCACTGCGAGTTTCAGAAAAGCACATTTCGCTTCGCGTCCGCAGTCAAGTTGGCCGGACCCGCCTCGTTCAAATTCCCCGTCAACCGGTACACTTGGCGATTCTCGTCTCACTTGCGCTATCGCCGTTGAATTCCGATGCAGGAAAGATTCTTCTGGGCTTGCAGCACAATTGGTCACAAGCTTACCTCAAAACCGATGCTCCGACCGACCAAATGGTCCGTTCTCTGGAATTTTGTCATGGAATCCTCAACGGGCTTACCGACCGAGTGTATGTCAAGAACGCAACGGTTCTTGTGGTTGGAAAATTAGGGCATTGCTACGAGGTCAATGTGACAAGGGGGCAACACAGCGCGCCGTATCTAATCTCCCACCTCAGCGGATTTGGTCGAGAGCACAAAGATGCGATTTGCATTCACAACGGCCACTATCATTCCACGGTCCCTCTCGGAGATACCATGGGTTCTGTAGTGCTCTCAATGTACAATGATACCACTGCAACCCTCAACATTGACAGCTTGAATGATTTGATACGCAACCGTCCTCCGTTTGGTTTTCTACGGCCAGTTCCAAGGGAATGGATTGCTGTTCTTGACCAAGAGGCCCTCAAAGAATTGACCTACCACCATCACAATTATGTCGCTGATCCATGGTACGAGCTTCGAGGCCGTTATGAGCCTGAACCGGAGCGAGGGAACCGAGGCTTTCGCGGCCTTCTGCAACGTCAATTCCGTCACGGTGAACGAATCAGTGAACGCCGGAACACCGAATGGAACGAGATTTTCCAAGAACATTTTGAGGAGTCCGGAACGTTTCCAATTCATAACGTGATTCAGCGATGGGCAGGAGGCGTCAAACCTTACCGAGCTCATGCGGTACATCGCTCATCCGCAGAAGAGCGAGCCTTCAGATACGGTGACTTCCGAAGACAGATTCATCATCGGCGTCATGCGGTTATGCCGAGGAGAAGAGACGATGTCCACCAGATTGGAGATATACGCGACGGTGAACGGCGTTGGTGTGAAGTATATTCCCGAATTTGGAGCGTTTTGACATCTCAACCTCTGGGCTCAGATTTCCTAATCCCTGCCAAATACGGTGCTGCTCTTGAATTCGGAAACGTGGACCTTAAGGTGACACTGCGCAATACGGTAGAGCGCCGTTTCGTGCGACAAATTGCATCAATTCTTGGCTATGTCAAAGATCTCGAGGGGCCAAACCATACTCACTACATTCGTCGGGATCATCCACGCCCGAATGCTCGCCTCCGTCTTACTGACCTCCTTGGAGAAAGTCAACGCCGACAAGGCGTCCGGGGAGCCCCTCCTCGATGGTGGAATTATGCCAATGTGGAGCGTGCCCCTGATACGGTTGAGCGTTATCCCTGGCAGTTGCATGAAGACTTGACCGATGAGCCCCGAAAACAAAAAGAATTCACTGAACTCACTGGTCTTGGCGACCTTTTTGGTTAACGTTGCCGCCGTGTGCCCAAGCGGCTCCCAAGAGGACAGTGACTGTGGTCAATCCGGTTAGAAACGGTACGGATTCCGAATCGTCCGAGTCTTCAACTTTCACATCATCCGTTGGCTCTTCAACCAAGGGTATGATTTCGTAGATGAGGTGGACTTGGAGGTCATCACCGTCGTTTGCTTCCGGAATCTGTATTGCAACGCTTCCCTGGAGTTCATTTCCTAAGGAGACGATGTCAAGCACGATGTGGGGATAGGTTCCCAGTCCGTTAGAACCTTCTTCAAACTCTGCACCTGCTTCTACGATCCAAGCCGTAACATTGAGCGTTGAATTTTCAAGATGATCAGCATCGATGTCGAGGTTCCAAGTGACCGTTCCAGAACTGTCGGTGGTAGGAGTCCAACCAAAACTTGTTGAACCAGCACCCAATGCTAAGTCAGTGTTTGCTAAACCAGTGAATTCATCAACCAACGTTGCCTCATCGGCAACACTGCCTAATTTCTTCATGGAACCGTTGAATACCACGGCAGGAGGGGCGTTTTGGCCGTATTTAGAATTCCAACGAGCATCTATGGCTTCACTTCCAAACGGGTCCTGAGTTTCTCCGATTGCTCGATGAATGTGGTACTGTTCCAACAAACCAGCTTCCTGGACTTCGTCCAATGCGTGCTCAACGTCAACGCAGTTTTCACACCAGGTGGCTGTATAAACTTCGACGACAGCAGGCAGGTCGGTAAGATTTGAGAGATCCGTCGTGGTGTTGTTCACATCAGACCATTGGCCGCCAAACATCATTCCCTTGTCGAGAGATTCAGCAGGTAGTGCTGGTGCAACAGGGGCGAACAATGCGAAAAACATCAACGAGGCAAACACGGTGAGAGCGGGGCGCATGGATTGTCCAACGAGGGAGGAGATATGAACCCGTCTTCCAAATGGTTCATTCTTCTGCGCGTTCTTCTGCACCGGATGGCCCAGAGTCGCCATCAACTTCATCGAGAACAAACATGCGACGTGCTTCAGGCAGCTGTCCAGCATTCACTTCAGCCTGGATGCTCTTGAGGCGGTTGGTCAAGCCGGCGGGGGAGAGTTCTACAGCCTCAGCTACTCGGCCCAAGTTTCCATGACTCAAACCGACGAGGTCAAGCGCTGCGTACATGGCACACCCGGCCACATAACCCATGGCTACATTGGCCAGCGGGCCTTCAGCAGTAGGCTCGTTCAAGTCGGTCATGGTGTTCCAGAACAGCTCAGCCACGACCTCAAGTTCACTTGGCGCAAGCCGCTGGGAGAGGGCGCGGTCAAGGTTCTCTGCGACGATGTCAAGTTGGTCAGCACGAAGAGCCCCTCGAGCCATTACACGGGGTATGGCAGCCCATCCTCTGCGACATCGTGCTTTGTAGGATTTGCTTATGGTGGACTTTGCGTTTTTGAATTGAGACTCGGAAATACCATATTCGGCCATGACAATTTGATGGTTGAAAGCAGGGGTATTGAGCCACTCGTGGGAGAGCACAGCGATGGCCAGTGCTATGATTTGGAGGTTGTCTTGGTGGCTTTCACCACGAATTCCCACTTCCTTTCGTGTGATGGAGGTCTTAGGGCAGCTCAAAGCGGCACGCTCCCCAGAGGTAAGGGTCTTTCGAACAGCTTCTTGTTCAGGAGACAATTTTCGGCATGCGGCATCGGCCAAATGAGTGGTGGCGCGAGCAACACTGTCGCCGAACATGCGACACAGAGTCAGCTTCACCTCGCGGCACATAGGGTCCTTTTCACGCTGACTCGAGCGGTCAGCACGGCTCAAACGAATAAATCTACGACGTTGAGACGGAGAAAGACGGCTCCCTGAGTAATCGGTGCGATCTCCAAAAGGATTCATCCGGCCACCTTGTGCTGCGTTTGGATTGTTCGCGAAGACATCCAAGGATTCAGTTTGTCGTGTGTCACCCAGCCCAATTGAACTGTTGGTATCAGCATCGGTGGTGTAGTGTGGGTCAACCAGGCCACAACCATCGCAAACACGCTCTGCTCGAGCTTGGTCAATCGTAAAATTCATTCCACAGCAGTCTTCACATTCCATATTATCGCTCATTTTCGCTCACTTCCTCTAATACATGTCGTTAAGGGGTTATAAAGAACGGGTTTATTCCGCTCTCCAATCGCGCCCCCTACAATCATGACATATTCTTATTGCTACAAGCACTATATAAAACTACCGGTGCTTTTACCCCAAAGGCGGAACCAAAACCGCCCTCAGCACACTCAAATGAACTGCATGCGCTTCTCGTGCTGGAAACTGCTACATGACCGCCTGGGGTTCAAAGATATAACATGAACGGCTCAAGACGCAATCATTTTCTAGGGCGCCCGTAGATTTCTTCTCGCCACCTTCAATAAGGGTCACCAACACCTTCTCAGCGGGGGATAGGTAGTGGAAGATTATACCATCACATCGGAGTACACCCCCCCTGGTCAAGGTTTGCCCGATTGGCTGATTGATGGACTTTCGGCATCGACGGAATCCAATATTATGGTCGTACATCCAACAGAGCAACACCGTAAGTCCACCCTCAATGCACTTGGCGAACGGGGCGTCGCTGCACAACCTCAAGAACACGTCACGATGAATCAACTTCTTCGCTTGCTGCACGTAGATTTCCGGCTTCCGGTCCTTCTTGACGACGAAGCATCCTCTTTCATGGGCATTCACAGCAAGTGCATGGATGCAGGTGAGAATTACAAATTCCCCCTCCTTCATAGCGGTGAACACGGATCTTGGGGCATGAAGAAAACACAACGATTGGAACGTCTTCATGCGCATTTGAGTCCCCTTCTCGACCCGTTCAATTGGGAGAATAACCCAGGTCTTGAGACCTATGAAAACATCCTGCTTGCCTTTGAAAAGGAGCGCGGGGGAACGCTCCCCGTTTTACTTCCAAAACACGTCCTTAGCGCGCTCAATTCAGCTAAGTCAGCCCCGTTTCATTTTTCCCATATTGAAGGCATTCTTATCCTTGACCACGCTCCAGACTTTACAGAAATAGAACGGGCAATTCTGTGTTCTCTTTCACGCTTCACCCCCATTCATCAGTTGCTCAACCCTGGTTCGTTCCGCCTGGGATTCCATGGAGCATTTCTCGTCGACGAGTATCCATGCACACAGGAAACGCTCCCATCATGGGTCCCGCCCCACGAAGTATGGAGTGAGGCGCACCCTTCCTGGAGGTCCAATGTTGGTCGTTCTAAAAACACCCAATTTACCAGAGTAACGGTCGACGAACGCGACCATATTCTCAATTCTACAATTGAACTGATCAAGCACTTCCGTAGTTCTTCTCAAGGACGAATACTGGTCATTGACGGCTCTGTCCGAGACCGACAGCACCTTTGGACGCAGTCACTCGGCTCACTTGGCATTCAATGGAATTCGAACACTGAGTTGTTGGAAGACCAACCGCTGTTCCACGCTCTCCTACAAGCATCCCGCTTGTCTCAAGGTATGAGTGCGTGGGGGATGAACGCTCTTCACTCCGTTATGGACTCAACGTCTCTTCCTCTCAAGGAAGATATGTTCCCCGAACTCGTTCATCCAACGCAGGAAGAATGGCGACCTCGGCCTCACCAAGAAGCACTCCAAAGTATTGCCCAACAATTTCATGTCCTCGGTGGGCCAGGTGCGATTTCAAGATGGGTAGGCGCTCTTTCACGAGCCAAACCATCAGCTACAGAACGCAATCCAGAGCAACGAAGGCAAGACCTTGAGGAAACCCAATGGTGGCTTTCATGCATGCTTCATGCGTGGAAGCCGTTGCTCATGGGAGAAGACGTGCACATGTTACGGTACGATGTAGAGGGGTGCAGCACCGGTGAGTTCCTCCCCCTCCCGCCAGCACCAAAAAATGGGCCCGCATGGATGACACAGTTCGTCAAATGGTTGGATTTTGAGGCCTTAGAACACCGGCAATCCCCCTACAATCGCAGCCTAGGTACCTTCCACGCTATCTTAGAATCCATTCAAAAGATTCAATCTTCAATGGTCAGAGTACAAAGCATCACCTTTGATGGAATGGACTTTATTGACCTCCTCACGTATGTAGGGCAGGTCACCACACTGTCTCAAACCAAGATGAAAACAGCAGACATCGAGGTACTTACGCCAAAAGAGGCATTGGGGCTCGAAGCTGATTTGATCATCTTTGCAGGCCTTGATGTTGACGCCTGGCCCATGAAAACATCCGTTGTACCTTGGTTGGATGCCAAAGCCCAACTTGAACTTGGAATGTTCCAAACGGACTTGCTGATTCGGCAAGGACGTCACCACCTTCGGCATCTCCTCAATGCAGCCCCTCGTATTGTCATGTTTGATTCAAGCCCTGAAGATGGGGGCGGCCCAAGCGCTCCTTACGCCGAATGGTTGTCGGACGTGCGACGTTCAGGGGAGTGGGATGCTATGCGACCAGCTCCCGAATTCTTGCCACCTGACACTTACCAAGGAACATCGGGCTTACGCCATTGGGAGTGGGTTTCGCGAGAACTCGGACAGGGAAGTTGGTTGACGCCCGTCTCCTCTTGGACAGCAGAAGAAGCAGGAACAAAGCGATTGATTCGTCACGGGCACCTTCCAAGGGATGCTCGCCAGCAGTTGGGTATGGACCTCAAAGAGTCCATCCAACCCCGCGAACAACTCAACCATCGCCCAACACTGACTCATTCCTTTGAGGGCGTGATTCAGAGTGATCGTAAGCAGAGACAACCCTCGTTGAGAGGGCTCACCGAGGGGTCGTCGCTCTCTTGGAGCCACCGCACCCACCTCCTTGGAATTGATGCAGTGAGGTTGCGCCCAGAGCACGCTTCAGTCAAAGCCCCCGGAGTTAGCGCAGCACAGTGGCCTCATCTCGGTCATAAGGAAGAGAAGGTTGTCTCGCTAAGTGTTGACCCTCGTCCTCTTCCCGCCTACGCGCCAACAGGGCTTTCACTCAACCACCGCTTCGGCAAAATTGATGCTTCGCTGGTTCGAAAGGTTTGGTCGCCAAGCCGACTGGAAAAATGGCTTCATTGTCCGCGAAGCGCATGGATGAATCAGTTTCTGAACGCTAAGAGCGAAGATGAAGGCGTCTCTGAGGATGTTGACCTGAGGATTCGCGGAATTCTCGCTCACGAGGTTGAAGGAGCCCTCCTTTCTGGGCACGGCGTCAATGTGAGCGGCTCAGACCTTGGACGGATTGAACCCCTCCACCTTGGGCCAATGGGAGATGTAGGGGCAGGTTGGAACGTTATCCTTGAACACTTGAACGAACATGCACAATGGATGGGCAGATACAATGCAGTTTCTGTCCACCGAACCCGCGACCTCATCGACGCCACACCAGCAGAATGGAACGATTACCAGGAGACAGGAACGCCGATTTCTCCCGGAGGCAGACTTTTCAGAATGTATCAATCGGATTTGACGCTAGAACATTCAGCCCCGATTGCCTGTGAATGGAAGACCTTGTCCGAGGGGACAAGCATCGCCTTGGATACAACCGACGAACACGAGGCTGCAGCGTCATTCGAAATGTTTGGCTATGCCGATCGCGTCGACGTGGTGGTGTTGAATAAAGGGCAACGTGAGGCATTGACTGCACTTGGTATATTGGACGAATCAAGTGAGAAGACAACTCCAATGCCTCTTGATGGAACGCCTTACGCTGCTCGGCGGCTGGTCATCGTTCGTGATTTGAAGACCGTTCGCGGCCCACAGGTCAAACAACGTGGCTTGCGCCATCTTCGCTGCTTGTTTGAAGAATTGCAACTTGCATTGTATGCTAGGGCTTGGGAGGTCGCCCACCCAGGTGACCGCGTCATCGGTGTCGGCGCAACAGAAATAGGGGAGTTCACTGCTCATTATGTTGAATTGGATACCGACATTGATTCGGTGAAAGAGGAATTGCACTTGGGACAAGCAACCGGGCATTTGCCCCTTCACTTCCTTCCTTTGAACGGGGAAGGCATCCACCGTTCTCCGTTCAGGACATGGATGTATGAGCGATTAAAGGCAGCCCAACGCGCTGTGCAGGCGGCTCATGACGGACAGGTTAATCCAACGCCGGGCACACATTGCAACTACTGTGTCCTCCGCCAATCGTGTTCGGTCTCGTCGTTTACAGGGGGGTCATTCTAATGGTTGACTTCAACAACAGCCAGCGACTTGGTCTTGATTTGGACAAACACATTGCCCTAGACGCAGGAGCGGGTACGGGTAAAACAACCGTCATGGCTGAGCGCTACGTTCAACATTTGTTGGCTCACGATCAACGGGCAACTCACCTGACTCCTCCGGGTCCACGAGTCCCACTTTCCGGGCACGGCTCCTTACGCGCTCCGAAGAGGGAACGCACAGAGGTTGAGGATTGGAACGGCCTCTTGCCGTCCGAAGTCGTCGCCATCACCTTTACCAGAAAAGCTGCGGCTGAACTCAAGGCTCGAATACGCCATCGTCTTGCTCAAAGCCGTGCTCAACCTCCTAAGGAAGAAGATATCGAAGGAATATTTGACCCGAGACTCCGAGATGACGCAGATGTTGAAATGCTCTTGTCAAGCCTCGATGAGGCTCCAATTTCAACCATTGACGCCTTCCTCAACCGGTTGGTGCGACCGTACATCGACACCGTCACCCTTTACTCAGCAAGCGACCAAGTTCCCGAAGAACGAGCACCGCTCATGCTTCGCGATACAATGCATGCTGTCTGGCGAATACGCACGACAGACGATGCCTCGGATGCCGGTGTGCTCAATCACCAACATGAATTCATTCAATCTCGCAACCGGCTGGTCACGCGATTGGGAGGGCAAGAGCCTGCGGAAGTGGTCCTCAATGGACTTCTCAACACATCTCTTTTCGTAGAGCAATCTCACCGTTCGATGATTCAGCGGGCTCAAGATTTGGGCATCTCATGGAGCGGCCGAGGACCTGCTCCGGTCTCGCTTCTTCTGGACATGGTCGCACAACCCATTGCTGCCGAACTTCCTGGCTTCATCAATCATTTCGCACCACTTTTGCACAATTGGGTCAGTCTGTTCTTGCCTTATACAGAACAATGCGCTGAACCCATTGAAGAAGAGCACGACACCGTCCTCACCCGCTTCAACCATCTTGCCCGTTTGGTTAGTGCCCCGCTTCCCGACCGGCCTGCGGACCAATTGGTCTGGATGTGGAAAGCCATGATCGGCATGGCGGGTTCTTCAGGACTCAACAAAAACCCATGCACGTTTTTCCCCCGCAACAATCTCCCCTCAACGGATAAATGGCATGGTGGATTGCTGGCGAAAGGGAAGGTAAAAGGAATGAAAGGGACCGATAAGGACGCGTTGTTTTCCGCAAGCGTGGCCTTGCAAGACGAACTGAAAAACGAACTTCACTCACCGCTGGGCATCTTGATTCGCCTCTTGGCTGAATCCGCTTTCTTACTCAACCCCGGGGACGGTTATGATGGAATGCCTCTTGACTCCCCCCTCCGGCTTGTCCCGCTCCCCCCCTCCATTGGGCCGACGCCGGTTGAAGGAGGGACCTATGTCTCTGCTGATTTACAAATGGAAATTCTCAGCGACCTCATCACGGTTCATCGAGGATGCCATCAAATTCTTGCTCGCCGCAAATCGCTCGAAGGCATGCATGATTTCGATGACATTCAACGCTTTGCAGCCGACCTTCTTCTTGCCCGATGTCCGGATGTCTGCCGTCACCGCTACCCTCCAGAAGTGATTGACGCGTTGGACGGGTTAGGCGACAATCCATGGAGCGATGAACACGTCTCCCGGGCGTTAACACTGCTCAACGACCAACCGGATCTCCAAGACGACCTTCACCGGAGATTTGCGGTATTAGGGGAATTGCGACGTCAGTTCCGAGCCTTCATCATCGACGAATATCAGGACACAAATCCATCACACTACCGATTGCTTGCACGGTTGTGGGGTCGGAGAGCGCGTTATGGTGACGACCCACCAAGGCCCAGAGGATATTGGGACCCAACGGTTTGCATCGTTGGTGACATGAAACAAAGCATCTATCGCTTCAGACAAGCAGAGGTATCAGTCATGCGACGAGCGGTTGCTGCCGTGCGTGATTGCAACAGAATTGAAGCCGATGAAACCAGCCTCAACCATCTGCGCAAAAACGGAGAAGGAAGGGACCCGCGACCAATTGGGGCCGGAGGGGAAACAGGCTCGTACACCAATGAACATGATGCGGAAGGTTCAGCCCCACACAGCTACGTCCCCTATGCATGGGAGGATGGACAGACCACCTCAACCATCACGGGTGAGCGGCTTGAGCGGAGACAGGAAGGGCACATTGATTTGACCTCAAACCATCGTACTCGGCCAAGTTTGATGGAATCGATGAATGACATCTTCGACGAAGTATTTTCTCCTCGTCATCATGCATTACCTGGCGACTGGCATGCTGAAGCCCAGCGTTTGCATCCTGCAAGAGCGAGTGAAGAGCCAGGGGTATTGGAGTGGCTTCTCCCCATACAAGGAGCGCTTCAACATGCTTCGTATGACCTTGATATTCCACTCAACACCTTTGAGAACCCAAACGCCTCCAATGTCCAACTTGAACATGAATTGCTTGCAACCCGCCTCCATTCGTTGCTGAATGGAGAGGGTTCCCGCGTATGGAATTCATCTGAAGCGGATTGGAAAGAGATCGCAGAGACCGGACCCGAAGTCCGCCCGGAGGACGTCATGATTTTGATCAATTCACGGAGGCACCTGCCGGACCTGCTTGAACGCTTGCGGGCGCGAGGGATTCCCGTCATGGCCGACCGGCAAGGATTGTTGCTTATGCAACCGGTTGTTCAGCCCTTGATGGCGGTGTTGGAACTTGTGGCGCATCCCCATTCTCGGAAAGCGGGCATTGAGTTGGCCCGCTCCGCTGTTGTTGGAATGAGTGAATCTCAAGTTCATGCCGCTTTTTATCGTCTCGCTGAAGAGCGTACAGCATGGGATGCTCTTCTTGAACATGCACCGAACGATGCGATAGAGGCCTTACTCAACCACCTTCATCACCTCGCATCTTTGGGGGCTATCTATGACGTGTTGGATGCGGTGCTCGATCATTCCGACCTTCTCGTTGCGTACAGTGAAGACTCCCAGCGTCAACATGCAGAGGCATGGCTTGGCATGATTCATAGCATCGGAAATGAAACAGGCCATTCAGTTACGGCAATTTACCGGCGCTTAAACGAATTGATTGGACTTGAAAAGAGGGGTCCGCAAGCCATCAGTAAGCCTACGAAAGCCGCCGTACAAATCATGACGATTCACGGTGCAAAGGGACTTCAAGCCCCAGTTGTGGCTGTTTCAGGCATCTTTACAGCGGGTATGGCCGACGTTACGACCTCGGTAAAAGACAATGTATTGGTTACGCCACAAGTTGTCGCTGGAAGGATTCAACCCTGGCATGCTCACGCTCGCCCTGTAGACGGCCTCTGGGCATTTGCAAGTCAAATGAACACCGCCCAGGACAAGGCGGAACTGCGAAGAAAATTCTACGTTGCCCTCACCCGTGTAAAGGACCGCCTCATCGTCACCGGTAGGCCTACCGATACCTCGACCTTCAATACCGAATCCGGAGAACTCTCCCTCACTGTAAAACCCGACCCGAGGACCATGGGGCGGATGTGGGTGGAAGGATTACGACGTGCGTCTTGGTGTGCTGGTGATGAAGACAGCCCGTGGCTCTTGCCAGGGGATGCAGGAGCCCATTCACTCCCTCCATACACCTCTTCCAAAGCACCCGTCTCCCTCAACCCAGCCATCCTTTTGGAAAACAATCCTCTGGGTGAAGAGGGCGTTTCAGGAATCCGGCTCTATCACCATCCCGATTGCTTTCATCAACCGACACCGCCATCCCCTCAACAACGTCTCCGAATGCTCGATGAGCACCTTGATGCAACAACGTTGGTTGCCGACAAGAACGA
Source organism: Candidatus Poseidonia alphae (assembly GCA_002505405.1). GTDB lineage: Archaea > Thermoplasmatota > Poseidoniia > Poseidoniales > Poseidoniaceae > Poseidonia > Poseidonia alphae. The sequence goes on along the minus strand of DAVD01000012.1, from coordinate 54,748 downwards.
GGTCGTGCTCCAACCTTTGCGAGAGACGCTCAAAGGCGCAGCCCACCACTTGGATGCTACAGACGCTTGTCCCCGAAGGTATTGGTTGGAGCACATGAAAGGATGGGCATCCGAACCGTTTACAATTCCAAAGGGGCTCACAAAACCCAAGAAGAAGCGATGGCCTCTGCCGACTGAATTTGGATTGATGATGCACCGAATTGTAGAGATTGGACTCCGTAACCCCCTTCAATTCTCGAGCAGTACTCCGAAGTTACCCCAAGACTGGCATCATGCCAGCGAAGGGGCGCTTGCCTCTGAAATTACAGTTGGAAGGGTCATGGCCGAATTCGGATACGGTGAAACTCAACGGAAGGACAGTACAGAATATCAATGGAGGGAACGCATGCTCCATTTGAGTTCGCTCATTGATGCTGGCCTTCTTGGACAGTGGGTAGCAGGAGAATCCCTCCACGGATTCAGGGTTGAAGCGGTTCGAACCGAACTCCCGTTCATCCATTCGTATCCGATTTCAGTCGATTCGTTCAAACGGAGTCGGTTTTCACCTAAGGGCCCCGTTGAGCAAGCAACCATTGAACAAGTCGATATGGATTTCAACGGACGTGCTGACTTGGTGTTGGCGCTTGTTGATGAAGGCGGCCGAGGATGCCTCCAAGTGGTTGACCTGAAAACCAAAGGATGCATGGCTCCGTTTAACCCAACTCTTGCAGAGAAAGGCCATGTTTTACAAGCGGTCGGTCCTGAAACCACGAACCCGTTCCCGCAATCCGAAGCAGAAGCCGAGATTCTCCACGAACATCGCCTTCAATTGACACTTTACTCCGTCGCTCTTGAAGCGATTGAACAGCTTAAGCCAAAGGAAGAGCGCCGACGCATACTTCCGCCATCACTGCTGTTGGGTGCAAACGGACGTATTGTACAAATGACTGAAGAAGAGTTTGTGTTTGCAAAGGCTGACCTTGACCAACATCTCCACTGGCGCACCATGATGCACCTCACGAACGGCAGTGATGAACCCGAGCGTTTGGATTCAGATTCCACCGTTTGCGCAGGCTGCCCGTACTACAAAGGCGATGTTCGACGCTGCGGTCCAAAGGGCGAAGTGCTCGGCTTCATTGAGGACGCTGAGGCTTAGTCCCGGACAGTACAAGCGTTCCCGCCCAGTCTTCCTTCGCTCCGGTTTGAATCGCACTTACGTTCTCAAATCCTGCGTCTCTCATTCCTTGCAACCATGCCTGGATCGAGAGGGTTGTCATGTGCACGTTGAGGGACTTGGGCCAATCATGACTGGCCGGGTTTTCCTCGTAATGGTCCATCCCAATCACAAGTTTGCCTTCTGCCCTCATCCAGTCATCATGTATGATTTGAAGAAAGTTCAACGGGTCATGCAGGTAGTACAAACATTCCATGCTGTGGACCAGGTCGACGGGTTGCTCGGGTTTCCAATCAGGAAGTTGGCCGTGATGATAACTTCCATTAGGGTCGATTCCATTCGCTTTTTCAATCATAGCTACGGCTCCGTCAACTCCTGACGCGTTGGTACAGTGTTCATGACTGGAAAGTTGTCGAACGACCCATCCATTTCCACAACCAATATCGACGGCAGAAAACGGCATTGATACGTTGTCAAGAAGAAGATTTAGCATGACATCTACGCTTGCAGCATGGCCTTTTTCCATGCCGATGTCCTTGCCTTTTTCAGCCCACTCATGAAAGACATCGGTCGCTTTCCTTTGGTCCATGATGGAGGTTGGAGGAACCCTGTCTTTGAAGGTGTCCATGACGAAAAGAACATTCATCACCTCTCCTTGGGAAGTTCATGCTTGACACCGTGACCACGCTTAGCGACGTTCTTTACTCACCCTGTGAACCTTATCAAAAAGGAACGTTATCCGTTACTGACCTCCATACCATTGCATGGGAGGCAAGTGGAAATGCCGATGGAATTCCTGTCGTCGTCATACATGGCGGTCCTGGCGGAGGTGGGCAGCCATCGTACCGTCAATATTTTGACCCCGGTGCCTACAACATCGTTCAATTTGACCAACGCGGATGCGGCCAATCAACGCCTCACGCTGAACTCGAAGACAATACAACCCAAGCATCCGTGGCAGATATTGAGACGTTGCGGCAACATTTGGGAATTGAATCATGGCATGTGTTTGGAGGTTCGTGGGGTTCGACTCTTTCGTTGATTTATGCCCAGGAGCATCCAAATAGAGTTGAAAGTTTGATTCTGCGCGGAATTTTCATGTGCAGGAAAAGTGAACTTCAGTGGTTCTATCAAGATGGTGCGAGCCACATCTTCCCTGACGCATTTGCTCCGTATCGGGACCACATTCCCTTGGAGGAACAGAGCGATTTGATCAAGGCATATTATCAGCGACTTACCAGTCCAGACGGAGCGATTCGTCGCGCTGCAGCCAAGGAGTGGACGCGATGGGAGATGGCGACCAGCCGTTTGTTCCCCGACCCAAGTTATCTTGAGAAAGCAGAAGACCTTGACTTTGCAGTCGCATTTGCTCGCATTGAATGCCACTACTTCATCAACGGAATTTTCCTTGAAGAAGCGCATATTTTGAACCATGTGTCCCTTATTCAATCGATTCCAACGGTCATTGTACAAGGGCGGTATGACGTTGTGTGTCCTGCTCGTAGCGCTTGGGAATTGCACCAAGCCCTACCCAACAGCACCTTGACCATCGTACCTGACGCAGGACATTCAATGGGAGAAGTCAGCATTGCCAGAGAGTTGGTTGCAGCCACCGATGCTCTCCGCTGAGTAAAAACCCCACAAGCCCCATATTTCTGGACCCGTACAAGCGTCGGCTTGATAGGGAGGAGAGGACTCGGAGAGAATGGAGGCTTGCCTCCGGGTGAGAAGATGACTGAAGGAACCATCACGCCAGAGGTACAAATTCAACAATTGCAAGACTCCCTTGCAACCGAGACAGACCGTCTTCAGAAATTGTTTGCTGCATACGAAACCCAAGAGAAAGACTTGGTTGACGCACGTGCTGAAATTGAAGTTCTAGAAAAGGAAATCATTGACCGAGAAATCGATAAAGAATCTCTTGAATCAATCATTTCTCAGAAGGAAGTTCGAGTTCGAGAATTGGAGATGAAGGCTACCAAGGCTTCCAAGCGTGTTGAACACTTGGAACCTGAACTTGACAAGATGGAAGAGAAATACTCTCGAGAAAAAGACCGCTTGGGCAAGGTGTTCGGCATTGCAGAAGAACTTGACAACGATCTGCGTCTTGCTGTTACTGAAATGAAATCTCGTGACGACTGGTATGTTGCTCACATGCAAATCTTTGAAGACTTGAACAAGGCCATCAAAGAACGCTATGAAATGATTGAGCGTGCCGTTGAGACCGAGCGCAAGTCCCAACACATGTCGAGAGCGTTCAACGACCGCATGGACGAAATGGTCCAAGCGCGAACCGAGGAAATGGCCACCCAAGAGGCGGAAGCAGAAGCAGCGAGCGAAGCAACATCATCGATTGAAGTTGTTGAGCCAGCACCAGAAGAATCTCCTGAAGAGGAAGCCCCCGAAGAAGAGGCTGCAGAAGAGGACGAATCTACTGAGGCTGCTCCAGCGGCATCTTGGGGCGATGGCGAAGACCCCTGGTCTGGACAGTAGGTGTTGACATGGCTGGTTTGGCCCACGGCGGCCACGGCCCGGTATTCATGATGACTGCAATGGGCGTAAGCGCTCTGTTTGTAGGGGCGTTCATCGACCCAATTCTTGGGCTGGTCCCTCTTTTTGGAATCTCATGCCTGATGTTTGCAGCTTTTCTCGTCAATTTCTGGCGCGACCCTGACCGACCGATACCCAAGGAAGAAGGGGTCTTGGTCTCTCCAGCCGACGGGCACGTTATGTTTGTCCGCAGAGAGCGAGCAACAGGACGCCGACCTTCTAAGGCTGAACGCGAACAAGGACCGATTGAGTCCGATTCACTCACCGGAGATTGGTATCCCGAACCCCTTCAAGAACCGCTGACCTTTTCTACGGAACAGCGGTATGAGGCTGTGGAAAAAGGCGAAGAACACGACTTGGACGTGATTAGAGTAGCCGTGTTCATGTCGCCTCTTGATGTCCACGTGAATCGCGCTCCAGCGAAAGGTACCTTGGAGCGCCTGGAACATCGCACGGGAAAAGGCCTGAAGCGCGGACCTTTCGCCTTTGCCTTCAAAAAAGAGAGTCAATACAATGAACGGGTTCGTTCCGTGTACCGCTTAGAGGATGATACGTTGATTGAGATGACGCAGATATCTGGGGCATTAGCACGGACGGTCATCCCTTGGGTCGGAGAGGGCGCGCCCGTCCGACGCGGTCAACGCATCGGAATGATACGCCTCGGCTCACGAGTGGACGTTCGAGTCCCAGCAAACCGTTTCTCCTGCGACCTTATTTCCGCCGAATCAAAGGATTCTTCTCAGCCGAAGGGCGCATTTGTTCAAGCCGGTTCAACCGTGATGTTTCACCCTAAAGGAGATGAAGAAGAATGAGTCGATGGAAGAGAAGCATACCCGCCATACTTATTTTGCTCATATGCAGCATGCCTGTTGTGTATTATCAACTTGGGAGTCTGGTTTACACACAGGCTGCAGCAAGCAATCTGGAATGTTCCGACCATGCGCCGTACAATACCCCGGACAACTTTACTCCGCATCTTTGGGACGAAGGTTTGGAAGAAGGGATGATGGAAAAGAATGCTACGATTGCCTCGGACATGGAATCGTTTTGGTTTGACCAATGGGATAACGCTACGATTGATGTGCCCGATGAACCGATTACCTTGGCCGCCTGGGTCATGGAAACCAATGCATCACAGCCCTGGGTTATTCTCGTTCATGGTATTCGTTCCTGTAAGGCCAATCACGAGGTATTGATTCCTGCAGCCATGCTGCATCAAGCGAATTTCAACGTCATTCTTTTTGATTTGAGGGACCATGGTGACAGTACCGTAGAAGACGGGCTGGTTTCAGCAGGGCAACGAGAGTACCGGGATGTTCTTGCTGTTTGGTCGTGGCTACAGGAGGAGAAAGGTGTGCCTGCCCCTTCAATCGGAATTATGGGAATTTCTCTTGGAGCAGGAACAACCGCCATCGCTTTTGACCAAGAGCGGGACATTGAGGCGGTATTCTTGGACTCCCCGTTCTCCTCTATGGATCGGATCATATCCGAAGAATTGGAGTTTGCCGGATTCCCCACCTTCCTCAAGGATGCAGCAGTGTTCGCTGGGAAAATCCAGAGTGGGGACAACCTTGTCAAATTTGAACCGTTATCTGGTGCGGAAAACATTGGAAACCGCTCGATGTTCATTACGCAATCAAACGACGACTATCGCATCAAGATTCACCACGGCAATGCCATGTGTAATGCAGGAAAGAACAACGTCAAGGAAGGCGGTTTCGTTGAGTGCTGGTTTGGCAATTCCTCAATTTCGCATCAAGATGGGGATGAGCCAGGTGTGCTTTCACACGTCACGCTGATGATGACTCAAACCGAAACCTACCGAGGGCATTTGGTGTCCTTTTTCGAAAATAGCCTAACACAACCCGCTGCGGTGGTTTGAAACCTCAAATGCCGACGGCACGTCAGTGGAGCACATGTCGGAGCCGCCCAACCTGCATCTTCTCGGTCAAGGTAAGAAGGGCTTGCGCATTCACGATTTGGTCAAGGCTCCAGCCAATACTCCGTGGGCAAAAGCGCGCCAGCAATCTTGGGATGCGAGCGAACCTGCAACAGTATATACTACCCCAGAAGCACTGCCAGACGGCACTCCATGTACCGCCGCAACCGTCATTCTCCGGACCAAGGGCTGCCATTGGTGGTGGTCATCGGGGTGCACGTTCTGCGGCTACTTCAACGATACCAGGGACGATGTAACCAACGATGACCTTCATGCTCAATGGGCCTATGCAAAAGAGAAACTGGACGGCTTCGAAGAACACGCCATGGTGAAGGTATACACTTCAGGGTCCCTGCTCGAGGATAGAGAAATTCCCGTTGAATTCCAAGAAACAGTCCTCCGTGATTGCGCTGAACTCGGAAAAGAATTGATTGTAGAAAGCCGATGTGAACAATTAACAGAAGCTAAACTTGAATGGGCCACATCGATCAACCCTTCCTTCACCGTTGCGATTGGACTGGAAGCTTACGACGACGAAGTGCTTCGGTTCCATGTGAACAAGGGATTCTCAACGGCTTCTTGGGATCGCGCCGTGACCAACCTGGAAACGTTCAATCTCCGAGTGAAAACATACCTCATGTTCAAACCCCCATTCATGAGCGAGGCTGACGCCTTGGATCACAGTATCAAATGGATTGAAGCGGTTGCAGAGCGTTCTGATGAAATTTCAGTCAATCCAATGAACATCCAACGCGGGACCGTCATCGACCGCTTGCATCGCCACAATGAATACCGGCCTCCGTGGCTTTGGTCACTTGTCGCCATGATTCAACGGGCGCACCCCTTCATTCATCCCAAAGGCGGAATGAACGGAGAAGAAGACCAAGTTTCACGCTTGATCGTCCACCCCACCGCCGGAGGAAAGATTCGAGGATCGCACAATTGCGGTTCGTGCGATGGAGAAGTTGTTGCAGCCATCGAACGCTATGCCGTCTCGGGCAGCCTCTTGGAATTTGACGGGTTGGAATGTGAATGTCAAAAGAAATGGCAGACTGAGTTGATGCTCGAGCGCCAACTTCCCCTTCCTTTGGGACTTTCAAAGCCTCGACGAGCCCCAACCCTTGAGACGTTGCGTTCACCGTGAATTCTTTGGCCACAGGCACCCCTTTTCCTTCGCCTGTGATGGTGAACGTTTATGACCGCCCGGCAAGTCGGAGGAATGACCCCTATGGGGTCAATTTGAGGTGAGGCCCGTGTCAAATTCCACAACCCTTCCAGATACAACCGTCGGAACAGGAGAACCAACATCAAGTCGCGTGATTCTCACGTTGTTCTTTGTTGGCCTTTTGGGCCTCTATTCTTTGTTTGCAAATGTCTTCGGTTGGGACAACCTTCCGTTGCTCGGAGAACTCGTTCCTTTGGTGCAGAATTTGGGCGGTAGTGGAATCTGGTACTACTTGATTGGATTCCTTGTTGGTGTTGGTGCAATCGTAGCAACACTCGTGGGTGAGGTACTCGCAGAATGATGGAGGTGTGATGTATGGAAATTATTTTTATCACCGGCACGCTTCTCATCGCTACGCTCTTTTTCCTTTCTCAAACCCTAGCACGCGGTGCTGGGGACGTGGGCGGGGCGCTCCAGCAAATCGGGTTGTTCATTCTCAGGAAGAACCCTCCAGGCCTCGTAGATATCTTTGATGACAAAGATGGCAGCGGGTCGCGTACATGGATGAACTTCGGAATGCTCTGGTTTGTCTTCGCTGGTATTCTTGGATTTTTGGCCGCTTGGCATAACTACGACCCTCGAGCTCTTGATTCGCTAGCAAGCATTGGCTGGTCTTACGACGACGGCTCCTCCCTTCGGGACGCTACGCAGAGGCTTCTTGGCTTGGCTCTCATCTACGGCCTTGTCGGAGGAGGCCTCGTTGCAGTATCTCGAAACGGAAACGGGCGTCTTGCAAGTGAAGCAAATGCTTCAATGGTGGCCTTGTTGTTGACGGTCGTTCTCATCGTGAGCGTTCTTCTCCCGTTCATTTTCGGTTTCCTTGATGTTGACACAGAATCTTTCGCCGTCTCTACGCTCCTGCTCAGTTTGGAATCGCTTGCCGTAGGTTTGCTTCTTGTCCCGGTGCTCATCAACGTCTTGATCACCGCTTCTACTCGTGGAGAACAAGAACTGTCAACCAGTTCTTGGTTCCTCATTATGGCTCTGGTTTCCAAGATCTTCGCCATGATTTACATCTTCATTGGCGAAGTTGCAGACTCGACACAAACAGTCTGGCTCGGAGAGCGCGTCTCAAACGGCTGGGTCCCTCTTGCACTGATGTTTTCAGTGGGATACTACACCGTTCCTATGGTTGCCAAGCAACCCATCTGGTCCGGTTCGATGCGCTCTGCAAGCATGCTTCTGCTCTTTGTGACCCTCCCCCCGTTCTTCATGTCAAGCGCTGATGGTAGCAACGTTTTGGTGAACTTCGGAGCCATCCTTCTCACCTTAGGATTGCTTCCGGTCTTCGCAGCCTCTGTTAACATCATCATGACGGCGAATTCAGGAATGGATTCCGTGGTAAAGAACCCTGGCTCGATGGCTGGTTTGCTTGCATTCGTCCTCCTCCCGTTCTTTGCTATCGGCGGATATTTCACGGCGATGGATATCTTTGTCGGAACTGGAGAACTTGGAAGCATGGCGCACAGCGTGGACATGGGAATGATGTTCACCGTTGGCGGACTCCTCATTCTTTCCTCCGTGTTCAACAGTTACCCAATGGCGATTGGAAAACCACTCGCTACTCCATCAACCGCTAACCTGGCGGTTTGGATGGTCCTTGTTGGTGGCGTGGCCTCTACCGTGACCTTCCTCGTAGGGGATTTCACAACCAATGCAATTGCAACCTCCGGCATCGAAGATGCAGTGGCTCCATCAGGTGGATTCTTCCTCACTGGAGCGGCTATGTTCTACCTTCTTGGAATCGGAACAATCCTCGCAACCCTTGTGACCATACGAACCGGGATCTCCTCAACAGGTCGTTCGGTTTCCTCTGAAACGGTTTCTGATGTGAATACCTACACCTTGATAGCAGGCTCATCAACCACCATCCGCACGCTCATCGGTCGTGGTGTTGGCGTTGACACGGAATTGGTTGTAACGCAAACCGAAGACACCGAGGGCGGCTCAACCATCATCGCCGTTGACTCCTCACTCCACAACGATGAGATCACAGAGTTCCCTTCAAAGGCCCCAACAGAAGCCATGATTCAACTGGTGCAGTACCTTGAAGACAAAGGCCAATCCGTCTTTGACCTGTTCCGGTCCATGGATTTGGATGCTTCAGGAAAAGTTGACGAAGAAGAATTCCTTACCGCCCTTCAAGCAACAGATATTGATGCTCTTTCCTCCGTTGACTCGGGCGAATTGATGCAGATTATGGACCTTGATGGCGACGGAGAACTCAACCTTCCAGAACTTGATATTGCTATTGCTCAAATCAAGCGAGACTACGACATCACTCCCTCGGCAGGTTCCGAGGAAGAATGAGGGTCTTCATCGGGCGTGATGACGGTGCGCATAGGCCTCGTTGGCAAACCGAATGTGGGCAAATCTACGTTTTTTAGCGCAGCAACACTCGCTCAGGTTGATATTGCGAACTATCCGTTTTGTACCATCGACCCTAACGTTGGAGTTGCTTTCGTAGAAGCACGCCTTCCTTGCCCGTGCAAAGCCTTGCGTGAGAAATTAGAATCCGAAGGACGCCTTGAACCCACTTCAGCAGAAGATCCGCGTCAAGGAAGCCTCTGCCAACCGAGGACGGGTTCTTGTGTTGGTCACCGTCGTTTTGTCCCCGTAGCCCTTGTTGATGTAGCAGGTCTTGTTCCAGGGGCGAGTGAAGGAAGAGGGCGGGGCAATGCCTTTCTTTCAGACCTGGCCAATTCGAACGTTCTGATTCAAGTCGTCGATGCCGCTGGAACAACCGACGTAGAGGGGCAGTTTCTTGGCGGTGCTTCCTCAAAGGAAGATGCGATCAACGGTTTGAAACAGGAGATCGCTTTTCTCGAGGAAGAACTTGATGCCTGGATTGCCGGCATTCTCAACGAGGGCTGGACCCGTGGTGTCCGCAGAGTCCAAGCGGAGGGAGAGAAAGGCTTGGCTTCATTCGTTCAAGAGCGATTAAGCGGGCTAGGGGCTACGACTCAACTCGTTTCCCAATGCATGCTGCAATTCCAGCAAGAGCAACGACCTGAAGGGCAGCCTTGGGATTGGAATGAAGAAGTTCTTCGAACATTGGCAGTGACGCTACGACAAGGTCTGTTCCCTATTGCATATGCTGCGAACAAATGGGACATTGCCCCAGAAGGTGTGATCGACGACCTTTCATTGTATTCGATTGAACCTTGCATGGCCGACGTTGAACTTGCGCTTCGGAGGGCGGCTAACGCCAATATCATCTCGTACCATCCCGGAGAAGCAACGTTTTCAATCAATGATTCTTCTTCGCTGAATGAACCTCAAACCAAAGCCCTGGCCCACATGCTCGCTCGTATGAAATCGTCGAATGGAACTGGAGTTGCTCGCTTATTGGACCGAGTGCTGTTTGAACTTCTCAATCAGATTGTAGTGTACCCCGTACAAGATGAAACCCATTGGGTGGACGGTGACGGCAAAGTATTGCCCGACGCCTTTGTTGTCTCATCAGGAATTCAAGCCAAAGCTCTTGCTTACCATGTCCACACTGATTTGGGAGATGGGTTCATTCGGGGCGTTGATGGAAGAACACGCCGAGTTGTTGGCGCAGACCACGAATTGACTGATGGCGACGTCCTCAAAATTCACGCTAAATCGTGATTCAGTGGCCTTTTGGACGATCGTATGCTGGACTCAAGCGAGCCATATCTCCGGAATAACGTCCACCGCGATAGATGAAGATGACCGGCGCAAGAAGCGTAAGGACAATCAACAAGCCGAGGAAAAAGAGTCCCCACGGCTTAATGTCAGAGAGAGTGAATCCCCAAAGAGCCCAAAGGAACGGGACATAGAGGAAGATACTGTAACGTCGAGCTACGGCGGAAAACCGAGCGTTAGCAAGCTGTTTGTCAAAGAGAAGGGGGACTTCTTCCTTGGTGACCAAGCCTTTGTCTAAACCGCATTGTGCACACACCTGTGCACGAGGTCCAACCCCATGAATGAAAAATTCACGCGGATAAGTGCTTCCACAATGTCGGCATGCTGGCATGGCGTCCCCTCAAGTTGGCCAACGGCAAGGGATTCTTCAACCATCCGATGGATTCAGAAGAAATTCTTGAATGATAGCCCGTCCTTCCGGTGAGCCAATTGACTCTGGATGAAACTGAACGCCATGAATGGGGTGTAAAGGGTGACGCACACCCATCACCAACCCCGTCCCCTCTTCTCGAGCGTTGATGATGAATGACTGACCGTCTTGCTCGTTGGCGATGAGAGAATTGTATCGGGTGAATACTGCAGGCGATGCTGAAGTTGCGAACAGACCCGTGCCGTCGTGGTCAATATGAACAGGAACGCCATGAACAGGGCCGCGTGGAGAGGGGAGCACTTCCATTCCGTCTGCAAGGGCAAGTGCTTGGTGACCTAGACAAAGCCCCAGGACAGGAACCGCTAGTTGGCCTGCAAGGGCATGATGAGCGAGAGCCATCGTCAGAGGCGCATCCTCAGGAGTGCCCGGGCCAGGGCCGAGAACGATGTGCGTCGGTTGAAGGCGGTCAAGAAGGTCAAAGAGCGCAGTAGGGTCTGACAACATTTCTGCATGATTGTTACGTCCAGCTAGGACGGTAACATCGTGTCCCGACTGAGCGATAGCGTCTGCAACATTGAGTGAGAAGGAGTCCAAATTGTCAATAAAGAGTACGCCGCAATCTCTGTTGTGTTCAATGCACTGTTGCAGGGTTTGAACCGATGATAGCGTTCTGATGGCGGTTTTTTGCTTTTGATGAGCAATGGGGTGAATCTCAAGTTCACCTCGCGGGACGGGACTGTCGTCGGCTTTCATCCACCCCGAAGCAATTCGCAATGCTGCACCTTTCCAAACCGCTTCTGAAACTTCCTTTGCTGCATCTGAAGCAATGGTAATTCCTCCACCAGCCCCAATGCTTCCGTTCCATCCAGATGCGGTTCGATGCGCCTCAAGCGTCCTGATCAAGATGTTCCAGGATGAAGAACCGGTGTGAACGTCCACCCAGCCTGCTGAACCGGTCCAAAACGAACGTGGATGCTGTTCGAGTTCATCGATCACAGCGCAAACCATCGTTCTGGGACAACCCGTGATTGAGCCTCCTGGAAAGATGGACTGAAAGGCAGTTTTTCCATTATGTTCGGTTTTGAATGTCCCTGTGATATGGCTGACAAGGTGCTGAACGTTGGAGTACACTTCAACATCAAAGCGGTCAATGTCAACCGAACCTACCTCACACACACTGGACAGATCATTTCGCATGAGGTCAGCAAGCATACGATGTTCCGCACGTTCTTTTTCATCTTCGAGCATGGCTTTTCGTAGGGCTGCAGCGTCCTCAGCCGTTGATCCCTGCAGACAGGTTCCTTTGATTGGAGACGAGCGGATGTGTTGTTCATCGCAATCCAGCAGAGACTCCGGTGACGAGCTGGCTAAGGCCAATCCCACATCAACCGCTTCAAGGTAAACAGAATACGGAGCAGGATTGTTTTGTGTCAGGTGCTTAAACACATCAAAAGGATGGCCAATCGGCCCTTGCCAGTGCTTTCCAACATTGACCTGATACACCTGCCCTGCAACGATTCCTTGGCGAACGCGCTCGATGTTCTCCATATGGGTTTCATCATCGTGAGTCGTCGTCTCTACGCGTTGCAATGGAGTGCCCTCAATGAATTCAGAGGGGGCTGCAGTGAGCGCTTTTTCTGCCTTTGCGGTCCAGGGTGATTCCGTGCCAAAAACGCTGACTTTGTCCTCGTGGCGGTCGTGACAAACTCCTCCTTCAATCAGCCACATAACACTCAAAATCGTGCCCTCACGAGGAGGTTTTTGGAGGAGAAGCGGTTGGGTCCACTGCATCATATCGTAGGCCATTGCCCCGGACCAGAAAGGGCCAGAAGCCATTCCTTTACAACCGGGTTTGTCAAAAGGTTCAGGAGATGTAATCGGTTGCAATTTGTTCAGTAAATCGGCGATGTCAGAGGCAACAAGGGTTACGCTGTGATACCAACTGCCGTGTTTCCATTCCTCAACTTCGGCTCTTAAATCACACTTTTCTTCCGTCAGTCGTATGGTTCCGGAGAGTGGAGAATGCTGTTCTGCTGCTGGCATTTGTGAGCGGGGTGGTTGACGGATGATCGCTCGTCTTTTTGGAGGTGAGGCAAGCATCGACCAGTTGGCGAGATGCGACGCAGGACCTCCAGAAACCAACAATACTTTGTCCGGGGAACCGTGTTGAAACGCTCCCTCTCCGAGTAATTTATGTTGGCTCAAGTGGGTGGAAATTTCGGTCATGTTCACCGACATACGACCGCCCCGTCTAGGACCACGTTGCCTCTTGGGTAAAATGTTGGTTGATAATTTTTTGACATTGTTCCGATAAAACAGTGGACTGCCCCACGCGTTCCCCGTCAATGGAGTCCACCCGACAAGCCCCGAGTCCGGATCCGACAACCACCAGTTCATGACATCGGGCAACGAGACGCTCGTTCAACCTCCCTCGCATTACAGGCAATCCAAATTCCGGAAGTCGTGCTTCGAGGAATGATGCGGTGATTCCATCCACTCCTCCATCATCGTCAGCTGGCAGCCAAACCGTTCCGTCTTCATCAAGCAACAGAGGTGTGCCACGGTCACCGTCAACCAATGCGTGTTCATGAACGAAGAGAGCAACATCACAGCCGGCCTTCTCCGCCATTGCTCGGGCGTCATTGTAGGGCGCCCAGTCTCCATGCTTGCATCCGTTTGTTTTTGGATTCCACCGTGGGGCGGGAGTCGATATCGCATCCAATGCTTCGTTGCGAACGGTGAAAGCTCGGTATTGAACCTTCCAACCGGTTTGGCTTGAGTACGACAGTCGAACGAGACCCATTTCCTTTCCTTCAAGTCCCGTTGCTGGAAATTCATCGGGTAGGGCTATTCTCAACCGCTTAGCGTGGTCCTTCATACGTTTGAGATGTGCAGGAGCGTCAGCAAGCTTTCCTTCTGAATTCACTACCGCGGTGGTAAAGACCTCATCCCGGGGTCCTCTGACTTGACTCATTCCTTCGCCTCAGAGAAGATCGTCTAGGAACGACGTATCAATTTGTGGCGAAGGGGGTGGAGTTTGTTCACCCAAGAGGTCATCAAATACATCCGTACGTACCTGGGGCTGCAATACCGGCTGAGTTTGTTGGTATTCGGAACGGCCGTAATTGTTCCCTTGAATTTGGTTTGCAGCAGTGTAGATGTCAGTCGCTTGTTGCTGAGAAACACCTTGTGGTGGAGCAGGTGCAGGTGAAGAAGGTGCAGGAGGTGCTTGATTCGGAGTGTTCCCCCAGCCTTGGTCTTGGATACCCCAAGTTGCTTCTTGCAGTTCCCAACTCTTCGACCGGCGACTGCTGCTTCCTCTTGAGCGGACAACAAGTACGACCAAGAGCAACACGATGATGAGCATACCCGCCGCAATCAAGTTCGGTCCGGTGAGAAGGGACTCTAGCGACAATTCACCAGAACCGTCTCCATCCGTAGAGCCGCTATCTTCATCTCCGAGTGCGTTCAACTTGACCGAAATTACAGACTCCTTGCTGAGGCTTTCGTCGTACGGTGTTACGGCGACGTACCACGCACTGCCGTTGTCAAGGGCTTCAAACAAGGAGGGGGTAATCAAGAATGAATTTGACGCCTTGATATCGCCAACCATCGTTGCATCTGCAATGTCTTCAAACGCCGAGTCTGAGATGTAGATATGGTAGCCGCGAACTTGCGCATCGGTTGAATGGTCCCATTCAACGAAAATATTGGTTTCATCGTCCCATGAAGCGGTGATCGATTCAATATCAGGGAGGTAATTTCCAGGGTCCGTGACGCCATCGTCAATCGATTGTGCTTTGACAACGGTAAGGTCGGTTGTGTGTGCATTGCCAGATGTATCCACTGCAACCACTGCCACCCAGATGTCTTGGCCAGGGATGACTGGAGTGTCGCCGGCAACCACATCGATGGTGAGCGGAAGTGACGGATTTCTGTCCAGGAACGCGATGGCCGTTAGGGCTTGACCGTTCGGGTTTGCACCAGCAAACTCAAACGTAGCAGCATAGACATTATAGTAAGCAATATCATCAGCATTTGACAGTTCAAAGTCGAGGAGAAGGGCACTTCCATCATCGTTTGGGCGGTCGGTCAATTCCAGTTCAGTCAATCGGTCGGGGGGTGTTTCGTCGTTGACGTTGTCAATCGGTGTGACCGTCGCTTGGGTGAGTTCCGTAAGATGCACGTTTCCTTTGATGTCGTGCACGGTAACCGCCACAAACAGTTCAATATCCGGTTGTATGAGTTGAGGTGTTGATGAACTGAGGTCCGTCAATGTTTCACCGTCGCCGTACAAAGCGGATGAGATGGTGAGTTCAATCGGGTTGGTTCGTTCATCGATCCATTGCTTGTTGAAGGTGAAACAACCGCATACATCTGGATTGGTTCCAAACATAGCGTAAGCCACTGCTAGGTCACTGACGGGTTGGTCTGCAACCCATACGGTGTAGGATGCGAAGTCATCTGCGCCAGAAGGCGTCCAAACCACATCGATGGCTGTACCGTCATCGTTTGCATGGTCGAAGGCGAGCAGAGACGAAATTCGCTCAGGTGCGCTACCAGAGCCAATGAGGTTCTGGAATGGCGTGGCTGTTACGATTCGTACTGAGTCGGTATTTCCGTTCAGCCATGCATCGTAAGCAACGACACCAATGGAGTAAATCTGCCCGTCAATGAGCGGCACGCCGTCCAATGATGAAATGATGGTTTGGTTATCATCACATGAATTAACGACAACGGCTTGTGAGAATCCATCGACGCTGCCAATGATGCCGTCATCACCCGCATCTCCTCCTTGTTTCATGAATACGGTGTAAAACGCACAGTCTTCAGCCAAACTTTGGTTCCAGTTCACCGAAATACGACCGCCTTCATCATCTGCAACGTCAGCAGCAAGAGTTCCCTCAATCGGTTCGGGAGCTTCGTTGTCGTTGAGTTCTCCTGTTGGAACAACAGGGCCGACAACGGTGACATCGGAGAGGTTCTCCTGTCCCGCTTCGTCCACACAGGTGAAGCCGATCCAAACAGGAACGGCGGGTGTAAGCGATAGGATGCTTTGGTTTCCTTCGTTGGGGAGGTACGATGTTTGAACCGAACGTCCAAACGCATCGGTCATGACAGATGTTGAGACGTACACATTGGTTCTGGCCAGGTCAAGAGCGGTACAGCGTGCCCATTCCAATTCAAGGTCTCCGTCTTCTCCATTGCTTCCCATGGCGCTTGCGGTAGCCCACAGCGGCGCACTTGGAATTTCATCTGATGAAGAGGCTGGGCCAAACGGCGCAGAGACTTCGCCCCATCGCCCGTCCGTGTATTCGACGACGATGACTCCGTAGTATTCGGTGCCGTCCATGATCGGTTGTCCATTTGCGGTTTCAATGTCGGCACTGAGGCGACTGTGAAGCGAAACCGCCTTGTCTGGAGCTTGCCCCATCAAAGAGAGTTCGTTAGGAACGGTAGCCCATGGGCCTTCGTTGAGGAAAATCAGGTAGCGAGAAAAGTCCTCGTCATGGACCAAAGACCAGGATGCGGTCAAAGCACTTCCACCATCGTCTGGCCGGTCAACAAGTTCTTCCATGTCAACGGGCGTGTCAGTGCGAACATAATCGTAGGTAATTCGTGCTTCCATCGAACCGTTGGACGGAGAATAGAGTCGAAGTTTAACGTGACGGGTGTTGTCGTACAGCATTCCTTTGTCAAGAGCCAGTTGGAGTGTTGAACCCAAGTTCGGGTCTTGGCTAAGGTCAACGGTTGCATCGTATTTGACCGACACTGACCGTGCCCATACCGCTGCACCGCTTACAGAAGAGGTGAAGATAAGTGGAACGTTTTGCAACATAATTCCATGAGGTCCAGCGCTTCCTTTTGAAGCGTCAAGAGCGTAAGGGCCAGTCGGGTCTACCAAAGTGATGTCAACACCTGGGTGGGTCAAATCGGTGATGTTCAGGCCGCCACCGTTGGTAAGGGCTCGAACGGTTAGAGGATGGGCCCTTCGCATGGTGTAATCGTCAACTTCAGTATACTGCCCGTTGGTCTGCCATCCAACCAATCCTTCCGTAGTTGTCAGCCATACATGAGAACCGGTTACGATTCCATCGATGATGTTGCCCTGATTGAATGAAGTGAGTCTGGCGTGGCTGCTTGTTCTTGATTCACTCAAGGTAGCCGAAGAGCTGCTGAATGCGATGAGTTCATCACCGTTGCTCATCATTCCTTCAACGGGCCAAGTTGGTGTTTGATACGAGGCTAAACCGTCTTCGAAATCTGCACTTGAGGCGTTCCAATGGGTCATTGGGCCAATATCGGTAGCGATGTGCAAGCCCCACCAATCGCCAGTAAGGGCGGTGACCGTGTTGGACGGCAGTTGGTCAAATCTGTGGGTGGAGATCACTTGCATGGTCCCCGTGTCAATCATTGTCACGCCGGGGCGGTCTGCTCCGCGGCCATCATGGCTCAGAACAAGAACAGGGCTTGCTCCGGGTGCGTTTGTTGGAATGACAGTAAGGCCCCATGTTGAAGTGGCCATCAGTCCGTCGGACGTGTCCATTAACGTGGAAGTCTCTGTCAATTCATCCCAAACGATGAGTCCTGAAGGCGTAGCCAGATAGACATCAGTTCCGATCACCAGCACATCTTCAATGACATTGTCTTGTAGGCCGCTGTTGGACGTTACCGAATCCATCCAGTCGTTTGTTGATGTGATGTTAAATCGGCCAAGTCCTCCGTTGGTTCCGATGTACATGATGTTGCTTGATTCGTCAAAACCGTTGACGATATTGGAAGGTAAGCCTGCAATGAGCCGTCCTCCGTCAAACTGCTGTGTGTTGAGGTCAAAGGTTTGAACCCCTGGAGGGCTTCCCCCTTCACCCGCCAAACCGATGACGAGATGATTGTTATAGAGTTGCATTTGGTCAAATTTGTCGTGAAGAGCGCCAGTTATTGCAGCTAGGTTTCTGTTGGTGACGTCGAGTTTCATCAGCCCAGTAGGATTGCTTGCAATGTAGAGTTGGTTTCCTTGGAGGTGGAAATCAGTGGCCCGAGAGTTCGCAGCCATCGCCCATCCGTATTCCCATTGAACGTCACCGTTGGGCTGGAAGGTTCCCTGAAGAATACCTGCACCGTTGCCGGAGAATTGGCCTTGTGCCGACTGACCGCCTGTTGCAGCCCAAATGTGGGTGGAGTTTCCAGCCATGGCCGTAATTTGGCCGCTAACAAGCCCCGGGAGGTCGACGATTTTCTGCATGCCAAGCGTGGAAAGTGTAGACACGTGACTGTAACCGGATGAACCGCCAGCTTGACCCATCATCCACCCTGTTGTGCCGCCGAGCCACTGGAAGGAAGTTACGGATGAACCTCCGCTTTGCACGTTGGCCTGGGTGGTCGTTGCACCGTTGGAAGACATGATGGAATATCCTCCTCCGATCAAATTGGAACCACCGTTCCCAATCCCATGGCCTACGATGAGTTGTCCGTTTGCATGGGCGAGAGAATCGTACCAGATTCGGTCACTCGGCAAATTGTGGCTTGCCGTTGTTAAACTCGAGAGGAAGGCATTTGAGGAAAAACTGTACTTGGAAATGGGCTGATTGTCGTTGTAATATCCAATGTAGAGGGTGTCGGAGGAATCACAGGTGACTGAAGCGGGAGCAGTCCCGTCGAGTTGTGACCGGTCAAATCCAGGAAGCACGGTTTGATTCTGAATATCAATACGAGCTACCCCGCCGTTGTTGTTGTACATGGCAATGTTGAGTGCTCCACCGCACATCTCCATTGAAATGGGATATCCGTCGGGTATATTGGTGTATGAATCAGCTGCATACGATGACCACGCGCCTGTGCTGTCACGGAGGGAAATAATTCCCTCGGCAAACCCTCCCCATCCTTGGAAGCGAGCGCCTCCAACAACCAGGCTGGAGCCGTCGGTCCAAAGTTCGTAGAAGATCGTTCCTGCATTGGTTGGAAGTCCGTTTCCAGCCGTCCATTTTGCAGCCCATTGGTTGGAGGTTTCGTTGTAACGATGGATACCATCTTCGGCCGCAAAGAGCACATGGCCGTCGTACTCTACGATTCCCCTAACAGGGAGTTCGTAATTGTCCCAAGAGCTGATAAGGGTTCCATTTGGTGCATAAAGGTCAAGCTTGAGTTCACCCCAAGCCACCCATGTATTGCCGGTCGTTGAGCGATAGGAAGTGACGCGGTCAATCGACCCTGTTGGTAGGATGTTATTTTCAAATGAATTGCTCGTAGTGTTCCACCTTCCGATGCCTCCAGAGCCATCAGCGTTCCACCATTGAGGGGACACTACACTGGTCATCAGAACGTCTCCGACGAGATTCATCCCAACGATGTCTCCTTGGTTCTCGCCCACCTGCTGGCCAATGTCGAGGTTCCCTAGGTTGGTCAGGTTCAAAACATCGAGACGGCTTACTTCGTCGCTTGCTGTTTTGGAGTGATAATACATGATGTTGTTATGGATAATCATTCCGAATGGATCTCCATTTGCGTCGTAGAGGCCGCTTGATTTCTCAATGTCGTATGCCTCGCCTCCGGTGGTGACGTTGATGAGTTGGAACCCATCACTTCCTCCAATCCAAAGGAGGTTTTGACGAATATCTGCAACCATTCCGGTAACATCGTCGTTACCCCCATCGAGAACACCGTTATCTTCATTGAACGGAGTAAGCCACAGATTCGATGTGATGTTGTAGCGCAATACGCCTAACCCATCGGTTCCGATGTATGCGATATCGCCCATCACTTCAACAACTGCATTTTCAGTTTGGGTGCCTTCTCCCCAATTGAAATCGTGCTGGAAGGTGGACTTGGTGATGAGTCCTACGCCGCTGGTCGTTCCTCCGTAGACGTAATTGTTGTCGTAGTGAACACTGTAAGCGGCCCAATTTGGCATGCCGTCTTGGACGTTTTGACAATCATTGATGGCCATCGTTGCGATGCTGTACTTGCAAACGCCGATGTTTGTACCGGCATACAACGAACCACCGCTAATGCTCGCCTCCACGGAGAAATCGTAGAATTGAGTTGGCCGGGTCTGCCAGGATGAACCCTGGCCGAAATTTGTCATTTGGCTTCCATCCCATTTGCGAGCACCTTGTTGTGTGCCGATGTAGAGGTTGAAACCGTCGCTTGCTAGGGCGTATATGTTGCTGCTCGGCAAAGGAGCATTTCGGCCGCTTGCAAGGAATGGGGATAGAATTTCACCCGTTGAGATGTCTTTGCGAACCACGCCGTATCCCTGAAGACCAAGGTGGAGAATGTTTCCAACCATCGCCACACCTGCATAATCAACCCCGTTAATTCCAGTAGAGCCCCATGGCTCCAGCCATGAATCATTGGCGATGTCGTATCGCAGTATTCCTTTGTCCTCAGTAGCGACATAGGCTTTCCCACCATTGAGCACAACATCTCCAAGAATGGAGGAGGAATCCCAGTTTGTACTGTCGTAGCCTACGCAGGTAGCCGTTGAGCGGTCGATGCTCGCAAACCCACCGTTCTCCAACGACACCACGATTGAATTTGCATTGATGTCAATGCTTAGGAAATCAGAGCCGGTCGCCCAGCAACCTTGTCCATTCCACTGATTGAGGACGGTACCGGAAGATGAGTGTTGTACTACGGTGCTGTTTGATGTTCCAAGGAAGAGATCGGTTCCATCAGAGCCCATAGCCAAGACATCGCCGGCCAGCGGCCAAGGTGCCAGCCACAGTGTATTGCCTGTATCGAACCGGTTGATTCCAGCCCCATCGTCACCCGTGATGTAAAGGATACCATTGATTTCCTCAATGAGGCCCATTTCATCGGTAGTGGGCCCGCTTGAAAGAAGAATACTGCCCTCCATTATCGGGCTATTTCCTGGGGTCAAATGTGCGAGTGTTCCCTCGCCATCGCTGACGAGCAATCCCGTTTGACTCGGAGATGCTGGGCCGAGGTTGGTCCAGAGCATCATGGATTCTGATTCCGACTGCAACCCAAAGTCGGAGAGCGCATGGGTCGTGGAGAATATTCCAGTCGTAGTGTTGTAGGTATGAAGGGATGGGCCGTTCAAAATGAAGAGCTCGTCTCCCACCCTTGCGAGGCCTGCGATGTCGCTGCTGTCAAGCCAATTTGAGTCGCTCCATGTCGACAGCCAGAAACCAGAACTCCAATCATAGCGGGCAAGCCCTGCATCAGAGGAAGCAAAAAGAATTTGATTTCCAGAGATCATGAGTTGGGTCACTTGGTCTGAGTGAAGGTTGTTCGCAGTCGACCATGTCGAAAGCATCTGTCCCGAGACAAGGTCGTATCGGGCAACGCCTGCGCCCTCCATAGAGATGTACAAAACCCCGTTGACTTCCAGCATGGCAAGGCAAGCACCATTCATGTCGCTGACTTTGGTCCACGCTACGCCGTTCCACAGCATCAACTCATCTTGATTTGCGGCATACACGTCACCGGTGCTTGCGATGGCGAATTCATCGAGTTGCTCAAAGGCGGCGTCTGATGCCTCGGGGAGAACGACTTGGGTGCTTGAGTCGGTGAGCGACATTGCAAAGAATCCGTCCTCTGCTGTGAGGAAATGAATGAGATTGTTTGTCGCATCCAGTTCCATGTCCACTACAGCGCTGTCGAAGGTTACCATGTCAATAACCGTTGGATTAGCGTTAGCATCAATCATCAGAAGGTCGTTGTTAGCAGCGACGTACATGAATCCAAGTTCAGGATGAATGGCGTAATCGTTGATGGTGGTTTCAACCGGACGCAGTGATACAGCAGGGTCAACGGGGGCGAGGGCTTGAATGACCATCTCTGTGATTTCTGCATCCGAGGGTAACGTCCACCCAGCATCTGAATTGCTGTTGGGATTCAAGCGGCCTTCATACACGGCACCACTGTCAAATTGATTGGATTCACCCATCGTTCCAAAACCGGACCAATCAAACAAACTCGTTCCCATGCCGTCCACGGCAAGCAGTGGCTCTTCGATAACCATTCCATTCTCTCCACTCACTCGGATTTCGAGTGTAACGTTTGACAATTGTGCACCGGGAGCGAAACTCAGATTCCAATCCGCAGTTGCTTGTGCGCCTTCACCCGGAGTATTCGCTCCAGTAGCGTCGAGTGTCACCCACCCTGTATCGTTGCTACCTTCAAGCGGCCATGTCACTCCACTGGGTTCAGCGTGAGCTGAAACCGTTGGAAGAGTAAGCAACGGAGCCATTGACATCAACACCATGAGCAGCACCATCGATAAGGCGCGGCCAGCCGCTCGGGAGTCATTCACAGCCCTTCGGGTTGGATTCATAGAACGCACCGGTCTTTCAGGGTATTTGAAAGGGGCTCCTTCTTGACTAAACAATAATTCAACAAAATCCTTTGAAATCGCGTTCATTTAGCCCATAAATCGGTTTCGCCTCCACATCAGAGCCTCCAAGAATCGCATCTCATGAGCGATGTTTCACACAAGACTCAAACCCTAAGTGTCTGCCGTTGGATAAGGGGTCCTTATGGAACGAGAAGCCAAAGAGCGACTGCTTCGCAAAGAAGCACTGGAATACCACGAGGCTGAACCGCGTGGGAAAATCAAGGTCGTACCAACCAAACCGCACGCTACTGCCCACGAATTGAGTCTCGCTTACTCCCCTGGCGTAGCCTATCCCTGTTTGGAAATAGAAGAGCGCCCAGAAGATGCTTACAAATACACCTCAAAGGGCAACCTCGTTGCTGTTATTTCCAACGGAACCGCCGTTCTTGGCCTCGGCAATATTGGTGCTTTAGCCAGTAAACCTGTCATGGAGGGGAAAGGCTTGCTTCTGAAGACGTTTGCCGGAATTGACGTATTTGACATTGAAGTGGATACCGAAGATCCTGAAGAATTCATCAGTACAGTTGTCAACATCTCCAAAACCTTCGGGGGCATCAACCTTGAGGACATCAAGGCCCCAGAGTGCTTTGAGATAGAACGACGTATCGCAGAAGCCACCGATGTTCCCGTCATGCACGACGACCAACACGGAACGGCCATCATCTCTGCAGCAGCGTTGCTGAATGCAGCAGAATTGCAAGGCAAGCCCCTCGACGGGCTGAAGGTTGTTGTCATCGGTGCAGGAGCTTCAGCCATCGCATGTGCCAACCATTACATCGCCATTGGAGTGAGCATCGAGAACATCACGCTCGTTGACAGTCAAGGTATCGTCACAAAGAAGCGACTGGACGCCGGTGAATTGAACGAGTACAAAGCGCCTTTTGCTCATGACCGAGCGCCGGGAGATCTTGGTGACGCTATGAAAGGCGCCGATGTGATGTTGGGTCTTTCACGAGGCGGTTTGGTTTCCCAAGACATGGTTAAGAGCATGGCGGACAAACCGATTATCTTTGCATTAGCCAATCCAACACCAGAGATTCTGCCGGAGGAAATTCTTGCCGTCAGGCAGGATGCGATTATCGCCACAGGGCGTTCCGATTATGTGAATCAAGTGAACAATGTGTTGGGCTTCCCTTACATTTTCCGAGGCGCCTTGGACGTGCGCGCCCGGGACATTACTCAAAACATGAAGATGGCCGCAACCCGTGCCCTTGCTCAACTCGCCAAAGAACCCGTTCCAGACTACATCTCAGCAGCCTATGATGGCGTTGTGATGGAATACGGACCCGAGTACATCATACCGAAGCCATTTGACCGCCGTGTTTTAATTTGGGAGGCTGCCGCCGTTGCACAAGCTGCAGTTGATGAAGGAATCACCGGAGTGAGTGCGGAAGATTTTGACATCAACCGCTACAAAGAAGAACTTGAATCACGGTTAGGTGAATCGTATTCAGTCATGCGCCAAGTCATCAATCAGGTCAAAGGAAAGGGCAAGCGAATCGTGTTCCCCGAAGGAGATAACGAAGCCGTTCTTCGCGCAGCTGCACAATTGGCTGAACAGCGTATCTGTATTCCGATTCTGCTTGGACCAATTGACCGCATCGACCGAATGGTTGGAGAATTGGGCCTGCACTTTGAGTACGAACGGTACGACCCAAGGTACGATGAGCGACGAAAAACCGTCTACGCCGATGCATTTTTCGAGCGGAGGCAGCGTAAAGGAACCACATGGCCGGATGCGGCGCGGTTGCTGAAAAGCCGACCGTATTTTGCAAGTCAGATGGTCCAATTGGGTCATGCTGACGGGTTCGTAGGCGGGGTAAGTCGAAACTATGCTGACGTGCTGCGCCCACCCTTACAACTGATTGGGAAATCAAAAGGCAGTCATTGCATTATTGGTTGCTACATGATGAACATCAAAGGACGAACAATTTTCCT
>DAVD01000012.1:0-30472 GCA_002505405.1 Candidatus Poseidonia alphae | reverse complement strand
CAAAGGTCGCTCGTCGCTTTGGCATCATACCAAAGGTCGCTATGCTTTCGTTTTCGAACTTTGGCTCCACCCGTGCCCAACGAAGTGAACGCATCGAAGACGCCGTTGAATTGGCGCGTGAACTTGACCCATCGCTGGTTATTGATGGGCCCATGCAGGGGGACACGGCCCTCAACACTCTCGTTCAAGATGAATATCCGTTCATGAATCTTGAAGGTCCAGCCAACGTTTTGGTTTTACCTAATCTTGCAGCAGCCAACATTGCCTACAAATTATTGGAGGAACTTGGAGACGCTGAAATGACTGGACCGATTCTTGAAGGAATGGACCGGCCTGTTCAATTGGTGGCGCGACAAGACGGTGTTCGACACATTGTCAATATGGCAACAATCTGTGCCGCAGATGCCATTCGCGGCGAGTCTTATTGGGACACACTATCGGATTCTACCACCGAGGATTGAACTTCTTCAAACCGTAAGGTAGGGCGCTTTGGTCTCCAAATTGCACCGGTGATGAATCCAGCACATAACCCTCCGAAAAAGAGGTTGAACCATCCGTCAATGGCGTAAGCCCCCATGCCCCGTGCTATTGGTATCGCAAAGGATGGAACAATTCCAAGAAGCGTGGTCCAAAGCAGTTCAGAACGAATGTTGGCCCATGCATCGGTGGATGAAGGCACACGTTTAGGCGGGGCCGTTCGGATCGGGGAGAGCACCAATCGAGCAAAGACGCCGGGAAGGGGTCGTTGCGATGGAACCGTTCCTTTTGCAAATACTGCTGCATTGCGAGGGTGGATGGCCATCACTGCGGATTGAGATGATGCCGGACCGATGAATTCGTTTGGGCGAGGTCGTCCGTCCATCATGGCCCCGCGGTTGTTTGACGCTGGGCCGTCGGCAAGGCGTTCGTTTGTACCCGCGCTCAGCGCTAGTACGCCTTGTTGTTGAGCGAGATACCATTCTGATTCAGAAGGAAGGCGGACTTCCCAAGAACCCTCGTTAGCGTCAGAAAAGGCTTTGAATTCTGTAGATTCCATGATCGTTTGACACAGCCCTACAACGTCGTTTGCCGTCAGGTCGTCCATCGGAAGGTTGGCTTTAGACGATGGAATAGGGGCTTCCAGTGCTGTTGCGACATCCGCATGAGTGAGGAATTCATTCATGATGAAAAACGCCGGCAAGCGGACTTCGTAAGCGGGGCGTTGACTGGAGTAAATCCATCCACCTTTGTTCGTTCCAAGAACAAGTGTATCCGACGCGACTTCTTGAAAGCCGATGGATCCAAGGCGAGCCATGTTCTCACTTCACAAGCGTGCGTTCCATACGGTTGTACCATGAGATTCCAGCATCATGGTCGGTGAGCAGTTTGAATTGGGGGAATGGAGAGACTGACCGCATGTAACCAAAGGCTGCGAAATCGACCAAATCGGGGCTTGAACCCCCGAAGAAATCTTCACCGTCGTGCGAGTTAGTAAACTCGCTGAGCAAATCATGCCAGAGTTGTTTGGGTTTCCGACCGTCCTTTTTGACGCGCTTTCTTGCGATGATTCCCCACATGATCGGAAATCCAGCCCACGCATACAGGCGCTTAGAGATGAAGCCGAACTTCTCAATTTTAGAGATTCGAGTTGTCGTTTTGAGAGCAGAACCAAGAGAGCCATACAGAATGGGTACGGTTGCTTTAGACATGTGAAGGTCAACCCATTCAAGCCACTGCTTTTGCCGATCAGCGTCACCCATAGCAGCCAGTTTCCCGCCGTTGTATGCAGCATCTATGTGCTTCAAAAGCGGTGTTGAATCAACAAAGTACTTTCCGTTTTCGTCCGTGAAGACGGGAACTTTCCCCCAGTTGTCTGTGAACGCAACCTCCTTCTTGATTTTCATTCCATTGACCGGAATGTATTCGATGTCCATTCCGAGGTGTTCAATTAATCCTCGGACCTTCCAACAAAACGGGCAGGTGTAGAGCATGTGTAAGGTTGGGGTTTGACCCATGGTGAAGGCTGAGGACTGCCCTTATTCAATTCTCGTTCGCTTCAACGTTCTCAGGCTTCCACCCTGCTTTCCAGAAATCAAGATCATCCAGCCACGCTAACCACTCTTTGTCGGTACATGTCAAAAGACGGAAGGCTCTGCTTTCCAATCCCTCGCGATTGGATGGATTCAGCATACCTTCTTCGGTAGCGTCTCGCCATTCAACTTGCATGTGTCGAATTTGTCGGCGCGCTTCTTCGGGTTGGTCAAAATTCATCTCACACACATCGCGCAGTTCGCTGATCCATGTTCGTGTATCTTTGAGAAGAGGGTCGTTTACAACAGGTCGGGACGGCGTTGATTTTTTCCCGAAAGGCCACCATCCCATGGGGAACCACCTGTGCTTTTGGTTAATTGACCTGTTCATCGCGCAAGGGATTGAAGAACTCAACCCGAGAGGACCGGGCATGGGCCGAATTACCGTTCACCTCCATGGGAAAACGAAAGACAAGGCCTCGGCCATGCTGATTGAAATGTATGGCAAACGCTTGGAACAGCGGTCCATTCGTTGTGTTATGCACTCGGGGAAACTCACCCCACAATCCTACGTCACTCAACTCCTTGCGATGAGCGGAGAACTTGTTCTCTTGGACGAGGGAGGCATTCTTGAGTCGTCAATTCCGTTCTCAAAACGCGTGGAACAATGGGGTTTGTCAACCGGAGATGTCCACCTCGCCATCGGTCCTGCTGAAGGATGGCCAAAGGATGATACCGTCACCGGTCTTTCCAGACTCTCACTTTCACCGATGACCTTTCCTCATGAACTTGCATCGGTCATGCTCGTTGAACAACTCTACCGGGCAACGGAAATTTCCCGCGGTTCGGGCTATCACAAAGCATGATATTCAACCGATGATTCACCTCGGTTGAGGAGATGTAATGATCATCGATGCTGCCGTTGGAAAAATCCTCGTATTCATCTCGATGGGGGTTGTCTCAGCCTCTCTTTTGGCCGGTAGCAGGCACCAACCTTTTCCTGAAATTTCACGACGGTTTGGATGGCTGCTCGCTTCCGTAACGGCCCTTTCGCTCCTTGGAGAATCTGCGCCTCGCCCTATGGCACTGAACATTTTGCTCTCCCTTGTTTTGGTGATGGGGTCTTACGGAGTTCTTGTTGGGGTTCACCATATGGTCCAAACACGACGGGACGTGTTCATTGCTCCAATGTCTGGGTTTCTCTTTTGTGTCGGAGCTGGCGGACTCATGGTCCTGACGTGGCCCGACCTCAATCAGCTCGAACAATGGGCAGGTTTTCTCGCACTGGTCGTTCTCGGCGGTGGGCAAACATGGATGGTTTTCAGAGGTCTCTTGATCGGGCGGCTTCCACTCGCATGGAGCCAAGCTGGAATGGTCGCTCTGCAGCGCGGTCAGTTGGAAGGTCCACAAGGTGCGATTACCTGCTTTGAGAAAGGCTGGGATGCTGATGAAGAGCATTTGAACCCGATGGCTTACATCGCTCTAGCTTCAATTCACAGATTCAACGGTAACGCTACCGAAGCCCAAAAATGGCAGGAGTCCTTTGAGGACGCAGGGGGTCAACCTTCTGTTGCTAGCGAATGGATTCTGGCTCTGAATGAGGCGCTTCGTGCCCTAGGGGGCTCGGAAGAGATGTTCCCAAGCCGTTTTGATGACTCCGAATAGGATATTTGTTTCCGGTTTCCTGCTCTGAGGCGCTCAATAGAAACGAGGACTTATATCCTTCAAGGTTGATTTAGTAACATGAAAGAACCACAAGAGGCGACAAACGACTGGCCTGCTGGTAACATCCTCTGGTTTGCAGTCATGATTTGGTTCTCTTCAAGCCTCCTTTCCCAAACCGCTTACCTCGCCATCTACGGATTGCCCTATGATGCGACAGCACTGCTGAAATCCCTCGGCCCAATCTACTACTTTGTTCTCGTCCTTGAGCTCGCCATGTGGGGTGGCCTCTTTGCTATGGGCGGCTACAAGTTCTACCGTTCCCGCCAAGTTCCGATGAGCAACCCTTTGACAATCCCGGTGGGTCAATGAAAGCGGAGAGCCGATTTACGTCCAAAAACGGCGTTCTTACATTCGAAGCATCCGATGAACCTAAAGGTCGCCAAATTAAGGAACACCCGTGAGTATACACCAAGACGAACCATTGTTTACAGGGCTTCCAATGGAATTGGACGCCTTGGAGCCGGAAGTAGAATTGCCTTATCCACTTCCAGACGGGGCGAAAATTGTCACCATTGAGGAAGCGAGGCATTCCCTCAAAGAAGCGATCAATGTTCTCATGGTTCTTCAAGCGATGAGCGATGAGGCTCACGACCTAACCGAGGAATTGGAAGTGTTACTCGACCAATTCCCCATGGATCATCCACACGTGATGGAAGTTGCAGAACAACTCGGTGGATTGGTCGGCCAATGGCAGGGCAATGTTGCCCGGTTGGAAGGAATCGGTGCCCGTATTGTTTGCATGGATCCAGGGCGATTGGAATGGTACGGCGTCGTCGACCGCCGCATGGCCTTGTTTTCTTGGGGGATGGGTGAAACCGACATTGAATGGTATTACCGAATGGAAGAGGGATTCCCTTCCCGTAAACACCTCATAGAGGCGTGACCTCCGGTAACTTGAGGCAGACCCATGGTTCGCATTACACGAGTGTATACTGGAGGCGGCGATAAGGGTGAAACTTCACTTGTTGATGGGTCGCGACGGATGAAATCTGACCCTCGCTTTGAGACGGTCGGTACGTGCGACGAACTCAACAGCATTCTTGGCTGTGTTTTGATGGAAGTCAAGAGAATGCCTGGCCACGAAGATGGCGGCGACCGAAACAACGTACAACGGGTAGAACTTGTTGTGGTTGAGGCCATTGGGCGTCTTCAACATGAATTGTTTGACCTGGGTGCTGAGTTGGCTTGCCCGCCGGATGAAGTGCCCGAATACATGGCGCTTATCGGAGAGGAGCAATCCAACCTACTCGTTATGGAAATGGACGCTTGGCTCGAAGATGTCACGCCACTAACGAGTTTTATTCTGCCAACGGGCGAAGGCCCAGTGGCGACGATGCATGTCGCTCGTTGCGTTGCCCGTCGCCTGGAACGTTCAATGGTACAGTTGCTTGAAACCGAAGGCAATGATGCTATTCGCCCTATTGCCCTTGTTTACATCAACCGTTTATCGGATTGGTTGTTCGTTATGGGCCGTTGGGTGAGCGTTATGTTGGGGGAAGACGAAACACTTTGGCTTCCACTTGGCAAGCGCTCTTCCGAAAAAGGGGTGGCCGACCGAGTGAACAAGATGCGTTCATACGACGACGCGTTTCTTGATTTGTGATCATTGTTTGCTGTTCAAGCGGTGAAAGATTTGGGCTTGCCGTACGACGGTTCGTGTTTCCTCATGAGTAATGGTCTCCAATGCTTGTTCCCAATCCAACCAAAGATAGCCTCGATGTTCGTGGGAAAGTGAAACCGTCATTTCCTCTGTTTCAGCAATGTACCAATAGACTTGCTTTTGTTTTCGCTTTCCTCGGTGGCGAAAAGAGTATTCCGTCCGTTCCTCAAAACCCGGCAGGAGGTCAACGTTTGAGATGCCGGTTTCCTCTCGGAGTTCACGCAACATGGTCGAGTGTCGGTTCTCATCATCCTCCTCAACATGGCCTTTCGGCAAATCCCAATGCCCCTGCGGGTATTGAAGCAAGAGAATCGTGCCGTAGTTGACCAAAACTACGCCGCATGAGGTCTCCATGAACCGTGTGAGGAGGTTCCTGTTCATGGTCATAGCGGAAGAGCCACGCCTAAATTTCATCAACGGGAAACGAAAGGGACTACCATGACCGTTCAGCCATTGCAAGCACATGAGGTCCCCGATTACGTTAGGATCGTAGCTGATTCCGACCTTGATGGGCTGTGTGGTGCAGCGGTTTTGAAGGCTTTTCGCCCGGAAGCTGAAGTCGTTTTTTCTCATGCAGCCCTCATTCGGTCAGGGCAAATTGACCATCTTATTGACCGAGAAACTGTTCTGGTTGACTTGCCCTTCCACCCCAACTGCGGATGGTACGTCGACCACCACCTCACAAACCGGCCGACGGCAAGCGAAGCGGAGACCTTCAGTACCGATGGAGGGACGAGCCATTGGGAGGCCACTCCATCTGCTGCCCGATTGGCTTACGATTTGCTTCGCGAGGTCGTCAACATGGACCATCTTTCTGAGATGATGCCCATCGTGGATGCCCTGGATTCGGGGGGCATCTCACTCGAAGCGTTCCTCGAAGACGGCCCTGTCGTACAATTTGCCCGTACATGCTCACCTCGTGAGCCCGAATACATGCAGGAAGTCGTGACCTTACTGAGCGGAGGAATGACGCTGGAAACCCTGCTCAAGCATCCCTCTGTCCAACCTCATTTGCAGCGGGTTCAACAGGAGAGGAAATCGGCTGAAGAGCACATTGCATCTCATACTGAAATTCACGACCGGCTGGCCGTGTGCCGTTTGGATGAAACCCCTCTTCGAATCAATGGATATCTTGTTACAGCGTGGGCCGGAGAGGCTGTGGATGCATGCTGCATCATCCACGGGTTTGCAGATGGGTCAATTGATACCCCTGGGCGGCCAGCTCTTTCTGCTAGTTTTTATGCCAACTCGTTCCTCAAAGAAGGCCAAGGTCGTTACGATCTGTCTCGCATGGCTACAGCACTTGACCCGACGGGAGGTGGGCACGCCAATGCATGCGGGTGTCGTATCCAATCACCGGGGCTTGAAGACAACTTGGAGCATTGGCTGAAGATGTGGTCTCAACGGGAAACCGTTCTAGCGATTCGCTAACTCAAAACTTCTGAATGCTGGAAGTGTTGGAGGCATTTTCGAGGTCCATCTCGGGCTCGGGGACTTCATCCACTGGGGCATCGTCCGACTTGAGGCGCTTTACGGCCGCTTTCAAGACATCAAACTCGATTTCCAAGTCTTCAAGGGCGTCACGGGTCGCTTCAATGTGCTTCTCAACACGTTGAAGCAACTTGTTCACTTTTTTCAGTGTACGGTCCCTTGCCATAGTGAATCCTCCGGCCGTCCTGTTTTGAAGATTTGCCCAATCAGGAAGCATCACTCATCTTCATTGGAACCGCTGGCTTTCAAGGCTTTTTTGCCCTTCATGAACGCTGGCGCCCACCAATTCCACTTGCCCATTAGGCGCATGGTGGACGGGACGACGAGTGCACGGACCAGCGTTGCATCAATGAGAATTGCAAGCGCGAGGCCAAGCCCGATCTGTTTGAGAATAATGACTGAAGAGAGTCCAAATGCTCCGAATACGACGACCATGATGGCGGCAGCTCCCGTGATGAGGCCACCAGTTTTCTGCAAACCGTTGGCCACAGCCAGCGTATTGTCACCGGTACGCTCCCATTCTTCGTGGATGCGAGAAAGCATCAGAACCTCATAATCCATGGACAATCCAAAGACGATACAGAACATGATGACCGGATTCCCGGAGTCGATGGGTTGAGCCGTGAAGTTCAGCAGTTCCGCCCCGTACCCCCACTGGAACACCCAAACCAACATGCCGAAGGATGCGGAGATGGAGAGGATGTTCATGGCGATGGCCTTGATGGGTATGACAATGGATTTGACTTGCATGAAGATAAGGAACGATGTGGCGATGAGGATGAAGGCCAATGCTCTGGGGAGATTGTCCGCAATCGCTTCCAAATTATCAGCGTTGTAGGCGGCAAATCCGGCGACCAACAGTTGGTCGTCTTCCCCAGTTAATTGATCCAATAAGTCGTCACGGTCGCTTCGGATATCCTCAACGGTTTCCCTTGAATCCACGTTGGTTTGTGCTCCAACGAGTTGAATCGACATCATGGTAGCGTTTTCACCAACAAAGGCTTGCCGGAGGCTGTTTCGTATGGCCTGTTGGTCTTCTGGCATGAATTCATCAGGCGCAGCCCAGAACTGAACGACATCATCTGCACTCATGGCTAAATCCGGTAGGCCAACTCCAATTCCACCTGAGACTCTGGAGTCGTTAAGCAGGTCGGTGATGTAGGCATGTTGAGCCCGGAGGTTGACCTCGGAGAGCGGGTCGGCGCCGTCGGTTTCAATGACGATATAAATTGAGTTCGCAGCCTGATCTGGCCACAGTTCGTCGATCATTTCCATGCCTTGGCGAGATTCATCGTCGGGTGGAAGTGCCTTCCAAGACGATAAGGAAAATTCAGCGTATGCGAAGGGAAGCCCTGCTCCGATGAGGAGGATGAGGGTTGGTATGAGTACGGCCCACGGTCGGTCCATGACCTTCTTTGCAATTTTTGCCCACAATCCGTCGTCTTTTGCTCGCATGTCGAAGGCGTAGGGAATTTTGAGGTTGTTGATTCGTGGCCCTAAAGCCGCCATGACCGCAGGCAGTACGATGGTGGAGTAAATCATGGCGATGGTCACGGCAATTGTTCCACCTATGCCCAAGGAAGGAAGCGAGGTGTTGGTGAAGAACAGCATCCCCATCAAGCCGATTGCGACGGTAATTCCGGAGTAAAAGATCGCTTTTCCAGCGGTTGCGCAACTCATGGCAGTTGCAGTTCGTACATCGTGCCCTCGGTCCAATTCTTCTCTGAAACGATTGACCAAGAACAGAGAATAATCGATGGAAACACCGATTCCGATCAGGGAGACAATGTTTGTAGCGTAGACGGTAACATCTGTAACATTGGACAACCAAATTGTCATCCCAACCGCAGCCACCAAGGTTCCTCCACCGACACCCATCGGTAAGATTGCAGCAATGAACGAGCCGAAGATTAACCCCAGTATGAGGAGGGTGAGGGGGCCGGCGACAACTTCTGCCTTGATGAGGTCCTTTTTGATGCGGTCGTCAAAAGTCCAGTCGAGGAAGATACCATCGGTCATCCATCCTGAAAAATCACTGTCAATCTTCACCGTCGTCTCCAAATCCGTAATCAGGATTTTAGCCTCTTTTCGATTCGTATTGAAGACAATTTTGTTGATGGCGTACGTTCCGTTTTCATCGGTGATGACAACATCACCTCGGTCCACTTCAGTGGTGTCCCAGGAATAATCAACGGTTGCATTTGGGTGTTGCTCAAATTTGCTAAGAGCATCCATGACGGCCTGCTTCCATTCAGATGACGTGTCGTTGAGCGAGGGGTGGAATACCACATATCGGAATGATGGCCCGCTTTCATCGGATTCCGAACCAAAGCGCTCAGAGATCAAGCGTCCTGCGTTGACGGATTCAACGTCGTCCTCGCCGAATCCTTCAGACCAATCGGGCCCAATAGCGATGAGGCTGCCCATGAGTATGCATGAAATGAGTCCAAAGGCCATCATCATCTTGCGGCGGTCATGGATGAGCAATCCCATTTTGTAAAACAGCCGGTTTTCCAGCATTTTGGGGTCGGTTGCTCCTTCCATGTTTCGGCGTTATACAAGGTGTATATGAATCGGCGTTTTGGGACTACAAGCCGGAAAGAACATCAAAGGTGTAAATGAATCCTAAGAATGCGTGAATGAACACGAGATAGATGATGATGTCGGCTGCACGCCCGTGCTTGAGTTTGGACGTGGCAAAGGATTCACCCGCCTTTCGCTTGTCTCTTGCTTCCTTGCCCATTCGGGTTAGAATGACCATGAGAACAAAGCCCACTGGCCCCATAAAACCATGAAGGCTTTGGGGGAGCAAATTGGATGTGAAATCTCCGTTTGAATACCAACCACTTACGGCCCTGCCTGTGAATGCGACGAGAATAACGACTCCCGTCGCCCAGAGCAACCGTTCACCGTTGCGTTCGTGACGTTCAAGGTAGGCTGCCCTGGTTTCGCCCTTCAATTCATAGGACTTTTTGCGCCATGAATACTGCCACCATATCCACACAACCAAGCCACTGGCTAGCAATGGATGGAGTAAAAGTGCAATCATTGGGACAAGTTCCATGAGGCTCCTCGCAACACCGTAGAGGCTTTTGTTCATTGAACTATGTGTTCCCCCTAGGTCGTGAAACCAAACATCAGCATCGGTGCATTCAAAGCGGCGCGTATAGGCCCCAAACCGTAAGGGGGCTCGCTGTTGGAGGAATCGTACATGGAAACCTGCCTCAAAGCGGCATTCTCCAAACCGATGTCCAACAACGTCAAAGTCGCCACAATGAACAAAGAAGCGGCCTGGCAGATGCTTGACAAACCTCTTCGTTCAATTCTCGTCTTCGCAGCCCATGAAGCAGAACCTCCTGCGGCAGACGATGATGATGACGATTCACCCACCCGCCGACCTTCCATGCCCCGACAACGAGGACGCATGCGTCGCAGTGGTCGTAGCAGCGGCTCATCTCACATGGATTGGCTTCCCAAGCCCGCTGAAATCATTGCAGACCAGCCTTATTCGACGGCGTTTCAACTCGCAGCGCTCCTCATTCACAAGCAACTGGACGCCGATTCTTGGGACGAGGCATGGGACGGTGAAGAAACCAAGTTGCGAGAAGTTTGCATGACCAAAGGCGTACACCCCGTTTGGCATACGGTGGCCGAGAAAACAACGCTCCTAGCACAATTTTTGGCCTTTCCCAAAGGCAAGGCGTCCAAGAAGTCGGCCAAGAAATCAATGGATTCAGAAGTGTTCCGGATCGACCCCTTGGATACTCAATCTCTCGCAGCGGTGCTTCAGTTGGCGATGAAGGCAGCAGCCGATGCAGAAACCAAAGTCGCTTTGCAGAAAGTGATCAACCAACTTTCAGGAGGGCGCCCAATTCAGCCCGATGCCCACCTGATGAACCTCAAGGGAAGCATGGCTTTTGTTAGCCTTCACCTCTCCATCCATTCAGGGACATCATTAGGTAAAGCCACTCTCAAAGAATGCACAACCGCCAATAAGGACCTCACGGAAGCACTTCAAGACTTACAGATGCTGCGTGAAGGGACCGTTTCAGATTGGGCAGGCATCCTCGCACTCTCCGATGATGACGCCTTGACGCTCTCTCGTCGTCGCCTAGCTTGGTCACAAGTACCTGCCTCGGCGGAGGAACTGAGTTCCAAGCAACTGTCTGAAGGATTGAGTTTGTTGAGTGACGTCGGGATTACTGATTCTGTTGACCGATTGACGTGGTGGCAACTGAAGGCGCTCCATAACGAAAAGAAAGACAAGCAAGCCATCGAAGTCCTGCAAGGGCTCAGTCTTGATGCATCATCCGATGTATCAGAACTCCTCCCGCTTATCGTTTCTCTGGGGAGCCAAGATGCAGATTCGTGGTTGATGAGCCATGTTGATAATTTGGACGATGGGTCTTGGTACACCATGGTCATCTCCGAGGGGCTTTCCAACGAAGTTCGAACCGCCGTAGCACAGCGCCTCTGCGACCAACAAGGGACCTTCTGGGAGGAAGCAAAATCAGCCATCATTGAATTGTTGATGGGCGCCCTTGACCTCGAGCGTCTTTGCCTTGTCTTCTCTGAAGATGAGATGCTCCCCCTCACCCACCCCTATGAGGCTCTCTTTGTGTCGCACGTGACAACTGCCCACCAGTCGGTTACAATTGGTGAGAAGCTCAAACAATGTCGACAACAAGCTCTTCAAGCCATTCATGGGGCCGAAGTACCCCATGTCTTCAGTCCAGTTGCAGAGCACCTGCTCCTGTTGCTTGAAGGCATCTACAAAGAGACCCCAGAAGTTGTTGAAGTTCTCAACAAAACAGCACTGAAAGCCTATTCCCCAATCAAAGCTGCCCTTTCTCAGAACGGCAGTGGCGGCGTTGTCAGTCTGACCAACATCAACAAGATGCGGAACAGTCTTGGGGAATTGGAACTTTCACCTCTTGAGCATCGTCTGTTTGAAGTCATTCTGCTGACCCTGACGATGAACGGCTTCCTGCAAACCTATCACATTGGCCTTGCACGCCCCGACGATTCAGCTTCGGTTGATGCATTGATTACCGAAGAGGCGCTTCCTGTTCGCCTGATACCTTCGTTTTCTTATCTCGCTCTGGACCACGACCTCGGCCTTCCTCTGTTTGTTGATTGGTATCAACAGGCCAATCCAAGGTCGCCTTGGGCACCTCTTGCTCGCGCAGCCTTATTTGCGTCTAATGGCGATGAATTAAACTCCGCCCGTGAATATTCCAGGGCCGCTGAATTGTTTACGGGCGTTGCAAGCAAAGGGACTGATGGCGATTCAAACGGCGAAGACGATGACTCGGTTCTGGCCCTTCCCATCACGCTTTACAGGAAATCCTTGATTCACTATGCTCACGCAAAACAATGGGATGAAGCCATCGCCCTGCTCAACAAGGTTCCAGCACTGAAAGCAGCCATCACCGAGCGTTTCAAACTCTACCTCAATGTCTGCCATACTGCGCTCACCGATACGGATGGTGCAACCCGTTTGATTCGTCGCTTTGTCCAGCGCAAGCAGGCTTACGAGGAGGAAGATGTTGAAGGAAACATCATCCAGAAAACGCGAACAATTTACCTCGAAGAAGAACTGGACCTGTTGCGAAACTACCCGTATGAAAAGGCACACGTTCTTCCTCCGGACCCGTTCCTCGGTCGGGTTACTGCAGCTTCCACTCGCATCAGCAAGGACAACCGTCGCTCACGCAACCAATCCGAGCAACAATTCCGTCAAGCCATGATGACAAGTTCCCCTTCGATGACCGAAGTGTATGACATCGCAAAATCTGCCGCTGAAGACGGGGCCTTTGAGGGACTCATGTACCTTGAACGAGCCCAGAATTCTACGAAATTCACCATTACAGACCGCAAGCGTTTGGCCGGGGTTGAACAGACGCTCTTCTCTCAGTACAAGGAGAGCATCCCGACCTCAAAGCGTCGCTTTTTGCACAATTTGAAACTGGCTCCACTCGTGATCCTCGATACCAACATTCTCGTTGATGCCCTGGTGGAAAAGGTGTATGAGCATATGGAATTGGTCTTTGGAGCGAACCTCAACACGATTGGAAGCAACCGCTTCCACGATGTGCTGCGCCACCATGCAAGTGCAAAACGACTTCACCTCATGATACCCGACGATGTTCGCGGTGAATTGAAACAGTTTGCGAAGGACAACCGCATCAGCTACCGATTTAGAAGCGCCATGATCGCTTCCGATAAACTTGAGAATGCACTCAGTGAATCGGTTCTTCTTGGACTCGTTGACGAAATTCTTGTAGAATTCAATACGTGGTCCCCCACTTCTGAAATGTTGGAACAATTGCCTGAAGAATCCGAAGAATTAACTGAATTCTTGCGCAAGCACGACGATGTATTTGCCGACCTGACCGAATTGAAGCAAGCACGAGGCCCAACCTACCGAACCACAATGGACAACCGGCATATTTACCCCGAAACAACAGATTTGGACATTTACCGATTGGCCACACACCTTGCCACTCAGCCGCTTCCTGAGATTGGTGCAGTTTTGGTCGCGACAATGGACGGCGACTTTACCCTTCTTGACCGCGCCATCGAAGAGAAATTCGGATTCAGCGTGGCTAAGAACCATCGTACGCTGAAGCCGTGGTTGAAACTCAAAGCCAACTGAGGCTTTTACGAATCAATTGTTCAACCTCTGCGAGGTATTCATTATCTTTGGCCGATGATTGAACGATCACATATGAGCAATCATTGTTTCACCGAAGGCACTGCATGAAAGCAGGGTTGCATCGTCCATCAATCGTTCGAAGTCATAGGTCACGGTCTTGTTTGAGATGGCCCCTTCCATTCCTTTGACGATGAGGTCAGCAGCATCTTTCCATCCCATGTGGCGTAGCATCATTTCGGCGGAAAGAATCAACGAACCAGGGTTTACCTTGTTTTGACCTGCGTACTTTGGAGCCGTTCCGTGAGTGGCTTCGAAGATTGAAATTCCAGAGTCGTAGTTGATGTTAGCGCCTGGTGCAATACCAATACCACCAACTTGAGCAGCGAGAGCATCCGAAATGTAATCTCCGTTGAGGTTCATGGTGGTTAGCACACTGTACTCAGCAGGGCGGGTGATGATTTGTTGAAGCATAGCATCAGCGATGACATCTTTGATGAGGATGGTGTTTCCAGTGATTGGATTCTTGAGGGTGCACCATGGACCTCCATCGAGTTCAGTGGCTCCAAATTCTTCTTTGGCCAAAGCGTATCCCCAATCGCGGAAACCACCTTCGGTGAACTTCATGATGTTCCCTTTGTGAACCAATGTCACGCTTGGCTTATCGTTCTCAATAGCATACTTCATGGCAGCACGAACAATACGAGCGGTTCCTTCTTGAGAGACCGGCTTGATTCCAATTCCTGATGTTTCGGGGAAGCGGATTTTGTCAACTCCCATTTCATTTTGCAAGAAATCGATAACCTTCTTCACGTCGTCACTGCCTGCTTCCCATTCAATTCCAGCGTAAACGTCTTCGCTGTTTTCTCGGAAAATGATCATGTCGACATCACCAGGGGCCTTTACGGGTGAAGGTGTTCCTTCGTACCAGCGAACAGGGCGAACGCAAGCATAGAGGTCCAGTTTTTGTCGAAGAGCGACGTTGAGTGAGCGTATGCCTCCGCCAACAGGCGTAGTGAGCGGTCCTTTGATGGACACCAATCCATTTCGCATAGCATCCAAGGTTGCTTGTGGGAGCCATTCGCCCGTTGCATTGAATGCCTTTTCGCCAGCCAGCACTTCCTTCCAAACGATGGCTTTTTCCCCATTGTAAGCTTTGTTCACGGCAGCGTCGACAACGCTCATCATGACCGGGGTGATGTCAACACCGATTCCGTCGCCTTCGATGTAATGAATTACAGGGTCGTTGGGTACGTTAAGTTGACCGCTTTCCATGGTTACTGGTGTTCCTGACATGTCTCTCAGCAGAAGCGAGATGCATCTCCTTCAAGAATCAACCGCCCGTAGCATTTGCATGCACGGGAGAGTAGAATGGGTGAAAGGGTCGAAGGCATTCGGTGTTAATGATACAGGAGATCGCTTGGATTTTGACTGGGATGACGGGCCAACACCAATGCAGGTCACCCTGCAAATGATTGGTTTGTGTTCAATGGCCGACGTTGTCCTTGGATTGAAGGAACGTGTCTTTGACAAGGTTTGGGTAGAAATGAGCGCAGAGCGGGCTACGGGTACTCCTCGGGTTTTTACAGCGATTCATCTGGAATACCATGTCCGTGGTGACGTTCCCCTCAAACTCGTCGAACGAATTGTCAAAATGAGCCATGATAAGTATTGCAGTGTATCTCACATGTTCAACGAGAAGATCACCATAACACATGGGTCAGTTCTTCATCCTCTTTCAGAGGCTTGATGGACGACCTTGCTGCATCAGTGCATTGGTCAGCGCCTTTGCTAGTGAATGGTACAACGGAAGCCAGACCTGATGCAATCCCTTTGGAGGTTGCATTGGAGCCCACGTGTCACCGGATGCTCGAACGGTTGCGAAGGGCTTGATCTGTTCTCCTCCCATGTCGATGATGAGGGACAAATGGTAGGCGTCACGGTCCTTTTTGACGAGTGTTGAATCAAGATCTACACGAATTGAATCGGAGGGGAGGGTTTGTTGGATGGCGCCATCGTTGAGCGTATCTTTCACGAGAACGGCAAGCAGTTCTTCAACGGGTACACTTGCGGGGCTGGTTTGTCCAAACATGAGGGGCTCTTCGGCACCGTCATCGTCGTCATCGTCCATGAAGGCAGCGAGAGGATCCGTGGGGTCAATGTGGAATCCGGATTGTGATGTATTTGCAGACACACTTGGTTCAACGGGAGTGTTGAGCCCAAGAGCGGCATAAATATCCATTTCCTCTTCGTCTTCATCAGATCCAATCATCGGTTCTTCGTTAGACATATTATCATCTCCCGTTCTCATCATAGTTAAAACATGGTTTTCCACGAACGCTCATGCATCATCAGCGAAACACCATCGAGAAATCCGGTGGAAAGCATCAAGGAGAACGGCGAACAGGGAAAATCATGGGTGACATCATACGCAGCATGGGCCTGTTCGTGATGTTAGCGATTCTCCTCATGCTCCCATCGGTAAGCAGCGTACCAAGTGGGGTTGGTGAAGGGGGCAATGAAGGGTGTCTGTGTCATTCCCGGGCGGATTCCACCGATGTCAGTTTGGTAGGGCTCCCATCGGAGTACGAAGCGAACATCACCTACAACGTTCAACTTCACCTCAGCAGTTCTATTGCAGTTGATGAAGAGCATTCGCAAGGAGGATTTCGAATCACTGTTTCCAACGGGTCAATGATGTTCAACCAAAGCGAAGCCCAATACCTCGACAATGGATGGACTCATACAGAAAACGGAACCTATCAGCGGGTCTGGAATTTCACGTGGACTTCTCCGACGGACAATACAAGCAGGAGTGAGTTTTCGGTTTACGGCAACGCAGTGAACGGGAACGGTCAGCAAACAGGAGACGGTTGGAATGAATATTCAGTTGTCTTGCCAGGAACTGAATATGAAGGCGATCTTGACCAATCTCCATCCATTGATGGATTGGATCCGTTCGATAAGGTACTTTTGGCCGTTGGGCTTTGTGCACTTGTTGGAATGCTCTGGTCAGCAGGGCGTTCGTAATCAATTGACAAATTCAATTTGTCGGTTTCTTAGCGCTCTCAATTGACGGTTTTCAGTAGCCCCATGAATTTGGTCACTCTTTACTCCAGTGAGCACAAGCATGACTCTGATTTCATCGGTCAACGATTCATCAACCGCTGCTCCCCAGATGATCTTGGCATTGGGGGAGATTTGTTCTTGGATTAACTGGGCACATCGCTCGGCTTCTCCAAGCGTGAGGTTGTTGCCTCCTACCACGTTGATGAGTGCTCCACGGGCGTCGCTCATGTCAAGTTCAAGCAAGGGTGAGTGCAAGGCTTCCATGGTGGCTGCCTCCGCTCGACCGGCGCCCTTTGCAGCACCAAGCCCGATCATGGCGACGCCTCCGCCTGAATTGATGACGGCTTTGAGGTCCTCGAAATCGAGATTTACCATTCCATCGGTAGTTAGCAACTCGGTGACACCGGTTATTGATCGGACCAGCAACTCATCTCCGACACGGAAAGCGCTTGCGATCGGCAAGTCCTTGACACCTTCTATTTCCAACAAGCGTTCGTTGGGAATGACAAGAATGGTATCGCAATGTTCTCGAAGTCGTTCAAGGCCCCATTCAGCATTTTGCTTTCGTAGAGAGCCTTCGGATTTGAACGGATAGGTGACTACGGCAATGGTCATGGCTCCTTGAGCTTTAGCAAGTCGGGCGATATGCCCTGCAGCACCTGTTCCAGAACCGCCACCCATTCCCGCGGTAATGATGGCGAGTTGAGTGTCGTTGGTGATTCTTCGCAAGACCATCTCAGATTCCAATGCAGCAGCTTCCCCTTTGGTGGGATCGCCACCTGCACCACGGCCGCGGGCGGTTCTCCCGATGAGAACCTTCTCCTGGAGAGGTGATTGCAACAGGGCTTGAGCATCGGTATTGATGGCGTACCCGGTCACGTAAGATGATTCAAACAAACCCTCTTCGAAGAGACGATTTATGGCATTGCATCCAGCACCACCGGCACCATAGACTCGAATTCGGGGTTGCAAGGACTCAAGCAATGCTCGCAATTCTTCCTCGGACCCTTGGTCAGGAACTTGTTGGTGAGTTACCACCCGTTGTTCGTCGTCCGACAATTCGAGCACACGTTCAATCAAATGGCGCATAAGGCTGATTCTCGTTGAAGAGAACTTGAATGTGCCGCCCTAAAGGTGGGGTCTTGATGCAATTTGATGGCCTTTTGAATTCCACCGTCAGTCACGTAGACCTTCTTCTGTTACCTGATAGACGCATTCACCGTCAGGAAGGTTTGGGGAATCGACCAATCGTGCAATACGACGGCCGCCCTTTGCCTTTCGTAGGTAGAGGCGGAAGGTGCTTGCGTGCGCAAGAATGTGGCCACCGATTGGCTTGGTGGGGTCACCCCACATTGCATCCGGTTTTGCATGGACCTGGTTGGTCACGAGTACCATGGCGTTGTTGATGTCAGCGAGCTGCTTCAAATCCTTCAGATGACTGTTGAGTTTCTGTTGGCGTCGAGCAAGCATTCCCCTTCCAATAAATTCTGCACGGAAGTGGCTGGTCAATGAATCAACAATGATCATCTTCACGTTGAGTCCCTTGCTCATGCGCTTAATCTCATCTGCGAGAAGCATTTGGTGAGCTGAATTGTACGCACGTGCAACGTGAATTCGTGACAGCACGTATTCAGGGTCCACGCCGTGACCTCGGGCCATCTGTGTGATTCGCTCTGGACGGAACGTGTCTTCTGTGTCAATGTAGAATACATCTCCATCCAACCCCCCTTGTTCAAGCGTCATGGTGCAGTTCACAGCGAGTTGGTGGCCGATTTGAGTTTTTCCGCTACCAAATTCTCCGTAGACTTCAACGAGGGCTTGCGTCTCAAATCCGCCTCCAAGTAAATCATCAATGGATTGTACCTTGGACGTGAGTTTCTGTACTTCACGGCGTCGCTCCAGGAGTGCGTCACCCGATACGAATCCGCCAATGTTCGCCATTTT
The DNA here is from genome assembly GCA_002505405.1 of Candidatus Poseidonia alphae. Classification (GTDB taxonomy): domain Archaea; phylum Thermoplasmatota; class Poseidoniia; order Poseidoniales; family Poseidoniaceae; genus Poseidonia; species Poseidonia alphae. The sequence goes on along the minus strand of DAVD01000012.1, from coordinate 11,919 downwards.
CTTTGCTGCTGCAATGATTTTACCTGCAACGGCTTCACCGAGTTCTGCTTCTTCTGCAAGGTCTGCAGGTGACATAACCGCCAGTGCAAGGAGTTCATCAAATCCTGCTTCACGTAGTTTTTCGGCCGTTGCGGGTCCAACACCAGGCAAATCTTCGATGGTGATCTTCTCCTCTTCTTCTTCGGGCATTGTTTCTTCTACCGTTGCCTTAGGACTTTCATTCTTTTCAACTTCAATGCTGACTTTCTTCTTACCTTTTGCTGCCATTTCTGTTCACTTCCATGCAACAGGACTGGCCTTCCGTATATGAATGAACGATGGACGGCGCGAGAAGTGAGAGGGTTGATTGTTGGTTTTCTTGCTAACTGAACGGTTGTCAGTAACCCGTTTCCTTCACTTTTAGTTTTGATTTCGTGGATGTGAAAGTAAACATCTTCACGCTTCTGGAACATCAGAGGTGAAGGGTCGTGGGTCGGATTCCAATGCCTCATACACTATACCTACCGTGTGGGCGATGTCGATGGTTCCATCGCCGGCGTCAATGGTGACCTCGAGCGCCCAATCTCCACCTTCTACGTTGTATTGGCCGTGTGTCCATGAAGCGTCTTGTCCGTCCCCGATCTGTTCGGTATGGAAGGCTTCCTCATCGCCATTCGGGTTGTTCAGATGCCAGGTTACGGTGATGGTAGCGGGTGTAGGGAACGAATTGGGGTTGGTAATGGTTGAATCAATGTCGATCTTCTCAGGGGTTGGGCATTCGCAATCGGGCGTTGTTTCAATGGCCATTGGACTTGGATTGTCCGTGTTGGTCTGCGTCCATTGGATTTGCTTATCGATGCGGATTTCCAATGTGATGTTTGCCGTGTTGTCGCTTTCATCCACCGCGGTTAGTATTGCCGTAAACAGCCCGTGGGTTAGGTAAGTGTACGAGATTTCAGCCTGGTCGTTAGCGTTGACTGTTACGCTATTTGAGCCATCATCATCATCTCCAGGGTCGTAACTGAACGATTTCATGTTCCCTGCCTTTGACGTGACCCGTGCGAAGTCAAAACTGAGTTCCACTCCACTTTGAGACAGCACCGCTCCATTTTGGACGACCTCTTCGATGGTACCGGAAGTAGCATCATAGTAGACTTCCATGGAAATGGGATTCTTATTTTCAGGACCTTCGCTGTCCCCAAGGCACCCCGAAAGGCCACATGATACCATCAGCGCAAACATCAACCAAGGTCGAAGAGTTGGCCTGCGCATGAATAAGGGTAAACGTTTCTTGTTCATCAAATCAGTGGAAAATGAACACTTTCCGTCAGCCATCGTTATCGGTGGTTTCAAAACAGTGAACTGTGGCGCAATGGTTAGCGAGGTGGGGTAGTCTGGATATCCCGTCGGGCTCATAACCCGGAGATCGATGGTTCAAATCCATCCCTCGCTACCATCAACCGTACTGGTAATAGTCATGCTTTGGCTTGAGATTATCGAGAGCCGATTGGAGGCGCTCGTTTGCCGCCTGTTCCCCTTTTGATATCGCTGTTTGTTGGTCTGAAAGGTTCTGAATGCTCGCGTTGCACTGCGGTCCATGAGACGGCAATTGCTGAGCCGCTACAGACAGGGCCTTGTTGATGTCATCCAATCCCGCTGAGGGGGCATGTTCAGGATTGAGTTGAAACACTCCACCAGCGAGGATGACAGCGCCTGCTTTTTCCACAGCCCCAAGTAGCCGCTCAACGTGTTTCTTGTTGGGAAGCAGGTGGACAGCTGCGATGGCTGCAGGCAAATGGCCGGGGACCAAGGCTTCACATCTTGCGAATGATTTCTTGGCTGCACCAACCTTTCCAGCCAAGGCGTAAAGACGGCCTGCTCGAAGATGGTCTTCATGTTCTGGTTGCATCGATGCCAGCATTGCAGGGGCGTTCTTCTCAAGGATTTTCACCAGACTCTTGCGTTCACGATGCATTTTCTTGATGGCCGTCATGCTTTGACTGGCTTTATCCCGGAGCATGTACACGTCGCACATCAAACGCAATCCCTTGAGGAGGAAGATCTGTTGCTGAACGTCTCGCTTTTTGTTGGCCAACATCATGTCGCAAAACTGGGTCGCCATCACTTCTGAGAGTTCCAATCGTCCCCCTTGCATGTAACGCTCTATTTGGAGGAGCGTTTGTGAAGGGTCTTGCATACCAAACATAGCAACATGCACCGCTGTCGGTTCTCTCCTATGATGCCTTTCATCCAATGAGCCGCTCCTCTCTTTACATACATGAAGCAGGAGCAGCGACCATGAGCGAAATACGGACCATCGCTGTTTCCGGCACCCCTGGCGTTGGGAAGACTGAACTCTGCGCTGTTCTGGAGCGCTCTGGATGGTCTGTTCTGAGTTTGCGAGACCTCGCACAGTCGCTCGATTGTTTGGGGGCTGAAGATCCTGATGACGGCGCCTCACCCATCGATATACACGCGCTGGCTGATGCATGGGAGTTCAACGGGGACAAAAGTACAGTCCTTGACGGCCACCTGTCCCATTTGATGGATGTTGATGGCATCGTTCTTCTCCGCTGCGCTCCCTCAACCCTTCAGCAACGGCTCTCAAAGCGCGGTTACGGTGAGGGAAAAGTTCGTTCGAACGTCGAATGGGAAATGACATCCGGCCATTGGTCGGAATTGGTGGAGTTTGAAGTGGACATCCCTATCCTTGAGGTCGACACGACCTCTCAATCCGCTGAAGATGCAGCTGCAATGGTCATGGATTGGTTGAACGATGGTTGCAAAGGCGCTCCGTTGGAAGAAGCAATACGTGGAGCCATCGATTGGCTCTCATAATGCCCCTTTTGTTCCTTGTTAACTCCACAAACCATAACAGGCTCAAGGAGGTGGAACAAGCATGGCCCTTGAGAAACTACGTCGTCGTTGGGAAGCCGCTCTTGGACCGATGTTGAAGATTGCATCAAACGTCTCCCCCATTACCATCACCTGGGTTGCGCTTCCTTTTGGCGTCGCAGGAGGCCTTCTGGCCATGTACGCTCCCGACCAAACCAGCGGCGGTTGGTGGATGCTCGGGGCAGCCTTGATGATTGGACTCGCCATGATCTTTGACGGATTGGACGGCTCATTGGCTCGTGCTAAAGGCGAAGTCACACGATGGGGCGATTATCTCGACCACACCATTGACCGCATTTTAGATTCGACTTGGGTGGTGTGTTTGAGCGCATCAGTCTTTGTCAATGACCTTGCTCTTGGATTTGCAGCAGCGTTGCTCACGTTGTTGGGTTCGTACATGGGGACTCAGGCTCAAGCCGTAGCCGGGACCCGAAATTACCGTGGTTTTTCTCGTGCAGACCGAACCGTATTGACGCTTCTTTCGTTGGTAATTATGGGCGTAATGCTCTTGATGGGTCTCTCAACATCAACAGCATTCCCCGGGCCATTTGACCACATCAACGTCAATCCGCTCAGCATCGTCGTCTTCATCTCCGCCCTGGGAGGGATATGGACGTTTTTTGTTCGTTTTAAACAAGCTCAAGGCGACATTCAAGCCATCGATAAGGCCAACCCGCTCCCCCAACCCGCTGCCAAAAAGCAGGATGAATAATAGGAAAAGCGGAGGTGGCAAAACGCCCCGTTGATGTGCACTTTTTGCTTCCGAGAAGCGACATAGTCATAACGGACGAATGCTACATAGACACTGATGGGTAGTCCAACGGCTGAACGAAACGGCATTCAACGCGCCTTTTTTTTGACATTGTGCATGTTGCTTGCGACCCTGCCTTTGTCCCACGTGCAAGCCGTGGATATGGGCGATCCTTACAACCTGCAGGCTCAAGGCATTCAGGCTGTGTTTGACCCTACGACAGAGACCACTGTCGTGACCTGGCAGAACATTGATTCAAGCGGGTCAGAACTTCAAGGCATGTTCAGTGCAACATACAACTTGTACCGCCATACCTCCGCTATTGACGCCATGAATGTAGGAACGCTTACTCCGTTTGCAACCGTTCCAGTTTGCGACGTCGCCGATGCATCTCAAAACCCCTTCAACTGTCAAGCATCAGTGCATGCAGGCCATTCGAAGTCTTTTCTTGTCCCGCCGGGCACCAATGGAAGTTTCTTTTACGCCATCACCACAACCCTCTCAAACGGAACTGAAGCGGGAGAATTCATCATCAATGGAGCCCACGTTGAATTCCCTGTCGTCGAAACAACAACTGCAGTCTACACGCCTTACATTCTTGCTGTGACCTTTGACGCTCCAAGCAGTCAAACGACCATCAATTGGGTGAACTACAACACCTTCTCTCAAACACTTCCGGAAACCGGCCCCGATGCGCTAACCATCCGGATCTGGCAAACCGATTACGAAGTGACCCGATTGCTTGGGCCTTCGCTGCTGACTTCTGAAACACCGATTGCTGAGTTGGATGCTTCGGCCACCTCCTATGTGGTGGACGTGCCTGCCGAAACCCAGCGTTCAAGTTACTACTCCATCACCTATCTTCTTCCCAATTACTCAGACCCTGGTGTGGATTATGAAGACGTCCGCTTCCTTGCTCAAAATACCATGAGTGAACCGGTGGTTGAGGACAACCTTCCGCCAGCACAACCCACCCTCTTCACCGCTGAATTTGAAGCAGACCCGCTCAGCGGCGCAGGCTACACCAACATCTCTTGGGGAGATTCTCCATTGGAAGAAGGTGAGACATACCGCGTTTACCGTTCCGACCAACCCTTTTCTTCGATTCTACGAAACGATGTGGAATTGATCGTCAAAGACATTCTTGAAGGCATTGGCTCTTACCAAATCCCAGTCCCCCAAGGCTACCTCGGATATTCATACTACTGTGTCGTGACGGTGGACGAAAACGGCGTCATCAATACTGCTACTGACGGAAACTCCTGTACGGGGTCCATTGAAGAAAATGCATTTTACAACTGGGTTGCTGAACCAACCAATGTTTATGCTGAATTCCTTGGTGACCGAACAACCCGTGTGACATGGAACGATCAAATGGGCGTTGAAGGCGAGATCTACCACATCTGGCACGGCACCTACCGCGTCTCAGGTTCCCAATTTGTTGAGAATCAATCCTTGCAATGGCTCGGCACCGTCTCCGACGGTGTTGGTACATTTGACGTTGAGATTCCCGATGACGAACTTCGTACCAATCAGTTCTACTTTGTGACTTCAGAAGCGCTTTACGGCAACGTGAACGGAACCTACCACTACACACAACTGGTTCAAAACTACGCTCAAGTTTTGTTTGAAGACACCCGAGCCCCCAATCCTCCTCGGATCAAGCAAGCCTACACCATCGGAGCGGACAATCTCGTCAGTTTGGAATGGTTTAACGAAGATGAACAGAATGAGTCATACGCTATTTGGAGGCACTATGGAGAACCGTTCGGAGTCGATGAAAACGAGATTTCCAACATTCAAGGCGATGGATGGGAGATTGTTTTGGACGACATTGGGACCAACGAATTCACCACCGAAACACTCGTTCGCCAATTCCTGATTCCAAGCAACGTAGACCGAGATGTTTGGTATGCAATTACCATCACGGACGAGTGGGGCAACTTCAACAGTGAAATCTATGCTGGATTTGGTGCTAACGCATTCAAGGTTTCAGAAGATACGCTGCTCCCGAATTCAACCCTTAGCATCCTTGACAGCGACGGAATCCCCTATGAAAGTACCACTTTGGTCGCAGGACAATACTCAATGCGCTTACAAGTTAATGAGGACCTTAGTACGACACCATCCATCAACATTACAACGGTCGCAGGAGCACAACTTACTGACTTTGATGAACCGCTCACGGAACTCAACAACAACGCTAACAACGATAACCTCGGACCCTTGTATTCTTTTGAATTCTCAGTTCTCTCTAACACTGACGCAGGAGCCATGATCATTCAGGTTACTATGAAGGATGAATCTGAAAACGAAGTCAATCAATTCTGGGACCATCTCTCCATCGATGCACAAGTCCCTCAAATCACGATTTTTGCACCGTCTTCTGGCGATGACGGTTCGAAATACCTCTATGGAAACCGAATCAACATTCTTGCAGGAGTTGACGATGACGTTGTTGTCACCTCGTTCCAATACCGCTTCACTTACCACTTCGGTGGACAAACCGGTTCCTCACTCTCAACACCTTGGGCTGACCTGACCGGCGTTACCGACATCAACGGAGACAACAGCTCGCTTACCGCTGACATGGAAATCAACACAGGCAACTTTGAGCCGGGCTACCACGCCTTGTATGTTCGGGCGACGGATGGTGCTGGAAACGACCTCCAAGAACAGGTCAAGTTCACCGTGGACTTCTGCCGAAACCGTTTGGATGGAACCACATTCTGTGCTCATGAAGAAGCGCTCCAAGCCGAGCCTGAGCCCGAAGTGATCAAACCCTCCTTTACCGACCCTCCGTATGTTTTTGTTTGGGTCATTGCGGTCATCAACATCCTAGCGATTCTCGTGTCATTGCTTGTGATTCGAACCAGTATGGCCGGGCCGAAGAAGAAGAAGTCCGGGGACGAGGAAGAAGACGATGATTGGATGTCCGAGTTCATCGGTACGTCACAAGACCTTGACATGGATTCCGTGACCGATACCCAAGGCAAAGAAGAATCTGCTGCCGAAGATGAAGAAAAGCAGGTTGAGGAAGAGGAAGATGACCCGTTCGCAATCAATATCATTCAACGCAAAGAACGCCGTCGAAAGAAGACTGAACCCGAGGATGACGACGACGACGACGACGATGACGATGACGATGACGATGACGACGACGACGATGAGGACGAGAGGCCCAAGAAGAAGGCAGTCCGTCGTTCAGTTGGCCGTCGCGCTGCTCCACGCAAGGCTCCAGTTAGGCGCCGTGCTGTGAAGAAGTCTGATGACTGAGCAGCATACGCGTGCAACCGTTTGAAATTGAGGAATCGCCATGTCCGAAGCCCCACAATCAATGATTATTGAAGCAGAAAAAGAATCAATCGAGGAACTTGCTGAGGTTGCCGAAGCACAGTTCAAACGGCTTGTAGATATCTTAAACCCGAAGAATAACACGTTGAACTGGCTGCTTTTAGCGCTCCCCATCACCCTGTACTTCAACTTCCAGCACTCGCTCCAAATGGCGTTTGTCTTCTCAATGATTGCCATTGCACCACTTGCCTTCTTGATGGGCAAGGCCACAGAAGAAATCGCTCTACGAACGGGAGAGGCTGTGGGCGGTCTCCTGAATGCGACGTTTGGCAATGCTGTTGAGATGATCATCGCGGGCATGGCGCTCTATGCAGCCTCTCAGAATCCAGCCGTTGTCGATACCATGGTTACCGTAACACAGGCCTCACTCATCGGGTCAATCTTGGGCAACCTCTTGCTTGTTTTGGGCTTGGCCATGTTGTACGGGGGAATTAAGCACAGTGAGCAAACCTTCTCAAATCAAAGCGGACAAATGAACGGTGCCCTGTTGGTCTTGGCGGTTGTTGCCCTCATAGTCCCAAGTGCATTCCACTACAACGGTGGCTCATCGGACGCCGTCATGAAACTCTCGTATGCTACGGCGCTCGTGTTGCTGTTCATTTACGGTTGTTCGTTGTTGTTCCAATTGAAAACACACGTCAATGAATTTTCATCGGGCGGCCACGGCGAGGGACATGAAGACCCAGAAATGAGCATCAAAGATGCGTGGGTCCTCCTTATCCTCGCCACTATTCTCGTCGGATGGATGGCCCATATTTTGGTCCACAGTCTCGAAACTACAGTTGAGAAATGGCACTTGCCTGAACTCTTTATTGGCGTCATCTTGGTGCCGTTCTTCGGCAATGCTGCAGAGCATTTTACCGCGGTCCTGGTCGCTGGAAAGGACAAGATGGACCTCTCCATCGCCATCGCTATTGGAAGCAGTGTTCAGATCGCCCTTTTTGTAGCACCGATTATGGTCCTGTGGGGCTGGGTTTTGGGCGTCCCCCTTCCTCTTGAATTTGGCCTCCTTGAAACGGTAGCTGCCTTTGGCTCAGTCTTCATCACCATCTCTATTCTTGCCGACGGAAAGACCAACTGGTTGGAAGGTGCCATGGCCTTGGCGTGTTATGCTATTCTCGGGATGGCTTTCTTCTTTGCATGATGAGGTGAGACCATGGAGCGTCAAGAACGAATTGGCTACTCAATGATGGGGGCAGCTTTGATTCTTGTTCTTGCAGGAACCGTTGGCTTCACCGTTGAAGGGACAACGAGTATTGATGTGGTCACCACCGGCGGAAAAACTGTTTTTTCTAACGAAGCCCTTCCTGAACATTCCTTGGGCGCCATTGTTACGGCCGATTTAACCCTCAACTGGGACCGAGATGACATTTACGTCGTCATTGTTGACGAAGATGAAAAATTAAGATGTGAATCATCAGGAGTCCTTGGTGGATTCGAAACAGGGAGCAGTTGCACGGCCAACGATGCCGATGTTATCGCTGTAGGCATGGACGGCACCGAGGGGTTGCAATGGACCGTAGCACCGGGGATTCATTATGCAGGGCTAGGAACCCTTCCCGGAGCACCTTCATTCTCGAGTTCAGAAGTCATGTTTGACTACGAAGTGCACCTTCATGCGTCGTTCGGTCTCTATTTCCTCTTCTTCCTTCTGGGCATTGCAGGTTTTGCATATTCCCGAATGAAGTGATTATTCAACACCTTCGTAATAGGTTGCTACAGCACCGTCGATCTCGTCCAAAATCGACAGTTCGTCAAGCGTGAGGGTCGTTCCATCTTTTCGCACTGCTTGTCCGTTTACCCAAAGGTCAAGGCATTCCGCTCCATTGAAAATCAGGTTGGCCAAGTGACGGTTATCAGTACGTCCTCTTGGGCGCATTCGGACGTCGTTCAAGTCCCAAACTGCCCAGTCCTTGCTCCCTTTGGTGGCGAGGCCCATGGCGCCGACTGCTGGCAGGATGGTTGGGTCCCAATGGTCATGCCGTTGAACAAGCGAAGCGAGTCGAGCTTCTGCTTGCATGTTGAGTCCGTTTCCAGAAGATGCCGCTCCATCGGTTCCGAGCCGAACGTCAACCCCAGCTTCCATGTATGCAGGGAGGGAAAGTGTGCCCCCGCAAGCAAGTTTCATGTTAGATGAGGGGCAGTGGACGGCCGTTGCCTCGTGTTGCTTCAGCAACCGGATTTCGTTTTTCTTTACCCACGAGGCGTGAGCGCATACGGTCCCAGGTTGGAAGAAGTCAATGCTGTCAAGATACTCGATGGGGTACTTGCCGGTACTTTCGTGGCAATCAGCAATTTCTTTTCGTGTTTCACTCACGTGGATGTGAAGCCGAGATTGTCGCTTTTCAGCCAATTCTGAAGCACGGCGCAACGTGTCTTCAGTGCACAAATACACAGAGTGTGTTGCGATGGCATACTGAACCAAATCGCTCTCGTTGTTGGTGGCAAGAAGGCCGTCCAACTCACTGAGTGCCGAAGCCGCATCGTCGTGGCTCGGCAATGCAGAATCGCTAACAGGTCCCCCGATGAGGCCTCGGATTCCTGCCTCAGTAAGGACTTCCCCAGTCACTGAAGGAAAGAAGTACATGTCTGCAGCAAAGGTGCTTCCAGTTCGAATCATCTCAGCAGCAGCACAGCGAGAACCCATGCGAACATAATCCGGTGTAATGCGCGCTTCAGTAGGAAAGATGGCTTCATTGAGCCACCGGTGGAGGGGAAAACCGTCGCTAAAATCGCGTGCATTGAGTTGCATAGCAAGGTGCGTATGCCAGTTTTGGAAGCTTCGAGTGATCAAGCGTTGGGAACCGTCAATATCGTCCACGACATCTTCGTCTCCGTTCGACGCAGACCACGTTCCGTCGTGATGAAGCAAGATGTCCCCTGTGACTTTTTCCCCACCATGGTCGTACAATACCGTGTTGCGGTATCGGACGGTGGTTGCATCGGTCATGCCCTCTCCTCGGAGTCATGCTTCAAGAACGCTAGTGTTCTCACCGAGCCCCTTATGATTGATTGGCTCGGCCGTGAAAACGCCGCCACTGTGGCTTAGCTGGTAGAGCATCTGATTCGTAATCAGAAGGTCGGGAGTTCGAATCTCCCCAGTGGCTCCTCAAACACTGTCAACCGTGGTTGTGATGTCCATTGAGAAGGCCAGGGCACTCTCTTCCAAACTCACAACGCCTGGGAGGGGCCTGCCTGCAATATAGTCCAAACACGCTCCACCACCGGTGGAGACATGCCCCATCTTGTGTGCGATGCCGCGCTTTGCAACCAAGGTCGCTGTATGTCCGCCGCCCATGACAGCATAGCCTGAGGATTCAGCACAAGCGTTGAGCATCTCAACGGTTCCAAAGGCGAAGTCAGTGATTTCAAAGACTCCAGCAGGTCCGTTGAGCACGATGGTTCCTGCACGCTTTATTGCAGCAGAAAGGTAGAGAATGGATTCGATTCCAAGGTCAAAGAGTGGTGCCTCAATGGGGAGGTCCTTGACCTTCAGGTCAACGCGATTCCCTTCAATGTTCGCGGCCACATCAACAGGCAAGTGGATCTTGGACCCGTAATCATCGATGAGGGTTCGCGCTTGAGCAACGGTCGTTTTCCATTGGTCTCCCAGTTCATTCTTGAGGAACTTCCGGTTGATGTCTCCGATGTCGATTCCAGCCAAATCAAGCAGCAAGTTTGCAACACCTCCAGTCGGCCACAATTCGTCGGCAATTCCACCGCGTAACATGTTGTCAGCTACTTGTATGGAATCGTCAACCTTGACGCCTCCGAGCACTGCTAAACAAGGTCGAACGGGTGTTTCAAGTGCCATGTCCAACTTTTTGATCTCGTTGCCCATCAATTCACCAGCAACACAAGGAATCAGGGTAGAAAACCCAACGATGGACGGTGTTGAACGGTGAGCGCAAGCAAAAGCGTCGTTGACATAGAGGTCGGCAACGCTAGCCAATTTTTGCACGAGTTGAGTTTCTGCGGATGCGACGGGGTCATTTTTGACGGACTGTTCCTCTTCATCCATTCGTACGTTATTGAGCATCAGCAGTTGTCCGTTTTCCATGGATTCAATTGCTGCCATGGCTTTGTCGCCGTGAATATCATCGGTCCACTTGACCGGCCGTCCAAGCAATCTTCCCAACTCGCGAGCGTGACCCAAGGTACTGGTGAAGTCGTTCTTTCCCGGGCGGGATTGGTGGGCGAGAATGATGACCTTTGCTTTCACCAGTCGTTGAATGGTTGGCAGAATGGCCTTAATTCGCGTATCGTCAAGAAAGGATTTGGTGGCCGGGTCAAGCGGGCTATTGATGTCGACACGCAACAAAACGGTCTTCCCGTCTACGTTGACATCGTCCAAAGTCAGGACATTGGCCATTGTCCTTCCCAGGGCCCTTGGGCTTTTCATCCCTCCCGTTGAATTAAGGATTGGAAATCTCCAAAAAAGGAGTGGAAAGAACTTACTGAGCGTTGATGAGGTCGTTTGTATTGGAAACGGTACAAAACTCACCGTGCAAGCTTGTAAGAGCCGTGTCATGAATCAAGTCTGCTGAATATTCTGTTCCGTCGGGTGAATGGCGGGGGAACGTAGCGCAAGCATCTCCAACTAATGTCACATCAAATCCAAGGTTACCAGCCATGCGGACACTGGTTGAAATGCAGTGGTTGGTCGTCAGTCCGAGGACGACCAATTGATTGAAGCCGTGATGTTTGAGGTGGTCGCTCAGACCTGTTCCAATGAAGCAACTGTTGACCTGCTTGACCACCTCCATTTCACCATCTTCAGGGGTTGCCCAATCGTAGAATTCGTAGCCCTGCTCAGCAGGAGCAAGTGGGCTACCCGGTTCGGTTGAAGCGTGTCGTACGTGAACGATGGGTTGTTTGGTCGCTCGCCAATGAGCAAGGACTCTTTTTGCATTATCGACAAACTCAGGATTGTTTCGCGC
>DAVD01000042.1:74275-126682 GCA_002505405.1 Candidatus Poseidonia alphae | reverse complement strand
GGCTTTTGAAGGTGTGTTTGAATGGATTCTCTCATGGATTCGAATCCCTATCGTTTATGGATTGGCGATGCTACCAACAGCCATGGCCATTATGATGATTCTCAACCAACAACCCTACGACGGTACGGACGTGACGTGGAACGCTCTTCGTCTTGCTCGCCAACTGCATGGAGACGGTGAAGAAGTCCGCATCTTTCTGATGAACGATTCAGTTGACCTCGCCCGAGATGGCGTCAACGTCCCCGAAGGCAACGAAGACATGGTCCAGATGCTCAAAGACCTCAATGCAGCAGGCGTCGAAGTGCGCGTCTGTGGAACCTGTCAGAACCGCTGCGGACTCTACAAAGGCCAGCCTTACTACGATGAATCGCTCAAATCCACCATGGCGGCCTGCGCTCAGTGGGTGGCTGATTCAGAGAAGGTTTTGACCTTCTGATTGTTCTATCATTCACGCTTTCGTCATGGTTTCCATCGCTTCATGACTGTTTTCAGCGACGAATGTGCTGATTGTTTCAAAGGGTAGCCATTCCGCCAATCGGCATGGCCTCAAGCGGGGTGAGCGTGTCGCCACGGAGACTTGGACCGGTAACAAAGGTTGCAAAAATACCCTTGTCGGCCAAGTTGTGAGAGAGAGCAAACCATGTTCGGCCATGAGCGTCAACTCGTATGTCCAAGAAATCGCCGAGTCCACCGCATCGGTTGTAGCCGCAGTCCGGTTCGGTGTCAATCGGGTCGTCATCCAGGTTCAACTGGACGGTGGTTAAGAGCGGTGTTTCGTTGAAAGCATCCGTTGCGTACGTCAAGTAAGCATTCCATGACTCGTCGTTACCGTTTGCTTCGCCGACGTAACCAAACGCCACGGTTCCCGGGTCCCCTGCAACAACAACAGGGAATCCTGTTCCTGAGAGGTTGATGGGTGGAGCGATCATTGAAGCATTTGACCACGTGTCGCCTTGGTCGATGGAGTAGGACCAGTACGGCATGTTGTCAAGCCCCATCCACATGGCGTGGACGTTGCCTTCTGAGTCAACTTCGACCTGTGCTTCTTCAGCATTCCATGTATCAGCCGTTCCGGTTTCCGATGTCGGCAATTGATGTTCGCTCCAGCTGATGCCTGCGTTCGTGGTTCGGAAGATGGAATATCCTTCTCCATCGCATCCTTTGTTGCCTCGGTAGAAGTTTCCGTCAACGCTTCCAACCAAGTGGGCGGAAAGTCCGCCTGATGAGCACGTTACGGGTGCGCCAGAGGTTTCAGGGCCCCATGTTGCTCCTCCGTCTTGACTGGACGAGCAAAGCGGGTGAGGCGCATTTCCATTGATGCAAAACATGTAGGTCGTAGGATGGAGGAGTGCAGGCATGTTGCTGCTTGCAATGGTTTGGTGGTCTTGAACGGAGTAAGCTTGCGTTGCGACACTTGGTCCGGTCCAACTGTCGCCGTCGTTATCCGACCATTCCACGGTCATCCCAAGAAGAACGTGCATGTCGAATTTCATGATTCGGCCGGTCCACGGGTCGACGTAGATGTAGGGGTCGTTGGAATTCACAACGGGAATGAGCGGATTGTAGACGTTCTCGCACGTGTAATCCAGAGAATCCAGCATTCCGATGAGGTCGCATGAAACGACGGCGGTTGAACCACCGGGCCCGTTGCCGTATGAACTCATGACCATGGTGTCGGTTTGAGTGATTCCCATGGTTGGTTCAAAGGTTGACATTCCAATTCCATAGTAGGTTCCCGAGGCAGGATGCGGGACGTTACGCCCCTCAAAGACGATCTCATCATTTCCCCACGCATCCACGCCACCGGGTAGATGATACCAGGTGAGAGGTTCCTTCTCAAAATCCCATACGATTGTTGGGGCGGTCTCTTCTTCAGTCTCGTCAACTCCAAAGCATCCTGAAAGAGAGCAGGTAGCCATCAAAAGGGCAAGCATCACTGCGGATGGAGTTTTCATTATTCCTCCGAGGAATCGGCCTCATTAAAGGGTTCTACTCCAAACCAACGGTCACTGTAAGGATCGGTCCTTGAAAGATACCCAAACGTGCCTTTGAGTGCGGTTGAACTGAACTGACGTTTCACTCTTCTTCGCTTGAAGCGTCCCCGGAAAGGGCCTTCTTCAATTCACTTAGGTCAATTCGGTGGTCTTCGTTCTCATCAAAAGCCTTGATGATTTGAGACACTTGTCCAGGGGAAAGAAGGTCGCCTACAACGGAGCGGATTCCTTTATGCAATTCAGGCCCGTTGATTGTACCGTCGCCGTCTGCATCAATTTCCTCAAAGAAGGATTCAATGGACATCTCTTTGTCACTGATGGCTTGGTTAAGATTGTTCAATGCTTCTTCAATGGTCCAGTCTTCGCTGCTCATGGCCTCGCTAAGAGCGGTGCAACAAAAACAGTTCCCCTGAAACGGTTCTATTTTATTGTACATTTTTCCGTGCACATTCTTAACTAATGTCTCCTCGCATAAGCATGCAGTCACGGACATTCATCACCTCGTTCTTTGTTCTCCTCTTCTTTGGGAGCGCCATTTTGCCGTTGACTCATGAATCCACTGGTCCGCTCACGCTTGAGGTTGATTCCAGCCGTCATCATGTGGACAGCGTTTCTTCATCCACGTTTACCTACGGGCTTACCGAAGAATCAAAGCAAGTTGGAGATTCCGTACAGGTCTACATTCCCCTCGAGGCAGGCTATTCGATGACTTCAGGTTCAGTCAACGTAAGCTTAGAAGGGAGTGAAGTGAGTTCAACACAAACGTATTCGGTTTCAAACGGTGGATTGAACGGTACCATGAACGGAACCGATTCAGACGGTTCAGCCATTGCATTGCAGACGGCAACATCCGGTCCACCTCAGGCCGGTAACAATTCCTCATTTTTACTCAACGGCATCAGTTTGAGCGGTGTTCACGCCTATGATACATTGGAACTTGCTTGTGGGTTCACTTCCTGCGGTTCAATCGCAGCAACCGGTGATTTGACCCTCTACGTCAACACCTTGATCGTCGGTCAAGGCACGTTCATTGAAGCAGACGACCTTGTTGGTGCTGGAACCGGTGCAGGGACGAGCACAACGACTCAACAGAACGGCAGAAACGACGGTGGCGGCGGTGCAGGACACGGTTCAACCGGTGGCTCAGGCGGTGGCACAAACGGCGGTTCCGGTGGCTCAAGTTACGGAAATGGAACCGAGCGTGGAAGCCAGGGTGGCGGCGTTTCAAGCAGTTATCACCCTGCAGTTTACGGTGGCCAAGGCGGTGGATACATCAAAATTTACGCTGACACCATCATCGTTAACGGTTCAATTGAGGCAGACGGTGGAAACGGAGATGCCGGCAGTCAAGCCTCGAGTGGAACCGGTGCAGGTGGTTCCGGTGGCGGCGGCGGCTCCGGTGGTTCTATTTTCATCCAAACAAATTCCTTGACGTTGGGTTCAAACGGTGTCATCAGTTCAAACGGAGGTAATGGCGGAGACGGTGCTGACGGTGCTCAAAACGGCATTGGCTTCGGAATGTACGACGGCGGTGACGGTGGCGGAGGCGGCGGAGGCGGTCGAATTTCAGTCAGCACACAAGCGGGCGGTTATTCCAATTCTGGAACGGTCGCTTCAACCGCAGGTTCCGGTGGCGTTAAGGGCTTGAAGTACGGTACTGGGATCGACGGGTATGACGGAACTTCCGGGACAAACGGTATAGTCACAACCTCCACATGGGGAGGCTATCTTGCAACAGGTAACGTCACCCGCAACAACGGAACCTTCGTGTCCCAGCCCATTGAGACTCAACCTTCGCATGCATCAACTGCGTACTTGGCTCATACCGTATCGGTGCCTGTGAATTCATCACTTATTGCCCACTATCGCTGGACCATGGGGGGAGACGATACGTCTTGGGACCATTGGAGCGATTGGAGCGAACTGCCGCTGACGGGGACATGGATTCCTCGACATCACTGGATTCAGGTCAAGTATGCATTCAATCGGACATCATCTGCTTCACCAACACTGAGTGCCATTGCTCTCCAAACTTCTAAATGGACCACTTTGGAGGATGCTGCCTTTGATTACGATGGGATTTCAACATCAATCGATTACCAAAATACCCCGATTGGGTTTACGGATGCCTTGGTCAATACAAGTTCAACGCAATCTCATGGTTTTACCTTTGACCTGCCCTTGAACGCAACCTTGCTCGACGATGCTCGCGTGTGGATGGGCTGGACTTCTGTCGGGCCCCCAGACCACCCTCCCGCCAATTTCAATGAGGCCGTTATTGGCTCGACCGTTGTAAATTCATCACTCCTTAACTGGCAGGAAGAAGGCCACGACCTCAAGTTTGATGCTCAAGTGCTTCAAACGTTGATCGATTCAGCAACACCTTGGACCAACAATGATGGAATGCAATGGGTTACGCTCAACGTCAGTATCTCCATGTTGGGCGATACAACGATGACGTTCGGTGACCTTTGGATGCCGTGGTCAATTTCAAGCACGGTTCAATTGGATTCCCAAGTGAACAGCATGATTCTGTCCGAATGCACGTCCTTCTACGGGTCAACCGACGGATTATGCCTGGGAACCGATGGATCACATCCGTTCACCTTTACAGGCTCAACACTTCCAGTTGGAGCACCAGCGTTTTCGTACACGATCGACGCACCTGCATTTGATTGGGAGGACAGTTTTGCCCCTGAAATAGATTTTATTCAACATCGAAAGGGCATTGAGCCAACACCAGATGTTCGCGTGGGTGAGGGTTACAGTCTCGTTCTTTTTGATCTCATGAATGAGCCAGATTTGACGGTTCAAATGTTGGGTCATGACTGGCAGGAGTCCGATGGATTCGCAAATGCAACTTCAATGGCGTATTATTCAGCCTTGCAGGGGTATTATCTGATGATGTCAACCGAGGGGCTGAACGCTGATTCAACCCAGCAACTTAACCTCACCTTCCGTGTCCTTGACAGCAATCTCAACGAACGAACCCCACGCCCAACCTACACGCTCACCGTTTACCCCAGCGAACCCGAAGTCGGTTCGTTGAGCATCTCAGGAACCAGCCATGTTACCGGGGAATTCGATGCGGCTACATGGGATGTCGACGGGGCAATGTTTGAGTTTGGTGCAACCGATATCAATCAACGGTCTTCTCTTGATGTGAACCTACATCTCACCCATCAACTTCTTGGAACCGTGGATTTGGAAATGAACTGGTCGCAACAGAATATGGAGTACGTCGCACTCTGGCAGCCGAGTCGGGACCATCTTGGCCAGTGGAGCATCGAAGTTGACATGCGTGAGGTTGACGGCCTTTTAGGAATGGATTCTGACGGGCTCAGTGCGGGCCAAGACGCCATGCTGCTTTTGGTTGACAATCAGGGCCCTGTTCTCTCAACGGTTGATTATGCGATTGAACTCGAACGAGGTACGCCTCAATTTGTCAACCTGTCTTGGGGCGGCCAAGAAGGCGAAACAAGTTCGGGAAGCATCTCAATCGTACAAGACGGTAGTGTTTTGGATTTCAAGAACATTCTCCCTACGCTCGTCAATTCATCGAGTCTCATGTTTGAAACCGATGATCTTGAACCCGGTCAATACTCAATCGTCATTCAACTTGAAGACGATGCGGGCAATCAAGCGGTCCATGACGGAAACGCCTCATATTCCTTTGAGGTGCTCCCTCCTTGGGTTGATGGAGACGTTGCGGTGAATTATCACAACGAGACAGCGATTCAAATCGTTGGAAACATCGTATGGAGAACCGGCTCGGGGCAGTTGACTTTGGTGGATTCGAGCGGGTCATTGAGTGAACAATTGACAACGTTTGATGGTCCCTTTGAAGTGTTGATCCCACTGGAGGGTTCGCTTCAGCCAGCCATGTCATTCACTCTTGCTGCCTGTGACCTTAACCAGAGCGAGATTTGCTTCAACCAAGCATTTGATGTCAATTTTACGACTTCATTTGTTGTTGATGTTGATTCCATTTGCACGGTTACAAATCTTGAATTGAAATCTAGTGATTCAGCTGAGGCTGTTTCGTGTGAGGTATTCAACGACGGCTTTGTTCCAGCCACGGTGAAATTTGTGACGCCTATGAATGCTTCATTAGCAAGCGAATCAACCGTGCTCATGCCGGGTGAATCGAAGAACATGGTCTTGACGCTTCAGAACGGTACTGATGACCTCAACCGTTCAGTTGAATGGTCCTTGACAGCGGAGAACACGGTCAACGGACCAAAACTGATCGATACAGGCCAGGTCCAAACGAACCGTACGCTCCCTTCAAACGCTGTTGAACCGACCGCCGAAGACCCTTCGGACGACGCCTCAAGTTCAAATTCCTTCTTGCCTTCAGTCATTGGATTACTTGTGCTCTTTGCGGCGGTAGGTGGCTTGTTCTATAGGTTTTCTAAGAAAGGTGAAACCGACGACTTTGTTGATTCCGTAACGGAAGAACTCCTTCCTGAGTCCTTTGAAACAACACCGGTGGATGAAGAATTTACTGAGCCGGAAGTTCAGCCACAATCCGACCAAGCCATGCAATCATCACCGAGTCCAGAGCAAGTGGCTACTTCCGTAGACGGGAGTGGGTATGAATGGTTTACTTCAGGAGAACATCACTGGTATCGAAGCGAAGGTTCAACCGATGAATGGTTCCCCTTTGAGGGATGAGTTCACATTCCTGCGGTACCTTCTTGTTTGGTACAGAAATACAACCTCATGGACGAACAGGCTACCGAGGTTCCTGAGGTTCCTAAAGCGCCAACTTTGCCCCCTGTGGGTGGCTGGCCAAGAGCGATTCTTTTCCGGATCTTCGCACTGTTAATCGCTGGAGGTGCAGTTTACAACAACCAAGATGGCCTTGGAGCAATCATCGTTTTGTTTGTACTGGTTGTTCCGTTTGAACGTTTTTTTCCTCGTCACGACCATCAAAACTTCCGCCGTCCAAATCTAAATCTAGACCTGGGTTATGCCCTTGCTTCACCTTTCTTACAAGCAGTGGGCCTCGTTGCAGCAGTTTTTGTCGGTGTGTTGAGTTTTACATGGATTCCCGGATTGATTCTACGGCCCTACGTTCAGTCCATACCCGACCCCTATTTGCTTCTTGTTGGAGTCGCCATGTTTGACGTTGCTTCCTATTGGACGCATCGGTGGTACCATGAAGTTCCCCAGCTGTGGAAGTTCCACGCCATACACCATTCACCGGAACATATGGATTGGGCCAGTGGCTTTCGAGCCCACCCTTTTGACGGCACCCTGATTGCACCGGCATTCTTTTTCCTGATCGCCGCCGGTTTTAGCCCTGAATTCTCGGGGTTGGTTGCAGTCGTCCAAATTGTGTTGGGGTTGTTCCTGCATGCGAACGTAAGAATTTGGTTGAAGCCTCTCTCTAAAATCATCATGACACCTGAGTTTCATCACTGGCATCACGCCAATGAACCGGAAGCCATTTGGTGCAATTATTCGACCTTCCTCCCTCTTTGGGACCTTGTATTTGGTACCTATTACATGCCCAAAGATAAGCGACCTTCGGTGTACGGAGTCGACGAATACGTGCCGATGACCATGGCTGAACAGTTGCGTTATCCTTTGGTGGGAATGGGGAATCCATTGCGATGGTTACGTCATCCATTTCGTTCCCTCAAGATGATGTTCAAAGGGATTTGGCTGATCTTGCGGATGATGAAGCGATCAGCATTTCGACCACGAGGTGAGGAATTTGAGCGGGCAGTGTTGCGATTGAATAACCCCAAAGCCCTCGTGGATGACCCCACATCTCTTTGAGCCGTGCCCTCCAGCAAGGAATGAGCCATATGTCCTTCCGAGTTTGTATTAATTGTCACGGAATCAGAGTTTATCCCTACATGGGTTTCATGGTTGGCCAAAGGTTTCAATGTCAAGACTGCCAAGAGTTGATGGTTATTCCTTTGGAATTTGAGAACCGTGAAGACTATCAAGAATATTTGGAAGGGATGGCGCCCAATCACCCCAACCTCGTATCGGCCAAATCGGACGGCGATGACGGCGGCGATGACGATGACGACGACGACGGTGACGAGGATTGAGAACCTTCACGCCATTGCAGTTTGCTGGGGATGGTTCGATTTACGTTGAGGACACACAAACGGTCAAAAGGTACCTTTGTCACGCATCGGCATGACCCCTGTGGATATTGCGAACCCCAGTGAAGAACATACCATGTTGCGAGAGATGGTCCGCGATTGGACCAAGGAATACGTTGAGCCCCAAGCTCTGGAGCACGACAAGAACGAGCGATTCAATCTCCCACTGATGCGTTCGATGGGCGACTTGGGATTGCTCGGAATCAGTGCTCCAGAAGAATACGGTGGGTCTGGTTTGGATGCGGTGGCTTGCACCATTGTCCATGAAGAATTGTCGGCTTCGGACCCTGGGTTTACACTTGCTTACTTAGCTCATTCAATGCTCTTTACAAACAATCTTGCCCACAACGGTAACGATGAGCAAAAAGCAAGGATCTTGCCGAAAGTTTGCTCTGGTGAATGGATTGGCGCAATGGCGATGTCGGAACCTGACGCAGGCACTGATGTTCTAGGACTCGGAACCTCTGCTGTTCAACGAGAAGACGGTTCATGGCTCCTCAATGGACGCAAAATGTGGATCACCAACGGTTGCATCGACGAAGACGGAACTCCCGCTGACGTTGTTTGGGTATATGCTCGAACGGGTACAGACGAAAAAGGACGGGTTCAACTGTCCACCTTCCTCGTTGAAGCAGGTATGGCCGGTTACAGTGTAGGGCAGAAAATCTACGATAAAACTGGAATGCGTGCCTCCAACACTGCTGAATTGGTATTTGATGACTGCATCATCCCTGCTGCAAATTTGGTTGGAGGGGTCGGGGAATCCCTCATCCACATGATGGGGAATCTCGAAATCGAGCGGTTGACCCTTGCGGCCATGGCCCTTGGAATCGCTCGCCGCTCCATGGAGGAGATGAACCGCTACGCTACGGACCGTATTGCTTTCGGGTCAAAGATACGAGATTTTGGACAAGTTCAGCGTCACATCGGCGAAGGCTGGGCCAAATACCGAGCCATGCGTGCTTACATCTACGACACAGCCAACAATCTTGACATCGGAACTGCAGGCCAACGGCTTGATTCAGACGGTGTCAAACTCTTCGCATCAACTGCGGCAAAGGAAATTGCTGATTCAGCCATTCAAGTCATGGGCGGATACGGCTATGTTGGTGAATACAATGTGGAACGTCTCTGGAGGGATGCTAAACTCTTGGAGATCGGTGGAGGGACACTTGAATCCCACCATAAGAACATCACACGGGACCTTCTCAAAGACGGCGATGCCATCACTCGATGAGTTCAATGGTTTCGTTAGGACTCAGCAATCTTTGGGCATTTCTCCATGCACTGGCAACCAACCCGGATGATACAAGCAATGCAACCGCGATTGCAGTCCCCCATGTCCATACATTGGACATGGTCGATATTGTATTGTCTGTAAGCAATAATGACATGGAGGTTGTGATGCCCACAGCAATGCCAGTTTGAAGTAACATTGGCGTTGATACACGTAAGAAGGGAGCCGACTTACCCAGTTGGAAGAGAACAAATATGACCCAAGATCCGGCACCGATTCCCCAGACAGGGATCTCAGCAGGATAATTCTCAAACAGCATGATTGAATTGGAGGCGATGTATCGGTCAAGTCCAGTGAGTAGGACAACCCATACCAACGATGCACCTAACAAGCTCAGAACCGATGTCATGATCTTCGATGTAGGCTGATGTCCTTCTCCTGTTGTCTCAGTGATTGAAGGTTGGTTTTGTTTCGGGTATTGGTCCAGTGCTAGAGCCTTGTAGGTCGTTTCTAACTGGTCAATTCTCGTTGAAAGCGAGTGCATATGGTCAACCAATTCCACCAATACATCATGCTCTTCGCTCATAATTGCCATTCTCTCACCCTCAAATTCGGGTAATGTGATCATTTCTGGTGCGATTTCAATGAATCCATCTTCACGAAGTTCAGATTTAGTATCCTCCAACTTTTGAGCCTTTTTTTGCTCTTTTCGTTCTTTTTTTGCTTCCACTGCTTGTGACATGGCTTCGCCAGTTTTGGTCACTGCATCACGGCTTGCGCCGGCTACTTTTTCGGCTGCGTCCTTCGTTGCAGCGGCTGCTTTATTTGACAAATCTGCAATTTTTTTCCCAGTAGCACTCAGACGAGAAGCGAGGGTCTTTGGTGGTTGGCGAGGAGATAACAGGTCTTCGGTCACGTTATCGCCTATGCGGGTTGTTCTTGTCAAACCTTCGCATCAGTATTCAACCGGCACGGGGTCCAATATCCGCCAAAGGTACCAGGCTGCTGCGGTCCGGTACGGTCGCCACCGCTCTGCTATTTCTCCGACCTGCTCTTTGGTTTCAGCATCAGGAACCAATCGCTGAGTACCTCGAATCAATCCTATATCGCCAAGGCTGAAGACATCCTGCCGTAAAAAATGGAACATCAGCATCATTTCAGCGGTCCATGGGCCAATGCCTCGGAAGGACACCAGATGCTTTTGAATCTCCAAGTCGCTCATTGATTCCCAAGGCTGTTCCATTAACCGCTCAGCATCCTCAGCGAGTCCGTAAATGTAACTTGCTTTAGGCCGAGTCACACCGCACGAGGCAATGGACGGTTGGTCCGTAGCCAGAACGTGATGAGGGGTGACCTCGCCCAGGTGCGCACACAACCTTCCCCAAATTGCATCTGCTGCCGTGACCGATATTTGCTGGCCAACAATTGAACGAACGAGCGTCTGAAACAGGTCTTCTCTGCTCTTTATGCCCGCTGGTCCGTGTTCTTTGACCACCGGTCCAAGCAATTCGTCGTTGAGGAGAGCTGCGTGGGCCTCGTCCCACCAAATCGGTACTCGGCTCGCCATGACATACGATGAAAGAGATGAGGTTTTGAACCCATGCTTCAAGGCCGCCCCATGCGGGATGAATTGATGGCGCTCTTGGAATTGAAATCCGTCATGCGAACCGGATGGGTTCGTGCTGGAGTAGAACAACCCGAATCTGTGGCTGCACATTCATGGGGAATGGCGGTCCTCGCCTTACGTCTTTGTCCACCCGAATTGGACCTGCAGAGGGTCCTTACGTACTGCCTAATTCACGATTTACCAGAAATCATTGTTGGCGACCTCACCCCTGATGACGACCGCAGTACGAAGGCCGAAGATGAACACGCTGCCATGAAGAAATTAGCCCCCCAGTGGCTCGAAACCTTTGAGACCTATGAACGCCAAGATACTCCTGAGGCAAAGTTCGTGCATCAACTTGACCGCTTGGACATGGGGCTACAAGCACATGTCTATCAAAACCGTTCTGAGTTGGACCTTCGTGAGTTTCTCAAAAGCGCAAAATCAGCGGTAATTGACCCATTGCTCCATCGGTTGCTTTGACTCTTTTCGTCGTTGACAGCCGACAAGGCCAAAAAGCAAAAACAATCCGGACGGATTATAGCCCGATAGTGTAGGGGTCCATCATGGTGGGTTTTGGTCCCGCCGACCTCGGTTCGAATCCGAGTCGGGCTACCTCTCAATTGTCTTGAGGAACAAACCACAGCCCTGCATGGACGATTGGCGCAAGGAGGCTCATGACCAGCCCGAACCAAAAGGCACCTGCGTAACCAAACATACCTACGTCGAATTGACCCATGCCTATTGGACCCGTAGCTTCCGGTGCGAGAATCATGTGAAGTATGATGGCTAAGAACCACGTGAAGCATCCGAAATAATAGGCGCCTCTGCCTGAAAAATGGACCACAACAGCCGCTTTCACTGGCATATCGATCACATTCCTCTCATAGAGCATAAACGTCAAACTCAAGATGGGCGTTAAAATCACCGAAATTAATGCAATCAACATCAAAAATTGGTAGGTGTTGCCAGCAGAATCCCATCCCTCCATGGCTTCGATCACCCCCTCAATCCCTGCGCATTTTTCTCCTGTGTAGGTGACGCATTCTTCGTTTTGCTCAGTTAGATGATCGATAAATGATGTGTATTTCTCTGTTCCACCCATGCCATAGATGTCATCCGCCGTTATCGTGTCTGCAGAATATAACCACTCGTCATCCTCGATTGAAAGTGTGTACAACGGATCCGCCGTAAAGCACATCAACAAGACGATAAATGAGATGCCCACGATGGCACCTTGGACAACGGCAATCGGTTTGATGCTTGATGCATCAAAAGTAAAACCGTTGAGGTCCCCGCTGGAATCCTCCTCGTCAACGTTCCATTCGAAATCTCCATCGCAATGAGGGCATGAAAATTCTCCCGATGCATCGTCATCCAGTGCAATTTCTTCCTCACAGTGGGGGCAAAGGATCTCGACCATGCTGTAGACTCGTTCACGAACTTTTAGTTCTTCTTCCGTCACCATGATTTTTCACACGCATCTTCATCAATGCGTTCCTGTTGGATTCGGTTAGGTGAGAACATGATTCAGAAAATAGGTGTCATTGGAGCAGGACAAATGGGCAACGGTATCGCACAGGTGGCTGCTTGTGCAGGTTATGATGTCGTCATGGTGGACATCAAGGACGAATACGTCGAGAAGGGCCTCGGAACGATTCAATTTTCACTCGGTAAACTCGTCAGCAAGGAACGCATGACCCAGCAGGAAGCAGATTCAGCCCTTGCACGGATCGTGACTGGAACCGACCGTTCGGCGTGCGCAGACTGCGACCTCGTGGTCGAAGCAGTCCCTGAAATCCTCGAGTTGAAAACCAGTATTTTCTCAGAGTTAGATGGCCTCTGCAAACCAGAAACCATTCTCGCATCCAATACATCGTCCATATCCATCACCACCATCGCCGAGTCAACAAACCGTCCAGACAAAGTCATTGGAATGCATTTCATGAATCCAGTCCCCATCATGAAACTCGTTGAAGTCATCAACGGAGAACATACCAGTACGGAGACCAATTCAGCAGTGAATGAAGCTGCTGAAAAAATGGGCAAGATCGCTCTATCATGCAACGATGCGCCTGGATTCGTCTCAAACCGTATTTTGTGCCCTATGCTTAACGAAGCCATTCTAACGCTTCAAGAAGGAGTTGCAGAACCAGAAGCCATTGATGGAATTATGAAACTTGGAATGAACCACCCAATTGGTCCACTTGCACTTTCAGACCTCATCGGCTTGGATACTGTCCTCCACATCATGAACGTTCTTCACGAAGGCTTGGGTGATGACAAATACGCTCCTGCTCCACTCTTAGTGAGCATGGTGGAAGATGGCAAACTTGGTCGGAAAACCGGACAAGGATTTTACACATATTAGGTGTTCAATTGCTTCTAAAAGACCAACTGCAACGCTGGGCGATTGGTCGCTTTCTCATAGAGATTCAAGATTCCGATGAGGTCCACATACAGGACCGACGAATGGCAGACCAGCGGTTGGACCTTCTCCATCGTCTTTCCGTCTTTAGGGCTGGTCTGTTCGGTCTCATCTCCGGTATGTTCGTTGTCGCCATTGCGCTTTGGCTTCATGAATGGGAGGGTTCTGACGGCTGGAACAGTTTCACGTTTTTTGGTGCTGTCGCTTTTGCAGGATTTCTTTCGACCTCCCTTGAATTGGTATTCATCTACGGTGATTCATTGAAAACGGCTGCTCGAATGGCCAAGGTACTCGGGATTCCGGAGGATGAACTCCAGAAGTTCGAGTTGGAGGAGTCAATCCCGCACTGGTTGATCCATGCTGCTTTGGGTGCACCTGGATTTCAAGGAACGATGTTTGGGATTGACCCGCTTGCACGTATCGGTAAATTGGGTATGCTGATTCGTAAAATATTGAAGAAGTTCCGAGTCGCAGTAAGCGCCACGCTGTTCAAATCGATCGTTCGTCGGATGTGGGTTCAACTCATCGGTAGGACGGCCTTGCGGGCGTTTGTTGAACTTGTGTCATTGCCCTTTTTCGTTCTCATCAACGTTGTTGGAATGAACTCGATGATGCGTGATATGAGGTCTCGACTGGTGGGCCATGAGTTGACGCCCTCCTTGATTGAGCACACTTTCCCGGAAGGAGTGGAGCACCTGACTCCCGCCTTGCATCGCGCCATTTACGATGGTATTCAGGAACAAATCACTTCGGCACGTTTCATTCACCCCAATCAAATTCGAATTCTCAATATCATTGGTGATCCTCCTTCACATGCCCAGCCCATCAATTCCGACGAGCAACGCCGAGCAAGTCGTTTCCTCCTGGCGATGTTTGCACTTTCTGGTCGTTTGAGTTATCGTTGCAGGCGAATTATGCGTCGTCTCGAATCCAATCTTGGCAAAGAGGAAGTCGGTCTGATTCAGGATGAAATTGAGGCTGCAATCTATGATCTAGAGCCGTTTACCCGACCTTGGATTTGACCTCAGCATTCAGTCGATGAACGGTTCACATTCTGAACCCGTTGGCTAAATCGGAGAACCAAATGAGAAGGCATCCTCAAATGATACGGCGATTTCAAGGGTCCATGGGCGCATACTTGGTGACCGGTGCATCAAAGGGAATTGGGAGATCAGTGGCACTGTTGCTCGCTGAGCATGGTCATCAAGTGATCCTTCTTGCCCGTGATTCGAAAGAACTCAGAACTACGCTTGCTCTGGTGAAAAAGAGCTCAGAGAACTCATTTTCTCTTCCTTGTGACCTTGCCTCACCCTCTCAGATTTCAGAAACTGCTCAGAATTTGGTCAAGTCCATTGAAGGCCTTGACGGATTGGTTCATAACGCCGGTTCCATCCACCCGGTGCAACCGATGATGGACGCAGACGTTTCACAATGGTCCCGTAGCATTCAAGTCAACCTCATTGGAGTTCAGGATTTGACTCAACGGTTGTTTCCGTTGCTCAAGGGTCCACAGCACAGCCGGGTCACGACCATTTCCAGCGGTGCTTCATTGCGGCCGGTCGGCTCGTGGTCAGCATATTGTACGGCAAAAGCAGGTTTGGACATGTGGGCTCGTTGCATGGCTGAAGAAGGAAGGGATCACAACATCAGTGCAATTTCTGTAGCTCCTGGAATTGTTGACACGGGTATGCAGGAGGACATTCGTGCTGCAGACCCAGCTGAATTTCCCTCTCACGAGGCGTTTGTATCCTACCACACCGATGGGCATCTGACTGACCCTGATGATGTCGCGTCCCTCCTTTATCCACTCATTACCGAGCACACTATGCAGCAATCAGGACAGCGATTTGATGTCCGAGATTTGTGAACTTTCAAGCCCTGTCGCCCCAATAGTCATAAGCACAAACCTGGACAGAAGGAATGAGGGTGAGATATGCCAGGAACAGACCGAGTCGAAATTCGCACGCTAAAAGTTGGACGATTTTGTGTCGTAGACGATGAAGCATACAAAATTTTGAGCATCTCGAAATCAAAGCCAGGGAAGCACGGTTCGGCTAAAGCCCGTCTCTCCCTAGAAAGCATTTTCACCAAGAAGAAGATCTCTCACGTCGGAACCGTTACCGACAGCATTAACGTACCAATGATCGAGAAGGGTACCGCTACAGTGACCCACATTGAAGGTGCTGAAGTCCATGCAATGAATGACCGAGATTACTCCATGATGATTCTCCCCATGCCCGAGGCTGACGAAGGCATGAATGTGGAATCGGGTAACAAAATCATGTGGCAAGAAGCCCTTGGTCGTTACATCATCATTCGTGACCATTGATGGTCAAAACGAACCTCATCTTAAACGACTTCATTTCTGATTTTGTCGGAAATGATTTCATATGCTATGTCGTTGCTCCGGTGTTATGGAGAACCGTATCTCGCCATCCGATAAAGACGAACGCGTCCGAGGTTACTGTGCCTACGACTGGGGTAAAAGTGCCTTTGAGACATCCGTTACAACCGCTATTTTTCCAGCATGGTTTGCTTACCTCTTCATGGAAGCAAACGGAATCTCGATGAAGTTGCTTGGTTCCGAGTGGACTGCTGACGCCATGTTTTCGGCTGCGGTCATGATTGGAGCTCTGTTCGTCGCGATTTGTGCTCCGTCACTCGGTGTTATCGCAGACCGAAGAATGATCAAGATGTGGTGGTTGAGAGTTCTCACCATCCTGGGTTCAGTCTCATGTATACTGCTTGCTCTTTCACCGTATCTCGGTGTATCCATTGGTTGGATATGGGCCATGATTATGTTCATGGTAGCCAACGTCGGGTTGAACGGCGCTGGAGTGTTTTACAATGCATTGCTCCCTCACATGGGCGATGAGTCTGAAATGGATTCTATCTCGAACAAGGCCTTCGCCTCTGGTTACCTCGGTGGTGGTCTTCTTCTTCTCGTTCACCTCCTCATGGTGACGTTCATTGTTGACGAGAGTGGCTCAGTTCAGAGCTGGGTGATTCCCTTCGCTATGGCCAGTTCAGGTATCTGGTGGCTCGGATTTGCTCAAATGACCTTCAAGATGGTTCCCGAGCCTCACATTGAGAATGAAATGGAACCAATAGGTCTCATCGCTTCGACAAAGATGGCACTTGGAGAAGTCAAGAAGACGCTCATGGGTATCAAGGAATTCAGAACGCTTTTCATCTACATGATCGCTTACTTTTGCTTTATCGATGGAATCAACTCTGTCACCGCACTCAGTGGTGTGTTTGGAATCGTGGTCCTTGGACTCACAGTTTCGGGTCTCATTGCCACCATTCTCATCATTCAATTCGTTGCTGCGCCCGCAGCCATTGGATTCACCAAATTAGCAGAAAAATGGGGCACGAAGCAAGCACTTCAGTTTTCTTTGGTCTGTTGGTGCTTCGTTATCGTAGGGGCACTTTCGTTTGCTCCTCTTGAACTGGAAAACCACGAAGAATACGATATACAATATGATTGGGATGAAATCAATGGGACCTACATTGCAACAGCCCGTGAAGGTGTCAACAATATTGCAGCCCTACCCGATGACGGTGAACAACAATGGGCTATTGAGCATCAGGCAGTTCTACCTGTCGTTCAAAACGATGATTACAAGGACGGTTATGCTGTGGAATGGGCGTACGAGAAAAACGGAACTGCAACGGCTATTGCAGTTAGTTTGAATGCTACTTCCTTGGCCGCTCTTGAAGCAACAATGGATGAATCCCGATTTTCTTACAGCATCGTCAACGGCCCACTTGGTAATGCCACAAGCGTGGGTGTTGAGCACCCAACGAGCCTTGGTGATGGAAAATTGGATTTCATTCCTAAGACGGCACGTTCCCTTGTTTGGGAGCCTTTGGGCATGTCGGTGTTCTTCCAATTCCTTCTCTTGGGAGTCTTTGGTGGAGCCCTACTCGGTGGTTCACAGGGTCTTGCCCGCTCAATGTTCGGACAAATGGTTCCAGAAACACGTTCGGCTGAATTCTTTGGCTTCTTCGGATTCTTTGGAAAGGTCGCAGCGCTCCTGGGACCTCTCATCTATTCGCTGATGACCGTTTGGTTCGATTCCCGTGTTGGAATCTTTGCCATATCTTTGCTTATCGTTGCTGGAGCCATCATACTTCGCAAGGTCGACGTTGAAGATGGAATCGCAGTTGCTAAGGCAGAAGACGAACGCAACCGTGCATCCGCTTGAGGGCTCAATTTGGGCCTTTGCCCAGAACTTGGTAGCGTAAGCGTCTTGAAGTGGCTTCACACCGTTCAGCATAAGCGCTAAGGCTTCGGACGGTGAATGTCATGACAGAAAAGAAACTTTCTTCTGCCAAAACTGTAACCAAATCTGCGTACCGGCAGCCGGTAACTCCTGAAGGTCTCAAGGCCATCGAGGCTGGAACGTTAACATGGCTCGACGACGAGATGTACAACAACCTCAACACCGGTGTTCTCGAACAGTACCTGGAAGAAAAGAATCTTCAGGAGTCCTTTGAAGTGTCTCACTGGAGCACTCCAAAGGTCATGATCGGGATTGGAATTGGTGCCATCTTCTCAGGTGTCACTGCCTACATTGGACTCAAACTTGGTCTTGCCATCTCTGCGGCATGGTACATCGCTTACCTTCTAGGAATGGCGCTCAAGTGGTCGCCATCAGAAGTGAACATTGCAACTTCAGCTACCACCGGTGCAACTCACGCATCGACAGGGTTCATCTTCACTTTTCCTGCCATTTTTCTTCTCGCCAGTCAGCCCGATTATGCGTTAGCATCGGGTCCATTGGTGACCTTGGGCGAGGGCGATACATTCCGACTTGCATTTGTCGGAATTGTAGCATCCATGTTCGCAGGGTTCCTTGGCGTGATGTATTTCATTATTTTTAGAAGGGTTTGGCTGGTTGAAGACCCACTTCCTTTACCTGGATTTGAAGCGACCCTCAAGATGCTTGACATCTCATCCGATGTGAGCACGGGTGCTGTGGAACACGCCCGTGATTCGTTGAAAACCATTGGAGTATGGACCGTACTCACCATGGTTGGACTGTTCTTGGTCGAGTATCCATTGATTTGGATGAACGATCGAAAAATTGCCTTGATGGATTTCATTGCAGAAAGCATACATTACGGCGACATCGGCCTAGCGAGTTTTTACTCGAAAGGAAAAATCCATCAACCCTCCGGTACAGACGACGGTATCTCATTGGGACAAACCCATTGGTCTGCAGAAACGGCTTGGAATCCATTTGCTTACACCTATGTAGGTGTTGCTTTGACGCCCTCGATGTTTGCTATTGGATGGTTTATGAAAACCCGAGTGGCCTTCCTTGTCAACCTCGGTACAATCGTCGGTTGGTTTTTCCTGGTCCCTCTTGCAGTTATCTTGAATGTCCCCATCTACGATGCAGCACAACAAGCAAACATCCCGATTCAATCGTATGCTGACGGTGGTTCAGAAGCCCTTCAGATGATTGCCTTCGGCAAAACCGTACGAACAATTGCCATTGGTTCCATTGTCGGCGGTGGTATGTTTGGTCTGGCCAAGATGTGGCGAACCTTTGCGAACATCTTCACCGATATCGGAGCGGCTTTCACAGGTGAAGGCAGTCAGGAGTACATGGAAGGAAAAGGCTGGTACGAGTGGCCTTTGAAGCATATTCCAATCTTCATGGGTGTTACCTTCTTTGCAATGATCTTGATTTTCACCATCGGTGGATTTTCTCCACTCGCCTCTCTGGTCTTTGCCTTGGTCCTCATTCTCACCACGTTCATGCTTGGAGCCATCGCAGTCCGTGTTATGGGCGAAACAGGAATTGAACCGGTTTCGGGAACTTCCTTTATTGTCCTCTTGATGCTTCTTGGGGTATTTTTGAACGCCCAAGAATTGTTGAACCTCAACACACAGGATGCCGTTCTTTTGGGGCTTGTAGGAACCACGGTCTTTGGCTCTGCAATCTCAATGTCGGGTACGGTTATTGGAGACTACAAGAACAGTCTTTACATCGGTAACCGTCCGTATCACATCTCAAAAGGAAACATCATGGGCGTCGTCCCAGGTGCAATTATTGGAGCCGGTGTTGCGATTTTCCTCTCCATTCAACTCGCCGAAGGCCGCATCGACCTCATCGCTCCACAAGCCAATGCATTTGCAACCTTCTCGGTAATCTTCGCTGAAGGAGAAGGCGACTTGATTCTCCTTGGACTCGGCTTCCTTCTTGGGATGTTTGTCGAATGGGCTACAGGGATGGGTACCTCGTTCGGATTGGGAATGTACCTCGATGTCCCTCACACCCTACCAATGCTCATTGGTGGTGTTGCTCGTGATAATTGGGAAGATAAGAAATTGGCCCCAAGAATCGATGCCCTCAAGGAAACCGAAGGTACGACCGCTGCTGAAAAGCAACGTGCTCTCATCTTACTGAGTACGTTCATGGTGGCTGCTGGTTTACTCACTGGCGAAGCGTTCTTTGGAACAGAATCAAGTATTCTCTCCTTCATTGACTCAATTTGGTACGATGGAGCAGGGGATCCACGAACGGTCATGGGCGTTAAGAACTTCCCAGATTCAGGCGCATGGTATGCTATTCGTATGTTTGGATTGATTTTGATCAACGTCATTGTAGGTGTGGGTATTTACCTGCTGTTCAAGAGAGCTGGAGTCATCGGTGGCGACAGCGAGGATGCAGTCCTACAGAATTCATGAGCGTGACATCATGGCCCATGAAGGTGCTGTGCCGACCTGGGTATGGGGTCTCCTTATTGCTGCAATATGCGGCGTTTCTAGTGCCGGTGCCCTCTTTCAACACGTTGAGGAAATACCCCCGCTGCTTCGAGCATCATGGCGCCTTCAATTGACATCAATTGTTCTTGCACCCCTGGCTTTGTTTCAGTGGAGAGCAACTCCCGACGATGTCAAGTCAATGTTTTGGACCAAAGAAAGTTGGCTCTTGCTTCTCGCAAGCGGTCTTGCGCTTGCCGCCCATTTTGGAGCCTGGGTTGCTAGTTTAGACGAAACATCGCTTACGCATTCGCTGTTGTTTGTCACCGCCCATCCGCTTGTCATCGTGATCGGGATGCTCGTGTTAGCCAGTTTCCACCCCAGTGTGCGAACGCCTCACAGAACTGAGATTTACGGGGCGATGGTTTGCTTCCTTGGTGCTGGAATCACTCTTCTTGACAACGGGGCATCACAGGGAGACCAAACCGTCACGGTGTTCGGCGATAGTCTGGCATTCCTCGGAGCGGTATTTGTAGTGGGTTATATTGTCGTTGGACGAATTTTGCGAACATGGATGCCGATTTTTCTCTATGCTTTCCCGGTGACCTTAATCGGAGCAATCGTTCTCCTTCCGTTCTCTTATGCATTGGAGACGGGTATTGCTGATTTTGGAGCGGTGGGTTGGGTGGATTCTGAATATTTCATCTGGTTTTTGTTGCTCGCCTTAATCGCGGGTCTTCTTGGCCATACCGGATTGAATACATGCCTTCGTTACATCTCTCCTTTGGTAGTGTCCACTGCAGTAACGTTTGAACCGGTTCTTGGTTCTCTGATTGGATGGCTCTTCTTCGATACAGGAATCCCAGGTACCTGGACATGGATTGGAGGATTTATTCTTATGACGGGGCTGGTTTTGGTGGTTTACACGTCCGAACGTGTTGCTTTGGAAAAAGCGAACAATCAAAACGCTGATGCTGCGGCTTTGGATTAGGTGGAAGAATGTCTGAGAACAGAGGATGGTTGTTGCTTACCAATGATGACGGTATTGAGGCTGAGGGTTTCCGCCTTTTGGTACAAGCGCTGCATCGTGAAGGGCATAACATCGTGGTTCTCGCTCCTAGCGAGAACCATTCAGCAGCAGGCATGCGCATCAATCTCATGAAACCCATGGGTCTACGGGAACGCCCAGACCTTGTTGATGCGTGGAGTCTCAATCCAGAACATGCGCCTGTCCATCTGTTTGAACTGGATGGAACACCTTGCGATACCG
Organism: Candidatus Poseidonia alphae; assembly: GCA_002505405.1. Taxonomy (GTDB): domain Archaea; phylum Thermoplasmatota; class Poseidoniia; order Poseidoniales; family Poseidoniaceae; genus Poseidonia; species Poseidonia alphae. The sequence goes on along the minus strand of DAVD01000042.1, from coordinate 105,298 downwards.
TCATAGTTGCCATGGACGGCGGATTGGAACATTTGGTACCCTCGGTCAAACCGCAACTTGTCGTTTCTGGAGTCAACCTCGGCCCGAACTTATCCCAAGACTCGTACCACAGTGGAACGATGGGCGCTGCTCGAGAAGCAGGCCTTTACGGAATGCCTGCAATCGCTTCTTCATTCACATCGTTTGACCCTGAAGGGATGGCTCGTTCAATCGAAGCGACCGTCATTCTGGTCGGACGAGCAATGGACGTCCTCCCCAAAGTAGCCGCCAATGCAGGCCGCCCCCACGATGCAATGGACACCAATTACTTCACGTCGTGGCCCACCGCTGGTAACGATGAAAAGTGGGTTCAAGACCCAAACAAAGCTCTACTCACTGCCTTTAGAAACGGTGACCTCATGCTCAATTTGAACGTTCCACCAACATGGGATGGCACGTGGGCTTGCACTCGATTGGGTGTTCGCTGGTACCGAAATGCTGTACGCTTTGAAGGCGCAGGAGACGATGAAGTGGCGACGTTCACCATCGGGGCATCTTCCGTTGATCACAGTGAAGTTTTGTACGGTGATTGTGATGCTGTGGAAGAAGATAAAGCCAGTCTTTCATGTCTTGCTGTTTGGCCTCAGAGTCATCCATTCGCCATGGATGAAGATCTGCTTGCCAGTGTATTGATGAACTCAGCAGACGGATGGCCCCATTGGCTCAATCCAAATTAAGCGCTACGCCTTCATCAAGAAGGAAATGAACGACGCCAATGGCCATGTGCCCCTGAAGCCATTGTTCGCCCAAGGAACGTTTCATCACTCCATTGAGGCCCTCTTCCTCGAGGGGTTGGTCATCACTGAGGACAAAACCAATGTCAACATCATGTTGGTTGCTTTGTTCCGGTAAGTGCGCATCAGGGTTCCATAGACGTGGGGCGTTAGCATCAAGGGCAACTACTGGGAGTTCACCCCATTGGCTTAGGGTCGTTTGCAGGTTTCCACCACTGTGTTCAATTCCCCTTGTGATGGGTTGCCAGTGTCCAATGGGCGGGAGGGGGGTTGCGATGACCTTACCGATTTGCCCCGCTATAGAACGTTCTTCAGCGTGGACGCCTACCAGTTCACTCCCATCAAAACGTATCCTTCTTGGAGGTCCAGGGCCGCCACCCAGATGAAGGATAATTTCGGTATCCTTTCTCAAGCCATGACTGGTCAATAAAGCCGCCATCATCGCTCGTACGAGGACGTCCATTCTACCGGCGCCTCCTGCTAAATCATTGAGGGGCAGTTTGCCTTTGGACATTGCACGATGGCCGACGATGGCGAACCTACGCATGCTTATGCCTCCGAGCCACGTTCAACAAGCGTGATGATGGCATCATGGAGGTCCGCTGAGTTCTGCAATACAAAATGGGCGCCAAGTGAATCGACGAGGTATCCCCTGGGCTTGGTTGCATCGTCCAAGTCCTCCAGCCGATTTGCGATAACTGCAGTCATTCCTGAAGACTCAATCTGAGCAATGGCTCGGTAGATCAAATCTTTTTGTTTAATTCCGGATTCAAGTTTGAATCCAATGCGTACACTGCCGTCGCAATCGTCTTTGAGTTCCTGAATGTGTTTTGGACTTTCAACAAGGTCAAGAGATAGGCTTCCTTGCTGGCTTGCAATTTTACCCTCTGCCGGTGAATCGACGACGTAATCCAATACGGCAGCTGCATGAATCCAGGCATCGATTCCATCGTTAGAGAGCGCTTTGCATTCCTTGAGCATTTCACCAGGGGTTGGCGTACGGATGATGAGCGGAAGCCAATCTGGTGATGGAGATGTTGTCAATCCTGCAACACATGTGACATCGTGACCGTGACGATAGAGATGGTCTGCAAGAGCCCAGCCCGTTGCACCCGAACTCATGTTTTGCACGTGACGAATATCATCAATCGGAGATGAAGTGGCGCCGAGTGTGATCACAATCGAACGTCGCTTGGCCTTCTTTTGGTTGATGAGATGGCCCAACTTTGCACAAATTGCATTCGGAGTTGGCGTTTTTTGTTTCCCTTCTTCATTCGGACCCCATTCCACTGAAATTCCTTTGTTGCGCAGTTCAATGACGATGTCTTCCGTGACCGGGTCTTTAGCAAGGTCTTCGTGCATGCTTGGAACCATCATGATGGGCGTTCCTCTGCTTCTTGCAACGGAGAGGGCCATCATCAACGGGCCGTGCTGCAATCCATGAAGGTGGCTCGCCATCACGTCTCGGGTGGCAGGCGCTACCAATACTGCATCGACTTCATCTAAGGCGGATAGGTCTCCATCCCAGTCGGTGATGACATCAGCTTGTGAGGCCCAACGAACAGCAAGTGGAGTAATAATTCGCTGAGCCGAAGGTGTCATGATGACGATAAGTTCTGCGCCGTGTCGCCTTAATTCTCTGGCGACCTTGACCGTTTCCACCGCTGCTATTCCACCGGTGACGCCCAGAACAATACGTAAACCACGAAGCGAATTTCCCGACGCAATGACATCGGTATCACGGGTGGCCATAGCCATCCCACAGAGCGGTCTATCATGACTTCTTCGCTTCTTTGCCATCTTCCGCAGTGGCCACATGTTTCAAGAAGGTCCCACCGCAGGGGAAGACATGAGCAACACCAGAGCGGATGATTTCGTTTTGGCGGGTTCGGCGCCATCAGCATCAACGGCTCGTGACCCCATCGCTCATGTTCACCGAGGCACTTCGTTCATCGTATTGGTCGATGCTGGAATTGTGGTCTATTTGCTCGCAACATTACTGCTTGCAACGGGCTTTCTGTCGCCATCCACATCAACAACCATCATCATTGCATTGGCCTTCGTCGCCCTAAGCGTCTACACCAGTTACCGTCAACGACGTCAATGGGCGTATTGGCCAGCCGTTGGTCTCTTGATGACGGCAAGTTTGATGTTTGGATTCTTAGCATTCCTCAACCTCATTGCCGTTCTCTTTGGTGAACGTTTAAGCGGACTTTTGTTTGTTTTCCTCATGGGTTGGGCTGCCTTTGGTTCCGGTCGAAGAGCATTGTTTCACTGGCATCCTGTATACCGTTCGGGTTACAGTAGCGATTCGTTCAATCCACTGGCTGACCTTGAGGAGGGGGAAATGCTTGCAGCATGCCCCTCATGCCTTGCTGTGTTGGCGATTCGTCCGCTGATGCTTGGAAACAACGACCGATGCCCCCACTGTTCAAGTTTGCTTGTTAATGAGCGATTGTACGGTAAATATCAAGATGAACAAGAATGAAGTTTCATCTTGAAAGGGCTGAATTTCTTCTAAGGAGGCTTCTTGAAGGGAAGCGTTCACGCAGATACAACGGAGGCGGCAGAATGGCAACGACGAGTGAACGGCTTCAACAACTCCTTGATGGAGAACTTGACCCCGCTGATATCGCAGATGATCCGACTCTTGTCAGTCTTGCAGACCGTATTTACGGTATCAAAATCGCACCAGTCCAGCCCGTTAAGGCACGGGATATTAACCCGTCATCCACTCCTGGCATTACCGAGGTTGCTCCGCCAACAGATATGCTGATCGAAGTCATCGAATCTGAAGTTCCTGCAATTCAAGCCCCATTGCCGGTTCTTGATATGCCTCCTCTTTCTCAACCTGCCCGAACCCGTCGCCCTTGGTTCTCCCTCACGCTCTTGGGAGTGAGCGTTCTGAATCTTTTTGGCGTATTTGGATACCTTTTTGGAAGCTTGTGCGACCCGAACGACCTCTGCCCCAGTGAGGGATACAATCGTCTTAATTGGGCCTCAGTTCATGAGATCACGAACGGAAACGCATGGAGCCTCACCGTTCTTGACGGTAGTTTTGGAATACCGGATATGGTCGCCATCATCGCTTCAGTAATTCTCGTTGTGTATTTTAGCGGCCGGAAGTGACCGTTTGTTTACGCTGTTGAGTGAAGCCATCGCATACGTTGGTATGGCCAGTATTCTGCTTGCCTTTCTTTTGGAGACGCGAGATGTACTCCACAGCAAAGAACCGGTATATCTGTGGCTGATGGCATTTGGTTCAGGTCTTCTTGCAGTTCGGGCATTTCTTATCAGTGAATGGGCGTTTTTGGTTCTTGAAATCGTATGGTGTGGAGCCGCTCTTGCGGTCCTCGTTGCTGGCGGAAAGTCATCACATCAGAACCCTATTGAGCCGTCATCTTGATGTGAGTTAAGCCAGCCCGCAAACCATGGGCCACGGTAAAGCGAAGCGAGGTATTCCTTCGAAAAGCGAAAATTTCAATGAATGGTATCCGTTCATTGTTGAAGCAGCGGAACTGGTCGATAAACGATATCCAATCAAAGGAATGGACGTTTGGAGACCTTATGGCTGGAAAACCATGAAACTCATTGATTCCTTGACGCATACAGAGATGGAACGCACGGGACACGAAGAGGTCAATTTCCCGTTGTTGATTCCAGAAGTCCTTCTTGAAAAAGAGAATGCATTGGTGGCTCGGCTTAAGCGGGCCCGTGAAGAAGGCGTTGACCCCGATGACCTGCGGGATGAAGACGAAGAAGGTGGATTCAAAAAAGAAGTCTACTGGGTAAAGCATGCCGGTGATAACGAATTGGATATTCCAATGTTTTTGCGTCCTACCTCTGAAACCGCCATGTACACCATGTTCCCCCTATGGATTCGGTCTCACAAAGACCTACCACTCAAGGTCTATCAAATGGTCAACACGTTCAGATACGAAACAAAACAAACTCGGTCCTTCATTCGTGTGCGCGAAATTCACTTTTTCGAGGCACACACAGCGCATGCTGATGAGGAAGATGCATCCAATCAAATCAAGCAAGATTTGGAAATTGTTGACAAGATCATGCATGACCTCTGCCTCCCGATCATCAAAGCGAAGCGCCCACTTTGGGATACCTTCCCTGGTGCTTGGTATACCATTGGAATTGACGCCGTTATGCCCAACGGTCGAACCTTACAAGTAGCCTCATGCCACCATTATCAGGACCAATGGGCCAAGGCCTTTGACCTGAAATACGAAAATAAGGAAGCCAAACAATCCTACTGTCACCAAACCACGTACGGTATGTCCGAGCGATTGCTCGGTGCGGTGGTCGGAATGCACGGTGACGAGAATGGCCTCATTATGCCGCCTGCAGTGGCTCCGTTCCAGGTTGTTATCTGCCCAATGATCCGCAAAAATGCAGAAGTCGATACGGTAGCGGTCGCCCACGAACTTGCAGGAACCCTTCGTTCTCGTGGTTTGCGAGTCAAGGTTGATGACAGGGATATTCATCCCGGACAGAAGTACTACGATTGGGAAATCAAAGGAGTGCCTTTGCGTCTTGATATTGGGCCAAGAGACATTGCTCAAGGAACGGCATTTGCGGCTCGCAGGACCGGAGGTAAGGAACCACTTGCAATGGATGCGATCGTCGATGAATGTTATCGAGTTCTTGGTGAAATCAGTGATGAACTTCGTTCACGAGCCTCTCAACATATGGGCGATGTTGTTCAACCATTGCCTGAATTTGAGCACCATGACGGGGAATGGGTCATGAACGGTGAGGTCAAGGACGGCCACATCTACGAATTGGCTTTTGATGGAACCGATGCCCATGCTGAAGCTATTGAAAGAACCACTGGATTTGCCTTCCTTGGCGATGCAACGGAACCTTACGAAGAACCTCGGCCGTGTCACATGACTGGGGAACCAACCGTTCGTCGCGTACTTCTTGCAAAGACGTACTGAATACAGTCGTTTGGTTCTGAACCTCAGTTGGTTGAACAGCGGTGCTTGGATATGGAACACAAACAGTTGGGTCTTCTTTTCATGATTCTATCGTGTGCACCTTATGCTGCCCTTTTCGCGATACCGTTTACTTCACTGAATGGCTCTGAAAGCGCTGTTGCGGCGACAGTGTTGATTGTGACTGGCGAATCACTGTTTGCTATCGCGGATTGCTGGCCGGCAGGAGCCTGATGGAACGGTTGCGCAGAAAGATCATTCCTCAACGGTTTCAACGGAGAGAAGGACCAACGAATTCTGAAGAGTAAAGGGTATTGCAGAAGCGGTGAACGGTGAGAGTTTGATAAAGAACGTCGCATTGGGATAAATATGACACCGAGCGACGGGCCAGGGGTGAATCTCACGGATTCCGTACAGGTCGGTCACAACGCCATTGGTCCAACAACGGGCGACATCATCATCAATTCCGCTGCTAGCAACGAAATATGCAGCATGTGTAAAACTCCCATTGATGCAGTGAACAATCCGGGTTTGTTCTGTTTCAAGGAAGGCTGCGAAACATTTTTTTGTAACAATTGTGAATCGTTTTTCCGCGAATCTCGTAAACCCGGGGAAAAACCCTACTGCGCAGAACACATTGGTGAGGCCACGGCAGAAAACATTCCTCCTCCTCCTTCAGTAAGTGCTATCGTTGGCGCTGTTCTTCGCGATACGAAGCCATCCGCACCGCCCACACAACCTCCTCAAGCACAGATCATGGGAACGGTCAACCAACAAGCCCCCATGCACACAGGTGCTCAAGTTTTTGTCGATCCACAAAATCCGATGGTAGGCATGCAGATGCAGGGTGGCCAATATTACAATCCTTATGTTCATCAGAAGATGGTTAACCCGGCCCAGGCTGTGATCAATACGCTCTCGAATTGGTCAGGGAATGGAAGGGCACAACGAAGTGAGTTTTGGTTTGGCTATCTTTTCTATATCGTTGGGTTTTCCATGGTATTGGGGTTCACCGTTGTGTTATGGGGCGATGGTTTTGATGAGGATCTACTCTTTGGTCTCTTCTGTGGAGCGATGGTTTTTTTGATACCCCTGTTGAGCCTCATGATTCGTCGAATTCAAGACACGGGAAATTCAGGCTGGTGGATCCTTCTTATGGTGATTCCATATGTTGGGTCTTTTGCAATGTTTATATTCGCAGTCTTGCCTTCAGAACCTCAGCCGAATAAATACGACCGTCGATAATTGAGCCGGTCCTCAATTGTTATTGGCCGTCACATGCCGAATGAAGACGGGTCCATGTCCATTTCGCCATCCTTCATCATCTTGCGCATTTGCTTGTTGAGTTTGCGATTGCCCCCCATCCCCTTCATCATCTTTCGGGAACGGTTCCACTGACCGATTAATTCTCTGACATCTTTTTCTCGAACTCCAGAGCCTCGCGCTATTCGTCGAATGCGGTCTGATTTGATCTTTGCTGGTTCGTTCTTTTCCCAAGCCGTCATCGAGTCCATGATGGTTCTATAGCGGTCAAGGTTCCCTTGCATGGCTTCTTTTTGTCCTTTTGACATAGCCCCCATTCCCCCAAGCATGCTCCCGGGTAGGAACGACATTAACTTGTCAATGGTTCCAACTTTCGACATCATTTCCATCTGCTTGTACATGTCGTTAAGCGTAAATCGTCCGCTCATCAAGCGTTGAGTAAGCCGCATGGCTTCCTCTTGGTCCATGTCTTCTGGGGCAAGGTCAATCAGTCCCTGAATGTCGCCCATACCGAGCAGTCTTGAGATGAAACGATCCGATTCGAATTTCTCCAAATCTTGAATCCGTTCACCAACACCAATGTGGACAATGGGTGCACCGGTTGCTGCAACTGCAGAGAGTGCGCCACCGCCACGAGCGGTACCGTCAAGCTTGGTAATGACAATGCCGGTGACTCCAGCGAGATTGTGAAACGAAGCAGCAACAGGTCCTGCTGCTTGACCAACTTGGGCATCAATGACCAACCAGCGGTCGGTGGCCCTGGTGAGTGAGGCGATGTTTTCCAATTCAACAACCAATTCATCATCGAGTTGGTGACGTCCAGCGGTATCGACGATGACGAGATCAGCAGCAGCACACTCCTTCAATCCATTTCTGACAATGGTGACGGCGTCCTTGGTGTCGGGTTCGCCGTACACTTGAACCGTTGAGTCCTCTAGAAGTTGGGACAGTTGAGCGTATGCTCCTGGTCGGTGTACGTCGGCTTCGATGACAGCCACTCGCAGGCCGTGTTTCTTTCGGTACCATTCAGCAAGTTTTGCAGTGGTTGTGGTTTTTCCTTGCCCGTAGAGCCCAACCAACAGAAGGGTGGCTCCTCTTGGTTGGAATTCAAGAGCGGGGCCGAGGATTCGTACGAGTTCCGTGTAGAGGATGTTCATGGCGTGGGTCTGCATGGTCAATCCAACACGCGGTTCTTCTTCTCGGAGTCGTGATTCAAGCCTGTCTACAATCTCCTTTGTCTGACGAATGTTAAAATCTGCTTCTTGCAGGGCCCTTCGCAAACTGCGGGTCATTTCTCGCAATTCTTCCTCGTCAAGTTTCCTCTTGTTCTTGAGGAAGCCCAAGGAACGGAAGATGCCTCGGGATAAGCCTTCAAGAGCCATGATTAGGCGTTGAGGTTTCCCCCTTTGAACCCACTGCTTCAAGCAGGTGAATCGGAACGAGGAATGTCGAGAGACAGTACATCATCGTTGAGGGACGCCTTAACTTGGCTCGACTTGACATAACTGTGTGTTGGGATTTCTTGTTCCCTGCCGTTGAGTCCAACGAACAGTATTCCTTGTTCGCTTCGTAAACTCATCTCTTCGCGATTCAGTCCCGGGAAGTGCAGGTGAACTTTCTCAAGGTCTTCTTGCAGTTCTGAGATCATTCCTCGGTGAACCTCATGTTTGAGGACCGAACCTATTTGATGCGGACCGATGGTTTCTGGAAGTGAATGGGTCGCTCCGTACAGTAAGGTTCCAATTGAACGAAGCGCTTCAATCCCGACCACTTCTTGGTCGGCGAGTTCAATCGATCCAATATTGACATCTTTCAGGGTGGATTTGAGTTCTTCGATTCGCTCAAGTTCTTGGGTCCTTCGTTTGGCCAAGAAGGGATGGTCAAATTCTGGAGTTACTCTGTTCACAAGGCATCCGCCAATCGGCAAATTGAATTCAACCAATGAGTCGTAAGCCCGGACCGTCTCATTAACACCCATGCGTTCAGGGATAGTAACAAGCGTAAATGCCGTTGTCGCAGGGTCGCTCATAACCCTCCGAACATGAAGCACTCGACGTCGGAACCGTTCCAATTCCTCTTTCATTGATTCGCTTTCTTTTCTCCCAAAGAGCATTGAACGTATGCCTCCGGATACTCGCATGAGGCGAAGAAGGCGGCCCGACCATGATTCAATCAATTCAGGTAGGGACAAGAAGCGAAGCGTATGGCCGGTTGGTGCGGTATCAAAAACCACGACATCCCAAGTTGGATTCTCCATATGTTTCAATAATTCATCAAAGGCAAGTGCCTCATCCAGTCCAGGGAGGATCATGTCGGACGTCTTCACGTCAGATTTGATCTCGTCAAATTCATCCTTTGCACCGGTGTCAAACATCATGCTCATTCCACCAAGTCCAGAGCCACCCATGTTGTTCATGGCTTCACCAAATTTAGGCAAGAGCGCTGATAATTTGGCTTCAGGGTCCATTTCCAAGCCGAAGAGCCCGGGGACTCCTTCAACCTCGGTAGGGACAGGTCCGAGCGGTACACCGAGGGAATCCGATGTAGAGTGAGCGGGGTCACTTGATACGAGAAGGACTCGCAAACCAGCATCTGCCAGCCATATTGCTGTAGCTGCGGAAGTGGTTGTTTTTCCAACTCCACCCTTTCCTCCGAACAAAAGAAGTCTGGCCATAATCCGCTGAGACGCTCGGGGTGTTTGAATGCCTCGCCTCGCTCGTTAAGGAACAACGCTTTGATGAAGGGGGAGGTAAACCGCTGGGCATGGTTTCTGAACTCGTCTTGTTTCAGTTGTCCAGTTTTTGTGCTCTCATGGGCATGACCCTGGGGTGGAGGGGTGTCATGACTCGCTATTCTGGTTTTTACGACCTTCCAACCGCTTGGAGCCAAGTATTTTGGGGCATTGTACTTGGAGGACTTTACGCTGTTGCAGCAGACGGGGCCCTGTTTATTCCGTATTACAATCAAGCAATGGATGACAATGCCTATACGGGACTCAACATAATATCGCTGCTCCTTGTCACTCTATTGGCTTCCATTGGGACTCACTTTTTGTTGAGGAGGAAACGGGTACGAAAGGGTGGGTCACAGCCAACGAGCGGTTGGGCTCTAGGCCTCGCCGTGGGTGGGATGGTCGGCATGGTCCTCATGTATCGAATGTTTGAGTTTGAAGACATTTTTTCGCCGGTTGGTCTTCTCAATATTGCCTTAATTTCTGTTTTCACCCCACGGGCAGAAGCACTGATCACTGCTAAGCACGGACACATGATGCTTCAGGATAAGCGATGGGGTGCTATCCTAAGGTCTACTTTCTGGCGCTCAGCACTGCTTGTAGCCGTGTATTCTGCTGTATTCATACCTCTGGTTTGGGTGTTTATTCTCCCGTTCATTCTTCTTGTGACACCAGCTTCGGAAACATGGATTTGGGAATCTGTACCGAGGGAGGGACGACGTCGTTTGAGAAGGATTTGGGCAGACCAAGCGCGTGAAAAGACCTCCGCTTCTATGCGGACGGGCGCCCCACAGAAATCTGATGATTCCATCGCAACCAGTGAAGAGTAACAAAGTGCTCACTAAGGGTGCATGGTGACAATTAGGGCCCTGTGAGCCTTCATTTTTCATCGAAACATGAGTTTGGGCCCTTAGGAGGAATTGTTATACGGCGTCAGCGAAGCCAAAACAACATGGGTAGTTGCCCTTATTGCCGCAGCACTACGCTGCCTAGCGACACGATTTGCTATTCGTGTGGAAGAGTCCTGCCGAAAGGTGGCCGTTCATCTTACCGTCTTGAGCAGCAATTTTCCCGTGGTTCGAAAGACACGACCTACAAGATGGCTAAGAAACCCTCTAAGCGTGGTTTGGTTCAAACTCATTCCGGGCGGAAACGGAACATCATGAAGCGCCGCAAGAACCGATTCAGAAGCGTTGTCATGCTCTTTTTGGTTGCTTTTGTCATGCTTTCACCACAGGCAAGGGAACATGTTTTGGGTGAATTCGGTGGAATCGATGAGTACCTTCAGGCGGCGATGGCTCCCTACCACATCTACCCCGTTGAGGCATCATACACCCTTTCTAAGGTGGCTGATGTGCAAAACAATGCGGTTGAAGGCCACATTGTTGAGTCCATTCTGATCCCTCCCCTTGTAACTTCTGCCATGGGTCTGGCGAGTCAATTTGACTATTCTAACGGCGATCCTTCCTTGGAGCCTACGACCATTCAAAAAACTGAATTGATTACAATGGTCGTCGGTTCTCAATCCGTTAACGTCCCTATTGATGGAATGCCGTCTAAGGAACATTCCAATCGGATTACAACGTCTGAAGGCCACGAAATATGGTGGCCAAGCGTTGGCCAAGACGACAATGAGTGCTCGGTTGCCAAGTGTGTCAAGGTCAAGATGAACCTTGGACCAAACGAGGCAACTTCCTATGCATTTAACGTTCAAGTGACCTCATATTCCTACACTTGGTGGAACGACGCTCGAGTCAAATCAATAGTACCTGGTAAATCCATGGGGATCAATGTTGATAATTCTGGAACTTTTGATGATTACCAATTGCGTAACAGTCAGAAAGCATCTGAGTTTGGAACCAAACTTTGGTATGACCGTGGCGGCTCTGCAAGTTATGCTATCAACGGGCAAGATGCCATCGTGAAAAGTGCAGCTGACCAAATCTCATCCTCCCTCCCGGAGGGCAAATCGGACAATGCCTATGCCTTCTCAAGAGCATCTTTTGATTATCTTCATGCATTCGTTGAGTACGATAAGGAGGCCCCAGTTACCGCTCGAAGTGGGCCAGCATGCCTAGCAGGGAATTTGGGTGATTGCGATGAACAGACCAATGCCTACTTCAGCATTCTAAGGACTAAGGGCGTACCGGGGTGGTACACTTTTGGAATTCTAGGTAACCCGCACTTCACCGATGATGGCTGGGAAGCCCACGCATGGGGAAACATACAATTGCCTCTCTCAGAAAGTTGGTGTGAAGACCATTCAGTCACCCTAGAGACGTGCTTCGTAGAGGCTCCGGTCGATGTAGTGAACAACAAATGGCTCATCACAACCCCGACTGCATACATTGATTGGATCGAAACCGCAGACCCATCAGGGCAACTTGTTTACGATTATTACCATCAAGTAAAAACCGAACACACGGGCCTTGGAGGAAAGATTGACCGAACACGTAATTTCCTCACAACCGGAGACGTGGACATTGCTGGTGGTTCTTATCAAGTTAAGAAATACGCTGAATCCTTCAGTTGAGGTGTTAATACTATGCGAATTATCATTGGTGGAGCAGGCCGGGTTGGTATTGAACTCGCTCGGGCTCTAAGGGATGAGGAATATGACGTCGTCATCATGGACCAGGATTCTCGTGCTGTCTCAAATGCCCAAGGTCTTGACTGTCTTGTCATACACGGTGATATGACATCTCGTGAAAAACTTATCGAAGCAGGTATTGTAGAGGCTTCAGTTTTCGTTGCTGCAACCCCTTCGGATGAACATAACCTCATCGCCTGTTCCCTCGCAGCCCATGCACATTCATCAGGAGAAGCAAAGCACTCCATCACAAGCATTTGTCGACTTCAAAATCAAGATTACATCGCGGAGTACAAAACTGGTAACCTAAAGAATTGGGCAAAGGTGGATTACGTCGTTAATCCCCTTGAGGGTGCGATTCAGCGTCTCAACGCCGGTTTGCGTTCAACTGACATTGAAGAGGTGATACCTTTTGAGAACGATGCGTACGTTATCGAGATGGAAGTTGGAGAATCGGCACATACGGTGACCAATCGAACCCTCGGTGAGTTGGCTGAAGACATGGTTCACGGAATACCGTCGGTCGTGGGCCTCAAACGAAAAAATCAACGAAGCATCATCCCCACTGCAGATACGCAGTTGCAAAAGGGAGATCGTGTTGCAGTCGCTACAATCGGACTGGACAGTTTCAATCCAGCCCTCATCATGTTTGGCCATGAACTCACCTATTTTCCCGATGTACCTAAGGTCGCGGTCATTGGAGCAACCGCCATTGGAACTAAAATGGCTGCCGAGTGGCTCAATCATGGCGCATGGGTGACGGTAGTGGAACGAGACTTGCATCGTGCGAATCAACTCGCAGGCTCTCAAATCGGGGCCAATCCTCATCTCGAAATTATCCATGGTGACCATTTGGACCGAACGATTTTGACCGAGGTTGGAATTGACACCCACGATGTTGCGGTAAGTGCCCTCGATAACGACCATGAAAATATTGCAGCCGTTCTTCTAGCCAGTGACATGGGTGTTGATCGAACGGGACTCATGCTGTATGATGCAGATCTAGTCAAAGTGACTCAGAGAATGGGAATCTCCTTTGCAGTTGATCGACGCAGGGTTGCGGTGGACAACATGTTAACCCATATTCATGAAAAGTTGTCAGGCCGGTTTGCACTGCTTTCAGAAGTTCCAAACGTTGTTGGGCTGACATTTGAGGTGACTGAAAAAGCAAAATTCGCTGGGAAAACCGTTGCTGAAGCACAATTTCCAGACTCTATGAAACTGGCCTTCATCAAGCGATTAAATCTTGCAGGTGAATGGGAAACAACGAAACCAACCGATGACCATATCCTCCTAGAGAATGACCTTGTCATACTTTTCTGCCACCAAGACAAGATTCCTGATGCAGAAAAGCGGTTTAGGGTGTAATCATGCGACGTGACGTGTTGTTCCTTATCCTAGGATGGACGCTCATTGCGTTGACCGTTCCGTTGGCGCTTTGCGGTGTCCTCACGATATTCCTCGATGACTGGCAGATGGCCCTTTATTCGTTTGCAATACCTGCTGTGCTGTCGGCATTTTTAGGCACCCTTATGCTCAGTTTTGGTACCAGGACCGATACCTCTGAACGATTACGAGACCGTGAAGCATTCGCTGCAGTGGCCCTTGTATGGCCCATCGCGGTGTTCATTGGTGCACTTCCATTTTGGCTGGGTGGAATGTTTGTTGGACCATTTACGGACGGTGCAGAATTGATCGATATCCTCCGTGGGGCTGTTAATTCATGGTTTGAATCAATGTCAGGTTTTACCACAACAGGGGCCACCGTCATTTCCCACAACATGAGTCCAAATTGCATACCAGGTGTGACCCCCGATTGCATCAATGCTCAGCCCAAAGGTTTGCTCATATGGAGGTCGTTGACGCAATGGTTTGGAGGAATGGGAATCATTATGCTTGGTATGATGATTTTATCGCGGGTCATCGGGGGCGGAATGGCTCTTGCACGTGCCGAACTTACTGGACCGTCTCTTTCCAGACTTCGTCCAAAATTGAAGCAAACAGCTTTCGCATTATGGGGTCTGTATCTTTTCCTTACCTTCATTGAGTTTTTACTTCTGTACTTTACAGGAGCAATGAACCTCTTTGATGCGGTTAATCATTCGCTAACGACCATGCCTTCGGGGGGTTTTTCAACACATGATGCCAGTATCGGCTATTATGATTCAGTTCTCGTTGAATCGATCATTATCGTCTTCATGTTCCTTGCTGGCGTCAATTTCACGCTCCTCTGGTTTATTCGAGATGGTGATGTTAAGAAAGCATTTGGGGATGAAGAATTTCGCAATTATGCCATGTATGTTTTCGTGGCTTTTGTAGCGATTTTCATCGCCCTACGAGTTTCCGGTTCTTCTGCGACTGACTCGATTCGTGAAGGGCTCTTCCAAGTTGTTTCATTTGCTACATCTACCGGTTATACTTCTACGGATTACATGGATGAATCATGGCCATTGTTCGGTCATTTGGTTCTGTTTATCCTCATGGTTATCGGTGCAAGTGCCGGTTCTACCAGTGGTGGGTTGAAGATTTTGCGGGTTACATTGGCGTTCAAGGTTGCCGCAAGGGAACTCGTAAGAATCGCTCAGCCTCGTAAAATACAGCATATTCGAATGAATGGAGAAGTTGTTGCAGAAAAGCAAATTGGATTGATTATTGGAATGTTATTCATTTGGGTTGGTCTGTTTTTCATATCAAGTTTGGTTCTGTCGATTTTCATGCCGGAAGATAGTTTTGAGAGCGTCACCATGGTTGTAGCCTCTTCACTTGGAAATACTGGTCCGACCTTGGGAGATTTCGGCCCGACCCAAACATGGGAAAGCATGAACTCAGGCGCACTTCTCATCACTTCGATCCTGATGTGGTTTGGCCGACTTGAATTGCTGACCGCTGTGATTCTATTGCACCCGCACACCTGGCGTAGAGAAGATAAATCAGATGGAGAGACTCAAGGCATGGCGCTTCTCAAGCGTATGCTTCAAGAAAAGAATGAACCGAAATCAAAATAACTTCATCTGACCGGGTGCATCTGAAGCGTCATCGTCATCTTTTTGCGGCTTGGTTGAAGTCGTTTTTTGTTCAAGAGGGGGTTCTTGAGCCAGTGGTATCGGGGGTAGGACTTCTTTAATTTTAGCCGTATATTCTTCGGAGGCTTCTTTGTAGGTTTTTACCAACTCTTTTGTTGACCGCCGTGATGCAGCAAGTCCACACAACGATGTGTGTTCCTCAGCCGAGAGTCCTATTTGGAAGGAGATGTCGAAATCGTTTGGATTTCCAAGAGGAGAATCTTCTCGTCCTAAAAGCATTAATGCCGGTAAAAACTCTTCCCGAGTCGTTGCTTTACTTGTACCGCTCAACGAGCTCAGTTTTTCAATGATGCTCGGCCGATTGACTTGCCCTCCCCGGCGTAAAAAATTGGGGTAAGATGGAAATATTCTCCCTTGGATAGTGGTCGGATTTGCAACAGAGGCTGCTAATGAAGACAAGTGCTGTGTCCAATAGGTTGAGCGGTGGGCTGTGTTGAGATACCTGCCCATAAGCATCTTATCTGCCTGCTTTAAACTCGATGAACCTCGTTGAATCCCACCGTTGTTTCCAAAGAGTGATGCATTGTTCCAATGAACCCAATTGAGAAGTTCACTCGGGTCTTTGTCAATGGTCCGTGTAACCGTCAACGCATCAATTGCAGTTCTCGCCCGATAAAGCGAGTCAAGGCCGGGAAATATTTCAACCGACACATCTCGCTGGCTTGCTTCTGCGTGCGAGGTCACAATCTCTGAGGTCAAGGGTCCTTTGAGGCCACTTGCCATCACCTGTAGGTCGCGTACTAAGGCACGTAAATCTCCATGGTTGGATTCAACCAAGGCAGTGATCGCAGCATCATCAAACGGTATATTTTCCTCTCGTAAAACACGGCGTGCAATCCTTCGAAGTGCCTCATTATTGGCTCGGTCAAAAATAATTTTTTGGAGATGCTTTCCAAATCGGTCCCGAGTAGAGCGCCAGGAGGAATTTTTACCCCAAAGACCCATTTCCTCATTACAAGCAAGTATGACGGGTTGCTTGGTTTGTGAGAGCAGATTGAGCAATTCTGCTTTACCCCCGGAATCACCCGAAAGAGTGACCCGTTGTTCATTGGTTTCGTTTGATTCCATAGCCTTTGCAATTCGCTCTTGGCTGACTTCCCGAAGCCCCCCAGAAAGATGGTCAACTTCATCGAGGAGGATGAGGGTCCTTGATGGTGGGGCTGTTGGGTCATGAAACAAAGAACGGTGAGTTGCACCGTTGGTCGCAGCCTTGCGTATTGCTGCAGCATTTCGTGCATCACTCGCATTGAGTTCAATAACGTTCCATCCCATATCTTCGGCGATGGCTCTCGCTACAGTTGTTTTTCCAACTCCAGGTGGCCCGACGAGTAGCAAGGCTTTCTTCTTGGGCGTACCCGCTTTCCAATCGTCAAGCCAAGTTCGGATTTTTCTTCGTTGAACTTCATTTCCTTCCAAGTGTTGTTCCCTTTTGGGTCGGTAGCGCTCGGTCCAATCGCTTGCGCCACCCATGATTGGAACAAGGTGGCGAGGGTTCATCAATCTTCACACGTGGAAGCATTCGTGTTCCGCAACTGAAGGCCGAGTCAACCATCATCGAGTTAGACTTTCGATGCTGACCCGAATTTGCTCTCCGTTGTCTCTGTTCCGTACGGTGACGGTTCGGTCCTCGAGTGACTGGTGGTCAATGGTGATGCATTTGGGTACCCCGATTTCATCGGCACGAGCATATCTTCTCCCTATAGAACCGCTTCCATCGTACATGGATACGATTCCTGTTCTGGTGCAAAATGCTCGGTGAAGGTCCATGGCTAAGTCATCCATCCCATCCTTTTCGAACAACGGAAATACCGCATAATCAACCGGCACAATGGTGTGTTTCAGCTTCATTGTGGTGTATACGTCACCGTCTTTGTCGCTTTCATGATACGCATGGTCGATCATATGCCAGATGATTCGGTCAATTCCGAAGGCTGGTTCAATGACATGAGGAATATACCACTCTCCAGTCTCCTTGATGGTCAATTGATTTGGTTTGACATGTTGTGCCTCAACCGTCACAACGTCCCCGGTCGGTAGCGTGACTTGTATCGGGAAATCAGTCGCTTTAGGGAACTCCTCTACCGCAACTTTGACCGCTCCAGCGAGAGCTTTGAACGTCGGGCCAACGGTTGCTCCGTTGATGGTCCATGCATCGATCGTTGTTGTTTTTGGTTCTTCAAATTCACGGCGTGCATGCAATGATTTGCCTGTTGCTTTGTGATGGGATTCGAGATCGTAACATCCTCGGTGAGCAACACCAACGCATTCAATCCAGCCATACGAACCATGGATTTCAATATCCCAACAATCTTTTGCATAGTGAGCCATTTCATCTTTCTCATGCTGCCTGAATCGTATCTTGGAGGGATTGATCCCCATGTTGACCAAGAAATCATAGGTCATTCCGAGGAATTGGGCAACGGTTGGATGATGAATGACCCCATCTTCATGGGCTTTGGCCAGCGTTGAAGTAAATTCAGGGGTGTCTTGGGAAATGAAGGTGATGATTTGGTCCTGCCATGCTGACAAATCCACATGAACAGGTGCTTCTGGGTCAATGAAATATTCCAATTCCGCCATGTTGAATTCTCTTAATCGAATCATACCTTGGCGTGGAGCGATTTCATTTCTGTAGCCCTTACCAACTTGGACTGCCCCGAAGGGGAGTCGTTCTCTGAAGTGTCGGTAAATCGAAGGGAACGAGGTGAACATACCTTGTGCTGTTTCCGGACGAATGAAGCCGGCACGGCCCGATGCGCCTGAACCAATCGTAGTGTTGAACATCAAGTTCTGAGCGATAACATCGTTCCAATCGCTTGCGTTACAGGCTGGACACGCGGGGTTGATTGAGTTCAGTAGATTCTGCAACTCATCTCGCTTGAGCGCATCTGGATTTGGATGATGAGGCTCAAGAAGCGTATCTGCACGGCTTGCTTCATCGCAAGCCTTGCACGATGTCATGAAATCTGAAAATTCACCTACATGGCCGCTTGCTTCCAATACCTCGTAGGGTGTGACCGTCGGGCAGGATAACTCAACGATGTTACCGAGTTGCAACCAATGGTCCAACCAGGCTTGATTCACACGAGAACGAAGGCGTCCTCCAACAGGTCCAAAGTCGTAGAGCCCTTTTGCACCACCATAGATTCCAAATGCAGGCAGAAGGAACCCTCTTCGCTTGAGCATCTCGTTCAAGCGTTCTAAACGGCCGTCGCCTTCTTCGGTCACGAGTTCACCTGTTGCATGCTAAGGTGGACTGCCTATGAACTTCACCGAATTAATCGGGTCATCCAAAATGATTCAAAGATACACATCGTTAAATCGGGCGGTCCACTCCCTCAAGCATGGGACAGGCAATGGTCGCCATTGTACAAGACGACTGCACAGGTTGTGACCTGTGCATTACTCATTGCCCGTTTGAAGCGTTATTGCCCCTCAAGGTCAATCCAGAAGGGCGTAAGCGTCCAAAGCGTCCCGTTGTAGTCATTGAACAGAATTGTGTAGGTTGCCTTTCTTGCATCGGTTCATGCCCAACGGATGCGCTCCATGAAATCTCATTGCCTCCAATTTCCCTTGAGTCTCCTCTTTTGGACCCCGCTCAACGACCAGAAACTGAACCGTTCAACCGTTGGAAGAAACGGGAGACTCGCTGGGCCTAAGTTTAGGGAATAATGCGATAGTTCTTTAACAACCTTGCACACGCTTCGCGTCACACGGGTGTGGAAAATAAAATGGCAGAAATAGTCTACTTGGATTCTCCAATGGAATCCGAACCACTTTACGAACAGCTCTGCCCACCTGTTCGAAATTGGTTTAGAGACAAATTTCCAGATTTTACTGAGCCTCAAAAACTAGCCATTCCTTCGATTATGAACAAGGAACATCTCTTGCTCTGTTCACCTACGGGATCGGGTAAGACATTGACAGCCTTCCTTTCCATCATTGACAATTTGGTTCGGCTCTCTTTGGAACAAAAGTTAGAGAAAAAAGTTCATGCGATTTATATTTCACCGATCAAGGCCCTTGCGAACGACATTCAAAGAAACCTTATTGGGCCGCTCAAGGAAATTACAGAAAACTATCTGCCTGACCGAGCCCAAGAAATTCGTGTTGGTCTGCGTACCGGTGATACTTCACAATCCGACCGACAAAAAATGCTTCGTAAGCCCCCTCACATTCTCATTACTACACCCGAAAGTTTGGCCATTGCTATCACGTCGCCTCGATTCCAACCTATAGTGAGCGAAGTCGAATACATGATTATTGACGAATTGCACTCAATGGTTTCTACCAAACGAGGCGTCCATCTCTCTCTCACGCTTTCGCTGCTTGATACCCTTTTGAAAAACCCGGTTCAAAGAATAGGTATTTCTGCTACAATGGAGCCTTTGGAAACCGTTGCAGAATACCTCGTGAGCAGTGATGACCGGGAAGCCAGAGGTCAAATGACGAAGGTATCCATCGCCAAAATTTCGGGTTCTCGTGAACTCGATTTGGACATTCTCATCACCCATCCTAAATTTAGTGATTTACCGGTGATGAAAATTCTGGAGTACAACATTGAAGCTATCGCAGACCTCATCAGTGCACACACCACGACCCTTGTCTTTGCGAATACGAGGAAAATGACCGAAACAATCGTTCAACGCTTACGCCCGTTCTTGGGTGATTTGGTCGCTGGCCATCACGGTTCTATGGACAAAAACATTCGGTTGGATGTTGAACGTAAACTCAAGTTAGGCCATCTAAGAGCAGTCGTGACATCGTCATCGCTTGAGATGGGTATTGATATTGGTTCAGTTGACTTGGTATTGCAAGTCGGTAGTCCGGGTGATATTGCTACTGCTTTACAACGGATTGGGCGGGCAGGGCACCACGTGGGCGGTATTCCACGAGCTCGTTTCCTTCCCTCAAGTGTTGACGATTTGATTGAACTTGCAGCCCTTCAAGCCGCCATTCAAACAGGAGATATGGACCGCCTTGATTTTCCTCAAAATTGTTTGGATGTTGTAGCTCAATTCATGATCGGTCTTGTCATTATCAACCAACTTGATATCGACGAGGCATATGAGATCATTGTGAATTCATGGTCGTATCGGAATTTCCAATATGACGATTTCATTGAAGTTCTTGACATGCTTGAAGAAGAACGTCGTGTTTGGGTTGATTGGGAAGAAAATATTTACGGAAAACGAGGATATTCCCGAATGATTTACTACACAAACATTGGGACCATTGCTCCAGATAATTCCTATCTTGTTTTCAATGCAGAAGGCTCGATTCTTGGACAATTGTCGGGTTCCTTTGTCTCCAATCTCAGAGGTGGCGATGTAATTCTGCTCGGTGGTTCTACCTATAGAGTGACCAACATCCAGGGAACGAGAGTCAATGTCACCTCGGTAACTGGCCACCGGCCGACCATTCCGTCATGGTCTGGAGAGGCACGTTCACGGAGTCGTGAATTGTCCAAAGCCCTCCTCGACCTTATCGGTCATTGCATCGTCGCACTTCGTCGGGAACAAGACCCTCGCATCTTATTGCGTGACGCATATGGACTTTCCAAAGAAGTTGCCAGCGCCATTGCGCGCCATTTGGAAGAGCATTCAATCGATTCGTTCCAGGTCCCAGACCCTGACCGAATTCTCGTAGAACAGGTCATCACTGGCGCCCACCCTACCTACATGATCACCACATGCCGAGGCCGAGGTTTCAACACAGCACTCGGATATTTCATGGCGGGATTGGCTGAGGCGAACAACATTTCAGTCATTGAAATGTCCTTTGATGAAAACGGATTGTTGTTGCGTACTTCCCAAGAGGTCGACCCGGGAGAGATGTACACAGCATTCCGAAACAACAATCACATTGAAGTGATTGAACGCTACATTATCAATACTCAAATTTTTGCTAAGAGGTTTAGAGAGGTTTCTGGGCGTTCGTTGATTATTCCAAAACGGATGGGTGCAGAGGAAATCAGTCCACAACAATTCCAACAGCGGGCTGAGGCCCTTCTCAACAAGCATCGAACCACCGACGGTAGTTTACTGATGCGTGAAGCAAAGAATGAAATCATGTTTGGGGATATTGACATGATCGGTCTTGAGGCGTTTTTGCAAGCCTGCATGAGCGGAGATGCTCGGATTGTCCACACCAAGGTCGTCGTTCCCTCTCGACTGGGCATGTCACTCTTCATGTCAGCCTTTGAGGATTTGATGTCAATGAAAACACGGGCGTTTTTGGTCAAAGATATCGACCCTGCGATTCTCCAACGATTGCTTGGAACACGTTCGTTGGCTACAGAATTAACAGCCGAGCAACTGACCGATTTTTATGCAAACAAGGCACCAGTTCCTACGAATTCAAAGGAATTGTTCCGCCTGATGAGTCATGGTGGCGGTTTGGACCGAGAGTTTCAGAACCCACTTTACAAAGAAAAACTTGCTAACATTCCCATTCCAACCGTTGCTGGATGGGTTGAAGAACTGATTCAATCCGGTGAAATCACGAAGGTTGACGGAACCGGCCAAGAGGAACTTGACGGCAAATGGTACTCTCCATACATGGCTGAAATCCACGGAACTCTCGGTTGCTTGGCCGTGAACGGCGGTAAAGAGGTTGAGGACCTTCGTGAGCTTCATACCCGTGGAATTACCTACGATATAGCAACAGCATATGATGGGACCACGCCAACGGAATGGGAAAAACAAATTCTCAGTGACCCTCAGGAAGCAATGCGAGTCAAAATCATCGAAATGCTGGGCTCCGAAGGTCCGAAGACATCGGATGAACTCGACCTTCGCCTCCCCTTCCCTCTTGCTCTTATTGAACGGGTTTTGCATAATTTAGAAACACGCAATGTGATTTCAGTAGGGTTCTTTCGTCAAACAGATGATGCAGAATACATTCTCAAGGTTGATGAACACCGTTTGACCGGTGGTAAGGAAGAAGTTGTTGAATACCGATGGATACAGAACATGGTGTTGGAAAAATCGTTCAAACAATACGATGATGGTTTCTCCGCATTCAATGAGCATGTCCTGTTCCAGAAGCAACAAGAACTCCTTTACCGCATCAATGAATTCAAGTTCAGTGATTGGAAGGACGTTCAACTGGATTCCGATGTGATCATGGGGCGATTGCTCCACAATCGAATAGGCTACACAACAAAACGTAACATCGGTGTCCTTCTCGGTCTCAAGCCTGAACCGTGGATTGGACCCATGGAAGATGAAATCTTGAGTAAAATCCCTCCGGGTGAAAACGTCACTCGCCAGGAAATCATGGCTAATTATCCTAAAGGGGATGAGCACAAGGCCTTGCAGCGCGATCTCAAGAATGCCCTTTCCAATTTGGAACGCCAAATGTTGGTGGTCAAGCAGTTTGAAGACGTCACAGGCAGAAGGCGCCGTCTCTCATTGTTCCACCGTGTGCATGGAGTCTACGAACCGTTGAGTTTTGAAGATGCATTGGAAGAAATCATTCGACGTATGGGTCCAGTCAAAGCGAACACATTACGCTTCTATGTCTCTCGCAGTTACGAAGACCTCACCATAGCACTGATGAATCTCGAGAAAGAAGGTCGCATCTCCAGAGTCGTCGCTTTGGTCCCTGAACCTGAATCCTTCTTCTGCGCACCTGACGAAGTTGAATTGCTTCTCCGTCCCCGTCGAGAAGACCGTACGGTTCGTATCTTGACTCAGTCTGACCCCTACGTGTCTCGTTTCATATGGGAAGTTCGAAGCGTATTGGACCGTGGATGGTACCTTCCAATTTTCAAAGGTGTGGACCCGATTGGTAAGGTACTCATGTTCAAGGTTAACGATTATCTCGAAATAAAAGACCTGCACGTTCCCACGGCTTATCTGGATGAATTCTGCCAGGCATTTGAGATTCTTCTTGATAATCACGCAGCCCAACTGGTGGACGTTGCTGTACTGTCAAACTTCAACAGCGAACCCATCACCGCTCTTGATGAAACGACTCGAAGTGCTTTGGAATCGATTGGATTCAAGGCCACCGGTGAACGCATGATTAGGGGTGCAATCGTTGACCCTCAGCCACGGGAAATCGCCGAGCGTGCACTGTTCCATAAGCACCATCTACACCAGGCTACACGTCATGAGAACGAAATCCAAGCCCTCAAGAAAGTCACTGAAATCCGAGATGACTTTGCCCTCAGGGGTCGCTGTGAATTGTACCGTGTAAACCTCAAGAGCATGGCCAGTGCTCACCGACTTCACCAAGGAATCAATCTTCGTGGGCATCAAGTTTGGGCATCTTACGAGCACTTCCAGGATATCCTCGCTATTCGAAACGAGCCTGCTGACGATGAGTTGTGGGACATCGTGGAATTCTTCAGCACCAATTCTGATCCTAACCTGTTCAAAGAGCGTCATGCACTCAGCCAAGCAGAATTTAGAAAGTTGGTTCAACCTCTCATTCGAAGTGGGCATATCGTACAGGATTTCCGAGGAGGATTCAGAACCGTTCAACTCAGACCGAACGTTGACCGCGTTGAGTTGCGTCGAGAATTCATACGTAAACTCGTTGAACAATACCCAGTCATTACATTGCGACAACTCACCCAACTCGCTGGTACATCGTTCAAGCCTGAGGAACTGAAAGCAGTCCTCAACGTCTTTGAAGAAGACGGTACACTGATCAAAGGCTTCCTGGTAGAAGATTTCCATCAAGTTTGCTGGGGCCGTAAGGAACTGTTGGAAGAGGCTCGCTCAATTCCTTCCATACGAGACTTCGTCCTCCCACCTTCCGACCCAATCGCCCCCTACTTCGCTGATATCATGAAAGAACGATTTGGCTTTGGTTCGGCTTATTTGGTGTTCAGGAATGCAGAGCCAGTGGCTGCCTTCAAGGCAAATACTCGTAACAAGATTATCGATGTTAAGGATTATGAAGGTTCAGAGAAAGCGTGGCGAATTGTCAAGGAATTCGCTTGGGAGCATCAAATGCCATTGCAAACCGATTTGAGAATTGGTGGAAAAAAATTACAATGAAACTCGTACATAGGGTTTCGGAGACGTTGCATGGTGGATTTACCATGATGGCCGAAACACCTCATTGGTGTTCGTGAGTCCTTCAAATACGATATTTTCGTCAAAACACCATACCAATTTTTTGATAAGGGAAGAAGGTATGAGAATTATCATGAAGAAGTCCCTTGCACTCGTTGTGCTGTTTCTCGTCAGTCTTGCGACTCCAATGGTTGGAACATCCCAATCTGAAACGCCGGATTCAATCGAAGTATTGTACACGGTTGTGAATCCTGCAAACAACAACACGTATCATCTTCTTTCTGCGGCTTCATGGGAAGATTCTGCCTCCTATGCTCTTTCTTTGGGTGGCTTCCTCACGACTGTTGATGATGAGGCAGAAAACTCATGGCTGTTCGATACCTTTGCCGCATGGGACAATCAATCCCGACACCTGTGGACGGGCTTGTCCGATTTCAACGCTGAAGGAAATTACCGATGGCATGATGGCACCCCGTTCCTTTACCGTGATTGGGGTGACGCACAGCCTTCGGCTGGTGGTGACGAAGACTACGTTCACATTGCAAGCACGAACATGGGCAACATCATGCCAGGCACTTGGAATGATTTGGAAAACGATCCACAGTATTTCCCAGTATACGGAGTCGTAGAAATCGGCCCTGGAGCGGATTACTCCCTGCGATTCAACGGAGACGGAGACCATGTTGTCGTAGAACACGACCCAGGAATGGATTTTTCAAATTTGACAAGTCTTTCTTTAGAAGGATGGATCTACCCCTACGCCGATGAAGGATTACAATTCATCATGATGAAGGGAGATTACGGTTGGGGGCTTTATCTCAACGGTGATTCTTTGGCATATTCATCACAATACAGCCTTTCTCAACACCCTGTTTCAAATCAAACGGTCGAGGTCAATGCGTGGACACATGTCCGCGTTGACATAGAAATTGACGTCGGTGGAGAATTTTTCATTAACGGTGAGTCAGCAGGACTTATTGATTCAGAAGATGCCAAAATCCCTCTCGGAGATTTTGGTTCAAACGATTGCTTTACCTCCGGTGAAGAATGCGATGAATTTTACATCGGCCGAATGGGTGCAGGTTGCGACTGCAACTATTTTGGTGGAATGATGGACAACCTCTCAATCTCAATAGGCGTGAACGGATCAAACGATTCGAACCTCCGATCAGAATGGACCTTCCCTGAAGGTGAAGGCGACACAACTCTTGATTCTGTGATGAGCCTCCCTAATTCTACCACCACTCAATCGAGTTACCGCCAAGGTGAGATCATTGGGGCGGACTGGGTCATGCCCGACGGAAGTATCGTAGCCCAGGCTGTTGAACTCTTCATTGGAGAAGAACATGTGGTCGATGAAGCAAATGCAGGAGACACCCTCCTTTTCTTCACAGAGGTTGAGGCATATACCCGTGAATTGACTTGGTTTTCTTCTGCGTTCAAATTTGACTATTATGAGGATCCTGTGAACTATGAAGTGTACATTGGGTTTGGGTCAATTCCGAATGAGTGGAACAATAATGGCTCCTTCACAGCTGACTTTGGTTGGGGGTATCAACAATGGTCATGGCCCCCAGAAGGCGTGGTTTGGTTCGTTCTGATTCCCGATGACGAACTTGAAGACTTATCAATTTCCATCGAAGCCCAGGTGGCGGACCCACCGCCAACATTGGACGACATGACAGAACTCAAACAAAGCATCGCTGTGACCAACCAAGAGATCAGTACGCCTGGAAATTTCGACGATATCGGTATGAATTATTACTACATCAATGTTACAGAACCCCTTGCAGATCTACGAGTACGTACCTACGGTGGACGCGGAGATGTGGATTTGGGAATGTCGTTTTACAGCCCACCCGAGCCTGATTTCTGGTGGGGCTGGGAGGAGCCCTTCTTTGAAGACGAGAAGGAAGACTCTGTTTCCATTGATATCATGGAGGTCTGGTCAACAGAGCCTGGAAACGACGAAGAAGTCCACCTGTTCAATGTTGAACCCGGATTGTATTACATTACTGCATATACCACACGCATGGCGAGAGGATTTACCATTGTAGCCGACTTTGTTTATCCACCTGAGAATGTCGACCCAGATGATGCAATCACATTGACTCCTGGTGTTGAGTATGGCTTGCTCAGTGGTTATGACGGTCTTTCGCAATATTTCAAAGTGGATGTCCCTCAAGGTACCGAACGGCTCATTGTTGATTTGTCAGACGGTGATGGCGAAGCAGGCCTCTACATGCGTCTTGACCAAGCCCCGACATCTTCAACCTATGATCACCATTCGACCAGTGAAGGAGCGGGTGACAGAATTGCCTTCAACGACCCTACGCCGGGGACATGGTACATTCTTCTCAATTCCAAATCGGCGTTTACAGGTGTCAATATCCTTGCCGATTTCGCAGAACGTTACGTTTGGGATTACGATGGCACACCCATTCAACTCTACAATGACGAGCCTTTGGAAGGAATCAGTATTCCAAAGGGTCAATCGATTGAATTGTATGCCGTTCTTGAAGAACCAGGCAACGTGTTCATCATTGAATCGTCGGGAGGGAGTGGAGACATTCAAATTATCATTGACGGTGTTCAATATGAACTCATATTTGGCGGCGGTGGCGGTCGGCCCGGTGGTTTTGAACTTGAAACTGAAACAGACGATGTGACCATCAAGAGCGGAACATCTGGAACGAATCATATGGTGACGCTCGAATTTCCGATGAACGGAATCATGGAAATCAAAGTGACTGGAATTAGCGATGCCGAAGAGGTCACTCTGGTGGCGTTTTGGGATGAATCCGATTTCCCGATTGACCCCGTTGACCCCGTGGAACCCACCCAACCTGCTGAAGCTACATCTTGTGTAGTTCGTGCTGAAAAAGATTTTTCCTCTTCTGACGCAGACGGTTCGGGAGTCCTCGAACCCGACGAAATCGGAATGGGAGATGACGATATGATCACGTCAGCTGGTCCTCGAATTCTCATGATTTTTGATTCAAATGGCGACGGGGTCATTGAGTACGCAGAACACCTCCAAGTGATGTGCTCGTGCGACAATGAAATGATGTCTGTATACGCCGAACTTTCTCCTTATGGTGGTGAGGTCTCAATAGAGGTCCTCGAAAACCATGAGGCGCAAAATGAATACGATTTCGCGTCGGTTGACGCTAATGAAAATGACTTTATCGATGCTGAAGAACTCGAACTTCTTCTGGTACTGTGTGAGACCACATTCTCTGCTTTTGATAAGGATGGAGACGGGGTTCCTGATGATGATGATGCGTTCCCTGAAGACCCTGATGAATCGGTTGATACCGATGGGGACGGTGTTGGAGATAATGCCGACCTTGCACCAAGTGTTGCGAACGATTTGATCTATTCATCTGCAGCTTTGGTCTTTATCATTCTTGCTGGGTTGCTTTTCGCATTCATGAGAACAAACCGAGATCAGCCCGGTCTCAAGGATTGGGGCGATGAACAACGCATGGATGCTGCTATTTTTGACATGAACCAAGAGGATGGCTCTTCCTACGCTGAATCGGTGAGCGAGTCTCTTGAATCGATACCACCACTCGATTTGCCAACGATGTCCGAACCTCTTGAAATTCCCTCCTCACTTGACCTTGGGACAAATCCTTCGGTTGATGTTCCAGATGCAACGCTCATGGGCATGGTCCTTGACGGACAGGAAACGATTGAGTTCCCATCCGGAAGCGGTGTTCTATGGATCCGTGATGAACCTGAACACGCATGGGAGCAAAAGAGGTAACCTCAATTTTGAGGAATGACAAATCCATCCCATCTTGACATATACGTCACGAAGGTATCGCTGAGTCCAGCCTGTTTCAAATGATCGACTGTAAAGGGTGGTTTCTTTGGGGATGAATCACCCTTGGATAATTGTTGAGGCCAATCATAGTGGGCGATTCCAGCCCGCCCAACCCCTACCAAATCAGCGCCTTCATCCATGGCGAATCTTACATCTTCTCCATCCCAGATCTTTCCTGTGGTAATGATGGGTATCTGGCCTTCAAGGTGATTGCTAAACCACTTTGTGAGAGAGATTTCTTGGCCGTATTTATCCGCTTGTGTTTGGAACACATCCCAACAGGAAACATGAATGAAGTCAAGACCCCAACCAGCACACCATTTTGCAACTTGTAGGGTCTCCTGTAATTCAATCCCTAAATCTTGAATGGTTGGAGAAAGCCGTACTCCGACAATAAA
This sequence comes from Candidatus Poseidonia alphae, assembly GCA_002505405.1. Taxonomy (GTDB): domain Archaea; phylum Thermoplasmatota; class Poseidoniia; order Poseidoniales; family Poseidoniaceae; genus Poseidonia; species Poseidonia alphae. Next base: position 76,644 of record DAVD01000042.1, on the reverse strand, counting down.
TTCTTGAGAGGTTTGAGCACGAACTTGTTCAATGATGCGCTGTAAAAACATGGAGCGACCCATGAGATCACCTCCCCATTGGTCGCTGCGTCTGTTCGTATTGGGGCCAAGGAATTGAGAGATGAGATAGCTGTGGGCGCCATGCAATTCAACACCAGAAAAACCAGCCGCTTCACAACGGGCTGCTGCGCTACCAAACGCTATGATGATGGATTCAATTTCATCATGTGTGAGTTCTTTTGTGACAATTCCCATCATACTCGGTTCGGTATTTTCTGAAGCCGAAACAGGTTGAACTCCTGTGAGGTTGAACGGAGATCTCATTCCCCCATGAAACAATTGTGCTAAACTCACTGCCCCATACTCCGACAATTTGGATGCGAGATGAGCAAGTCCGGGTACCTGATGGTCGGACCACACTCCGAGTTCACCTTCCCAACCCCGGCCGTGTTCGGTAACATTGGCTGCGGCAGTGGTGACGATTCCAAATCCCCCTTTCCCTCGTAAGGTGAGCCAATGATGTTCTTCTTGTGAAAGAACGCCGTCATCATGACTTTGCTTGTTGGTTAATGCAGCGAGAACGGTTCGGTTTCGTACGGTTAAACCGGTCCTTGGGAATGTGAATTCTGACAATACATTGGTCATTGAATCACCAGGGGTCAATTGTCCCGTTTGGCTTGGGGCTTTGAACGGGCAAAGGGTTCGGAGAGTGCGAGGATATTGCGGTGCATTGATGGAAGAATTTCAAACATGATCAGGGCCATGAGGAACATGGCGAATAGACTGACTATTCGAGCAATGTAGGTGTGTCCGAACTCAAAAACCGATATGCCCCAAAGGTCCCATTGAGTATAGGTCATGTGCATCCATATCAGGCCAGCGTTACGAAACACATTGAGCAGGTGAATGAGAGGGACGATGAGGAGAAGTGCCCGAGCGCGTTGTTTCCAATGGAGGTTGAGAACCGATATGGCTCCGATAAAGAGAACCATTGACTGTAATGCAGTACATGCGAGGACGAAATTGATTCCTATTGACCCTCCGTCAGCGAGCATAAGTTCCGATTGGAACGCATATTCTCCTGTAAAATCAGTAGAAAACCAACGATTGCCGTCCCATTGTTCCCAAGAGACCCGTCCACCTGGGGCATTGACCCACGTGGTTCCAACTTCGATGTCTTGACCCCCTGCGAATCCGAGGAACCATGCGGATTGAGTGGCTACAAACAAAATTGCGAGAACGCTGAGATAAGGGACATATGCAATGAGGAGATAAGGCCCACCTGCAAATGCGACCGTCCCCCTCGCCCAATTCAAGGCTTCTCGTTGTGGTTCGGTACAGTTCCGTTCCCAAAATGCAATTCCTACGCACAAGGGTAAGGTGAGGGCACACATCACGGTAAGGACCATGTCATTGTGTTCATAATAGGTCCAAGACTGGTTGAAGAAGAATAACCCTACTGCAACCCAACCGATTTGTGCGAGTGGAACTCCTCCATTCTTTCGAAGGAACCAGGAAATAGCGAGTGCAAGCATCCCCGCAGCGCCAATCAATGTCGCAGTGGATGGTTCCATCAGCACAGGTTGACCCAAGCAGAGGTTTCCTATGAAGGTCACCAAGAATTGGTAAAGGCAATGAGGCTCCATCCAGTGGAATGTTCATGTCGGGGATGATTGCTCATTGGGGAGTGCAACTCTCGGCTGAGATGGACACCGGCCGGCCGATTGCATTTCTTGACCGTGATGGTGTGATTAACGTAGGGCGTCAAGGCTACGTAAATCGCCCTTCCGAGGTAGAATTGCTCCCAGGCGCCGCAGAATCGGTAGCCAAATTGAGGAAGTTGAATTTTTTGATTTGCGTTGTTACGAACCAATCGGCAATCAGTCGAGGATTGTGGGGTATTGAGCAACTTGAAGCCATTCATCAAGAACTGCAAAAGCAACTTTTCATTGAGGATGAGGACGCCATGGTGGATTTGTTTCTCACTTGTCCGCACCGTTACGAGGAAGCATGCGGATGCAGAAAACCATCTCCGGAAATGTTGCATCTCGGTCATAGATTGCTACGGGTTGAAGGCCGGTCACAAGAGATGATGTTTTCTTCAAACCTTCATTCAATCACCGAACAATCCGTCAACTGGTGGGGTGAGAAACCGGTGCCGTTTCACCCCTTGGACCTGATGGTCGGCGATCGTCGTTCCGACATGGGTGCTGGTTGGGCTTACGGGGCTCGACTGTTTCGAGTCAGTGCACATGAGGGTATACATGGTGCAGTTTCAAGATTGTTAAACGAGAATGATGTTGGTGATTCATTCCAACCCTGAGGTGAATCTATGGGGTGGCTTGGTTTAGACGATACAGACTCCCTTG
>DAVD01000042.1:43133-74194 GCA_002505405.1 Candidatus Poseidonia alphae | reverse complement strand
GTTCGAGTCGGCACGGTTCGTTTGGTTCGTCTTTGGCCCTTTGCTTCGGGGCGAACAAGAGGAAATGCAGCGCTTTCTGTAGAACTCCAATGCGATGATGAGGAATCGCTTCTTTCCCATCTTGACGGATGGTGGGCTGAAGAACTTTCTAAGTTCAAGGGGCTAATTTCTCCATCCCATCATTCGGACCGACCCCAGGTTCCTTCCGACCCGGGTATGGTCTGGTTCACTTCTCAACCTGACCCAATTTACTACTGGTCTGCGGTACAACATCATGTTGAGGTTCATGACCTTCCTCCGGCAACCAAATCTTGGGGAGGAGCGGGTATCATTGGTGCAACCGCTGCCGTTGCATGGCCAGGGGTCGATTCCACATGGGAAGCCATTGCATGGAGGCTGACATCAGATACAAACGCTCCACGTCGTGTTTGCCCAGAATCGCTCGCTGAAATTGACAATTGGCCAGGGACCTTCATGTCTCGAGACCCGCGCAGCGGAACGTCTCTCATCGCTCCTCGTGGACGATCGCCTGTACTATGCGGGGTTCGTGCAATGACCGAGGGGCAGGCAAAGGAAGCATTGTCCCATCTTCTTTCGTCGCCAAACACTGAGCCGTCGATCGGCCAACGAACGTTCAAAACCAACCAGGCCTCTGGCGACCACTTGCAAACCGTCACTCGGGCTGTGGTTCAAGAGGTTGCAGTTGATGGACAACGAAAACATGCGAGGATAGAAACCACGCATGGGATTTGGATTTCATACGGTGAAGGCGGACCCGTCAACCAGTTGTCGCGATGGTTGAAAAAAGGAGATATCATTGAACTTAAGGGGCTAGAATCAGAAGACGGCACCTTTCATATGGAACAACTGCGTGTTGTTTCATGGAATGCGAGGGCTCAATTACGACCTCTTTGTTCAAACTGCACCGTTCGGATGAAGAGTATGGGTCAGAATCAAGGCGTACGATGTCCAAAATGCAAACAACGGTTGGATGACCGTTGGGAAGATGTCCCTTCCGAACCCCCGTTCATTGGTTGGGTTGAACCTCCTGCGTCAGCCAGAAGGCACCTGGCCCGTCCATTGGCTTGGGGAGATAAAAAGTAATATTTTTGTGCTATTTTCTTCGGAAAGATGAAAAGATGCAGCGAACTCCAAATTTCTATGGACCCCGACACAAGCCGGAACATTGCATACCTACTGGGCGTCTTAACCTTGGCCGTGATGGTGTATTTTATCTCTCGGAGAGCCATGGAAAATCGTACAGAAATGCTCGAAAGTAATGCCCCCAAGGTAGCGGGTGAGGACGAACTTGCTGGTGGTGCTCGCAACCCCCAACAATTCGATGAACCCGATGAAGACGCATTGAACGAGATGGCTGACCTTTTGGGTGACGACGAAGATTCAGATATGGAATCCTGAATCTTTTATCTCGACGTTGAGAATCTCTTCTCCAGCGACGATCGTCCTCGTTGCACCCTCTTTGCGCCTCCACATTTTCCAAGTTTCAAATCCGGCATCGGCCATGACCTTATCTCCTCTCGCAACAATGGGGTGCTCGCTTTTACCGCTCGCATCAGCGCTCCCTTTAGAAATTAATAGCAGCGTAATTTCACTTCCCGTTTCTTTGGCCAAACGGCTGACCTGGGAAACGAGTTGGGCAGGGATTCTCCCAGTATTGTCGCACCAATCATCGAGAACAACCAATTTTACGCTTGGTAGCCCGTGAACCGCTTCGATCATTGCGTCTATGGCTCGCTCAAACTTCCCTCCAAAATTCATGGCATGGAAGCGAGAAGATTCAACTAACGAGAGGTGGGAGAACAATTGAGAGAATCTTGTCCCATCAGGGAGGTCACTGGATGCCCACAACACCCGTCCGTTGTTCGCAATCGTGTCTGCGGCAAGGTGGAGACCGAAACTGGTTCCACCCGTGCTCCCTTCAACTGCAAAGTGGATGGTTTTCCCACCTACCTCGAATACATGACGCTCCATGGTAGTGGACACGCGCCAATGGTGAATGAGTCTTGCGTAGTGTCAACACGGCTCAGCAAGGCCTATGACCTATGCGGGTAAGCGGAGACCATGGCCGGTGAAGTCCGAGACGGTGAGCGAATACCACGTAGACCCCTTCCTGAGTTTGAGGAAGCTGCAAGTTTTGCAGAAGCATTACAGCGAGATGGTTTCATTGGAACTGCACTTGGAGACAAAAATCAATACGGGCCCGTTGCAATGATGGTTTTGTTGTTGATTGTCGCCGCTATAACTGGAACAATCCTTAGATTGCTCCGTAATCTTTGAGACCATCAAAGAACGGAGAAAGTCCTTGCTTTCTAGGGATAACATCAAACCCTATATTGCTGCACCCAACGCATGGATGAAGGTTCTGTAAATGTTGAAGCACGTACATCTTCACAAGATAAGCGATGGACCATTATGGCGGCTCTTCTCGGAACAAATACTGCCTTCATGTTGTTTCAAGGGATAGAGCAGGAGAGAAATCCTACGGTGATCCGAGAAGTGGCCCTGACGATCATCGCCGCCGCTCTGCCATTCCAATCAATTTATTTTTTGATATACACCTTTCTTCTCGAGCACGAATCACAATTGAGCGCGGCTCGTAAAATGCGGCTTCATTACGCATCGGCCGTATGTCAAATCGTTGCCTACGGTTCCTTGATTGGTGTAGCGATGATGTGGTACAATATTTCCAATTATGTCGGGGTCTCATTCGTGGCCTCGACAGGGTTAGCCATTATCCTGATACGCTCGGTGATGAGTCCTGTAGTAGCCGATGTGGCTCAGTAATTCGGCTGTCAATTCCCCTTTTGCTCCATTCAGGTGGACGGGAATATTCATGGATGGGGTCGGACGGACACGATGTATGGCATTCTGTCCACTGGATTACCGCTACGGCTGTCAAGAATTCAAGCACATTTGGTCGGAAGTTGGTCGGCATGAACGACAACTCGAAGTTGAACGTGCTCTCATTTGGGCTCACATGCAACTTGGACGGGTTACACAAGCCGACTATGACACCGTCGCTTCCATTGCAAACCCAACATCGGTTACCAAAGAACGTGTTTCTGAAATTGAAGCAGAAACCCGTCACGACATCATGGCACTCACAAAAGCCATGGCTGAAGCAGCGGGAGATGCGGGATGGTGCATTCACCTCGGAGCGACATCCAATGATATCGTAGATACTGCAGTCGCCCTCCAACTGCGTGATAGCATTGTTATGCTTCGTGAGCAACTCTGCCTTCTTATCGGCGTATGTGCGGACGTTGCAGAGCGTGAGAGAGACACCGTTATGCTTGGCCGAACACATGGACAAGCAGCGGTACCAATTACCTTCGGGTTGAAGGCCGCTGTTTGGCTTGATGAATTGCGCCGTCAACTCGTTCGATTGGATGAAGCGACGCCACGAATTGCGGTAGGAAAGTTCCTCGGAGCAGTAGGCACTGGCGCCGCCCAAGGCGTGAATGCACGAGAACTACAGCGCCTCATTCTCACCCACCTTGGTCTAGGCGTACCTCTCGCCACCACACAAGTCGTAGGCCGTGACCGATACATCGAATACGTGTCATGGTTGGCGAACATCGCCGCAACATGTGAGAAAATTCTTCAAGAAATCCGAAACCTTCAGCGGTCAGAAATCCAGGAAGCAGGGGAAGGTTTTGATGTCAAAAAGCAAGTTGGCTCGTCAACGATGGCTCACAAAAAGAACCCGATTAAATCCGAAAATGCATCAGGTTTGGCTCGTATCGTACGTTCAATGATTATCCCAACTTACGAGAACGCACTGCTGTGGCACGAGCGAGATTTAGCTAATTCGAGCAGCGAGCGTTTTACACTCTCACACGGTTCAGCACTTTGTGAGGATGTCATCGCAAAAACACGCGACGTGTTGACAAACATGTGGGTTGATGCCGAACGTTGTCTTGAAAACATCAAGGCTCAACGTGGGCTCGTTATGGCTGAAAAAGTCATGATTGACCTTGTAGATCGTGGAATCGCTCGGGATGAAGCCCATGAGATCCTTCGAGAAGCCTCGTTCACTGCTGTAGCAAATAAGGAAGAACTGATTGATGTCTGCAGCCGTACTCCTGCAATTTCAACGGCATTCTCTGCAGATGAATTGGAAGCAATGTTTGACCCCGCCAACCATATTGGTGTGTCTGGCGAACTTGTTGACGAATGTGTAGCCCTCGCACGGGCCGCGATTCAATGAAACTCAAGATGGCCCCGAACACCGTCCCAATGGGTCGTGAATTCAACATCCAATGAGCGGTCCATGTGCGGACCGGAAATCACCAGTGTTTCGTATTCCCCTCCCTCCCCTTCGATGTGGAAGCGGTATTGTTTTGCAAGATGCCGCAGTTCTGCGAGTTTGGTCCGGTTCAAAATCGTCCCAAGCCAAGATTCATCCAATCCTTCACAACTCACTCCAGTGACCATAATTTCGAATCCGTTGTCGACCATCTCACTGAGATGGCTATCACCGTCTTGGTGCCACAAGGGCGTCCAGCTGATCAGGTCAAGACGCTCAGCCATCCGTTCAAGCCTAGATTTTTGGTAGTCTGAACGAAGTGCTCCACTTACGAACCCATCGATTTGGCGCTTTCTTAGTGCAGATTCTAAATCTTCAATGTCTTGTGGTGTTTCTCCTGATGTAGGGACGTTAACCCATTCAAGATGAGCAAGTTCTGCCTGTTGCTTGACCAATTTGGTTCCAGGAATTTGAAACATTGGAGAATCCTCTCCAGTGACTGTGATGGTAACGAGAGAATCGATGGTCCATCCTTTACAGCGAGCCCACCACCATGCAGCCGCAGAATCTTTTCCTCCCGATGAAAGGATTGCGACCCGCATGACGCTCCCAAGGTGTTCACCTTCATGAGTATGGTTCTCAAACTGAGGGTTGATATGGGGGGAGTGTTTGAGAAACCTGTTGAAGGAGAGGCGGGTCATCTCAATTCACCCGCATCCTCATAAAGTGTCAACCGAACGAAAGAAACAGAGGTCATGAATATGCAACCAAGCGGAAGAGGATACGACCATGGAATTACCACGTTTAGCCCAGACGGACGATTGTTCCAAGTCGAATATGCACGAGAATCAGTAAAGCGTGGAACCACCACTGCAGGCTTGAAATTCAAAGACGGTGTTGTCCTAGTTTGTGACAAGCGCATCATCAGTCGCCTCATCATTCCAGAGTCCATTGAGAAGATGTTCAAAGTTGACAACCATGTTGGAGTCGCTACGTCCGGCCTCGTTGCAGACGCTCGGCAACTCGTTGCCCGAGCTCGTGTAGAGGCACAAGTTAACCGAATCACCTACGGCGCTACAGTTCCTGTTGATGTACTGGTCAAGAAAATTTGCGACTTCAAGCAATCCTTCACCCAATACGGCGGATCACGTCCCTTCGGAACAGCCCTCCTCATCGGCGGAGTCGACGATAACGGAATCCACCTTTATGAGACAGACCCGTCTGGTGCATACCAGTCCTATCACGCAGGTGCAATCGGCAGCGGTCGTAACACCGTGATTGAATTCTTCGAAGACAACTGGAAGGAGAACATGACGCTTAATGCTGCTATGAAACTCGGATTGGAAGCACTCCGGACTGGAAATGATGCGGAACTTAATCGAGAGGCTGTTGAAGTGACTGTTGTTGATTCAGAAGGGTATCGAGTGCTTGACCGAGCTGCTGTGAACAAGCAAATCGACCGTCTTAAACCACTTGATGACTGAAAATAGGTCGGCACATTGATGCCTCCTCACGAATTGTCCCTGCATGAGGGAACCCTATGGTAAGTCTAGATGCAGCAGTTCTTGCACGAATGGAAAAGGGCGGTAAGCGATACGAGATTCTAGTTGACCCGTATCTCGTTGATGATTTCAAGGCAGACCCATCTTCGGTAAATCCGGACGACTTTTTTGCAATGGATGAAGTATTTCATGATGCCCGTGGAGGCGAGCGCCCCACAGAGGAATCCATAGAGGCCGTATTTGGGACACAAGACATTGTGGCGATTGCACAGATGATTTTCCAAAAGGGAAGTCTTCAACTTACGACGGTTCAACGAAAAGCCATGGTTGAAACGATGCGTCAACAAATCATCCATCAAATCCATACGCAAGCCGTGGATCCAAAAACGAAGTCTCCTCATCCAAAAACTCGTCTTGAACTCGCCTTGGATGAATCAAGATACTCCGTTGACCCGTTCAAGCGCCTAGATGAACAAGTCAAAGACGCCATAGCAAAACTGAAACCGCTTATTCCACTTTCCTTCGAATCCGTTCGCCTTGCTATCAAAGTTCCAGGTGCTGCCTATGGCGGCGTACATCGGATTCTCCGCCCCTATCAACAGAAACAAGGATGGCTTGAGGACGGTTCTTGGGCATGCGTCATCGAATGCCCAGCAGGTATGAAACCAGATTTGATTGGACAAGTTATGCGCCGTTCATCCGATGCCGAAGTCAAAGAATTGTAAGCGACTGACCTGTTGTGTACAGGGTGGCCTTTATCATGGGATGTCGTTTCGCCGTAAATGGAGAGAAAAGAATGTCCCAAGGTCAAACTGGCGCCGAGCAGCGCCTCGTGACCCCGGGTATGGCCATCGGGCCATCCGCCGGGAAGCGCGCAGGAAGCGGTATTATTACCGAACAAGATACAATGATAGCCACCCAACTCGGCTGGCTTCAAGATAAGAACAACACCATGTCTGTTCATCCCATTCATTCGGCTTACATGCCTCGTTCTGGCGACTTGATCGTCGCCAATGTTGCAGAAGTTCGTAATAACTTGTGGTTCATGGATATCAACGGAGCATTCCAAGGATTGCTTCCAATGTCTTTGGCCCCATGGAAGGTCGAATTTGGAGCCGCACGCCAACACATGGATGTCGGCAATGTAGTTCTAGCCCGTGTTCAAGAAGTTGATGAATGCCACAATGTCGTTCTTACAATGAAAGGCGTCGGCCTTCGCCGTTTGAACCAAGGCGCTGTAGAAAATATTCCTGTCCAACATGTGGACCGTGTTCGTGGAGATGGTAACAGTCTCCTACAACGCTTGCGAGATGCCAGCGATTGCCGCATCATGGTCGGCGAAAACGGTCGTGTATGGATTGACGGCGATTCAAATGGAATCGCATGGGCTCGTAAAGCTCTCAAAATGGTGGCCGAAAAAGGTCACACAACTGAATTCGAAGCAATTCTCGCAGAGATGGAACACGAAAAGAAGGGTGATGCTTAATGGGCGGATACGGAGATATACAACTACTACAAGACGATGGTTCTCGCCTCGACGGGCGAAAACTGGATGAAATGCGACCGATGAAAATTGAAGCAGGTGTTCTACCTGCTGCCGATGGTTCAGCCATGGTTACTCACGGCCTCAACGTTGCTGTCGCAGCTGTTTATGGCCCTATGGAAGCACACCCAAGAAAGATTCAACGCCAAGACCGAGCGGTTATTGATGTCCGCTACAACATGGCGCCTTTCTCAACATCTGACCGAATTCGTCCCGGATTCAACCGACGTTCTCGTGAGATTTCCAAGGTAACTGCTGAAGCACTGGAATCGGTTGTTCTCGTTGAACGATATCCTCGCTCCAAAATCCGAGTTGAAATTGAAATTCTTGCAGCCGAAGCCGGTACTCGGTGTGCTGGTCTCACCGCTGCTGCTGTTGCACTTGCAGACGCTGGAATCCCGATGCGCGACTTGATTGTTGGCGTTGCTTCTGGAAAAATTGAGGACACAGTTGTGCTTGACCTCGACAAAGCAGAAGACAACTACGGTCAGGCTGACCTTCCGGTTGGAATTCTACCCAATACCGGAGAAATAGCGTTCCTTCAGATGGACGGTGACCTTTCTCCCGATGAATTCAATCTCGCCATGGAATACAATTTCAAGGCTGCAAAGGAAATTCATGAAATCATGGTCGATGCCTTGCAACGACGCTACGAAGGAGGTGAGGCCTGATGCCTCAACTCGTCCCCAGTTTGCTACGACAGGAACTTGCTCGCCTTGCAGAAGAAGATGCTCGTCTTGATGGCCGTGGCCGATGGGAAGCGCGTGAACTTACTCTCGAAACCGATTGTCTCTACAACGCTGAAGGATCTGCAAAGGTCACCATGGGTGGAACCATCGTTTACGCAGGAGTCAAGTTCGAACTTCGTACACCTTGGCCAGACCGCCCGACTCAGGGTTCCCTCATGTGTGGAGCAGAACTCCGACCTGTGGCTGGACGAAAGTACGAACCAGGCCCTCCATCACCTCAATCCATTGAACTTAGCCGTGTGGTTGACCGTGGAATTCGCGAATCAGGATGCATTGACATGGAAAGTCTGTGCATTGTGCCTGGTGAGAAAGTTTGGGGTGTCATGATTGACATTCACGTCCTTTCCGATCAAGGCAACATCTTCGATGCCTGTGGACTCGCCGCTATTGCAGCATTGCGCACTGCGGTTGTTCCCGCAGAACGCTTCGATGTTGGTGAAGATCACAAATTACAAGTGAGCAGCACTCCGATTATGGCGTCCTTCACTCGAGCAGGTGGCCGATTTGTTTACGACCCATCAGAAGAAGAGGAATTGGGAGGCGATGAGCGCATTCACATTACTCTCGGAGATGAGGGCCACCTCCACTCATTACAGAAGGGGCTAAAAGGGGTCTTCACTCCCGCTGAGTTTGCTGAGATATTCGATGAGGCTCAGAAGCACTGTGTTGAACTTCGAAAACTCGTAGCAAAAGAGGAGGGGAACTGATTGGCAAAGCGAACACAAAAAGCCGGAGCAACAGCACGATTTGGTGCACGATATGGTGTATCAGTACGTCGAAACGCAGGTTCAGCAATGGCCAAGCGTTCTCGTAAATACACCTGTCCTGTTTGTCAATACCAAAAGGTCGAACGCCAATCTGTCGGCATTTGGGTTTGCAAGAAGTGCGACCACACATTTGCTGGTGGCGCATGGGAGCCGTTCACCCGAGCATCCGAAGCCAACAACAGAATTCTACGTCGGTCCGTTGACGGTGCAACCACCGCTGACATGGCCTTTATTGCTCAAGAAGCAGCAATGAACTACGAGCGAGAGCTCGCAGAAGGCATGCACGCCAGCGAAGAAGAAGAGTGAGCATCACTTGGCGGTGTCGATATGTGGCACCTTTCTCTAAGCGTTTGCTCAAGGTCTCAACTTGATACACAGTCACTCTGTGCAGCACTGGCAACCGATTGCCCAACAGCATGGATTGACGATGATTCGTTCGAGTTTAACCTCACAGAGCCAAAATGCAAAGACCTACGAGCCATGTGGAACACAAGGATGCGTGGCTTGATTGCAACGGATGAAGTGTTGAAGGTCTTCGCAAAGCATTCTTGAACCATCGCTCGGTCCAACAAACAGGTGAGAGCATGGAGAATCTAGAGCAACTTCAATTGGTGGTCGGAGAAGTTCAGGCTGCTCGTCAACAAGTCAGCAGCGTTCGTGCTCAAGTCCAAGAACTTGAAGGAACCATTACCGCCGTTCAAAATCAACCGGATCATCTTGCGCTCCATCGGCAACTCGGTGGCGTCTTGGTTGAAGTTGCCGACCGCGAGGCCTTGATCTCAGAATTACAACAAACACTCTCAGCGCTCAATGTTCACTTGGAACGGTTCACTGAGCGTGAACTTCAATTGGTTCAAACCTATGATGAACTCAAGAAATCACTTCAAGGGGCTCAAGAATGAGTTTAACTGATGTGGGACGTGTTGAGGACCTCGATTCCTTTCATACGTGGCTCATGACGGCAGTTAAACGAGGTCCAGTGGCTGTGATTACAGGAAAGAATGGGGATATGGATACCGTGGGTTCTGCCGTTGCCTTAGCATCATCGCATCCTCACTTAATGGCTTGCGGGCTCCACTTAGGGAGGGTTGCAAAGCGGATGGTTGAACATCACCGCGCGCCCTTTCGAAAATTGAATCACAATCACCGTTCTTGGCCGGTAGATCTCGCAGGTATCGTTGTCGTTGATGCTGCGGCTGAAAGTCAAACGGGACTCTCACTACCGGATGTTCCGAAGTGTATTTTGGACCACCATGCGACCAATGAATGGAACTTGGGTGAGAACGACATTGCACTGCGTTGGGAAGTTAAAGCAACAACAGAGTTGGTAGCAGATTATCTCTTCAGATACTCCGAATCATCCCTTACCCCTCAAGTGTGTGAATTTTTACTTGCAGGGCTGATCACCGACACGGGTCGCTTTCGTCATGCAAATCACGGTTCGTTTTCAACCGCAGGATCCTTGATTAAGCACAGCAATATTGACTATCAGTCCTTCATTCAATTCATAGAAGAAGAAACCATCTCTCCGAGTGAACGAGGTGCAATTTTAAGGGGTATGAATCGGGCTGAATTAACAGAAGCAGGCCCATGGTCTCTTGTTCGTACACGCTGTGGAACACTTGAGGGTAAGGTAGCATCACTCCTCTCTTCCATCGGTGCGGATGCAGTCGTAGTGACCCGACAAAGAGACGGTCAAACCCGTCTTACCGTTAGGGCTCCACGTTCCAGTGTCAATCATGGTTTACACCTCGGCGAAATCATGGCAGAAGTTGCAAGCAATATCGGTGGGGATGGAGGCGGCCATGACGGTGCTGCAGGCTGGTCTGGTTCAGCCGACCCAGTGGCTGCGGAATCTGCGTTTATCGATGCTGTGGCCCGAACTAAGCGCAAGAAGTGATGATCATGACCACAATTGAAACACCTCAAGGACCTGGACATTTCGTATCAAAGTGGAGATCTGAGGGTCCCGTTGATAGCAATACATTGGAACAATGGAAGGCTGAGATGGAATGGCCTTCATGGCTACCACTTGCTGAGGCTGCACTTTTTTTGGACGCACCAGAATTGCTTGATACCATGGATTCGCTTTTGACTCCTGCTGAGCGAGCTGTTTTGGGGTTGGTTCGCCGAAGGTGGCTTGGAGACACCCATCTTCTTGACCCGATTGAATCAGCCATGGAGATCACACGAAATCCAGAAACACGAGACCTTGCTCTTGAAGGCAGGCTTCGAATGGAGCGGGGACTCGTTCGTTATGAGGCCGGAGATGTCGAAGGAGCAGATGAAGACTTGACATGGGCTGAAACTCGGTTGAAATCCGTAGCTCTTGCAAGCCGGGACCACGATTTATCTCTGCTTAACAAAGCCGCATACCATCTCGCACAAGGTGAAAATCTCATGGCGCTGCAAGTGTATGGAGACATTTCACGTACCGGTGGCCACGCACACGAGACCGTCGCCATTTCTCGCTTAGGCGCTAGCCGGATTCGGCACGGACTCGGGCATATGTTTGATGCAGGGCGTCATGCCTGGAACGCACACAAGCACGCCATCCTCGCCCACCAACACCAAATGGCGATTGAAGGGGGTTCATTGTTTATTGAACTCGCTTTGGACCACATTGACGATTCCGCTCAACCCATGAGCGTTCAAGTTGAACGAGCCAAACCGGTCGATGTTGATGAAGAACGCCCCGTTCTCGCTGTACAAATGAGCGATGTGACTGGCATATTTGAATGGTGCATCGAACACATGGAGCAAGGATTCGGCGGTCCTGAACGCCCGGATGTTAGGGCCATGCTCTTGATTGCTCACAAGATGAATCGAATGGAAGTGTTCAACGATTTGATGTCCAATCCCGATGAAGTCCAAGACCCAATGCTGGCTGCGGTTGCACAAGCCTGCTGTGATGACAGCGATGAAACAGCAAGAATGGCTTGGGCAAGCCGTCTTTCAACCTTGACTCTTCTTTGATGAACGAGAAAAGTAGTTGGCGAGATCTTCAAATTCTTCAACAGTCCATTCAATCACTGATGGAGTCTGTCTCCACCATTTGACTTCAGTAACTTTGTCATCGTTAACCGTCCACGAAGATTTCTCAGTTGATGGGATGATGACATGCCCGACCCATCCTTTTGGATAGTAGGTTTTGTTCCAAGACACCAGCCTTCCGACCGTCCCTGTCTCTTCTTGTAATTCTCGTAGCAGTGCATCCTCTGGGTCCTCATTTTCCTCGAGATGACCGCCTGGTATCTCCCAGCCTCGTTGAGGATGTTCAACGAACAGTATTCTGCCGCCATGGCCCATCGGAGTGAGAGGTTCACCTTCACATGTAACCCATGCAAGAGCGAAAATAGGGCGTTCTTCAGCCATGGCCGTTCACATCTTTTGTTGAATCTCTCGGAGAATCTCTTCAGCCCAATCCTCACCGTTAGCAACCAATCGTCGAGCCATGAAGAATGCCTGTTGGTAGTCCTCTGCAACCATTAACGCCTCAAGGCGCACTTGGTCGAGGGGTGCGGTAGCCGTTTCCTCTTCGACCTCTTCGGTTGAAATTAGCTCTTGAGTGGAAACACGTTTCGTTAGAGCCACCATGTTTTCTAAAAATGCGTCCCGATGGGTAACCGATGGCCCCGACCAGGGAGTCACATCTTTGCCGTCCATACTTCCTTTCAAGCGGGTAAGGAATTGATCTCTCACGTCCATGTGAGGTCGCAACTGTTGCACGTGGTCGTAACAGGACCAGGCATCATCGATTTCTTCCCGCCGTTCGTGCAATCTACCCATTTCCATCCACAACTCGTGATTGTTTGGTCGGTGAGCGAGTAAATGTCGGGCGAGTTCAATGAATAAATTTTCATTCCCAGAGGTCCGAATCCGTTCCAATCTTCTGCCGAATACAATGTTTGCACGTTGGTCTCGGAAATCAAGGCGCTTGCATCGTTCAGAAAATTCAGATAATGTAATGGTATAGGGTGACGGTTCCTCTTTGTTCGCTTCACTTTCCGTAATCAACGACCACCAAGAGTCGGGGTCAAGTGGATCCCGTGAAAATGCTGCCTCAAGAAGTTCCCTTCCGACCGCGAGAAAATCGATACCCTTCAGTTGGTCAAGATGTTCGGGGTCTCGCCCCAATATGGAGAAGACATCTTCCATGACTGCATGCAATCCGTCTCCGTCCTTGTTTGAAACTTTGAGCTCTGCAAGACAACGCCAGTTTCGTTCATCCGTAAAGTCGTGGAGGATGGCTTGTCGCGCATTTTGCTCCGCCCATGCAAAATTTTCTCGGGCCCGTTCGGGGTCTTTCTGAGCCAATGATGCAAATTTTTGTGCTGATGACCTGTAGCGATTCCCAAGGTTCCGTCTTGGATGCTGAAGCAGGTCCTGGCTGTCAACCATGTCATCACCTTATTGAACGGACATGAAACCTTTGCGGTCAACACCAAAATCAATGGTAGCATCGTATCCAATCTTTGATGTGTTTCCATCCGCATAACGTGAAGGGTCAAGAGAACTTCCTTTTTGATGAGAGAGAATTAGTGTGTCCTTGTCGGGTTGCCAGCGAGTCATCATCGCCCACTCTACGCGAACGGGGTCAGTAATGTCAATGTCTTCATCCACGACGGTGACGATCTTCATGCTTTTGTGCCCTGCAAAGGCTGCCTCAATAGCCTTCATTCCATCGTCGGCGTTGACTTTCCTTATCTTCAATACAGCACCAAGCCAGCCGCATCCTCCCTCAGTCATGTGTACGTCAACACACTCAACGACTTCATTGACTGCAGCCTTAATGGTGGGGGCCCGCGGGAGACCCATCAATGTCTTGTGTTCAGCCTCACCGGGTATCAGTGCGTGGAATATCGGTTCGTCCCTGTGACTCACACCTTCAATTTCGATGACTGGTTCTTGACGAATGTCGTCGACCGTACCTGTAATGTCAACATACGGTCCTTCGTCATCATCCTCCGAAGTGATCCGTCCCCACATGACATATTCTGCGTCTGCAGGTGCATGGATACCGTTGGGCAATTCAACCAATTTCAGAGGCTTGTTGTATAATTTTTCGTGCAATGTCGCGGCAATGGTTAGCTCATCGATATTATCGTTGAATGACATCGCAGCAGCCAGAAGCACGACGGGGTCCGGTCCATTGACGACAGCAATAGAAACCTCACGTCCTTCTTTTCTTGCCTCCATCACCATGGTTCGCAAGTGGCGTGGGACAAGACGAACGACGAGGTGAGTTTTATCTCTCAAAAATTGACGGTGGAAGGAAACATTTCGTATCCCATTGTCTTCTGCAATGATGATGCTGGCTGAGGAATATCGGCCACGGTCCTCTGGCCAGTGGTGTGGGATTGGGAGAGCTACAAGGTCAACCTGCTTTTGCTGGTTTTCCATACATGGGGCTTCCTGAGGACTCACAGTTTCAGGCGTACTTGGATTTGACATGGCCCAACCAAGGGTGTCAATGTACGCTTCTGGTTCAATTCCTATCGCAGCGCACAAACGGTCCCGAGTCAACATGTTGACGGCAGCCCTGTGCCCCGGGCATTCCGAAATATTCGTGAACACGGTCATGGCATGGCCACTCGCTTGGGAATGGTTCAACATGCCGTGGCTTAGGCTGATTTCCCTGTCTTCTATCGAAGCAGCACCGAGATGGTCTCTGAAGGCCATAGTGTCGCCAGCGGTCGGACTCGCTTGAATGTTGTTCAAAAAATGAAAGGATTGGGATGCAAAAAAACGAATGACGCCGCCATGAAAGCGTTGTGATTAAGGGATTTGATTAAATAGGGGCGGCAAGTCGGCGAACTGCTCAATGGGTGATGATTATGGGTAGAGGACTTTTTGCAGGCGCCAAAATGGCAAAAGACCGACAAAAATTCCGTTGGTCAGATCGTCGATATAAGAAGCGCATGCTCAAGTCCCGAGCCAAGCACGACCCGCTTGCTGGGTCCACTCAAGCTAAGGGAATCGTTATCGAAAAAGTCGGTATCGAAGCCAAGCAACCCAACTCAGGAATCCGTAAGGCTGTCAAAATCTCTTTGATTAAGAACGGAAACAAACTCACTGCTTTCGCTCCCGGCGACGGTGCAATCAACTTCATCGACGAACACGATGAAGTGATGGTTGAAGGTATCGGCGGACGCATGGGGCGTTCGTACGGAGATATTCCAGGTGTCCGCTACAAGGTCATTCAAGTCAACGGAGTTTCCCTTGACGAAATGGTCCGAGGACGAAAGGAGAAGCCAGTCCGCTGAGGTGATGATGATGAGTGATACAGAATCAGAAGTCGAAGAAGTCGTCAAGCCAATCGCAGGAATCGGAACTCAAGTTTTCGGTAAGTGGGATGCATCTGAAGTGACCTGCAAAGATCCAGGTCTTGCTCCATACATCAACCTCACAACCGTTGGTGTCCCTCATACCGGTGGCCGCCATGCTAACGCTTGGTTCGGAAAAGCTAAACTTTCAGTCGTTGAACGTTACATCAACAAACTCATGCGCACTGGAAACTATACCGGTAAGAAAATGGGCGCTATGAAAGCATTTGAAGGTGCTCTTGATACCATCGCAGACAAGTCTGGTAACAATCCTCTACAAGTCTTTGTTGACGCTATCTGTAATGCTGCTCCAATGGAAGAGATTACCCGAATCAAATTCGGGGCTGTATCTCAACCTAAGGCAGTGGATTCATCCCCTTCCCGTCGCTTGGATCTCGCTCTTGCAAATCTCGCACGTGGGGCACAACAAGGGACTCACAAATCGAAGCGCACCCTCAAAAGTTGCATCATCAACGAACTCAACAAGGCTTCGGCTGGCGATGTTACTTCCTACGCCGTTGGCAAGAAGGAAGAACTTGAGCGAATCGCAGCTTCAGCTCGCTGATTGCAATGCCCCGCCACCCGACATCGGGCCATATCAATCGGAACACGGGACAGTATCGCCCGATTTTTTTCACCGTTGTTCAAATTTGTCTGAAGGGTTCGGTAGTTCATGTCCTTGATGCTCAATGCATTGTTTCTTGAGGTGTTTTTTTGAGCGACCATGAACATGATGAATCGTCCGATATGACGACGATGTCACGTTTCCTTATCGCAACAATGTTTTGTGGTTCGGTCGGCTCAATTCTCCTGCTCAATCGGAATACGTTCCAACTTGATGCGGTCCTAATTTACGGTACCACACATCTAGAGCAGGGGTTGCGAACCGCATATCGTCTTTCTTGGGGTATCTTGGATTCCATGCCATCATGTTCTGGATGATCCGAAATCCAGTTGCAGGTCAAATGACACCTTTGTTTCGTGAATCAAACCGGCTTCAAAAGCATGCGACGAAAGGTGTTGAACGATTGGTCCCCTTCAGTTCGTGGACCCTTCTAGCCTTCAGCGCATCCATGTTGGTAAACGGCATGGTGACGTTGTTTTCTTGGACAGGGCAGGTTCTACCAAGCTGGGTTGTTCTTGTAGGGGGTGCTCTTTTTGGCATCGCTTTCAGTTCTGCTGCACTCACGGCCATCATCGTCCGTTACGTGATTTTACCCGATATGGTTGAGAAACAAATGGATATGGACCATATGTTCCTCAAACACGAGCAAATGATGCACAATTTCGCACTTATTTTCCTATCGATCGAAATGGTTCTTGGTTGGGTTCAACTGCCTTTGGCGATGGTGGTTTTTGGTTTTCTGTACGGCAGCATATACCTCATTTTTGCTGAATATTGGGCGACGCGTGTTGGTGGATATTATGTCTACGAGTTCATTGATACACGACCAAAAATCGCCCCGTTCCTGCTCATCGGCCTCGTCGTTGTTTGTGCAATCTCTTTTTCCATTGGTGTTTTGGCTCTTTATCTCCGTTCGATGAATGTCGTTCTTGGTATTGGTTTCTTGATTCTCTTTCTTCTGTTGTCAACCCGGTTTGTCAATCCTTCGAGGGTCCATTTTCCCTGACACAACCGGTAATATTGTCTCAATCAAGGACGACTTCAACGCCCATCTTGATGTGAAACACTGCGAGTCACTTAAGAACCCCTTTTCGGTGGGACGAAGCAACGAGAACACGGTGGTAACCATGGGACGCAAAGAAGACAACATCAAGAAAGCCACAGAGGTCATGCATATCCTTCCTCAAATTCGAAACTTGTGCATTGCTGCACACATCGACCACGGAAAGACAACACTTTCAGACAATCTCATTGCCGGTGCCGGTATGATGTCAAACGAACTTGCTGGTGCTGCTCGTGTTTTGGATTTTGACGAACAAGAATCCGCTCGTGGAATTACCATCAATGCAGCTTCGGCTTCTATGGTTCACAGTGTTGACGGAACTGATTTCCTCATCAACCTCATCGACACACCAGGTCACGTTGACTTCGGTGGTGACGTCACTCGTGCTATGCGTGCAGTAGATGGATGTTTCATCCTCGCATGTGCCGTTGAAGGGCCAATGCCTCAAACAGAAACCGTTGTTCGCCAAGCTTTGAAGGAGAAGGTAAAGCCAGTTCTCTTCATCAACAAGGTTGACCGACTGATCAACGAACTCAAGGTCACTCCAGAAGACATGTTGAAGCGTTTTGAAGAAACCATCATCAAAGTCAACAAACTCATCCGCCAATTCGCTCCTGAAGAAATGAAGAAAGAGTGGCAAGTCAGTGTTATGGACGGAACCGTCGCATTCGGTTCTGCTTACCACAACTGGGGCATTACCATTCCATACATGAAGAAGTCAGGTGTATCCATGACTGAAATCTTTGAATACTGCAACAACGAAGACCAGAAAACTTTGGCTGAGAAAGCTCCAGTCCACGAAGTTCTTCTTGACATGGCTGTTACCAAACTCCCCGGTCCCGTAGAAGCACAACCTTACCGTATCCCCAACATCTGGAACGGTGACCTTGACTCTGAAATTGGAAAGGCTATGATTTCATGCGACCCAGATGCTGAGCTCGCAATGATGATCACAAAGATTTGGATGGACCCTCACGCAGGAGAAGTTGCCGTTGGACGTATTTATTCTGGTTCCATCAACCAAGGAGAATCCGTTTACGCAATCGGCGGTGCAAAGGCCGAGCGAGTGCAACAGGTCTCCATGATGGTCGGCGGTGACAGAATCACAGTCCCTAAGGTTGTTGCTGGAAACATTGCAGCAGTTACTGGTATTCGCTCAGCAGCCGCTGGTGTGACCCTATCACGTAACAAAGACTTCGTTCCTTTCGAAGCAATCCGTCACTACTCTGACCCTGTGGTTACCGTTGCTGTTGAACCCAAGAGCATGAAGGACTTGCCCAAGTTCATTGACGCACTCCGTTCGCTCGCTAAGGCAGATGCATCCCTTCAGGTGACTACCAATCAAGAAACTGGTGAAGCTCTTCTCGCTGGAATGGGTGAACTCCACTTGGAGATTACAGTGTACCGAATTGAGGAAGAACAAAACATCAAGGTCAAGGTCAGCCCTCCAATTGTTGTTTACCGTGAAGGTATTCAGGGCAGTAGTCGTGGTCATTCGTTTGAAGGTAAATCTCCAAACCGGCACAACAGATTCTTCTTTGAAATCGAAGCCCTTCCAGATGAAGTCGTCGCTGCACTACGTTCTGGTGACCTCGGAGACGGACCAGTTCGCTCCGGAGATGCGAAGGAGACCGGAAACAAATTCGGGGAACTTGGAATGGATCGCGATACAATGCGGAAGATCTACGCTATCAAGGGAACCAACGTCCTTGTCAACGATACAAAGGGTATTCAAAACCTCCACGAAACTCGAGAACTGATCATTGAAGCATTCAACGAAGTTTGTGTCAAGGGACCGATTGCGGATGAACCTGTTCAAGGAATGTACGTTCGTTTGGTTGACGCTAAACTCCACGAAGACGCCATTCACCGTGGCCCTGCTCAGACCATCCCCGCAGTACGTAACGGAATTAAGGGTGCTATGATGCGTGCTCGTACAGTAATATTGGAACCAATGCAGAAGGCCTTTATTTCAGTGCCTAACGATTGGCTTGGACAAGTTACCCGTGAAGTCACAACTCGCCGTGGTATCATCGAAGACATGCCTTCTGAAGGAAACGTTACAACCGTTGTCGGTGTCATTCCAATTGCTGAAACCTTTGGCTTCTCAAACGACATTCGAGCTGCTTCTCAAGGGCGTGCTGTTTGGAACACCGAGAACCTTGGATTCGAGATTCTACCGCCTCAACTCTTCGACAAGGTTGTTGGAGAAATTCGCCAACGTAAGGGTCTGAAACCTGAACCTAACCCCGAATCTTACTATTCTGACTGAGGCTGACTCATGGAACCCAGAATCATTGGGTTATATGTCAACCCTCAAGGGGGAGTTCCTAAGCACGCTGTGGAAACGCTACGGGTAACCCCTACCGGTTGTGACGGTGATCGTCAAAATGATTTGAAACATCATGGTGGTCCGACAAGGGCGGTTTGTCTGATGCTTGAATCCGTGATGAAAAAACTCATTTCCGAAGGTCATCCGATAGGCCCTGGGACGACTGGGGAAAACATCCTCATTCACGGTCTAGAACCAAATTCCATCAAGGGCGGCAGCATCCTCGATGTTGGAACGGTGAGATTACAAATCACAGGACCAGCTCCTCCTTGCAAGACCATTAAATCGTCATTTCTCAATGAGGAGTTCACGGCGCTAAGTCACAAGTTAGATCCTTCCCAAACGCGTTGGTATGCCTCAGTCATACAAGAAGGTACAGTAGCAACAGGGCAACGTGTATCTGTCCTCAGTGAATCCGAGCAAGTTGGAAGTCAGTGAGTTCTCTTAGTGCGACCATAGCTGGACCGTCTCCCAATTGGTCAAGACATTCATGCGCTTCTGCGTGGTATGCTACCGCCTTTTCCCTCGCATAGGCAATTGAGCCCAACTCGTCGAGGGCATTGAGACCAGCCTGCAAATCTTCGGGAGCAACATCTTCGCCTTTACCCAGTACCTTCAATAGGATTTCTTTTGCCTCGGAATCAGGTTGCTGAAGGGCATGAATGACCATCAGAGTACGCTTACCTTGTGCTACGTCTGAGCCTGCTGGTTTTCCTAATGTTGCAGAATCTGAGAGTACATCGATCAAGTCATCCATCAATTGGAAACACAATCCCACCGATAATCCCCATTGAGCCATCAGTTGGATGACCTCATCATCCGCTCCCGATACACGAGCACCTATTTCTGCACAAGTAAGGAACATAACAGCGGTTTTTCCTTCTATCATTTCCAAATAATCCTCTTCTGATACGTTAAGTCGCTCTTCGAATTCAATGTCAAGTTGTTGCCCTTCACTGACCCGTCGAACCATCCATGCGATTCGGTTCACGAGTGGAGCAACATCTCGTGGTTCCAAGTTTTCGGCCTGAACCAATCGCTCAAAGGCGATGGCAAGCATAGCATCGCCTGCGTTAATTGCAGTGGGCATGTCGTACTCAATGTGCACGGCATTGCGCCCACGTCGGACATCATCATCGTCCATGATGTCGTCGTGTACGAGTGTGAAATTGTGGACTGTTTCGATGGCTGCACCAATGTCGAGAAGTCCTGAATGAGTATCTCCTACCGCCTTGGCGACCAGCCAGGGCAGTGTGGCTCGCATTCGCTTCCCACCTCCCTCGATCAAATGCATCATTGCATCAGCAAGTCGCGGGTGGCGAGACGCTCGCAAACTGGATTCAATCCGCTGTTCAACGAGTGGTTTTACTTCCTTAATCGAGGTGATGAGGTCCGCTCCAATAGCATTTGGAAGCATGTGGCTCACATCACCCATATCGTGAATGAGTTCGTCGCTCAGTGCTTCAAGTTCAGTCCTATTTCCAATGGCGTCCCACCAATTTGGGTTCATTATTCTGGCCGCTATGCAGCGGAACCATGGCGCTACTGCCTCCTCAGCCTCACGCTCTTCTAGAAGCATCATTTCCAGTTGCTCATGATTAACCCACATCACTTCAGATACTTCGTTTGGATTATGATTGATCTCAACATCAGCCTGTATCACCAAAATATGGTCCAATTCACGTTCAATCCATTCCGGATTCATTCTTGAGGAATACCTCATTTTCGTCATGAATACAAAATCTTCAATTGAAATTGATTTCGGAGAGATCCCTAACTCTTGCTCCAACTTACGTATGGCTGCACGTTTGACGCCTATTGCGTTGGTTTCATCAAGTTCTTCTTCGCTGTGGAGTGGATGAGAGCAGCATGAATTGGCCCACACGCCTGGAAATGTCACTTTTTCCATCGACCGCCGTTGGAGTAAGAGTTCGTTGTTTGAATTGAACAGAAGAACACTGAATGCTCGATGGTACTCACCGGCACCTGAATGCGAATCCAATTTGGAAATAGGTCCAATTGCTTGGTCGTTTTCCGAGACTTGAATCACTGCCTCAGCCATCAATACGGCTTGAGTATTATCTTCCGAAAGCAAATTTTCCCGTTGAGCATCATTCAAGGCAAGTGTGGGGACATCATCAATACCGTAGCCACTCATGCGCAGTCCTCACCCATGGTGAGCGCGGTCGCTACATGAAGAGTTCTCTACTGTTGTTTGAAATCAGAGGAGGATACTGAAAGTTTAGTGCCTCTGACATCACGGCCTTTGCAAGCATGTAATACACGAGACGGGTGACCGCCATTGACCATGATGACGTCAATTCCGTGTGATGCAACGTAGAAGCCTCGGTCAACTTTCAAGCCGATTCCTCCGGTTACATCGATAGCAGATTCATGTTCGCCATCAAACACATGCTCCGGCGTAAGCACCTCAATAAGGTCTTCAGGACCAGCATTGGCGGGCGGTACTGCTAACACACCATCGACGCCTCCTATCGCAAAGACAAGGCGTGAAACATCCGGTACTTCCACAGCGAGTCTTGCCACGATATCATCTCCCGAGAGAATCCCAAACTCCCTATGACCCTGGCAAGAAACAACATCTCCAAACGTGACCATGGTGATTCCCTTTGGGGCCTGAATAAAGTGTTCCAGTGATCCTTTGAAATCAGTCCCGGTTTCATTCGCCCATTGATGCGGAGGGAGGGAAACGGCAGAGATGTCCCGCTTCGTCAAAGCATCCATGATGTGCCGGTTGAGTTCCATCATATCGTTGCGAACTTCCTCTATGGCTTCATCTTGGGTCAGTGGCCCTAGCGAATGGGCCTCGGAGATGTTGAGACGCCCTTCTGCGAGTCGGTATGTTTTGGCCTTTAGATGGCCAAATGAACCTGCTCCATGGACAAGAATAACATCAATGCCTTCTCGATTGCATTCAAGGATTTGGTCAGCTAAACTTCCAATGACGTCCAGTAGCGGTTGCTTTAGAACCTCTTTCTTCGTGATTAGACCACCGCCCCACTTGATGACCACACGCTCTCGCATAGACGGTGGTACAATGCTTGCGCCATGAGCGTACCGGATGTAAGGGGATGATTCCAAGCATTCATGAGGCAAGGCACACGAGCCATTGACATGGCGGACGAACCGAATGTTGACGAATTCATGCGACACCTTCAGGTCTGCATTGAAGAAGCCCGTACGATTGCTGATGGTGAAGAGCGAGAAAACCGATTATGGCAGTTAGAATCCGCCCTTCAAGAAGCCATAATCTACCAAAACAGAATTGCAGAACTTAAGCGTCATGGGATCGATCCGGTACTGCTTGTTGAAAAGGAGGCATTGGAACAAAAGACTCCCGCCCCCTTCAAGGTTGAGGCATTAATGACCGGCCATTCACACTGCGGTTCGTGCAATACGGTTCTTGAGAATGACCTTGATTTCTGTCCGGCCTGCGGACAAGAAAAGAAGTAATTCACTCTTCTTCTGCTTCTTCTTGCTCCCATTGAGCAACAATTTCGAGGAGTACTGGGTCATCAGGCTCGACTTGGTAAAGGTATTCTCCAGGAACTTCGTCGGTGAGGAATACTGTTTTTCCAGCGCGATAAATGGTATGTCCATCTGCAATGGCTCGCGACGTATCAACTTCAAGAATCGCTGGGCGATGGATGTGAACGTGTCCTGCTTCCATTGCGTTAGGAATGGTGCGTGAAAGGTGGACGTTCTTGCGGTCACCAGCGGTGAGACCAAATTCAAGCAATGTGGCGATGTCATCTGGAGAGCATGGGAAATAGAGTCCTTCGGGAATCTCATCTGTAGGAAGGTCCAGGTCAATTTCAATCGAGTGGGCATAGGTCGCACGGATCATGCCGTTCTCGACTTGGTAGCGTCCTTTGTCAT
Organism: Candidatus Poseidonia alphae; assembly: GCA_002505405.1. Classification (GTDB taxonomy): domain Archaea; phylum Thermoplasmatota; class Poseidoniia; order Poseidoniales; family Poseidoniaceae; genus Poseidonia; species Poseidonia alphae. Next base: position 51,117 of record DAVD01000042.1, on the reverse strand, counting down.
CTGCGTTGGATATGGCTTCAAAGTGCCAGGCTCGCAACCAGTGATAATGACGACGTTGCTTCCCAATGGCTTCGGAAAGTTCTCGTGCGTTCACCCATCCGTTGATGTCCATTTCAACGTTGAACTTTTCTGGAGCGTGGCGCAAAACCAGCGCTAGAATACGTCCTAGTGAATTGGATTCTTTATCGCTCATAATGAATTTTCCTTCCTCGTTACAGACGGGGCAGTTGGTTCCGGAGAAGTGTCCATGGCTTCGGCATTGGCGTAGCATAATGTGTATGCGGGCGAGACCTGTTCATGAACCCTGCGGGCAAGGAACCAACTCAAATAGATAAGTTACAATTCTCGTGAACCAGCAGCGAGTGTATGAAATGCCGCCACCCTTTCCCCTTGGTTATGGTTGATGTTGCGGTAGTCGGTGCCGGTCAGACGAAATACGGAAATCACTCACTTGGACTCAAAGGAATGTGGGCTGAGGCTGCTTTGAGCGCCTTTGAAAGTGTTGATGGAGATTTTTCACCCTCGCAAATTGATGAAGCATTCATTGGAAGCATAGCTTTTGGGGGCTCACAATTAGGAAATACAGCCGCCCTTCTCACAGAGCATTCAGCAATGGACGGTGTACCTGTTCGGCGTGTTGAGAATGCTTGCGCTTCCTCTGGATTTGCCTTCCGTGATGCATGGATGGCCATCAAATCCGGACAAGCTGATGTCGTTGTTGCTGGTGGAATCGAAAAAATGAACGATTTAACTCCAGAACGAAAACGATTCTGGCTCGGAGTATCTGGTGATACGGAATGGGAACGTCTTGCTGGTCTTACGTTTCCAGGAACCTATGCTTTGATGGCTCGCCGTTACTTCCATGAATACGATTCCAATCATGATGATTTGGTTCATATCAGCGTTAAAAACCACTCCCATGGGGCCATGAACCCCCTCGCTCACATCCAAAAGCAGGTTTCTTTTGAGAAGGCTGCAAGCGGATTTATGGTGGCAGATCCTTTGACACTGTACGATTGTTGCCCAACCTCAGACGGTGCTTCCTGCGTAATCTTGGCAGCAGACCATGTGGTTCAACAGTTTACCGACACGCCGGTTTGGATACGCGGTTCTGGTGCTGCTTCAGATCGTCTCGCTTTGCACGACCGGCCTTCGATTACCCAACTTAAGGCCACAGCTGAAGCATCAAAACGCGCATATCAACAAAGCGGAATTAATCCAAGAGACATCGACCTCGCTGAAGTTCATGACTGCTTTACAATCGCTGAGTTGATGGCGACTGAAGATCTTGGATTTGCCCAGCGGGGAGAGGGTGGGATGTTCGCACGAGACGGTCGAGGTGTTTTGAATCAAGGCGATGTCACCATCAATTCAAGCGGCGGACTGAAATCAAAAGGCCATCCACTCGGGGCAACTGGAACGGGGCAAATCGTAGAAGTCTTCAAGCAATTAAGAGGGCAAGTTGCTAACGGCCGTCAAGTTCGAGATGCTGAAACTGCTTTAACGCACAATGTAGGGGGTTCTGGTGCGACCTGCGCCGTCCACGTCTTAGGGAGGGACCGACAATGACGTCGGGAACTGATGTGTGGAAGGGATACCTCCTGGCATGGGATGAAACCTACACCTTGATTCAGTCACCCTTTATCAGTCACGGTTCACGTGTATTCGGTGCTGACAGTGACCATACAACCCTGGCGATCGCAGCCCTTCAGCATCGTCTTTCCTATGACCATTCGGTGGATTGTGTGTCATTGGCTAAAGGCGTGAACGGTTCTATTTTCACCATGGCTACAGGTGTTGCTATGGCCGACGAAGAAACCTATGACTCCTGCAAATGGGACTTGCTCATCGGTGATGATGCAACGGTGGTTCTTGTCCAACGGGATACTTCAATTGAACTGCCAGTGCTGGACACTCAGATTGAAGTTAACCTCGAATTTCACACGGCCATCGAAAAGGCTTGGGAATCAGAACTTCTTGTTGGCCATGTCAGTCAAGGCGCCTATGTTTCAAGTGCACAGTACAACGAAGGAGGTGTTGCTCGGATGGCACTTTCCGGGCAACAATTTGGAGAACTGTTGGTGTGGCCACCTCGGCAACTGAGTAAAGACGGGGACCGAGAGGACGGGAGAATTTCACTAAAACCTCTTGGAAGCGTCGCAAGTTGGACCAAACTGTCAGCAGCGGGGGCTCCGTCAGAATTTTCTCTAAGAGCACCCTTACTTGGCGGCTTAACCACTGTATTTTTGGACCTTGATGATGGGCCAAAAGGGGTGTTCCTCATGGTTGATGATGAAGAAAATGAAGTCGCTATCGGTGAAACTGTTGAACTGGTCGTTCGACGTATTTACGCACAAGAAGGAATGATTCGCTACGGTCTTCGTGGGCGTATCATTTGATTGGAGGAAAGCCTTCATACAAAGGAAGGCCCCCGCAGTATCATGGCTGGTTTCGGCGGATTGCGGAAAGGAAGAGATGAGGCTGTAGACAATCTGGGCTACAACGAGGAAGGCGATTGCCCGCGGTGCGGTGGCAATGCTCAAGATTCGACCATGAAGGGTTACCTCCAATGTGGCTCTTGCAATCACGAGTGGGCCGACCCCAACTACGTTGAGGAGAAAAAAGCAATAGAACCACCATCTTACAAGCGAGATGAAGACCTCATTCGACAATTTCGACAAGACATGCAGTCTGGAGAACTTGCAGATGTTCTCGGTGTTAAGAAAGAATTGACGGGGGAGCAAGAACAATCTCTCAAACGCCTGGAAGACAAGTGGATGTCCGGAATGCAAGGACATTTCAATGCGGCAACTGAAGAGCGAAAACCGCTGATGATTAGTTTTGATGATGAGGACAACATCGTTTCAACAGAAGTTGGCTCGATTACCTTAGTGGACAACGGATTTGATGGAGGTGAAGAAATTCGTCTGGAATATCCTGGCAGAGGTACAGAATTTTACGCCTACAATGAGCGAAGCCCAACTGGATGGAAGCGTGGCCCAACTGCGGAAGCAACGGCCCGTTCAATTGCTAACGTGATCAATCGATCATCCAAATTGGTCTACGCAAGCATCTCTGGGAATCGTGTTGGTTTTGAGCTGCGAGACGATTCTCTTAAGCGAGCGTCATTCGTACTTTTCGTGGATGACCCTGGTGGCACAGATATTATCGCGGAAAAGGGCGGAGTCGTATTGGATTCTCGAGATACGGTGACCCTACAAGATTACAGAACCGTTGTGAAATTGGTTTTGGAAGATGGAATTATCTCTCCCAGTGAAGATCAATTGCTTTGGGCCATGCGTGAACAATTGGGTATTGATGACATGTATCACGTGCAAATGGTCATGGAAATATGCGGAAAAGATGCCGTAAAAGAATGCACAACTTGTGGGAACATGGCGGATTTGTATGAACAATACGCTGCATGGTATTGCAAGGCATGCGAAGCATGGTGTTGAGGGAAAAACAACGACCAACCAGTTGTTCTATAGGTTAATCGTTCGTGACATTTTTACCTGTTCACACCTGCACTCTCTATTTTAACGGTGGGACTCTTCATAAACTCCACCGTTATGGACATGTCAGTGAGCCTATGGCGAAAGATGTATTGTATATTGGAATTGATTTGGGAACCTTCCGCTCCGTGATGGTATCCTCGGACAGTCATGAAGTTGAAGAGTTGACCGTTATTGGTACTCCAAAAGACCCTATCGCTCGGAACTTTTTGAAGCGGGATGTTCTTTTCGGGGAAGATGCCCTCAAAAACCGGCTTGCATTGAACCTCTTCCGCCCTTTGGAACTTGGTGTCATCAAGGATACTCCTGAAGACCGTGAATTCATTGCGCACTTCATCACCCATCTGATTGGACTTTCAGACCCAGAAGAATACGACCGTGTTGTCGCAGTGATCGGCGCACCTGCTGAAGCAAGTCACGTTGACAAGACAGCAATTTTTGACGCTGCTGCAGGTTCAGTAAACTCAGCCATGATCATTTCGGAACCCTTTGCTGTAGCCTATGCACTCGACATGATCAACCACACACTCGTGATTGACATTGGTGCCGGTACAACCGACCTTTGCCGCGTCTACGGGACCATCCCAGGACCTGGCGACCAAATGCATACTGGATATGCCGGTGACTATGTGGACAACCAAATCATCAAGGAAGTACAATCCAAATACAACGGTGCTCAAATCACCAAGGATATGGCTCGTCGATGGAAGGAGCAGCATTCCTTTGTTTCAACAGGAGCACCCGAAGAACCTGTTTTGGTCGATTTCTCCATTGATGGAAAAGCCATGACATTGGACATCACCGACTGCATTCAACGCGCTTGTGAATCCATTGTCGACCCAATCGTTGAAAATGTTAAAATTCTGATTGCTGAATCCAACCCAGAATACCATGACGAGTTCCGTAAGAACATGGTCCTAGCTGGTGGCGGCTCATCCATACGTGGATTGGGCGCACTCATTGAACGCCGTCTTTCTGATATGGGCGACGTCAACGTTCACGTTGTCGACGACCCAGTCCGTTTGGGCGCAATGGGCGGCCTACGTTTGGCTATGGAAGTCCCCGAGGAAATGTGGAAGAACCTGACCTTGGCAAGCCGCTGAGGTTCAACGCCCCTCATCTCTGTCCAGTTGATTCGAGCTACTTCGGCCGGTACTCAACGGTTACTTTCAATTGAAAGCAACCTGTGCTACCATCATGGCGCATGAATTTCGGGAGGACCACCTTCCCTTTCCCATGCCCAATCGAAAGCATGCATTGTCCCAATCCTGGGAACACCTTTCATTCATGCATTGGGAAGTTAATCCCGAACTTCTTCTCCCTCACCTCCCAAGCGATGTTGAATTGGACTTGTTCGACGGGAAGGCGTATATTGGCACCATCCCGTTTGAGATGATGCATGTTCGGCCACGCTGGTTCATCTCTGTGCCTGGTGTCTCCAACTTCCCCGAGTTCAACATTAGAACCTACGTCACACGTGATGGTCAACCGGGTGTGTTTTTTTTAACACTTGACGCTCAAAGCAGAATCACGTGCTTTCACGCACCGCGCTCCTATGGACTCCCGTACAGGTATGCAAAATGTTCACTGACGGTGACCGACGATACCTACACATGGTCTTCTAGACGACGATCCGACGGCGTCGTGTTGAAAGGTTCGTGTAAAGCAGTAGGTGAGGCGATCTCTGCTCAACCAGGTACGTTGGAGTATTTTCTCTTTGAACGGTACTGTTTGTACACCGTCCACAAAGGAATTCTCCATCGCGCCTATACTCAACACAACCCCTGGGTCTTTCATTCAGCAGAAGCATCAATTGAACACAATTCATTGACTGAATCATACAATTTAGGTATCAACAGACCGCTACAACCCGACCATGTACATCTTTCCAAGGGTGTCGATGTAAGGACATGGTCGATAGAACCTTTGTGAGGTTCAAGCGTTGCCAGCGGCTTCAACTTCGGCCCAATCACGCATGAATCCTTCAAGTCCTTTGTCGGTGAGCGGGTGGGTCATTAATTGACGGAATGTCTTTGCAGGCATGGTTGCTGTATGCGCACCAAGTTGGATGCATTGCAACACATGGGTTGGGTGGCGAATTGAAGCAGCCAAAACCTTAGTGTCAATATCGTAGTTGGCCCAAGTGTTCATGATTTCGGCTATAAGTTCCATTCCATCATGGCCTGTGTCATCAATTCGTCCAATGAAAGGGGAAACATATGTCGCCCCTGCTTTAGCCGCCATCAATGCTTGAGATGCAGAAAATATGAGCGTTACGTTAGTTTTAATTCCATCATCTGACAATACCTTGGTTGCAGCGAGCCCTTCAGGCGTGCATGGAATCTTGATAATGACATTTTCAGGCAACTCTGCTTTCAGTGCACGTCCTTGTTCAATCATCCCTGCAGTATCCATTGCAGTGACTTCTGCAGATATGGGTCCGTCGCAAATGGATGCAATTTCAGCAACCACTTCTTTGAAATCTCGACCTGACTTTTTGATCAGCGAAGGATTGGTAGTCACGCCGTCCAGTATTCCCCATGCTGCGATTTCACGAATTTCATCTACGTCGGCTGTGTCCAGAAAGAACTCCATAACAACAAGACACGGGAGGCACTCTTTCAACTATTGGTAGGCCAAATCAGCATCAGTTCTCGTACGATGTATATTTTGCTGAACTTCCTTTGGACATTTCAATCGGATATTTGGCTCGATTTTTAGCAATCTTTTGAATCATTGCTTGGACCGGTTCAATGCTCAAAACAGAACACAAACGGAGGCAATAGACCATGACGTCAGCAATTTCATCTTTAATTTCTCCATGCAATTGCGGGTTCTCCATGACATCATCCAGAGTGGGATTGGACCACTGAACCGTTTCGCTTAACTCGCTTGCCTCAATTAGAATTGAGGACATTAAATTTTTGACACTATGAAATTGCTCCCAATCACGTTCGCGTGTGAATTCATCGATGATGTCCATCACATTCGATAGCGTATCCTTGTCTCCCATGAGGAGGCCAGGGGCATTTGACTAATGGTTATTCAGCAGGTTCACTTACGTGAGATTGACCTTTCAGCAGCCATTACAATATGGGCAGCATTGAGCCCCATCAGTTCAAGCATCTCATCAGCTTGTCCAGACTCCCCAAATCGGTCTTTTACTCCAACCCGTTCTAGCGGTGTTCCGTTGGTTGTAGAGAGGTGTTCGGCGACGGCACCGCCAAGTCCACCGATGATCGAATGGTCTTCCGCGGTTACAAGAGCTCCGCATCGTTCTGCGACAACATCGATGAGTGTTGCATCGATTGGTTTGATGGTGTGCATGTCCACTACTGTAGCGTCTATACCCTTTTCAGCCAGTAACTCGGCTGCTTTGAGTGCCTCAGCGACCAGCACTCCACATGCAATGATGGCAACGTCTGACCCGTTTTTGAGTTCAATACCCTTTCCGATTTGAATGACATCTTGACCCGCATCGTCGTACAAAACTGGGGTTTTGTTGCGAGCTGTTCGCATGTAGGATGGAGAGGATGAGGCAGCGAGTTGTTTGGTTAATATTCGAGTACTTACGCTATCGCTTGGGTGTATGACGGTGACGTTGGGTAAGGTCCTGTAAATTGCAAGGTCTTCAATGGATTGTGCTGATGAGCCGTCCGTCCCTGTATGCGTTCCACCATGGGACCCACAGAGGTGAACCGGTAGGTTCGGTCGAGCGACACCGTTTCTCATCTGCTCAAAAGCCCGTTCCGTAAAGATAGCAAAGGTAGATGCAAATGGAATGTAACCGCTAGCGGCCATGCCTGCAGCAACAAGGAGCATGTTTTGCTCACCAATACCGCAAGAAACAGTTCGTTCTGGATGGGCCTTTCTAAAATGCAGGGATTTGGTAGATTTACCAAGATCTGCCTCCAGAACAACGACGTTCTTATTGTCAGCGAGCTCAAGCAAAGCTTGGCCGTAGCCATCTCGGGTTGCTTCCATCTTGGTCATGCAGACACCCCCAATTCTTTCATGGCTAATGCATACTGTTCTTCATTTGGTGCAGCACCGTGGAACGAAGGATTGTCCTCCATGTAAGAAATTCCTTTTCCTTTTACGGTTTGAGCGATGAGAATGGATGGTCCGTCGTTTGATTGTGCGAGGAAGTCCAAACCCTCCACAATTTCTTCCATGCTGTGCCCGTCAATTTCCATAACATTCCAGCCAAAGGCCTTCCATTTCGCAGGAATGTCGAACATGCGCATCTGAGTTTCACAGAAATCATCGTTTTGGATTCGGTTTCGGTCCAAAATGACGTTCAAATTACCGAGTTCATGGTGAGCGGAGGCCATGGCTGCTTCCCAGACGCTTCCTTCTTGGATTTCCCCATCACCGAGCATGACGTAGGTCTGTCGATTGCTTCCATCCAATCGTGCGGCAAGAGCGGTACCCATTCCAAAGGAGAGTCCCATACCTAAGGAACCGGC
>DAVD01000042.1:42038-43095 GCA_002505405.1 Candidatus Poseidonia alphae | reverse complement strand
AGCACACGATACGATTCCAAGTCTTTTACACTGATGAATCCCATTTCGGCGAGAATGGCATACATACCAGGTGAGGCATGACCCTTTGAAAGAATGAAACGGTCACGGTCACCCCACTTCGGTTCACTCGGTCGAACATTGAGTTGTGTTTTGTAGAGAGCGGTTAGCAAATCTATTTCTGAGAGAGAGCCACCAGGATGCCCAGCTTGTGCTCTGTAAACCATGTCCACGATGTGGACTCGACATTTTCGTGCAACTTCTCTTAATTCATCAGCCGTCGTCATGGTTACACCAACAACAGTTTGCGGGCGTGGATGGCCTTTCATCCTTGTGTCCACAGAGGTTGACAAATTTTATTCATTCACCGTTGTTTTGGTTTGAGCGAATTGATCAAATTCCCTATGGTTTCGGCAAGGATGACGACAACATCCCCGAGAAGAGAACCACCCTTTGGGAGGGCCCGAGTAGCCAACCAGATAAATACGCCAACAAACCAAGCAAAGAACGCCAATGAGAACATATCGTTGAGTGTGCCAACTCCAAAGAGTTCCGGCAGATTAATTTTAGCAACAATCAATACAGCGATAAAAACACCCATGATGGATTCACCGGCAATGAATCCAGCTCCGATCAGTACGCCCCGACTTTCCACTTCTTTAGCGGCTTTTTGGGCTTGAGGTGACGGCTCATCATGGAGTATTCCATCAACCCGTAAATGAGCACTCTTGAGCAAAAAGTGCGAGATAATTCCACCCGCCATGATCGGGACTGAAAGTCCAAGGGGTAGATAGATTCCAATTGCCACACTCATGACAGGCATTTTGAGCATGATAAGAGCGACAGCAATGGCTGCTCCAAGCATGACCATTTGGATGTTCAAATCCCCACCAAATGCCCCTTGGACGATGGCTCCAATCAATTCAGCCTGTGGAGCAAACAATGCGTTCGAACAGGTGGGGTCGTTTGGCAGGGGGTTCAATTGACAAGCGGTTTGTGAGATGCGAAAAGCATCGTGCAAGAGCGATAAAACAGGCCCAATTACGATGGCGCCAGTCAG
>DAVD01000042.1:4540-41989 GCA_002505405.1 Candidatus Poseidonia alphae | reverse complement strand
AGGTCCTGCATGACGTCACCAGCAATGGCGGCGCTCGTTGCAACAATGGCGGCGATCAACAAGGTAGCCATCATCAAATCTTGAGTTTCCATGTTGAGCATAAGGTCGCCAACAACCCACACGAGGCCCACTGTGAACAACAGTGTAGCAATGGTCATTCCTGAAACCGGTGAGTTAGAAGAGCCTACTACACCCGCAATGTATCCAGCCACGGCAGCAAAGAAGAACGCAACAAACGCTAAGAAAAGAGCTCCTGCTAGGGCGAGAACGAATGATTGAGTGGACCACCAATAGAAAAAGAACGTGAGTACAACAAGGACCCCGCAAGTCAAAAACACATAGGGCATAGGCAAGTCTTGCTCAGTTCTTGGCAATTCCCCCACATCTTCATCTGACTTCACGAATGCTTTTGATAATCCTGTGATGATTGTTTTTCTCATGGACCAAAGCGTGTAAACCCCTCCAACCACCATGGCGCCGACCCCTACATAGCGAATTTGAGTCGACCATATGGCGTAGAAACCGTCCACCAGATTGTCTGTTTCGGGCCAGCCATAAATGAGACCGTACATAGGCACGAGAAGTCCAAATCCAAGTACGCCTCCGAAAAAGATGAATGATGCAATACGTATCCCTACAATGAAACCAACAGACAACAGCGCTATTGACAAATCCATTCCCGCGTACATGCGAGTCGTAAGAAATGTAAATGCCCCTTCTACGGTATGGTGAGTCACCTGAAATCCTTTGACCATGAGACCGTATATACCACCGATTCCAAGGGCGTAAAGAATCGCCAATGCTCCATCTCCACCTTCTTCACCAGCGACGAGAACTTCTCGGCATGCGACTCCTTCGGGGTATGGAAGTGCTTCTTCCACAATAAACAGACGACGAAGGGCGATGGTAAACATGGTTCCAAGGAGCCCTCCCAAGGTGGCAATAATCAGCGTCTCCATCCATTGGATGGACGTCCATAGATTCATCACAAGCAATGCAGGTACGGTGAATATCACCCCGGCTGCCAAGGATTCGCCGGCAGAAGCCATGGTTTGGACTGCATTGTTCTCTAGAATTGATACATCTTTGAACATCGTACGTAGGATGATCATCGACATCACTGCTGCAGGAATGCTGGCAGAAACGGTCATTCCCGCATACAGACCAAGGTATGCATTGGCTGCAGTCATTAATACACCAAGAACGATTCCAACAAGAATGACACGAAGCGTCAATTCCTTCGGGCTTTCACTCGCAGAAATATAGGGTTCATGTCCTGCGGCCATGGCCCTCCCAGTGGGTGTGGGTAAGTATATTCTACCCTACAAGGCGCAGGGGTTTTCTGCATCAAGATATTAAGCGAGCATTTGCTCGGATAAATCCGTAGATGAGGTTAACCATTGGTTTTCCTCCTTCCTTCGTGGGTGTTTAATTTGCAAGAAAAAAAGTGGCACACATTAGCCGTTAATGATTGTACTACGATTTTGGACTCCTCGGCAGAAGGAATTCCCTCCGAGGATGTTGCCAGACGCCAAAACAAATACGGTTTCAATACATTGGCCGAGCCAGAGAAATCTTCTGCTTTCATGCGGTTCATTTCCCAATACAATGATCCGCTGAATTACCTTCTGATTGGCGCAGCTCTTGTCGCTCTTGCAATACATCCCGATGCCCCAGGTGATGCTATTTTCATTTTCCTTGTTTTGACGGCTAACGCCTTCTTTGGATTCTGGCAGGAAGGCCAAGCAGAACTTGCGATGGATTCGCTCAAGCAGATGTCGATTTCCAATTGTGTTGTTATTCGAGGTGATTTTGAAAGCGAAATACCAACCTCAGAACTCGTGCCTGGTGACGTTGTGCGCTTGGAACAAGGACTCAACGTTCCAGCAGATGTTCGAGTTTTATGGTCGCAGCAATGCAAAATTGACGAATCAGCACTAACAGGTGAATCGGATACAATTGAAAAGAAATCTGATAAATTATCAGGGGATGCGTTGCTAGCTGACCGTAGAAACATGGCCTACATGGGGACTACGGTCTCCTCAGGCCGCGGATTAGGTCTGGTGGTCGCAACGGGCATGCGAACCGAACTGGGCAAGATTGCTCGTGATATTGCCGACGCGGAAACGCCGAAGACGCCCCTTGAACTAAAACTGGAAAGTTTGGGACGATTCCTTGGGTTCATTGCCCTCATCGTTGCGACACTCTTGGTTTCCTTGCAAATGATTGTTGAATACGGTCAACCCAATCCGGATTTGAAACAAGCTGCATTGGAAAGTTTCACTGTAGCCATCGCAATTTTCGTCGCTATTGTTCCAGAAGGTTTACCCATTATTCTTGTCATTACACTTTCATTAGGCATGCGCAACATGGCTCGTCACAAAGCAATAATTCGCCGCATGAAGGCCGTAGAAACACTGGGCTCCACCACCGTGATTTGTTCCGATAAAACAGGGACTTTGACAAAAAATCAAATGACAGTACGTCGGTTATCAACGCTCAATCAAGAATATGGATTCACCGGAGAGGGATTCAAGCCTTCAGGTTCTGTCGTCATCAATGGAGAAGAACTGAAAGATGATGATTTGACGAAGCAACATGCCGACCTCAACTTCCGACTCATTGCAGCTTGCCTTTCTCTATGTCACAATTCTAATTTGACCAAAACAGACGGCATCTGGCAAGCGATTGGAGACCCAACTGATTCTGCATGTGCTGTAGCGGGATGGAAAATCAACGGGGATGTCAAGAAATTTTCTCACCGCCACCCTCGCCAGAATGAATTCTTCTTTGACTCGAATCGAAAGCGCATGAGTGTCATACATGAATACGAAGGGGACCATTGGGTCTTTTCCAAAGGAAGCGGTGGTGGATTCTCACGGCTTACCAGTTCAAAGATTGTTGACAACCAGATTGTTCCGCTTACTGAAGAAGATCGTTCCAGGGTAAAAGAACTCAACCGGGACATGGGTTCTCAAGCCATGCGAGTGATCGCCTTGTTTGCAAGAAAGGTCGAAGATGGGGAAGACATCACCGATGTTAGGTCCATGGAGAATAATTTGACCTTCCTTGGTCTTGTTGGAATTATGGACCCACCCCGTCCTGAAGTCAAGGATGCGATTGAAACATGCCAGCGCGCAGGTATCAAAGTCAAGATGATCACAGGGGACCAACACGCTACCGCTGCGGCCATTGGAAAGGAACTCGCCATTACGACGGGGACACTACCTCCGGTTGATGGAAAAGACCTTCAAGAAATGACCGACGAAGATTTGCTCGAAGTCTCTCAAAACATTTCCATATTTTCAAGGGTAACTCCAGACCAAAAGATGCGCATTGTTTCATCGCTACAAGAGCAAGGTGAAATTGTAGCCATGACGGGTGACGGCGTTAACGACGCCCCTGCTCTTTCGCGCGCCAATATCGGCATTGCAATGGGCATTGCCGGTACGGATGTTGCAAAAGATGCCGCAGACATGGTTTTGCAAGACGATAACTTTGCTAACATTGTTCATGCCGTTGAAGAAGGGCGTAAGATCTACCAAAACATACGCAATTTCGTACGTTATCAAGTATCCACCAACGTTGCAGCAGTTGCTTTGATCATTGTTTCAACGTTCATTTTTGGTTGGAACTTACCGCTAACAGCAACTCAAATTTTAGTCATTAACATTCTCATGGACGGGCCACCCGCCGTTGCCCTCGGTGTCGAGAAAAAGCATGGCAACGTCATGAGCCGCCCTCCGAGACCCGTTGACGAAGGGTTACCGAATATGGGCGATATCTCATTGATCTTCTATCTGGGTGCAGTCATGGTAACAGGTACCCTAGCCGTATTTTTCCTCGCAGGAGGAGGTTTAGCACAATGCGAACTCCTGTCAACCGATGCATCAGCCGATTCACTCGCCATGAGAGATGGATGTTTGTTAGGCAATCAGGCGGATATTGATGATTGGGAAATCTATGCCGATGGCCACTTTGAACATGCTCAAACAATGACTTTTGCGGTTTTCATCGTCTTCCAATTGTTCAACGTCATGAACTGTCGTTCAAATGAACAAAGCGTATTGGAACTAGGGTTCTTCTCAAACAGGGCCATAAATTTAGCATTGATCATATCTTCAGGATTACTCCTCTTCTTTGTCCAACTCGCAAATGCAGACATTCCATTGCTTGGAATTGAAGTCGGGCAATTGCTATCAACTACGACCCTAACTCAAAACGATTGGATCGTGATTGTTCTGGTTTCATCAAGTGTGTTCATCATTGAAGAATTTAGAAAATTTTTGGTCAAATCAAAATTCTTTGTGATTCGCTCCCGGTGATGAGAAGCACATCTTCATGAAGGCGTTGTGCTAGCGTAGCAACATGGAGAACTGGTCGTCCGACCGAAAATTAGCTGGGTCAAATGGCGATTGGCTGGAACGCCTCAGCAATGCCCTCCTTCCAGTGTCCGATTGGTCTGATGCAATACAAGACATCGTTCAACGGGTGGCCGACGGAGTCCACCTTAGTTTGGACGATGGCGTAAGATTGTATGAGCATCCCAACCTTCACGAAGTCGGTCAATTGGCTCACCATGTTCGAACGTCCAGATTTGGAAATCATGCATATTTCAACAGCAACGTCCACATCAACCAAACCAATGTTTGTGTACTTGCATGCCGATTTTGCGCATTTCGTCGTGGGCCTAAAGCAGACGATGCCTATTCCATGGACATTCAAGAGTACATCGTTGACCTCGAACGCTATGCTCCGTATGTTGATGAGGTTCACTCGGTTGGAGGACTCCACCCCGATTGGGATGTGGCTCATTACGAATCCCTGTTCAAGCGAGTCAGAGAAGAATTTCCACATGTCTCAATCAAGGCCTTGACGGCTGTAGAGATCAAACATCTCGGGCAACTGTCCTCTATTCCCACCAAAGAGGTGCTCCGCCGACTGCATGATGCAGGGCTCACCTCGTTGCCCGGCGGTGGTGCTGAAATTTTGGATGATGATGTACGTTCAATCATCTGCAACGGCAAAGAAAGTTCCGAAGAATACATTCGTATTCACAGGGAGGCTCATGAACTTGGCATACCGTCAAACTGCACCATGCTTTTTGGAACCGTTGAATCCCTTGCTCAACGGGTACAACATATGATCTTGCTTAGAGAACTTCAATCACAAACCTCCGGATTCCAATGCTTCGTCCCGTATCCGTTCCTTCCTGACTCTTCTCGCCTACCCCAAGCTCAACTGGCGACCGGTTCCGAGGTTCTTCGAACCATTGCTGTTTCCCGGCTGATGATTCCAAATATCCCCCATATCAAGGCATATCGGATGAATATTGGAGACCATGTTGCGGAACTCGCTCTCCAATATGGAGCCGACGACATCGATGGGACGGTTCAAAAAGAGTCCATTATGCATCTTGCAGGTTCTACTGCACCCTTGGACCATGACCGGACAAGACTTGCTCGAATTATTACCGATGCTGGTTGTCAACCCGTCCAAAGAAATACAACTTACGAATCCTTCAACGTTTATGTCCCCCCAAAGCCTTCACCAAGGCGAAACCTCAAGATGGCCCAATAGGTGAGTTTGATGACAGATTCATGGAAATCTACGATTGGTCGTGTCGCATTCCTCAATTGCGACCCACTGTTTCACGACCTTCCTGAGAAATGGAACGTTCTTTCTGCCCCACCCGCATGGCTAACCGGCCATGTTCTTCGTAAAGATTGTGTTTTAGCCCCCATCCCTGCTGCGGACTACGCCAAACATGCGAACGAACTTGTACTGCTCCCTGACATCGGGATTGGTTCACAAGGCGAAGTTGGGAGCGTACTCTTGTTCGGAGCAGTTCCTCTTGATTCAATGAAAACGATTGCTCTTCCAACAGATTCTGCAACCTCAGTTGCTCTATTGAAGTATCTCATTGCTCAATCCGGTCGAGTCATTGACTATTTCACAACCGGCCCAGATTATGAATCGATGCTCGCTAGGGCGGACGGTTGTTTGTTAATTGGTGATAGGGCGCTTGAGGCGGCAAAAGAATTCCCCGATATGGTTCAACTTGACCTCGGCCAGGCATGGCTGGAATTGTTTGGCTTGCCGATGATCTTTGGGGTATTTGTCGCACGTAAGGATACGCCCATCAATGTGCTTCAAGAGGCGCACGCGGCTCTACTCACTGGACTGGTGGCGTTTGAAGATTCTGATGAAAAGCGAGAGGCAGTGATTCAATGGGCTATGGGCCGTTCGGATTTGTCTCATGAGCGATTGGATCAATATTTCGGAGAGGTCTTCAATCGCCTTGACCCCCATCACATGAACGGCCTGCATCGCTTTTTGAGTGAAGCTTGTCATCTTCCTGATGAACTTGAATTTGCATGGTAATGCCATCTTTCGGATTTATTGTTTAATTTTTTGAACGGTTGGTTCTTGAAGGGCTGGAGATTGGCGAGTACATGGACGTAGTACTACCCCTGGATGAAGACGGAAATAAAATCGTTAGAATCGGACACAGCCCTGACCCTGACGACGCCTTCATGTTTCATGCCATGACCACCGGGGCCTTTCCTACCCCCGGGTACCGATTTGTGCACGAACTTCAAGACATTGAAACGCTCAATCACAGGGCGATGAATCAAGATTTGGAAGTTTCTGCTGTTTCGATCCATGCTTACCCTGAGATTGCAAAGCACTACGCTCTCATGAACTGTGGAGCCTCCATGGGCGAAGGATATGGTCCGATGGTCGTCGCAATGTCTGGAGTCTCAGAGGAAGAAGCTCGCTCCAATGTGATCGCCGTTCCAGGTTTGAAAACCAGTGCCTATCTCGGCCTTCGCCTTGCTTGGGGTGACTGTGAAGTTGCCGTTGTACCCTTCGATGAAATCATTCCAAGAATCCTTGATGGCACATACAAAAGCGGGCTCATCATACATGAGGGTCAACTGACCTACGTGGACCATGATCTCGATGTTTTAATCGACCTCGGCAAGTGGTGGAATGGGCGGACAGAAAATTGGCCCATGCCTCTTGGCGGAAACGTGGTCCGAAGAGATCTTGGCCAGTCGGTTATGGAAGACATCACACTCTACACGAAGATGAGCATTGAATATGCACTCAAATCCCCTGAAGATGCTCTTGAATTTGCTAAGGAATGGGGTCGGGGTATTGATGATGATACCAACAAAGAATTCGTTGGGATGTACGTCAACGACCGAACCATTGACTATGAAGATGAAGGCAGGGCCTCGGTCAGACAATTTATTGTTGAAGGGCAAAAACTCGGCTTGATACAGGCCGACTTTGATGTTCAAGACATTGACTTCATCGGTGCTGCTTGAGGTCGTATCCATGCCCCAGGATGAGCGTAAACCACGACAGAGCCAATACGGCTCGGTTGACCCTGCTCCACCGACCTCTGACGGGAATGTTTCCCAATGGAGCAATGCGCTTCAAAACGAATCACTCCCTATGTTCCAGCGGATGCGGGCTGTATTTTCTCTTCGTAATGAACGAAGTGACGAAGCATGCTTGGCGTTGTGCAAGGGTTTTGTCACATCCAGTGCACTTCTTCGCCACGAACTCGCCTATGTCTTGGGCCAAATGCAAAATCCCGTTTGCCTCCCCACACTTACCGAACGACTTATCGATTCAAACGAGCATGTGATGGTCCGCCATGAAGCAGCTGAAGCCATGGGAGCTATAGGTGACCGAAGCATCATACCTGTCTTGGAACGGTTCACAAAAGACCCTCTTCCTGAAGTCTCTGAATCCTGCATCGTCGCTCTGGATTTATTGGCTTGGGTCAGCGGTTCCGAGTTTGAATCCGCAGAATGGTAAGATTTCATCCCTCAAGTTCAAAGACTAGAATGGGTTCGCACAAATAGGAAGGATTACAATGCCACACGAACATATCCAACTTGCACAGGCCCCCAATGGAGAGCTTGGCCCCCGCTGTCACGAATGTGGCATCCGCTTAACGTTCGGTAACGCTATGGTTGTCGACAAATATTACATGTGCTGGGACCATTATGTTGATGCAACTGGTGCTGGTTCGAAAACAAAGATTTCGGAAGCAGATGAGCGCTTTTGGATGAAGAATGAATCTTGATGGATTCCTTCAAGAACCCTCAGCCGTACTTGCAGGTAAAGGGGGGTTTGAATGTCACAAGGATGGGCCCGCTTCGCACACAGATTTGGACAATATTACCGGACTTCTCCATTGTGGTCTCCGCCACGGGTGAAATCTCGTGAGTGGATGTTCATTCCATTTGGTGGAGCGCCACCTCTCCGCCACAAATCATTTTCTGGTGTTGAGCAAGTCCGTTCGTTCCTTTCCGAACGTGCTATGCATTCTGTGTTTTATTCAACGGCCTACTGGAAGCGACCGTTTGAAATGAAAATGGCTGATAAGTTGTGGCAGGGTGCTGACTTGATTTTTGATTTGGATGGAGACCACTTGCCGGGAGTGACCGACAAAGATTTCCCTGGTATGTTGGAAGTGATCCATGAACAAGCATGGTCGTTATGGAATGATTTTTTAGAGCCTGAATTTGGATTTAAGGAGGACCACCTCCAAGTCACCTTCTCAGGGCATCGAGGATTTCACTTGCACTATCGAGATCCCTCCCTCTTCCATTTGGACTCGGAAGCGAGACGAGAACTCGTATCCCACATACGGGGCGAGGGCGTGGATGTCAAAGGTGGACTGGCTAGGTACCATGATGATGGCGCCCAAGGATGGACGCTTCGGATTCGCAACGGGATGGATGACATGATCCAAACGTTAAGAGGTATATCGAACAAAGACTCATCATCATCAGAGGATTTGAAACGACTTGAAGCAGGACTGCAATCTCTTCTCGACCGCGAAGGACAGACTTCCCAGAGAACAGCCGAATCCATACGGAAACTTGCAGATGTCGTCAACCACCAGGACCGGGTCCAGCGCCTCAAAGCTGGGCGGTTTGAGCTCCTCGGAAAATACCAATCACTCTTTCTCAATCTTCTCAAATCAGATACGTCGGTGGTCCTTGGTTCGGCTGGAGAAACGGATGAGGTAGTTACCATCGATGTGCGACGCCAAATCCGTTGGCCAACTTCACTTCATGGGAAATCTGGGATGAGGGTTTCAGAGTTTCCCTTAAGTCGATTGGACCCCGATGGATCTAACCCATACAATCCACTTCATGAGGCACTTGCGCTCGGGATGGACGAGTCCATAGAGGTAGAATACACCGTAGATGACGCCATTGCTCAATTTGGTGATCGGCGACTTGAATCAAAAATGGGTGACCGAATTTCCATACATGAGACTGGTGCTACGTTTTTGGTACTGAAAGGGTGGGCTAAATTGGTCTGATTTGGCGCTCGTTCTTAACAATACGAAACCCGATTTTCTCTTAGCGTTTTGAGGTAAGGTTCAAGGGTGGTTCGCCATCGCTTCATACGGGGTGAGTCCTTTGGGTCTGCGCAGAGGTAAGAAATCTAAGAAACAAGATGCACCTCTTCCCGCGCCTGGACTTCCCATGCCACAAGGGGGATTGCCTCCGCTACCGATGCCTCCAGGTGGGTCACCGCTACCACCCCTTCCCGGAGCGGCACCGCTTCCAGCACCATTGCCCAGCGCCCCTTTGCCCCCGCTTCCAGCTGCGGAGCCCTTGCCCGCCCCAACCCCAACGCTCCCGGTTGCTCCACTTCCAACACCAGTTCCAACAGTCAATGACCCTAACACCACCCTCTCTGGTTTGGCGGACGAGAAAGGTTACAACGACTTGTGGGCAAAACGGTCCAACAAACCGCTCCCCCAAATTTACGGCCATATTGACCGTATCGCAAACAAAGAAGCAGGGTCCTTGCTCGACCGCTATGCTGACCGGTTTGGCCATGCACTTGACCGGGAAATTATCGTCATGCGCAAGGCTGAATTGGATGACAAAGTGGCCGAAGTACGCGATGCACCTGTGGTTGAACTCATTGAAGATGAAGCATCCGTCCCCGATACACTCGAAGGTGAACTCCTGCAAGTTGAAGCAGAACTTCGTTCCCTCAAACCGTTGTACAAAGAAGCAAAATCTATTGGTGACAGTGCAACGCTTGCCGAATTGACGCCCACATTACAATCTCTTATGGCTCAACGTAAGGCACTCAAACAATCCATTGAGTCTTCAGGTTCGGATGTTCAAGAAGCATCTGTGGCAACATCCTCATCGGACAACGATGACCTCTTCGTGCAGTTTGTTTCAATCGTTGATGATTTACTCGGAGATCACCTCCCAGAAGCCATCGTGAATGCATTTGTAGAAAGTGATGATTTTGAAATTTACAAAGGTGTCCTTGCAGACCCTGCAATCACAGACGAAGAAACCCGCCATATCTTCTACAATATGGTTGATGACCAACTCGGCAATATGCCTGAAGAGTCAATTAATGCCTTCACCGAAACATCGGACTTTGCAATCTATCTTGCAATCAGCAATCAATACAAGGAAGCGTGAAACGAATGGGACTATTGGATAAAGCAGCTGGAGCATCAGAAGAAGACAAGAAGCCCGTTGCAAAGGCAGTCGCAAAAGCAGTGGCTAAGACTGCACCGGTCAAGGCAACAAAGGTTGCAAAAGCAGCACGTCCTAAGAGAGAGAAGACTCCCCGCGCCAAGAGGGCCCGTCCAGCAGGCCTGTCAGATGATTATGAATTGTCCTCTGACATGAACCGTCGAATATCATGGTTGGTCAATTTTATCGTCAACTTTGGTGTTCTCTTTGCTGCGATTTTCATCTCACTTAGCGATACAAGCATTATCACCACAATCCTGTACGCCGTTGGTATTCTTGTCATCATCATTAACGTTGGAGTGATTCCAACTAAATTTAGCCGAAACATAGGACAATTTGTATCTCGGACTAAATTCGTTCGTGGGGATGGATCCAACCCTAACAAACTCCACGGACTTTTGGTCAATTCGGTTGGTATATCCTCCCTCATTGGAACCATCATGATCTTTACTCAATTTCAATTGCTAAAAGAAGCAGATAATACCGGTGCTATCATTATGTTTTCTCTTGGGACAATTTTTGTTATCGTTTGGTTCGTAGACCGTTACCTCAAGAACGGTAGCGAAATGCGACAAGGTCTTTTTGACCTCATGTTTGGTGCATTTTTAGTCAAGTACATTCCAGCCGAGGAAGAGAAGGCTACAGGAATTTGGGCACGTCTGGAAAACATGGGCAACTTTGGAGACCAATTGGTCAAGAAAACTGAAGAGCGAAAAGCCAAGAAGGTTACCAAAGATGCCGAATCTGCATCCAGCGAAACTTCTGAAGTTAAAGAAGAAAAGTGATCCCCTTGTTCTTGCGTTATTCGCAAACGAGAAACAACGTTTTCCCGTTTTTATTCCTCATCCTTACAACAGTGTTCACTTATTTGACCTTCAAAGAGAGCCTCTATGCTCTCACCGGAGTCTTCATCTTCTCCTTTCTGACTTACATTGAAACAGTGACCCAACTTTCATTCCGAGCGCCCCAGCGCAGGAAACCTGTTTTGGAAGAAGATGGATGGGAGACTGTTGCTCATCCAACTCTAGCAGGCAGTGTCAACTCGTATATTCATGAGGCATCATCCAAAAATGCGCCTACTCTCATTCTAATCCACGGATGGACTTCGGCATCGTCTCGAATGGTTGGACGTTCAAAGGTTTTCATTGACCGCGATTGGGCCGTCATAGCCGTTGACCTACCCAATCACGGTGGATCGGATTCCGTGGACAAGTGGACTGCCGAACGAGCAACATCAACAGTGATTGAATCGCTGAACCATATATCGAGGTCGCATCCACACCTTTTTTCCAGTGGCGTTTGTTACTACGGGCACAGCATGGGTGGTTTTATCGGATTACGAATCAGTCATCGTAGAGGTGAATTGGAATCAAACCCTCAAATCTTAGGTTGGGTATTGGAATCTCCGATGACCGGCTATACGGAAATATTCCAAGAAACATCAAAGATACTCCATATTCCTAAATTCATTCAACCGCTCGTTCTTTGGCGCATGATGAGTCAATTCAATTCATTAAACCACGAGCGCCCTAATCTCTCGGAACTCGTTGAAACTGATTCGCCCAACTGGGGTTTGACAAATGAACCGACGCTTCTCGTCCAAGCAGCTGACGATGAACGCTTGGGAGAGATTCATTATCTCCGCCTCCAGAGGAGCCATGATGAAGCAGGTACGAGGCACTTGCTCACGACCGAGGTCATGGACGAACTCCGTCACTCAGGCTGCGCCGTTCACAACGGAAGAGATGCCGTCGTTATCCAATGGTTGGACCAGCAATCATTTCACTCGTCTTCTGATTGAGCGGCTTGATTTCTAGCTAGTTCTCGCATATCATCGACTTCATCCAGTTCATCTATGATTTCCTTGCCCAACAGAGTTTCCATGACGTCTTCCATGGTCAGGATTCCTGACGTACCACCGAATTCGTCCTTGACAAGGGCAAACTGTTGACGGTTGGAAAGGAACATATCCAACGCTTCTTCTATGGTGCTTCCCAACTGAACTGAGAGAATGGGTTTCATCAATTTCCTCAAGGTTATACTCCACTCATCTCTGCTTGCCGCCATGAGGATTTCCGATCGAATAACAAGGCCAATGACATTGTCAATTCGCTCATCGTAAACGGGGATGCGGGAGAACCTAAGAATGCTGTTCTCATCAAGAATTTCTTTGATTGTTGCATCGACATCATATGCAGTTACAACCACTCGAGGTGTCATTTCTTCTTCCACCATAATTTCCCGCAATCGCAAAAGGTTGTGGATAATGGTTTCTTCAGATTCTTCTAATGCACCCTCGATTTCACCGAGGTCAGCCATTGCAACCAGATCGTCCCGTGTCACAATCGATTGATTCCCCTTAGGTAGGATAGATTTCAACATTTGAATTGGTCCAATGAGGATGACAAGCATCTTTGTCAACCATGTTAGGACATAGGCTGACGGTGTTGAAAGGCGTTTCCAGTAAGCCGCACCAAGTGTCTTAGGGATGATTTCTGAAAAGAACAGAACAGCGAGAGTGAGGATGACAGAGGCGACAGTAAGTGCACTGTCTCCAAACTGTTTGGCAACCTCACTACCCACTCCCGCAGCACCCATTGTATGCGCTACAGTATTGAGGGTCAAAATTGCCGTCAGAGGACGAACAGAATCGTCGTCCTTAAGGTACGACCACATTGCTGCAGTCCTTTTTCCATCCTTCTCAAGAACGGATACATAGGTTTGAGGAATTGATAGTACAACTGCTTCAAGAATGGAACATAAGAAAGAAACGCCAAGGGCGAGGGTAGAGTAGAAAATGAGCAAGGTGTAGTCAGCCATGGGGTTATAGGTCTCCTTTCCGAAGGGGGGGTAGTTATAGCCATGAGAGAAGGGTTATTCAAAATGACGGCTGTATTGAACTGCACTAATGCTGTTCAATTCCATGGGTGAACCTCAAGAAGCCTCGGCCTTTGGCTTAGACCGGGGAGTCAAATGAGTGGAGAATATGTTCTCATTTGTGTGGCATGGCCATACGCGAACGGACCGCTCCATTTGGGTCACGTTGCCGGTTGTTATCTCCCGCCAGACATCCAATATCGTTTTGAACGGTCAAAAGGAAATCGAGTTTTAATGGTCTCGGGTTCCGACGAACACGGAACTCCAATTACGGTCTCAGCAGAACAAAAGGGAATATCCCCTCAAGAGGTGGTAGACGAATATCACGAAATAAACCGTCAAGCCCTCCTTGACCTTGGTTGCGCTTGGAGCCCTGAGATCGACCCGCGAGGTATCGAATACGGTGGGGCTCTGTTCAACCGAACAACTGACCCAAAGCATAAGACCATGGTCCAGCAGAATTTCTCAGCCCTCGAGAAGGCTGGTTTATTTGAACGAAAAACCATGGAGCAATATTACGAACTCAACGAAGATGGTTCTGGTCGTTTCCTACCGGACCGGTATGTAGAGGGTAACTGTCCAGCCTGTGGTGAGGATGGCGCTCGAGGCGACCAGTGCGATGCCTGTGGAGCAACCTATGAATCCGTTGAATTGAAGAACCCAATTTCAAAAATGAATCCAGGTTCAAAAGTGGAAATTCGGGAAACGGACCATCTTTTTTACCGTCTCGACCTTTTTCAAGACGCCTTGACCGCTCACGCCGCAGAACGACAGTCTGTTTGGAAATCCAATGTTAAAGCCATGACAAAACAATGGCTGGACATGGGGTTACGGCCCAGGGCAGTTACCCGTGATCTTTCATGGGGGATACCCGTCCCTCTTGACGGCGAAGAATGGGGCGGAAAATGCGTGTATGTTTGGTTTGAAGCGGTTCAGGGTTACTCAACGTGCGCTCGAATTTGGTCGTCCGATGTTGCAGCTGGTAACGCTCATCCTGATGGCGATGATGCTTGGAAGCGGTGGTGGTCTGTCGCTGAGGACGGTACAGTTCCCCGGCACCTCTATTTCCTCGGAAAGGATAACATACCGTTCCACACGGTCATATGGCCTGCACTCATTTTGGGCCTAAATCACGCTGCGCATGGTAAAACATCAACCGACCCCATTGAAATGCCTGGTCCCGGCGACCTAGCCTTGGAAACGAATGTCCCAGCAATGGAATATTTGATGCTAGCAGGGGGTCAATTTTCTAAATCTCGAAAGCATGCTGTATGGCTCCCATCATTTTTGCAACGGTACGACCCGGACACACTTCGGTATTATCTCAGCATCAACATGCCGGAAAACCATGACACCGACTTCAATTGGCCGGACTTTGTTAAGAAAGTCAACTCCGAATTAATTGCGGCATACGGAAATTTTGTGCACAGAGTCCTTACTCTGGGCGCCCGTCTTCCCTCTGAAAGTGGCGCTTCACCGTTTTCCCCTCACGAGAACCACGAGTGTGTCCGCATGCATGAGGCTGAATTGGAACGTTCTCTCGAATCAATCACTGAATCACTTGAACGGCACCGATACAAAGAAGCTCTAAGGCAGATCATGACCGTTGCTCAATATGGAAATCAAATTCTTCAAGGAGCCGCACCATGGGAGCACCTCAAAGAACCTCAAGAGGGCCATGAGGAAAGTTTGGCTACACTGGCCTTTTGTTGGAAAATCGCTCGATTCTTATCCATCACAACCCAACCGTTCTTGCCCACATCTGCTCAGCGACTATGGGGAAACCTTGGCCTCCAAGGAAATGTTTCAGATGTCGACTGGAGTGAAGCAACGAATTGGTCAGCCGCTCTTGGATGGTTAACCGAAACTCCCGAGCCCCTATTTGAACGCCTTGACTTGGATGAAATATTATCTGCCGAGCAAGGACTCGTAGAAGAACAACCTCCTCAAGATGATGCCGTCCACGGCGTCAAGGGTGGCAGAAAGAAGAAAAAAGGTGGTAATAAAGTGAAAGAAACAGAAGGAATAACATACCTCGATTTTGAATCGTTTATGAAGGTAGATTTGCGTACCGCTACCATAGTATCGGTTGAAGACCATCCAAACGCGGATCGGCTCTACGTCGTCAAAATCAACGACGGAAGTGAAGGCGGAAGAACCATTTGTGCTGGATTAAAAGAATACTACACTGCTGAAGAAATGGTCGGAAAATCCGTAGTTTTTGTTGCAAACCTGGAACCTCGGAAATTGAGAGGTGTTGCATCAGAGGGCATGATGTTGGCCGCTGACGACGGCGAAGGAAATGTGAAACTCATCACCATCGACGGTGACATGAAAGAAGGATCACAGGTTCGCTGATCAGTTCGACATGCGATGACGTACGGCTTCCATTACACTCCTGGAATGCAACTTGGTCTGTTGTTTGATATCAGGCATCATCTCTCGCAAAGCCTCGCCCATATCTTCGGGCAACGATTGGAGATTAATTTCTACATTGAAGAGCGCCCCTTTTGCTGCTGCACTAGCTAAGAGTCCTGCTACCCCAACATCGGAGACAGCATTTGCATTCCCAAGAGTTGCTAGTTCCGAGAGTGCTTTGAGAAGTTCTAGAGCGACTTCTGCAGTTTCAAATGGCACTTTTGCTGCTTGTAATGTTCCGGTTTGAATTGCAACTTTTCTGTGGTTTTTCTCCGAATCGGATTGTTTAGGCATTTTGAATGCAGCCATGACTTCATCGAAGGCATCACTGTCTTCTTTGGCGAGAACTCCGGAACGCGTCATAATTGGGATCGCTAAACTCTGGACATATTCGGCTGCAGGCCAACCCTCCGACCATTTGTCGCTTCCAAGAGTGAGATCAGCCACCATACAGGCCAAAGATGCCGCTTGGCCTAAAGCAATAGCAGACGCCGTCCCACCGCCTGGCGTGGGTGATGATGATGCTAATGCTGCTAAAAATTCACGTTGTGTCATGTCCATCCAGTTCATACCATCATCTCCTTCTCAACAGCCCACTCAATAATTCCTTGAGATGGGTCAAAAGAATGCATACGATTCAAACCAAGACCTTCAATCGCTGCAGCCACTAAGGCCCTCTCCTCGGTAGCTTGTGGGTCGAAATAAGCACCCGTTTCAAGCATTGCTTTGAGCGGGACTAAACCTACAATTTCACTACCTAACAAACGTGTATTATGGTCGTTAGCAATTGATTCACACGCTTTGAAAGCCATGTGAAGAGGACATTGCGAAACATCCCTCAAATTCATGGATACTTGAGAAATATTCATTTCTTCCAATGTTACTCCCATGCCCTGAACCATCGGCAACATTCCGTTGACCCGGACAGAGTTTCCTTGGGTGGTTTTGAGAAGTCTACCGCTTGTTCGTACAAGAGAACCTATTTTCTTTGAAACGGTCGCATCTTGTTCTTCAACATTCACGTTGTAAGCGACGAGAATGGGTCGTGCACCAACGGTGATTCCACCTGCTTGAGCAGCAACATCGTTCCATTCCCTTGAGCCGGCATCTGGATATTGTGTGAATTCCGAATGCCTGTTTTCCAATCCCGAAAGTCTTGCTTCCAACCCCTCATATTGGTCCTTCCTCAATCTCGATAGAAGCTCTCGCTCGGGATGTGTTGCTGCAGCACCATAGAGAAACATCGGTGCTCCGGTGCTCTCAGCAACATGAGCCACAACGTCCCGGGCCATCTGCGCACATTCATCCATTGAAACGCCACTCAATGGTACAAATGGACACACGTCAACGACGCCTAATCTTGGATGTTCTCCTGTGTGTGTTCGCATGTCCAGCAGTTCAACGCTGCGTTCTATCAAAGCAATAGCGCCTTTTACCACTGGTTCGGGCTCTCCCGCGAGTGTGATAACGGTGCGGTTGTAATCTTGGTCAGGCTCTACTCCAAGCACATAACATCCTTCGATGATCCGTGCTGCATCAACAATAGCCTCGATGAGGTTCGCATTGCGACCTTCCGATATGTTGGGTACGCATTCAATCAATCGCTTGCCCATGCCTTCTTGGCGGGTCATAGGGCCTTTGAATGTTGTTTGTGAATAATTCATCAGGAATACAATGCTTCAGGTGATGATTGGCCAGCGCCTTGTGTCTTTTTTCGGTCCAGTCGGCTAACTGCAGCAAGCATATCGGCATTGGTCACGGTTGACCTGTTGTCACGGATTGCAATCATTCCGGCTTCTACACAGGTTGCCTTGAGTTCAGCGCCGGAATAGCCCTGAGTCTTTTCTACAATCCTTTTCATTTGTATGCGCTGTGTATTCATGCCTTTGACATGAACTTCTAAAATAGCCTTCCTCGATTCATCATCGGGAAGTGGGATTTCAATCACGCGGTCAAAACGACCTGGGCGTAAGAGTGCGTCATCAAGAATATCCGGACGGTTTGTAGCGGCAATGATTTTCACATCGTTTAACGCATCGAACCCGTCCAATTCTGCGAGAAGTTGCATCAACGTTCGCTGAACTTCACGATCACCGCTTGTCGATCCGTCCAACCGCTTGGCACCGATCGCATCGATTTCATCTAAGAAAATTATACTCGGCGCCTTTTCTTTGGCGAGAGAAAACAATTCTCGAACCATGCGGCCACCTTCTCCGATATATTTCTGGGCGAGTTCACTGCCAACCATTCGAATAAATGTTGCATCGGTATGGTTTGCGACTGCTTTTGCAAGGAGGGTCTTTCCACATCCTGGTGGACCAACAAGAAGAACGCCTTTGGGCGGGACAATACCCACTTTCTCGAACAGTTCAGGCTTGATTAAAGGAAGTTCAATGGCTTCTCTTACCGACTCCACTTGTTCTGAAAGCCCAGCGACTTCGTCGTATGTAATATCCGGTTTATCAACCATCTCAGCACCACTCACCATCGGGTCCCATGCTTCATGAAGAACTTCAATGACAGAAAGACTGTCTTGGTTGAGAGCTACTCGCGTTCCAGGTTTGAGTTTATCTGGGTCGAGGCGTTGGTTGAGGGAAACCTGGAATACCGTGCCGTTGGATGAACGGACAATGGCTCGTTCATGGTCCAGAACGTCTTGAAGGTGGCCGATGATATGCGGCGGCATTTTGAGAAGATTGACGTTTTCATCTAAGCGTTCAACTTTCTTTCTGAGGGTGCGCACCTCGGATTCCAGCGACGTGCGCTCGTTAATCAATTGTTGAGATTCGTCTCTCAATTTCGCGTAAGCTTCCTCCAACTCGCGGATGTCATCATCCTGGGAAGTTGGCATGCTTCTGTCGTTCCTATCAACATCAGTACCCATGTGATTCAGTATTATCCAATTGCCCACACTGTATGAACTCAGCGATTGTATTTTGCGAAAACAGCCTTGTCAAAGGGTTCAAAGGTTGTCGCCATCGGTAAGTACACGAGGAGGAATTGCATTGGGTGATTGTGAACTTTGCGGGGCGATGAAAGTAAGCGTGAGAAGCGTCAAAACCGGTAAAACGGAAGTCACGGCTTGTGCCCGATGCGTGGATAAAATGAATTTGATCCCAAAAACGGTTGCCCCAGGTCTTGCAAAGGCTCGGTCAATGGCATCCACTCCTCGACCTTCAACTCCACGCAAGAAAAACGATCTGATGTCACGGGGTGAAAAAGAACTCGCTGAAGACTTTGGAAAACGGATTTCAGTAGCGCGAAAGAAGATGAATCTTTCCCACCAACAACTCGGTAAAAAGATGGCTGAGACGGTCAATGTCATCAAAGCAGCAGAGTCAGGGAAACGCCCTACGGACTCATTGATTCGGAAGTTTGAACGCATTCTTAACATCACCTTGATGGTTGAACATTCGTCATCGGAAACCCGTAGATTGGACTCTGGGCCGTCCCGTGGGATGACCTTCGGTGATTATTTCAACGATGTTCGGTGAACCCGATGGATTCAATACCGGTCCATGCAATATGGCTCGCCCAAGATGATCCGAAAAAAAACACTGCCGTACTTGCAGGAAAACGAGGCAATCTACGTCTCCATAAGAATTTGAGAACGCTACCAAAACGCGGTTTTATTCTTGAGCCTTTGTGCGGGAAGGTATTCGGCCCTGAAGACCATCATGTTCTGTTAGAACAACACGGAGCAATCGTTGGACTTGATTGCAGTTGGGCTCATATTGAGTCAAGTGTTGAACAAGTCATGAGGAAAACGAGATTGCAACCTCGAATGCTCCCGTTACTATTGGCTGCGAACCCTGTTAACTGGGGGAAACCGGGTCGACTGACTACCGCTGAAGCTTTAGCAACCATTCTCTACCTCATAGGGCGAAAAGAACAAGCGAGGGAGGTTCTAGGTGCATTCCGCTGGGGTGAACGGTTCTTCCAACTCAATCAAGAACCACTTGATGCATATGCCGATGCTACAACAAGCGAGGAACTTGTGGCCGTTCAGTTTGAATTCTTTGACGTAGATATAGATCCTTCAAAGGAGGAATGAACATCGAAGACACGCCCCACTTCATCCTTCATCGCTGGGAACATGGGCAATTTAGATTGGTAAAGGAGTACCTTGGTGACGAATCACTTGTTCATCTTTGCCTCAACGGTGAAAAAATCACCACTCTACTCGCTTCCAAGCATGACTTGGAAGAATTGATCTGCGGCCACTTCCACACAGAATACTCCCTTGACCTCCCCTCCAAAAAACCAGCCATCACCATCAGCGAAGATTCCGGTGGGGTCAGAGTTGACCTCCTGGACGGAAGCCTGAATCTCATTTCCAAGCGTAGCCGACCCGTCGTCAGTTCATGCGGAGCATGCGATCAGGATGAGCTCTCAGAATTGGTCGATAGCACACCCATTGTAGCACCTCCTTCAGAATACTATTCTATGGACGAACTCGTTAGGCACCTGGAAAAGATGAAATCACAGCAAACTGAATTTTCAAAAACTGGAGGGGTCCATGGCGCAGGTCTACTGTTTTCCGACGGTACGTTTGATGTGTTGGAAGACATTGGCCGACACAATGCCGTTGACAAAGTTATTGGAGCAACATATCTCAAGGGTATGACTCAACAGGTTCGGGCTCTGTTTCTATCCGGCCGTTGTGGATGGGATATTGTTGCAAAGGCTGCAAAATCAAACATACCCGTTATCGTGTCGGTAGGCGCAGCATCATCTCTTGCAGCCCAGACAGCCCGTGCTGCAAACATCACGCTGGTAACCTTCGTTCGCAATGGAAAATCAGTCATAATAGGGCCTGTTGATGGTAGATTCCATACAAAGGATTGAGAAGGGAAGTCATCTCGGTTGGACCGAGGTATATCAATGGAACGTCACGTAACATCACGAACACCTGATGACACCAATGCTCTTCGATTGAAAAAGCCTAAGACCAAAGCTGCAGGCATTCCTGCTGTACTCTCGTCAGCCAAGCATGGCCTTGCTAAAATGGGCTTAGCAAAAACCATCAAAAATCTAACGATGGTCAACCAAAAAGAAGGGTTCGATTGCCCTGGTTGCGCATGGCCAGACCCCGAACACAGAACAACGTTCGAATTTTGTGAAAACGGTGCTAAAGCAGTAGCTGACGAAGCAATGAAAGCCCATGTTACGCCTCATTTCTTTTCCAAGCACTCGGTATCCGAACTCTCACAGTTGAGCGATTATGAACTGAATCGTAAAGGTCGAATTTCCCACCCTGTTATCCTTGAAAAGGGGGCATTGCATTACACCAAGATCTCTTGGAAGGACGCTTTTAGTCGGATTTCCGATCATTTGAAATCGATTTCCGACCCCAACAGGACTGCATTCTACACGTCCGGTAGAACCAGCAATGAAGCTGCATTTCTCTACCAAGCCTTTGTCCGCGCCTACGGTACAAACAATCTTCCGGATTGCTCAAACATGTGCCATGAATCAAGCGGAAAAGGACTCGGCCAAACCATTGGCATCGGAAAGGGCACAGTAACTTTGGATGATTTTAATCACGCCGATGTGATCATGGTCATTGGTCAAAACCCTGGAACCAACCATCCACGCATGCTAACTGCACTAAGGGATGCAAAGCACAAGGGCGCCAAAATAATTCACGTAAATCCGTTGCCAGAGGCTGGATTGATGCAATTCAAACACCCTCAAGACTACATGAAAGGGGACCTGAAATCAACCACATTGGCTGATTTGCATCTCGGGGTTAGAATCGGGGGCGATGCAGCATTGATCAAGGGCCTCATCAAAGTTCAGGTTGATCGACAAGCCATTGACCAAGAATTTGTTACTTCCAAAACCACCGGCATGGATGAAATGATCTCCAAAGCAGCATCCACCTCTTGGAAACAAATTACAAAGGATTCAGGCATTTCCAAGAGTGATATTCAAGTCGCTGGCACAATGTTGGCCAACTCCAAGGCCACCATTGCATGTTGGGCCATGGGATTGACCCAGCACAGAAACGGTGTAGCAGTCATCCAAGAAATTGTTAATTTGCTCTTGCTCGGTGGGCATGTCGGGAAAAAAGGAGCGGGCTTTTGCCCCGTCAGGGGCCATTCCAACGTCCAAGGTGACCGAACTGTCGGCATATGGGAGGCGCCTACCGATGCCTTCCTCGACCGTCTACAGGAGGGTCTAGGCTTTGAAGTTCCAAGGGAGCATGGTCATGACGTTGTCAACGCCATTGACGCTATGGTTCGGAGCGATATTGATTTCTTCTTTTGCATGGGTGGGAACTTCCTTTCAGCCACGCCGGATACCGACGTAACCGCTCGTGGATTGTCCAAAATCCCACTTACAGTACAGGTTTCAACAAAACTCAACCGCTCCCACCTGGTTACTGGAGAAACCGCTATCATTCTACCATGCCTTGGCAGGACGGAATTGGACGTTCAAGGTGGCGTCAAGCAATTTGTCACCGTTGAAAATTCAATGGGAGTTGTTCATCGCTCTCAAGGAGGACTTCAACCCGCCTCGACTTCACTAAGGAGCGAACCATGGATTGTTGCCGAATTGGCGGAATCGACCCTAGGTATTGAACATCTTGAGTGGAGGGTTCTTGGTCAAGACTACAGCAAGATTCGAGATCTTATGGAACAATCCCTCTTTGGCTTTGACCAATACAACGAGCGCGTAAATAGCCCCAATGGATTTGAATTACCCAATCCTCCAAGAGACTCACAATCGTTCTCAACGCAGGATGGAAAAGCACATTTCACCGCACACGACCTCCCCAACCTTGAGGTGGATGACGACCAATACGTGATGATGACACTTCGCAGTCATGACCAATACAACACAACCATCTATGGATTATCGGACCGCTATCGCGGAGTTAAAGGCAACCGGCGTGTGGTATTTATGAACGCTACCGACATGGTAGAACGGGGTTGGAAGGCGCGTACAAAAGTGAACATAACGAGCCATTTCAAAGGTGAGAAGCGACATTCAGAAAACTGGCTCATTGTACCTTATGATATTCCGTCGGGTAACATCGCGACATACTTCCCCGAGGCCAACAGCCTGGTTCCACTGCATTCGACGGCTGAGCAATCAAACACCCCCACATCAAAGTGGATCGTTTGTTCAATGTCAACCTCCGATACCATTCGTGGCGAGGAGGAGTGACCCTTGTCAGGAAAATCCTACATTGAACTTGTTTCAAGGAACAAAGATTTCCGACACCTATGGATTGCTGCAGTCATTTCCATGCTCGGTGAATGGTTCAACACCATCGCTCTATTTTTTCTCATTCTTGAGTACACTGGGAGTGAGTTTCTACTCGGTGTTTTGTTTACGGTACGCATGCTAAGTTTTGCGCTCCTGCAACCGATTATTGGGCTCCTTGCGGACCGATTTAACCGAAAAACGCTCATGGTAGTTTCAAACTTAGCACAGAGTGTGCTTGCATTGGGATTTTTGTTGGTTGATGGGCCAGAGGATATGGTTTGGATGCTTGGTCTCTCTGGAGTAATGATGATGCTTCATGGAAGTTACATGACTGCAGAAAGAGCAGCGCTGCCGAATGTGGTCGATGAAGCGGACCTCGCCACTGCCAATGCCCTTGATGCTGCATCTTGGTCCACTGCATTGTGTATCGGCGCTATGCTCGGCGGGGTTGTCGTATCGGTTTGGGGCGTTGATGCAGCCTTCATCATTGATTCGATCACATTCCTCATTGGGACGCTGTTTTTGATTAACCTGAAACTTCCACAAGAGCGAGATATTGACATGGATGGCCCTCTTTTCTCAACCGCGTTTAGGAACATTGTCAAAGGTTGGAAACGGATACGTAGCGAGCCTCGATTGTTTAGGATTGTATTTGCAAAAGCGTCCTGGAACATCGCAGGAGGAGGATTAGCTGGTGTTTTCTTGGTCCTGATGGGGGCTGACATTACTGGATTCGGTGCCGCATTTGGTTTTGGCCTGTTCTTCTTTGCCCGTGGATTAGGAACTGGCCTCGGCCCGATTTTGGCTCGAAACGTATTCACAAATCCAAATCGTTGGCCATCCCTCGTCGGTCAATTGATCGTGGGTTCTGGATTCTTTTACCTGCTCGTAGGGATGACGCTCGACATCAACCTATGGTTGACCGTCATCCTTGTCGTTATCGCACACAGCGCAAGTGGTGCAAACTGGGTTCTGTCTACCATTTTGACACAACAATGGGTGGAAGATGAAATTCGAGGTAGGGTATTTTCCACGGACATGTTGATCTTGTCCCTCGCATTCTCAGCATCTACCAGCGTCGCAGGTTATCTGATGGAGTACACTGACCTGTCAATTCAAAACGGTCTGATTATCTTCGCCGGTTTGATGATGGCCTCAGGTATAGTGTTTACCTTATGGGATACAAGCGACTCGCCAAATCATGACTCAGTAGCCTGAATGCACAGTTCGTGGGTGCAAACAGGTGGCGTGAAATACCGTCGTTCATCAGGAGAGAACGTATCCAACTGAAGGGTTGAGGACGCTCCTTCTTGAATGAACACGATTGAACTTGTGCTGGCCGGAAGGTAATCTTCTCCATTTGCTAGCAGAGAGATACGGACCCGATGTCCTCCTTCAATTTCAGCATCCAAAGGCATGAATTCCATTTTGGCGTTGATCGTTTCAACGACAGGGACCCACGTTTGAATTTCATCGCCTCCAGCATGATAACGCAAATCCATAATAGCGTGCCCAATGTGTATGCAATTATCCTCTTGATTGCAATCTTCCAACAACGCATACAATTGCCCACCCAGTGTTGCAGTGGTCACGTCAACATGGAGCCGGGGTAAGCCCGCAAGATAGAGGGTACTGTTCAGAGGTTGTGATTCCCAAACCGGTCCGGAAAACAATCCCGGCGTGACGGTGGTTGACCCACCAACGTTCTCCATGACTCCTCCTAAATCCCATTCGAGGGTTGAAATATCAGCGGGAGGATATCGGTCTTCAAGCCTCCATGAACCTTGATTTGATTGAATTTCGACCCATAGCCCAGGTTGGTCACCCACGCCCCTTAGATAGAAATCAAACCATTCCAGGAGGTCCTGCATCCAATCATACCTCACCATTTCAGGGAACGCTTCCCCACCGCGACCACCTAAATCTGACCTGTCATCAAGTTGAACGGGACGGTCTGGATAATCATGATCCCACTGCCCAAAGAGGCCTTTTGCATCAATACCTGCATCCTTGAGGGCGTTGATGGTTGGAACGGCCATGTGTGGGTCAACGTTCCAATCGTGCATGCCTTGGATGAGGTATACGCTTCCTGTATAATGTTGGAGAACCCTATCGAGGAAATATCGTTCAGCCCAGTATTCTCCCGCCACCTCGGACCCAAAGAGATATGCGGACACTCCTGTCCCCGGCCCGATGAGATAATCGGGGCATATGTTTTGATAATCTTCCTCATCACCATCGATTCCGTACGAACCATAAACGCCGTTGTGCATGATTGGAGCTCTCGCTTCTGCAGAGCCGTTTCTCCACATGAGTTCTTTCACACCGATCAATCCAGAAATGGGAACAATGGTCTTCAGGTAATCGTGTTCCGACCCGAACATAGCGGCTTGCCAGGGCGTGCTGCCGTCGTATGATTTACCGATCATACCAACCGCTCCATTGGACCACGTTTGCTCACCTAGCCAACGAACAGCCGCATCATTGCCGAGTTGTTCGGCATTGCCCATCAAATCCATACAATGATTGGAACGCCCTGTTCCGGATACAGATACTTGGGCGAAGGCATATCCGTGAGGAAGGAGTTGGTCAATGATCATCTGCCCTAGCCAAGTCCCGGGAACCTCAATTGTAGGAGTTTCAACGCTTTGCTCTTGGAAGTATGGGCCGAATTCAGCAATCACGGGGACCAAAGTGCCTTCTGGGACATTAGGGCGCCATACAGCGAGGCTAATGAGTCCGTTAGGAGCAGCCCCCCCTTCTTCTATTGGCATGATGTATTCAACAAAATGATGGGTTGAATTCCATTCATTGTCGGTTGAAAGGACGGTGTATGGTCCGGTTTCAATGGCGATTCCAAAATCTCCTGAGGTTTCAAAATCAAGCATTTCCCGTTCCCAAACAGGGACGCGCCCGTTGTATGCCGGCTCCTCATCGACCAAGCCCTCCATGACGGTATCGACAAAAAGGGCACCAGCGAAGAGAAAGGCAAGGGAAATGGCGATGGTTGCTCCAAAAACCAAATTGAATTCACGCTTGACGTTTACAGCAGCGACATCCTTATCTTTACCCTCCAGAAAACCGCCTCTGTTTGAACGGAATCACTAGGGATTTTTGAGGTTGCCGTGTTGCAGATTGAACGAAGATGAGGAACAATGCTCAAAGACAACCAGTTAGACCCCTCACCATGGACTCGCAGTGGGGCGCACTTCGAAAGCATATTGGAGAAGGAATTCTCCCCACACTCCCACAGCCCAAGGCCGTTGATCCTGCTGTGGACCATGCGCCCTCGAGGAGACAAGTTCTATCCAGGCCAGAAAAGAAATTGGCCTTGCGTAATGCACTACGTTATTTTGACAAACGCCACCACTCTGAGTTAGCTGCTGAGTTTCTAGCAGAGTTGAACGGATTCGGCCGAATTGTCATGAACCGATTCCGACCCACTGAATACGAAATGAAAGCGTACCCCATCGATGCGTATCCCGCACAATGTCAGGAAGCGGCCTCAATTATGTTGATGATACAGAACAATTTAGATCCCGCAGTGGCTCAATTCCCCCATGAACTCATCACTTACGGTGGGAATGGTTCGGTCTTCCAAAATTGGGCACAATATCGTCTTGTAATGAAATTCCTCTGTCAAATGACACGAGAACAAACACTTGTCATGTATTCAGGCCACCCACTCGGCTTGTTTCCGTCCTCCCCTTCTGCTCCACGTGTAGTGGTCACCAATGGCATGGTCATTCCTAACCATTCATCACCAGATGAGTATGAAAAGATGAATGCGATGGGTGTGAGTCAGTACGGTCAAATGACCGCTGGCTCATACATGTACATCGGCCCACAAGGTATTGTCCATGGGACAACAATCACTCTTCTCAATGCTGCAAGGATGCATCTGGGTTTATCTGCCTCAGAAGGCCTTGGGGGCGTGACGTTCATCACAAGCGGATTGGGCGGCATGTCCGGTGCACAAGCCAAGGCGGCAACCATTGCAGGCGCAGCATGTATCGTGGCAGAAACGAATGAACATGCAGCACGAAAACGCCACTCACAGGGCTGGCTGACAGACGTTACCGATAGCATTGATGAGGCCATTGATTTGATGGTATCTGCAGCATCGATGAAAGTGGCGATTTCGGTGGGCCTTATCGGAAACATCGTAGAATTATGGGAGCGATGCATAGAACGTGACATTCGAGTTGACCTCGGCAGTGACCAAACCAGCCTTCACAACCCGTTCCAAGGGGGATATTACCCCGCAGATTTCACCTATGAAGAAAGCACGAATATGCTTTCCGAACGCCCGGAAGAATTCGTAAGCGAAGTTAAAAAGACCCTCCGGCGTCATGCAAACGCCATCAATACGCTTAGCGAAAATGGGATGTATTTCTGGGATTATGGAAATGCATTCTTGCTTGAGGCGTCCCGCGCTGGAGCAGATGTAATGGATGAAGACGGTGGATTCCGATATCCATCGTACGTTGAAGATATCATGGGGCCAATTTGCTTTGATTATGGATTTGGACCCTATCGTTGGGTTTGCACGAGCGGAAATCCAGAAGACTTAGCCGTTACTGATTCCATTGCCGAAGAGGTCCTCGTCAAGATGTTAAAGGATGCGCCAACGAACATCCGCCAACAAATTGAGGATAACATCAGGTGGATACAACAGGCAGGTTCGAACCATCTGGTTGTTGGAAGTCAAGCTCGAATCCTCTATGCAGACGATGTCGGCCGAAGAAACATTGCAGTTGCAATGAATCGAGCTATTGGGAACGGAGCAATTTCTGCCCCGATCGTACTTGGACGAGACCATCACGATGTTTCGGGCACAGACAGTCCGTATCGGGAAACTGCAAACATACGGGATGGTTCAATGTTTACTGCTGATATGGCCATTCAAAATGTCATCGGCGATTCCTTTAGAGGAGCCACTTGGGTGAGCATTCACAACGGTGGCGGCGTCGGGTGGGGCGAAGTCATCAATGGAGGTTTCGGCCTCCTTTTGGATGGAACGGAAGAGGCAGAAAAGAAATTGAATTCAATGCTTCACTGGGACGTTAACAACGGCGTAGCACGCCGTGCATGGGCACGTAATGATGGTGCTGAATTTGCAATTCAAAGAGCCATGGATTTGGAGCCCCTGTTGGAAGTAACCCTTCCCAATCATGCAGATGATGATTTAATCAATGATATCTTGGAGCGATTGTGATGGAAGGACATACAGTTTTTGTTGACGGTGAAACCCTATCGCCAAGTGAAGTGCTCATGGTAGCTGAAGGCAAATCGATGGTTGAAGTCTCGCCGGATGCATGGCCGGGGATTCATGCATCACGAGCAGTCGTAGAGCGCATCGTTCAAAACGATGAAACTGTATATGGGATTAACACCGGTTTTGGTGCGTTGGTCAATCAACGGATTTCATCCGATGACCTGGCTCAATTGCAGGTCAACCTTATTCGATCTCACGCAACTGCACTTGGGCCGTTAATGACGGTTACAGAAGTAAGGGCGATGATGGTGATTCGACTCAATTCCCTCTGCAAAGGACATTCGGGCATCCAACCCCATTGCATTGAACAACTGGTCCTCTTCTTGAATTCACACATCCATCCTGCGGTTCCAAGAATCGGAAGTTTGGGTGCTAGCGGAGACTTGGCACCGCTTTCACATTTAGCGCTCGCTCTGATTGGCGAAGGTGAAGTGATGCAAGACGATGGAACACTGACATCAACTTCTGATGTACTTTTCACCATGGGAGTTATGCCGGTTCAACTGACTGCAAAAGATGGATTGTCACTCATCAACGGGACCAGTCAAATGGCTGCTTATTCAACGCTATCTCACCAGCGATTGAAACATCTTCTACCGTTGGCCGACATCATTCTTTGTACGTCGATGGAAGCTCGAAAATGCAGTGTTAGCCCATCAAACGAACTTGTCCATAAAGCACGACCACATCCGGGGCAATCTTTGGTGGCTCAACGTATACGTGTGCTTCTCAATCAATCACCCATCGTGAGCAGTCATGCTGAATGTGACCGCGTACAAGATGCGTACTCATTCCGTTGTGCACCACAAGTCCATGGGGCAGTTCTTGAGGCGTTTCACCGACTGGATGCGATGATTAACACAGAACTGAACAGTGCAACGGACAACCCGCTTATCTTCCCTACGCCGGAACGACCTGGCGTTCATGAGGTTGTATCCCAAGGGAACTTCCATGGTGAAATATTGGCCCTTACGGCAGACTTTGTCAGCCTCGCACTGTTTGAGTTGGGTTCCATCAGTGAACGAAGAATTGACCAGATGGTTGACCCAGCCAGAAGTGAACTTCCCGCTTTCCTTGCACAACATTCTGGACTTGAATCGGGTTTGATGATCGTACAGTACGTGGCCGGTGCTTCTCTTGGCGAATTGCGAGGGCACGCTTCACCGCGGACAGCCTTTTCCACCTCGACATCGGCTGGACAAGAAGACCATGTGAGCATGGGGGCTACAGCTACTTGGAACCTGTATCAAGCAACAGAACGCCTTGCAGAGGTACTTGCGTGTGAGGCGATGGTGGCCTGTCAAGCATTGGAATTTGAACCCCTCAGCCCAGCACCACACATTTCCGGATTTCACCAACTCGTTCGAACAATAATTCCGCCCTTGCAGGGTGATCGTTCAACATCCAAAGAACTGCGAGCACTTTCGGCCATCTTACTCGAAGGCTCTTGGTTGGCTCGAATCGAATCCGAATACGGCCGACTCCCATCATGAAAGTTCATGAAGCATAGAGCTGATTTCATCAAGACCGGTTAATTGCATAATTCGAAACATCGTCACCTCAAAGGTCGTTACATCAATTTTAGCCTTGTGTGAATCCAATAAGCGGGCTAATTCTACGGCCGTTCGGATTTTTTCTTCCACAGAAAGGTACAATTGATGGATTTTGGGATCGTCATGAAGCGATAGTGCAGGCTCCAATTCCGATACGTCAAAACCCATACGCCTCCATTGCAACATCCGCTTTGATAATTGATTCTTATTGAATCCAAGCGACGGCAAGGTGGTGAGATGGACCAACAATCGGGCATCATCATCATCAGGCGTGAATGGGTCCAGTTTGGATTGTTCTGTGAACAAAAGTTCAGTGGTAAGTGTGGGTTCCATTGATTGAGAATGTTCGATGGCTGGGGCAATTGAGCGTATTCTTGCCCAATCAATGGCGTCAAAGGCGAGCGCATCCATCGGAAAGAGAAGTGTGTGGTTGGTATTGGCGGCTACAGTTTCAATTCTCTGAAGCAGGTTCATGGCTGAATCAATCCCCTCCTTTTGGACAATCCAGTTGAGCCCTTCAACAACTGAGATCCCGTTTTCATCGCCCTCTATGAACGAGGCAAGAAGGCCATGTATGGCCTGAGTAGTGGGTCGTACGGACTGTGGGGTGTCCTGTTCGGATAACCAATAACAATCATATTCATTCAACGATAAATGACGCAGTAATGTTCGCTGGGGCAATCGACTGATGCAGAGTTTTTTCCCTCCATGCCCTTCGGATAACCTCTCGACTTCTGAAAACAAATCGTCGTGATTGGAGATTTCCAAGGAGTACATTCCGGTCAACATTCCCTCACCTATTACGAGCCACAACCGAGGCGCCATAAGGAATTTTATCCCCTCTGTTAGGAAATTGCCGTGAATGATTATATCTATCCCCGTCATCCCACTAATAGGTGGAATCATGAGCGATGATGAAAACGACTCTGTTAAGATGGCAGAATGTGGCGCATGCAGGACAGTAATACCTCTTGATTCCAAAGAATGTCCGGAGTGTCAAACCAAATTTTCGGGAGTTTCTGAAGAAGCACTGGGGGAATGCGGTGCATGCAACAAATTAGTTCCCCTCGATTCGACTCGCTGCCCAGAATGTGGGGTTGTCTTCGTCGCAGATGACGTCGTGGATATTTTGAGGAATTGGGTGAACAACACGGGCGTAGATATTCGTAAGTTGTTTGACCGGTTTGATGAAAATTCAGACGGCATGATCGACACGGGAGAACTCAAGCGCGGACTGCTTAGTCTCAATCTAGCTGACTTGCCTTTGAGCCAAGTAGAGCGCTTGGTTAAAGAAATCGATAGGGATGAAAATGGTTTGATTGATTTGGACGAGTTTGAGGTCATACTTACGGGCAGCCATGACCCATCAATGGACGAACACCAAGAATCAGATGAAGGGCCGATTGATGAAGAAGCGGAAGTTGACGTAGACCTAATTGATGATGGTTCTGAAGAAGCCGATCAAGAAGAAATTGACGAAGAACAAGCCAACGAGGACGAATCGGATGAGGATGAAGAGGATGAGGACGAAGAGGATGAATCCTCAATGGATGATGAATCGGATGGAAATGACGAAGACCTTGAGGCCGAAATGGACGAAGAAGACTTTGAACTTGATGAAGAAGAGGCAGAATCGGAATTTCATTCTCCTCTCTATGCCCTCGCGGACTTGATGGACCAGCATGATATCTCTGCACAACGTCTTTTTAATGACCTTGATAAAGATGGAAACGGTCAGATTACCCTAACAGAACTGGTCGCGGTGATCAATGAAAAATACAGTGATCTCATTGACATCAAAGAAGTAGAAGGAATCATGAACAAAATGGACTCGGACGGAGATGGGATGATCGACCTCATTGAATTTACAGAATCCATGGAGTCGGTGGAGGACGAAGAGGAAGGGGAAGAAAAGGAATTCCCAACTCCAATGCAGCGACGGATGATGTCAAAATCATGGAACGATGCTGTTTGGCCACTCATCCACACTGGTTTTGGAATCATGATCGTACTCTTACTTGTAAACGCATTATTTGGTCCAGTTGATGGAAGTGGTGGAATGGTTGAATATTCAGCCAAGGACCCAAGTACAATCATCATGGGAGATGATAATGTCCAACTCACAGAGGGCATGGTCTATGCTTGCGACCCAATTTACCAGAAAGGGGAATGTTCCAATTCCCTTACTCCGTTCTCTGGAGAATCCAGTTCCATGCCCAAAGGGTTTTATCTGGACGGAATCATCTTTACAGTTCTTGGTATAGTTGGTTTACTGGGTAGCCTCATCACGCATCTTGCAATTGTACCCTCATGGAGAGCACGAGCGCGTGCTATGAAAGAAGTCAATGAGGACAAAGAAGAAGCAGAACAAATCGATTCCGATGATGATGATTCCGAATCGGAAGATGAAGAAGGTGAGAATGACCTCGAGGATGAAGAATCATACGATGATGAAGATGACGCCGGTGATGACGATTCTAATGAGGAACCAGATGAAGATGAAGAAGACGACCCTATTGACATTGGTTCTCATGTGGGATTGACCTTTGATGACGAAGAAATCTTCGGGACCATTCTTGAATTCGATGACGATGAAGGCACTGTCACCATCAAAGAAGACGGGACTGGCGATGAAGTCACTGGATATCAAGAAGACATGTTTGTCGAGTGATACCGAATGTCCGAAGACAATCTTGACCAATTTTTGGGCATTGAATCCTGTCCAGTTTGTGGTTGTTTAGAACGAAAAGGAACGTACCGTTGCCCCGAATGCGGGACCTTTCATGCAGGCTCTATCATGGAGGAAAGAGAAGCTCCGCCCCCGATGGAAGATATTGATGCCGAAAAGCCAGATTTGGATCCAAGAAATTACTCACTCGGACCCAATCAGGCTGTCCCTGAAGAAACTTTTCAACAATCTGATGATGTCAAAGTTTGGGATGGTGGGAGCAGTGACTTCATGTTTGAAGATGATGATGAACCAATCCACATTGAATCTAAAATTGTGGAAGTACTTGAGCCGGAACACCTAGGCGATGAAGATTGATTGTTTGCTTCCCTGCCGGCATTTAGTGAATCCGGTATAGCAAAAGCAAACAATGTTAATTCAATGGTGGGCTCGGAGAGAATCGAACTCTCGATCTTTGCCATGTCAAGGCAACGTCATAAACCCCTAGACCACGAGCCCTAGGTAGATTGAGCCACCGTACTTCGGTATTAAACCAATTCGGTGGAGGCTTGAGAAAGGTCAACTCACAATTTTAGAGATCTTTCCGGTACATCCTGCCTGAGAGCAGGTACCAGCCATTCGCGTTCTGCCGTTTTTCATTTTGATGAGTTGACCGTCCTTAATTGGACCATAGGTTTTACACTTCAAACAATATCCATCTACGCCTGACATGATGTTCAATTCCTTCGAAATACACATTCAATTTGAACGCTTCGTCAATTTTTCAAATAATCATGGAATTTCCAGCCCCGAGGGTAGGTTTGGAGGGCGATTTTTCCATCTTTTTGGAAATTTTTCTCACGGGTGTACCTCGAAAAGGGATACTGCGAAGCATAATGCATGATTCATCTTCTCTCAAATTACCACCTCTGCGGATCCTTGTCGCATAACTCACATTATGCGACGCATGGGGGTGCGTAATTTTACCGATTAGCTGGATGAATTCAAAACCAACTCATCTGGTGACAATTCGAACACACCTACAAGGGGTGGACCCAGCAAAAGTCCTTCGATACCTCCGTCTTTGGGATCAAGTACTGTTTGTATTTCTTGGGAAATACGTTTCCAATCTTTTTGGCTCTTGAATACAGATTGAACAAGAAGCATGGTCTTGTCCTCCGGCCCTCGCCCCAGCCATGCAGCAACACACCCTGGTTGCCTACGTTTGTATTCTTGGCGAGATTGTAATTTCCTACGTAATTTGGCATCTTTTCCTTTTGCCCCGGAGCAAACAACCGTTTCAACCCAATACATGATAATCATCCTTTCGTTATTTGTATATCAATTAATATATGAATCATAAGTCTTACAATTGCAGGTAATTCAATGGATGTGGACTTCACCTTCAAGCACCGTTGAATGAAACGGAGTATGACTCGGTTGCAAAGCCCACGACTCCCAATGTGGACTATCGAGCACGTTGAAGTTTGCAACAGCGCCAATTGAAAGGCGGCCATGGGGGTTTCCCGAAGGATGTGGCGTTGATCGACCAGCTTGTGACGTGACCGCAAACAATGCGTCGAGGGGATTCAGCCCGCAACGTTGCACCATGAGGGATCCCATGAAGGGAAGGCTCAAAGTTTGACAGTTTGGATTGAAGTCAGTAGCGAGTGTGAAATCGATCTCATGTTCAACCATGGGTTTCATGGCGGGCCATGAATCACCCATTGCATAAGGAGTCCCAGGCAAAAAACCAGTGATGACACCCGCCTTTTGCATGTCGAGGCGTGCGTCCATTGGAGTATGGTACGAATGGTCGGCCGTATCCACTTTCAGT
This sequence comes from Candidatus Poseidonia alphae, assembly GCA_002505405.1. Taxonomy (GTDB): domain Archaea; phylum Thermoplasmatota; class Poseidoniia; order Poseidoniales; family Poseidoniaceae; genus Poseidonia; species Poseidonia alphae. The sequence continues at coordinate 7,590 of DAVD01000042.1, read as the reverse complement.
TCAGCAGCAAGTTCCCCTCCGCCTCCGTTTGAAAATTCATCGATATGCATTCTGAGTGAAAGTCCGGCGGCTCGAGATTCCTTCAACAGCGATTCACTGTGCTCGAGTGAAAACCAGCCTGGTTCACAGAACACATCAGCCGACCGAGCCAAACCTTGCTCAACAACAGCTGGAAGTTGATCACTCAACAATTCATCTACATATTCCTCCATCGACAGAGGGGATGGGACGTCATGAGCACCAAGCCACGTACAATCGGTAGTCGGCAGATGTTTGATTTCCCCCAGCATGTGGCCAACTTCGATAAGTTTTAATTCCGTAGTTGTATCAAGCCCGTACCCGCTTTTCACTTCCAAATGGGTCGTTCCGCTGCGTAAAGCCGCCCTCATCCGCGAGTATCCAAGACGGAACAATTCATCCTTCGAAGTGGTCCGTGTTGCTGAAGTCGTATGTGCAATACCGCCTCCCATTTGCGAGATTTCAGTGTAATTTTTCCCCTCTTGTCGCCATCGTACTTCTTGGGAACGATCCCCCGCCCATACTAAATGCGTATGGGAATCAATGAGCCCCGGGATGATTGCCTTCCCTCCAAGGGACCGAATGTTGAGTTCATCAATCAAAGTCGGTTCATCGCCATGATAGGAAAATTCTTCCCGCATCTCCTGTGATGGTTGAATTCTTGTAATTACGCCGCCTTCTACAAGAATCCCCATTCCTTCGGCAAATATTGATTCTTCAATGGGGCGTGAGCTTGGATGCATCAATGTATTTTCGAAGTGGACCATTGGTCCAGCATCAACCAGTAACGTCGGCACATACACTCCTAGGCAAAGAGGGTTGAAGAACAATGGCTTCCTCATCGGGTCATGTCAGGTTGGACGCTGGGCATTGAAACGACCGCCCACACCCTTTCTTTTGGGCTGGTAAATGCCGACGGAGTTCCCTTTCCATCGGCCTCTGACACGTTACGGCCGGACCAGGGTGGAATCCATCCTAGAGAAGCTGCAGATCATCACAAAGCTGTTGCAGGCCATCTTTTTCGCCAGATTCTAGAGCAACAATCTCTGTCACCATCCGACATCACCACGGTGGCGTATTCCCAAGGTCCAGGATTGGGTCCGTGCCTGAGGGTAGGTGCTGCGATAGCGAGAGGATTATCCTCTCGCCTCAACGCCCCTCTTGTTGGGGTCAATCACTGTGTTGCCCACATCGAAATTGGGCGGCAGCAATGTGGATGTGACGACCCGGTTTTGCTGTATGTATCCGGTGGAAATACACAGGTCATCGCTCGGCTAAATGGCCGATACCGCGTATTGGGTGAGACCTTGGATATCGGTATTGGTAACATGTTGGATAAGTTCGCACGGGCTCAAGGCATACCTTTCCCTGGAGGTCCAGTGATTGAGCAAAAGGCTAACGAATATCTGAAGTCCAACCCTAATCCATCCATGGAGGGGTTGCGCCTACCGTATGCAGTTCGGGGGATGGACCTTGCTTTTTCTGGGTTGATGACCGCTGCCCAACGACTTATTGAGAACGGTGCATCATTGGAATCCGTATGTTGGTCATTGCAGGAGCACGCATTTGCTGCATGTGTAGAGGTGGCCGAACGGGCCATGGCCCATACGGGTAAACGTGAACTTCTTCTTGGTGGTGGTGTTGCATGCAATGAAAGAATTCGTAACATGTGCAACGAGATGGCATCCGACAGGGATGGCACTTCACACGCCCCCCCCAAAATGTATTGCATTGACAATGGGACGATGATTGCTCGGCTCGGTTGGCTCGAAGCGACAAAAAGGTCAACGAAACTCAGTGAGAGTGCAATCGACCAATATCTGCGCACTGACCAGACGCCAATTGTTTGGCCGTAATGCGATTTCAATCCATACGGTTTTAACAGGTGGAGTCCGGCCAATGGTTGGGGGAATAGCACATTAACCGCAGGCCACGTCGCAACGAACCGTTCAATCCATTCGCAAAAGATGCATCTCAACAGCATCAAAAGCGCCGGAGTGAACAAGCGCGACAGCCTGTTCGACGCCCCGAAGCCACACCAGAACCCGTGGCTAAACCAGTTGACATAAAGGCAGACCTCGAGCGAAAACAAAGGGAAGCCAAGCAAAAACTTGTCCAGAAAGGTGATGTTTCGGCTCCTGTAGTCAAACCTGCATCGATCCCAACAGCTCCACAGAAGCAACAACCTAAATCATCACTCAATCAATCTCGGGAAGAGCGACTCGCAGACATGCGACGGAAATCTGAGGAATTAAAGAAAGCTGGCGCTGCGCTCAAGGCAGATTCGACCGCTGTACCAGTGGCGACCGAATTGGTTGAACAAGTCGAAGCACAAACAACCGTTGTTGAATCTACAGGTGCCGTTCAACTTCCTGCTCAGTCTATTGCTAGCGAAGCCGCAATCCGTGTCAAAAACGTATTCAAGAAAATCGATACTAAGGTTGCGATTCCAACAAACGACCGTCGACGTGGAAAGCGACGCTTTGACAAGAAAGGTGGCGGAAGGCAGAAGCAAGAACGCAAACTCAACCGCCAAAAGTACTTGGAATACAAGTATGCAGCCAAGGACATTTTGGATAATCCAAATGTCCCAGAAGAGCATCGCTCAAACGTCCTCGGACAAGTTTGGGCAAAAGGTGAACGCATCGGTATTGAAGAATCCGTAGCATTCATCGAACAAAAAGAACTCGAATTGATTCTGCCATCAGATGTGGCACTTAAATTGCGAGACCTCGTCAAAAGAATGACAACGAAGAGATGATACAATGTCCGATAACACAGTAAAAGAAAACTCAGTAGCAAGCGTACACTATACAGGGACCCTACCCGATTCAGGCGAGGTTTTCGATTCAAGTGAGGGTCGTGACCCGTTGACATTCCTTGTTGGCCACCGACAAATGATTCCAGGTTTTGAAGAGGAAATGATGGGAGCTGCCGTTGGAGAGCGAAGAGAATTCACCCTCACTCCTGAGCGAGCATACGGTGATCGAGATGATGATGCCGTTATGCAAATCCCACGAGAAAATTTCGCT
>DAVD01000042.1:0-4424 GCA_002505405.1 Candidatus Poseidonia alphae | reverse complement strand
CGTTTTCGGTTGAGGTAGTTGAACTTCGAGATGCATCCGAAGAAGAACTCTCCCACGGTCACGTCCATGGACCTGGCGGACACCACCACTGAAACTCAAGCGAGGCTTGATGAAGTCCCGACTCGTGAAGGTATCATGGCCCCCTTGAGAAAGGATAATTGGAAAACCCTTAGCGGCATTGATTTGCCACTCACAGGGACCCCTAGTGGCCCGTTTACACTAGCCGATGCTGGTTCCCCACCGTATACGAGGGGGATTCACTCCACAATGTACAGGTCTCGGCTATGGACCATGAGACAGTATGCGGGATTCTCCAGTGCTACTGAGACCAATAAACGATTCAAATTACTCCTCGAGAGAGGGCAAATGGGTCTATCGGTAGCTTTTGACTTACCAACCCAACTCGGTTTAGATGCGGATGATGAACTGTCGTATGGAGAGGTGGGGAAGGTTGGAGTATCCATCTCCTCGGTGGAGGATATGATCACACTTTTTGACGGCATCCCACTGAACAAAGTCAGTACCTCAATGACCATCAATGCCCCCGCAATGGTGCTGCTGGCCATGTATGTGGTTGCAGGTGAAGAACAAGGTGCTGGGATGGATGAACTGAGAGGGACCATTCAAAATGACATTCTCAAAGAATACATCGCCCGCGGAACATATGTATTTCCACCTGATCCGAGCATGCGATTAATTACAGACATATTCCAGTACTGCTCGACCAATATCCCCCGCTGGAACACGATATCCATTTCAGGATACCATATTCGTGAGGCTGGATCTACTGCCGTCCAAGAATTGGGATTCACAGTAGCGAATGCACTTGCATACGTTGATGCAGCATTGAAAGCGGGAATGGATATCGATGACTTCGCCCCTCAACTATCCTTTTTCTTCAACTGCCACAATGATTTCTTTGAAGAAGCCGCTAAATTCAGAGCAGCAAGAAAACTATGGTATGATTTGATGCAGGAGCGGTATTCGCCCAAACATCCTAAGTCATCCATGTTACGATTCCATACGCAAGTTGCTGGCGTGAGCCTCACTGCACAGCAACCTCTCAACAATGTAGCCCGAGTCACGATTCAAGCGTTAGCAGCAGTTCTCGGCGGCACTCAAAGTTTACACACCAATTCGTACGATGAGGCGCTCGGCCTACCTACTGAAACATCCGCCACGGTTGCTCTAAGAACACAACAAATCATTGCAGAAGAATCAGGGGTCGCGGACGTGGTTGACCCACTGGGTGGTTCTTGGTATGTTGAATCACTCACAAAGACGATCTATCAACGGGCCAAGAATTTAATCAATATTATCGAAGCAAAGGGTGGCGCAATGGCGGCCATTGAGCAAGGATGGCAACAACAAGAGATACACCAATCAGCCTACCAACACATGAACGAAATCGAGTCCAATCAACGGCTCATCGTGGGGGTCAATCATGGCGTCATGGATGAGCAATCCACCTTCCCCGCCCAGAAACTTAATCCCAAAATAGGTGAAGAACAGGTCGCTCGTCTTGAGTCACTACGGGTCAGCAGAAACCAAAGCGAGGTCGATAAATGGCTCAGTATGATTAGCAAGGCTGCCTCTGATGGTGAAAATTTGTTCCCCTATGTCATTGATGCCGTACGAGCCAGAGCGACTCTTGGCGAGATTATGGGCGTTTTGAAAGAGGAATTCGGGACGTACATGGCCCCCAGTGGATTTTGAGGTGTGGATATGGATTTTGGACCAATACGAATTGACCACATTGGAATTGCAACACCTCATCTTGATGAAGCCAGCACCTTCTGGAGGCTGATTGGATTGATTGAAGGCGATCAAGACGAGACCGTGGAAGACCAAGGAGTCACCACGCGATTTTTCTCCACCTCTGGGTTGAGTGAGATTGAAGATGAACCTGCAAAGGTGGAATTGCTCGAGCCAACGGGAGATTCCACTCCAATTGGACGCTTTTTGCAAAAAAGGGGCCCAGGTATCCAACAATTATGCTTCAGCGTTGGAAACTTGACAGGATTGCTAATCTATCTCAAGGAGAAGGGTGTTCGATTGATTGACGAAACACCCCGTATTGGAGCAGGTGGGCACCTCATCGCCTTTGTTCATCCAGCATCGACGGGTGGAGTTTTGGTAGAGCTGACTCAACGAAATTCATGAGCCTGAATGACAATACCTATAATCGGTCTTTTTCATCATAGCCGTGATGAGGACCTGTATTGACCTACTTTTGGCTCTGCCCCATATTGATGCACCAAGGATGAAGAGGGAAGTGAATTATCTTGCAGGTCGTCTTGAACAACTTCGTCTTCAACGCTCCATCAGCAACGAAGCATATCTCGATGCTGGTGCAGTACAGGGTGCTATTGAAATGATAGCAAACATGGTTGACATGGGCGTCCCCCAGACCGAAGTACAAGGTCAATTGCGTGATCAACTGGACCGAGCACAACGACTTGAATCAAAACATCCTGGGCTCAATTGGGCTGTTGAATCTGGCCGTGCGAGTTGAGGTATGAATGAGTGTTGAACTCTTACGAGTCGAACATGTGACGAAGTCATTCGGCCACATAGAGGCTCTTTCTGATGTTAGTTTGAGCATCAAGGAAGGTGAAATTGTTGGCCTTGTGGGTTCCAACGGAGCTGGAAAAACAACCCTATTGAGATTGTTGGCTGGCGTATACACGCCTACCGAGGGAAAGGTCGTATTGTCTGATGGTAGCAAGGTCGAAGATGCTCGTCATCGACTGGGCGTGGTTCCTGAATCAACAGGACTCTATTCGCGATTAACTGCGTGGGAAAACATACGGTATCACAGCAGACTGTACGGCACATCCGATGAGGAATCATGGAACAGGACCTTGTTTTTTGCAGACCGTTTGGACATGAAAGAATCCCTTGGGCGACACACCAAGGGATTTTCAAGAGGGATGCGTCAAAAAACCGCTTTGCTTCGGGCTCTCGCACATGCACCTGATGTACTTCTGCTTGATGAACCAACAGCTGGGCTCGATGTTACCAGTGCGCGAACCGTCCGTTCCCTTGTCCAGCAACTCGGCGAAACAGGAGGTACGGTCGTCTATTCGACGCATCAACTGGCTGAAGCAGAAGCAGTTTGCAACAGGATAATCATCATTCACAACGGTGAGGTTCGTGCAGATGGTACGCCTGCTGGGTTGTTGGAGCAAACATCTACCGCCAATCTTGAGGAAGCGTATGTCTCGCTTACGACAGACAAGGCAAGAACTCGTGTTGTAACCGATAAACCACTGTCAAAGATCGCTCGTTGGTGGCAGAAATTGTCCACCCCCAAAACTCCGGGAGGTGATGAAAGTGAGTAGTTCCCTGCGTAGAATCACAACCATTTCGAAAAAAGAACTGGTAGAGTTCGCAAGAGATTGGAGAACCATCTTCGCCTTGTTGATTATTCCATTGCTCATGTTTCCACTGCTGTTTATCATATTCCCACTCCTTCTTGCATCGGAAGCGGCTGAATTGGATGCTATCGAAGTGAACGTAGTGATTCAGAGCAATGATTTTCCGAGTGACCTCGCTGAACAATTGAACGGTTCTGGTATTGAATTGAACTACGAACCGTTGGTGATGGATACCAATCTTTCTTCCCCGCTCGATGACGGAGATCGTTTGAGAAACGGGAGCATAGATGCTGTTCTTAGAATGAAGGAAAACGGTTCGGTATGGGATTACGCTCTGCTTTACATGTCGACCTCTGAACGCAGTCAGGAGGCCCGTACACGTGCATTAACCGTGTTGTTTGAATGGGAAGAGAATGAAACCGAACGCAGACTCGTCGATGCAGGTTTAGACCCAGATGAGACACTTCGTCCACTCAATTGGGACGGTGAAATAGGCAACAGCGATGTTGCGACAAGCGGTGAACAGGCAGGCATGGTCCTGTCGTTATTCATCCCATTAGTTCTGTCCGTGTGGACCTTCTCATCAGCCATTCAACCGTCAATTGATATGACTGCTGGCGAGCGTGAACGCGGCACCTTAGAAGCGTTACTGGGTCTTCCTTGTTCAAGAGTCGAACTCTTGTTTGGAAAATGGCTCGCTGTAGCGACCATTACTGGAATTGGAGTGGTTTTACAACTGGTTGGGTTGTTATTTGCCATCGGCTACCTTGCGACGACGGATTTCCTAACCGTCCCTACACTTTCGGTTGCTTCGATCGTTTTCATCGGTATTGCGGTCCTTCTCTTTGCCATCATGGTTGTGGCCTTCGAACTCGCCCTGGCAATGCGCGCACACAGTGTAAAAGAAGCGGGTTCTATATTGGGTCCAGCATTGTTGCTGATTCTCTTCCCTGCGCTCTTTACTCAGGTGATAAATCTGGATGGAATCGAGACCTTTTGGTTCTCAATTCCTGTAGTGAATGTCCTTCTTGCATTAAGGGAACT
>DAVD01000046.1:35605-108016 GCA_002505405.1 Candidatus Poseidonia alphae | reverse complement strand
ATGTATTAGGAGACCAAGCTACCTTCACTTCACAATACAGTTGGAACATTAATTTGGAATCTGGAAATGGAGAACAGAGCCAGGATAAAGGATACGGCATTGGCGAGACCTGCTGATCTCTACATCCGTTCAAATTGAACAGTTGATACAGGCTCATGAGCCATCGTCAAACATGGCAGGCTTTTGGGGCATTCTCGAACATGATGCAGAGAATATGGCTCACCTCTTCGGCGACCTTATTGACGATCTTGTAGAACACCAAGATTGGGACTTCAATAAAGAAATGGAATGGACCACCAATGACCAAACAACTCAGGCATTGCTCAAAGAAGCATGGGCTATTCTTGCTGATGAACTCCAGGGAGAGTTCACCGAAGAGCACCAAGACGTTATCGACGAAACACAAGTCGAGAAATGGTTGCTCTCAAAGGACACTCACGTCATGACTCTCTCGTATAGGAGTGGGCACATTCTTAGCACCAGCGAAGGTTTCCCAGAAGCCATTATTCAACGAATCAAGCAAGAATCCCCTTGTTACAAGGTGGATGGAACTGATGATTAGGTCTTGAATTCGATTTGTGTTCAAGATTCGGATTCTTCTGTCTCACTTTCATCGTCGAAATCATAAATTGAATCGTCAGATTCAGGTGATTCATCCTTAGATTCGTTCTCCTGAGCAACTTCGACAGCAGTCTCTTCCTCATCTTCAACGAATTCGTCTTCAGCAAGTTCAGGCAGTTCCTCGTATGATTTTTCCGAGGCTTGTTTCCTCACTGCGAGTGCAACCAACATGAAGGCAATAACAGCGACAATGTAAATGATGTACGGAGTTTCCGCAATTTCTTCGGCAAAAACCCAATTGACTTCATCCGATGAAGTTCCGTTCAGATCTGCTACCATGTCTCCAATTTCAGAGAACGTTACCGGCAGGAATGCTTTACAGTTGAGTGATTGCATTCCCTCATCGTACATGTACCAAACAATCGGGATGTCCTTTGATTCCCCTGCAGCTACGGTTGCAATGAGCGTGGAAGGTTGCGTTTCTGCATCCTTTCCGTTAACATAGCAGCGGAAGTTTGCAGTAGTACCAACATCACCCGTGTTGGTGACGGTGACCATGGCCCCAATGCTTCGATTGACGGTTGCTGTGTTGGCTTCAGGTTCAATGGATGACACTTCAAGATAAGGCAACGGGAGTTCTATGGTGCCGAATGCGGTCATTGGTGCGTCTACTGTTGTGGAGTAAGAGCCCCATGAACTTGAGGAGCCGATGGACAGTGTGATGGTTGCGCTTTCTTGTTGTACGGTACCATCTCCATTCATCCATTCTACAATTCGCTTGTGTTCGGTTGTTGGACCTTCTGCTACGAGAACAATTCTTCCCGTCGAATCGGTGAGGTCGTTCCAATCCGATTTCCCGTATCCCAAATCAGTGATGTCAAGACTACCGTTGGGTATGTTGGTTTGAATCACACGTTCCGAAAGCAGACGAATCCAGCCGTCTGTTGAGCCCCCTGTTCCCTGGGAATTGACGTATGAGATGGATGCATCATCGTGGAGAATGATATCTTCGTCTGAACGTGAACCGGTGATGTTCGTGTCCGACACCGTCACTGCAGCAGTTGTTGATGCTGAGATTGGTGCACTTCCCATCAATGTTGAATCTTCAATGTTGCAAAGCGCATCACAGGTGATGTTTGCTCCGTTGACTTGGCTTGAGATAATGGCGAGGCTTCCGTGTGCAACGATGTCGTATCCCGATTGGAACCAATACATCGGAGCATTGCTGGTGTTCGTGATCTCAGATGCGGTTTGCGTGATGATGGTCCCGCCACCGTAAATGGCCTTGGCCCACAACAAGTAAGTCGGCGTGAAATAGTAGGTGTCAAACGAAATCACTAAGTTTTCGCCAGAAAAGTTTGCATCAAACTCAACGATAGCATTACCGCTGGCTTGCATGGACATGGATGCATTGACCGTTGTTTCTCCTAAGGTGATGTTGAAGAGCGTATCTGCTGGAATTGAATGGTCAAATTTCAACTGTATGATGCCTTCTTGCCCGATGTTCCCGAAATTGAGGGAAACGGTGGCAAGGAAGTCATTCACCCGAATGCCTGAATTGAGGTCGTCGCTCAGCAATGCTCCGTTGGTAACGATCAAATTACCGCCCTCTTCTACCGTGATGGAGGAGTCAATTCCCATGGTGATGTTGGCGCTCACGGTAAGGGTGGACCCGTTTGCAACGGTTACGTGGCCGTTCATGTTCCCGTCTTCTGTCCAACTCTCGTTGGTTGAAATGCTGACATCCTCGCCGGAAGTTGGTGGTGCTGCAGAGGTCAGGGGCACCCCTAAAAGGAGCAGCACAAGAACGATTGCAGTGGGGCGGAATGGAGTTCGCATGGAGTGTTCACAAGTCATGAGTGAATAATACTTCGTCTTTCTTGGGGGGATGCCCAAGGATATGTCTGCCGCGAAGAACTTATGCGTCGGCTTCCAACCAGTAAGAACAATGGATGGAGCAACTGTTGTCGTCGTCGGCAGTGGCGGGCGTGAGCATGCACTTTGCTTGGCGTTGAGTCAATCTGCACAAGTCGCAACAATTCATTGTCTTCCAGGTAATGCAGGGACCTCACTTGTCGCAACAAACCATCAATTGGAAGACGCTTCAACTTCAGGAGTTGTGGCGTACTGCACATCGATTGGTGCATCACTGGTTGTCGTGGGCCCTGAAGCACCCTTGTGCGACGGCCTTGCGGACATGTGCGCAGATGCAGGAATGCCATGTTTCGGTCCCGTTGCTGCTTTGGCCCATCTTGAAGGGTCCAAATTGCATGCGAAAAAGGCCATGGAAGAAGCCGGAGTACCTACGGCGAACTACATTGAACTTAACGGAGAATCTGATGTTGAGGCAGCACTGGACCGATACGGTTCGAACCCATGGGTCATCAAAAGAGATGTATTGGCTGGAGGCAAAGGTGTGGTTGTAACCTCCGATAGAGGCGAAGCTCGTCGGTTCATATTAGCGTCGATTGAGACGGATGGTTTGGTCCTCCTCGAAGCCTTCCTCCCCGGAGAGGAGGCGAGTATGTTGGTCGTAATGGATGGCGTTTCCTTTGTCACACTGCCGGCGAGTCAAGATCACAAAAGAGCATTTGATGGTGATTTAGGTCCAAATACCGGTGGTATGGGTGCATACTGCCCCGCCCCCGTTGTGACATCGAGCGTTTACAATAAGGTCCTTGACCGAATCGTCAAGCCAATGCATGAGCACTTATCCACCAAATCAACGCCCTATCGCGGTGTGTTGTTCATTGGGCTCATGATCGACGAACACGACGACCCTTATGTCGTCGAATTCAACGTTCGTTTTGGTGACCCTGAATGCCAGGTAACACTGCCGCTTGTATCCAGTGATGTCTTCGATATGCTGTACGGGGCGGCTACCGACACGCTCGATCCATCAATGGTTGCATTTGACTCCTCTTCTGCCCTCACCGTAGTATTGGCTTCTGAAGGATATCCTGCTCGTCCAATAAAAGGAAGAACGATCGAAGGTCTTCAGGAAGCCTTGACGCAACAATCCTATCGGCATACTTGGGTGAATGTTGCAGGTGTGATTGAAGGCGATTCAGGAGCATTGATTTCAAGCGGAGGTCGTGTGCTTTCTTGTACTGCAATGGGCCCCTCACTCAAAGATGCCCAAGCATCCGCGTACAAATTGTTGAACGGCCTTGAACTAGAAGGCAGTCACTTCCGAACGGACATTGGTTTTCGAGGCATCTCCGGCGAATAAATTCATCACTGCATCAAAGCCATGAAATACGGGTAAAAAGGGTACTGATACGCATAAGGGACTGTATCTAAACCCGTCACCTTCAAGAGGGGTTCACAAGTGGGCAAAATGCATCAGCCTTGAGGCTGAGCCTTGAATAGAGGGATACAAGATGAATGATGAAAAAGATATGAAGGCTGCACAGCCAAATATTGCCTTGGGTTGGCTCTTTGCTCCCTTGGCTGTATTGCTGGCTCTTGCTGCTATGCAAATCGTGGGAATTTCCTACGAAATGGACGTAAATAACCTGATGCCGATGATTGTTGTCGCCATCGCAGGCATGTTGGCCCTTGTGCCTCGTGCTGTTCTTCGTCACCGTGAGATCTCCTCATCACTTCTCTCCCTCGGAGTGTTGGCGGTATCGTTCGTCGGCGCAGAATTACTGTACATGTTCACTGAAGTTGGCGCTTTAGCCGCTTTCATGTTTGCATTCGTCCTTTTGTTTGGAACGAACCTCGACATGCGTGGACGCCATGAATGGAACACCATGCTCATGTTTTCTTCAATCGGTATCTGGCTTGCTTTGGCCGCTTCCGGTGACTACCTTTCCGGACTTGAGACCACGTTTACAAATTCGGATGGACAGTTGCAGTCAACGCTTAGCGTCGGCCGTCAAGCAACAGCATACGTTTTCTTCGCATACTGGACCATGTTCACAGCTCTTGGGTTGCTTGTTGGTTTGCTTGCACGAGGTATTGCTAACCCAGCAGGACGCGAAGGATGGTTTTCCTTTGTCAGTGAAAAAGGTGGATGGAATTCATCTTCTGCTCCGCTCATTTCCGCTCTTGCCGTTTGGGTCCTTGCTTTCGCAGGTTCTCTTTGGCACTTCAACTCGGTTGAACTTATCGACCAGTTTCGACTGACAACCGAAGAAGGCTACCATGGCTATGTAGGCTATTGGGCAGCGTTCCTTACCGGTATTGTCGCTCTAATTGTGGCTGGAATGGTTGCTGAACGATGGTTTACACGAGCAATGCTCACCGGATCGATGTGGACTCTATACCAAGTGTCCTCATGGTACGAAGACAAGATTTGGTACACCGAAAACCTTGCAGGCACTTGGGGTGCATTGCTTTGGCTTGGTATCACGTTCTTTATCTGCGTTGCAATTTACTACATTTCAATTCATGAAAAGTTCGGAGGTTGGGCCAACCGTGGGGAACACGAACCGTCCAACGCTCGGCTCTTCATGAACGCACACGGCGCTGGATTGATGATTGGCCTTGCCTTCATCATCGGGCTCACCATTCGCATCCAATGGTATGCTGTCCCCTCAATGAACGCCTTTGGAACCGGCAACTGGGACATGACCGGAGGTTCTGACCCTTGGTACATGAAGCGAGTTGTGGATTACATCCTCGCCAACAACGCTCACCTCGTTTTCGATGCAGACCGTTTCTACCCGATTGGTGGAATCAATCCTCGTCCACCGCTCTTCACGTGGTCGTTGGCTGTCGGAGCAATGCTCCTCGGACCCTTCCTTGAGAACCCTGAAGATGCTGTTTGGTGGAGCATGCTTGGACTTCCTGCAGTTTACGGAGCTCTAACCATTCTGCCCGTTGCAGCAACAGCAAGGGACCACTTCGGAAAAGGAGCTGCAGTCATCGCAGCATGGCTCATCGCTTTCATGCCGGCTCACGTCACCCACTCAACTTGGGCTCTCGCAGACCACGACTCCTTCGTTATGCTGTTCATCAGCATTGGTTTCATGTATTGGCTACGAGCAGTCAAGTACGCTGGAACGGCTCGAATCACAAAAGAAACATCAGCCCATCCGCTGTCTTTCATCCGTGCCTTCCGAGACGTTTTCACTCACCGACAAGCTGCTGTGTCAAACGCTATCCTCGCAGGTGTCGCTTTCGGTATTGCATCTCTTGGATGGAAAGGATTCGTTGTTGGACCCTCGATTCTCTTCCTTGCCTACGCACTGCAAGTTGCATTGAACATGTTCCGCCGCCGGGACTCAACCGCATTGAGCGTCATGTTCCTGACCATGCTTTCCGTCATCTTCCTGATGGCTATACCGTTCTATGGGCACCCGCATCTTGCACTTGTGTTTAATTCAACTGGACTGCAACCCTTCTTGTTCATCTTCGGGTTCACTCTCGCCATTGCATTCGTCACTACGGGTTACCGTGACAAGCCTTGGTTGCTTGTTCTTGGAACCCTTGTAGGTCTGGCAGCCATCTTCTTTGCATTGCTGTTTGTCCTCAAGACCTTTGAAATTTCAGACGCATGGGATGTTCTCTTCACCGGAAGTGGGTACTTTGCCAAGACCAAGGTTTTCGGAACCATTGCAGAAGCAAACGCACCGAATCGAGCACAACTCTTTGCGTCCTTTGGACCGATTACCTTCCTGCTTGCTCTCGTTATGGGTGGCACATTCCTTTGGCGAGGACTCCGCCACCGACGCTCAACTGACCTTGTCTTCGGTGTTTGGGTCTTTGCGGCGACCTTCATGGCCTGGAACGCAGCACGTTTCATGTTCAACGCCACACCCATCATGGCCATTCTCGGAGCCTGCGGTATCGCAGCACTCGCGAAGTGGGCCAACTGGAGTGGATTGGTCCGCTCTTGGAAGAAGCTTGGAATCCGTACACCTGCAGACCGAATTGCAGGGGCTCGCAAGGCAGTTTGGCGAACACCTCAATTCTCCGCCATCTTCCTCGTGATGTTGATGCTCTTCAGTCAGCAAATGACATACGGGCTTGACTCTGCAATCCCAGGTTCCTCTTCAAGTGCAGAAGGCGACCTTGACGAACGAATTTACGATATCGTCCCCGATATTCTTCGTTTCGACGGCCTCGGTTTCTCCATCCTTGACAGTGCAAGCCACGATGGCCGCTGGTACCTCGGCAACTTTGGTTCCAGTTTCAACGACGACGGATGGAACAGGGGCTATGAATGGCTTGCTGGACAGGATACAAACGTTACCTATTCCGAACGCCCAGCCTTTGTCTCATGGTGGGACTACGGTTTCCAAGCACTCACTACGGGTGGACATCCCTCTGTTTCCGACAACTTCCAATCCGGTATTACCGCAACAGGTAACATGTTGCTCGCCCGGAATCAAGATGACCTGACGGCAATGTTCGTCTGGCAACTTTCGGAAGGAGACCGAACATATGCTTCTACCTCCACCACCGAACCTGGGCCGTTCACAGTTGGATTCCAAAATGTGTTGGAAGATTACCTCACAGAAGAACAAATCGGGGAATTTACAACCATGCAAACTGGTGAGGCTACGATCGACTTCATTCAAGATCGCTCCTTTAGTGTCATCAAGACCAACCGTGGCATCGTTATGGCTGAAGGTTACCATCATGATGGTGGAATCTTTGACACCTCCACTCCAGTGATACGTCTCTACAGTGATGGCGTCCAGATTCCATGCGAATCAACCGTCACGGATGTTTGCATCGGTGATGATTGGGATAAAGAAAATCACATGAGTGCGGCGGAAAGTGAATTCCAAAACAGTATTCGAAGCGGTGAAGACACCGTTGTGGCTTCAACTCACACGATCTTTGGCGATTACTGGTACACAGAGGATTTAATCGATGAATATGAAAGTGTTTCAACCGCTATGCACCGGCAGAATGCCCGTCTCGCAATGGTGACTCAACTTCTAACAGCGGCTTTCGCAGCAAACGATGATGCAACCGTCCATGACATGTATGCTGACCTTATCGACCTTGGTGGAGATGAGGGTTACTACAGGGTACAGGATTACAATGGAGTTCCTGGAGAAACAATCACTCGTGACCACGAGATTCGTTACTTTGCAGTCGACAACCGCCTTTACCCCCGTGCAGGTCGCTACACCGCAGACTACAACTACAACGGCGGTCAACCAATGGGTATTTTCGGAGCACCTACTATTCTTTCAGGACAAGACACTGGAACCTACATGAATGAAGTTTACGAAACCATCCGTGGAGATTTCTCCGACGAAATGACACGTGAGGAAGTCGACCTCGCCATGCAAAAAGATTTCTTGAACCAGCAATCTGGTGCAGTGATTGACCCGTTGCAGATCGAGGATGTGCGAGTTGACCACATGCCTGCTTTCTTTGATACCATGGTTGCACGAACCTACGTCGGTTACGGCGCCTCAACCTTAGGTCTTGATACTGCTTCGTCAAATCCTCAACCGTCTCAACACTTTATGGTTTCAGGAACACCTGGTAGCGTTCTGTCTTCGGCTCTACCGCTCCCCGGTGCAATGATGAATCATTATGTTATTGCGAACTGGTACGACGATGAAACCGAATCTGGAATCACCGATTCCAATACCAAGGTTAAGATTCTCAAATACTATCCTGGAAGCGAAATAACAGGTCAAGTGACCATGAGTGATACGGGCGAAGGAATCCCTGGGATCCGCCTCCTTGTTGAGCGTGACGCATTCTCTGGCGAAGGCCCTGAGGATTTGGACACCGATACCTATTGGGTGCCGATTGGATTTGTTGATGCAGATGAAAACGGCAACTACGAATATACGCTTCCAGCCGGTCGAATCCGTGTCTCTGCTTTTGCTGGTGAATACGATCCAGTGGCTGCACGTGACTCAATCCGGGACGGTTCTTATGCACAGGTGAACAACAACAACCTGGACATCACCAGTGAAACCAACGGTGAGCGTGACGTATACGCTATCACGGCGCTTCTTGGCCAAGTTGCTAACATGACCTGGCTTGGCGATTCAGTGATGAACGTCACTGCAGCAATGGCCAACCGACAAGTTCCTGCCGATGCACCTCTTGATGTTGCAGTCAAGAGCAGCGGTGTTTCTGGAACCGTTACTTGGGCGGGAGACGAAGCATTCAGTGGAGACCCAGTATCCGAAACAACCTTTGTTCTGCGTAACATTTGGTCGATGACTGAAGATTATACCGTCACGACCACAAGCGGCTCGATCATAAGCGAGGAAAGCCGTATTCTCCAAGGAACTGGAGAAGCTACCTTTGCCGAAAATGGGACCTTCCAAAGCACCGGTATCGCTGTTGCTAAGAACTTCATCGGTACCTTTACCCGAGAACTAGGTGATAACCGCATGTTCTTTGCTAACGGTACATGGGATGGAGCTGGTACAATCAAGGCCACATGGATTGAATCTGTGAACTCAACGGACTGCGAATTTGACAACGATTCAATGCCTATCATGCCGGATAATTACACCGTTTGTGCGATTGGTATTGAAGACGGACTTACGAACTATCGTATTGAAGGCGCAGTTAATGCTTCAGGAACGTTCACTTCAGATGGAGTCACAACGCTCACCCGTACCTACGGTGATTACGACTCCGGCAGTGGTGATACCTTCGAAGGTGCTGGATTTTACGAAGGAATCGGTACGTTCAACGGTACTGGATTGTTCATTGGAGCAGGTTCCTTCTCAGGCCCGATGGTTGAACCAGGTTCGTTTTACAGAACTGGACTCTTGCCCGGTACATACAATATGGTAGCACTGCTTGAAAACAACAAATCCGTTCTCTTGCCTGACCCAGTTGTGATTGGAGTTAATCCAACCTATGACCTGGAGATGACCATGCCTGGAGCAATCTTTGAGGGAGTGCTTCAAGACATGACGGGAGAACTTCTACCAAACCAAACCATTGAGTTTGTTGATGTTGATCTCGGTGAAGACTTCATGACTGAAATCAACACCGATGAAAATGCTAGTTTCAGTCATGGCCCAATTCCTAAGGGCGATTACTATTACCGCATTGATGTTGACAACGATGAATGGTATGATTTGAACGAAACAGCAACCGTTGGTGATGATACAACCAACATCACGATTGCATTTGGTGTCCCTGAAACCATTGACGTAACACTTCATCTTGTGTCCCCAGTCAACCCAACAACTCAAGAACCACTTTTCAACGTCTCAAACCGCATGATTACATTTGACAATACAGCAGGTATTCTCGACCCGGTTAACGTGACTTCTGACGAAAACGGTCGTGTTTATGCTGAATTGTTGTTTGGAACCTACGACATTCGAGATGATGTGAACAGTGACTACGTGCTCTTTGACCAAGTTGAACTCGAACCCGGTTCCGATGACATTGAACGAAACATCACCTACGCTGAATCCGTTTACATCAACGGGAGCCTGCGTGCTTACCCCGGCTCCGCTGAAGACTTCAGTTTGTGGCTAGAATCGCCTGATGAAGACAAGGTCGAAACAAGTGATGCAGCTTCTGGAGTAACAGTTCTCTTCCAAAGCGGAGTACTTTCGTTCACATCAGTTACCAACACAACTGGACACTATTCAGTTCGCGTGCCTGCCGGATTTGAGTACCACATGACGACAAGTTCCTCTTTCACCAACCTTGGTGGAGGGCAACTCATCAATGTCGCAACGGCCGATAACTTGGATATGGGCATCATGTATCTTGAACCAACAACACAAGTGAGCGGAATCATCTTCCTCTACGATAACGAGACTCGATGGAGCAGCACAATTCCTCGCTGGGTGGCCCCCGAAATTACAGCAACGAATCAAGATGGACTCCAATGGACAACCACCGCTAATGAAGTAGGTGAGTTTGATATCAATCTGTTAGACGGTACATGGACGCTAAGTGTTGAGGAAGAACTTCTGAACATTGAGTCCATCACCGGCCTTGAAATCAACGGAAGCCGCAACGGTTCTCAGATGGGTGAAGAAATGTCACTCATGGAACTTTTCGCACAGCCGGCTGCTGTTGATGTCTCGTTTGAGATCTTCCTCAACTCTGCAGAAGACGGTTCATTCGAGAACGGAACAAAGGTCTCCCCCGAGTTCCGGCTGGTACCTCTTGATGAAACAAGAGATGATCTCTACATCACAGCAGACAACTACACCAGCAACGGTGTAGCAAATGTTTCGTTAACACCAGGAACCTACACGCTCACGTTCAACCGAACAACAGCAGATTCCGAAAACGCCACAGATTACGACCTGATTGGTGAAATTATCTTTGATGAGATTTACATCGGTCTTGACGGTCCTGAAGAGGCACTTCCGGTTCCGCTGAAGGAAACCTATCGTGTCACAGGTACGCTCTTGAATTCTACCGATGAAGGTTTGATGAATGCATTCTTGCTCTACAATGAAGAAGAAGACCGTTGGTTCTCAGATATCGGTTCCGACGAAAATGGAACTTTTTCAGCCTATGTCCCATCCGGTGACTGGTTGATGATCGTCGCACCGTTCATGAACGGAGAATCCACCGAGACCCTGCGTGCTACGCTAAGTGTAGGCGATGACGCATCCACTCGACTCAACAAGACCTACACGACCGTTCCAGCAGTGAACGTTCTGGTCCAACTTAAGGAGCTGTTGACACTGAACAACCTCGCTGACATGAACCTCGTAGCAGTGAGCGAAGATGGGTTGGGTAACGTGACCCTTGAGAAAACTGACATTGATGGAAACACCTCCGAAATGCTCATGCCGGGCAGTTGGAGTTTCTACCTAAACAAGTCTTCTGGCCAGCAAACCTGGTACTTGGACACATCAGCAGATCCATTTGACATGACCGACGCAGTCAACGATTCGTTGACACTCGACCCAATCTTTGCCGAACTGGAAGTTGAGATTGGTGGTAAGGTGTATTGGGACCTTGACAACAACAGCGCCCCCTCCTTTGGAGAAGGCCTTGGTGGATTCAACGTTACCGTAATTGGTAACAACACCGATGTTAACTCCAACGTTACAACCGACGAAAACGGTGTTTGGACGCTCTTTGTCCCAATTCAGGATGTATACAACGTTACGGTCGAAAAGGAAGGATTTGATACAGTCTACTACATGAACGACAACGAATCAGGCTTCCCAGTTTACAACAGCACACAATCTACCGACATTGAAGTTATTGCTGGTATGGTGGACGTTTCTGGTACGATTACGGATCAAGTTGACTCCAGTCGTTTGCTGGGTGCAACCATAGAACTCCATCCTAAATCTGGCGTTGAGCGAGATTCAGTACTTGTCTTGGGCACGATTGTTAACGATACACTGGAATGGTCCACCTCGGTTCAACCGGGTGAATGGATTGTCGTCGTCACCGATGCTAACCCTTCGCCAAACGGTGGCGGTGTCACCGTTGGTATCCTTGACGCAAGTGTTTCCAATGGTGGTAATCTCTCGATGGAGATGGCTCTTGGAGGCAACCTTGTGCTTAACAGCGAATGGTATCCTCTCGGCGCAACCTCACCGTTGCATGCTGGTTCGGACAACGCTCAAGCGGAAGTCATGGAATCTGATGCGGAACTCGAAATTACGTTTGACGGAATGTCCTGGATGGTCCCTCTACCAGCAAGCGGTACGCTCAATCTGCTTATGCCGGAAGGTAGCATCGTCTTTGACAGTACCTTCATGACAACACAACATGCGAACAACTTGGAAATGGAATACTTCGGTGGCCAAAGCATGACCGTTGCTTCTGATTCAACCATAACGGCTACTCTTGAGTACAATCGACGTGTGAACTCAAACTTGGACCTCGAATTCAACAGTGTTGAAGGAGCGACTCTTGTGAATGCAATCGATGTTGAAATCGGAGCAGTCGTGTCAACGACGAACAACAGCGCCTATGACCAATTCACCTTCTCGGTTGATGCGGTTTACAACGGAACTGAAACCCTTGATGTGTTCACAGTTACAGCTGAAATGGGCTTGGCTCAAGATTCAGACCTGTGGACCGTTGAACTTTACAATGAATCGAGCAAAGAATGGGAGGCATCCACCTTGATGACGCTTGGAATTGGAAATGAAACCGGTGCAGACGCAGTTCTCAGTGGTAACATCAGCGTTCGTGTTACGCTACCATCGGTTGAAGATGCCTGGCATCTTGACGACGGACATCGTATCTCACTGCGACTTGAAACCGAATTGGGTGAAGCCAGTCAGATCACTGTTAAAGCAGTCGTTCCAACGGATTATGCGTATGAGATTACTGGGGCAACAGAGGTCATCGGTATTTCCCCATTGGTCTCTCGAGAATTTAGCTTTGACGTGACCAATAACGGTAACGGACGAGACACCTTCACCATTGAACTCCTCGAAAGCGGAATTCCGGAAGGCTGGTCTGTAACCCCAATGGATTCATCGCTCACACTTGCTAAGGGCGAGACACGGGTTCAGCCATTCACGGTCTTTGCACCAGCAAACTTCAGCGAAGACGATGGCTTTGACCTCAGGGTCTACATCGAAAACCTTGGACAAGAGGCCCAGCAAGTTGATGTCACCATCCAGTATGCACAAATCAAATTGTCCGTGGACCATGGGGATATCCAAACTGAATCTGATGACATCGCAGGTGAAGCAGGTGATGTCGTGATTCCAGTGAAGAACAGCGGTTTACTAGATGCAACGTCTGTTATCGTTTACTTCTTGCCTAACGGAGAAACTGTAGAGCGGCAACAAACGATCTCAGTCCCTGCTAACACGACTGTGAATGCGGTGTTTGATAACATCACAAACCCACAGGGTGACCATCGGTTCGAAGTACGAATCGAAGTCGCAGGAGAAGAGGCAAACAATGTTGAATCCATCATGCATGATGGAAAGGTCGTTGAAAACGGTGCCTTTGATTTCCAACTTCGTTATGACCCTGCACCTTCATCGGGCTCAGAGTCGATCTGGCTTACACTTGGTGTAGTAGTTCTGGGACTCCTCGTCATCTACGGTGGTGTCAAGACAGCACGTAGCGGTCGCTCCGGTTCCAAGTTCTGATTTTAGAACAATTACGTCCCTTGTCAAACAAGGGTTCATGAAGCAAACGATGTGATAGTCACCACTATGGAAGGTCTTGACCACGTTGAGTATCTTCCTGAGCCTCATGACCGGAGCATTGTTTCTGCTGTGGATCCTGCAGTTGTAGGTCATCAAGACGGTTGGCGTTCTGAAGTCATGGGATGGGCTCCAATGGTTGCACAGCCAGTGGTTCGAACAAGAAGGCGGGCATTGACTGCGACGAACATGCTTGGTTTTGCCGTGTTCGTTTCCATTAGCATGCTGTTGTGGCAAAATGACCTCCTGGTTGTTGACATTCCGCTACCGGATTCAGAATGGGCCTTTGAGGCCACAGGCGTCCGAGGCCTCAATGAAGACGGACTGAGTGGCGAAGGAATCCGCCTTTGCATGGTCGATACTGGGATTGACAATCAACATGAGGCCTTTGCTGGAAAAGATATCCGATTTCACGACCTTATTGGGGATTCATCTGCACCTAGGGAATACGGTGCAGTCGCCCACGGGACCTTGATGGCTGGAATATTGATTTCCGGTAGCCATCAAGCCGGCATTGCTCAAAACGTGACGTTTGCAATGGTTGCAGCACTCCAAGATGACGGTTCGGGACAAAACAGCGGATTGGAGTCTGATGTCGGAGACGCCATTCGGTGGTGTCAATTTCAATTCGAAGCGGACATCATCTCCCTGTCGCTAGGTGGTACTCCGAATATGGACGGCCAGCGTGAAGGAGATTCAGTATCAGCAACACGGCAAGCCACCGATAGCGGAATATTTGTCGTGGCTGCTGCCGGTAATGACGGGGGTTCCGGTGATGACGGAGACGTGGCTGCACCGGGGAACGTCCCCAGAGCCATCTCGGTTGGCGCTACGACTCGACAGGGCCAAGTGTGGGTGAATTCCTCTGTTGGTAGCGATACTGGGGACGAGACCCCACGCCAACACCCCCACATGAAACCCGAAATTGTAGCTCCAGGTCACCGAATTATCAGCACCGGTGAAGATAATCTTTGGTACACGAGCAGCGGTACCTCTGACTCAACTGTTTTTGTCGCCGGCGCCCTTGCGTTGTTGTTGGAAGCCCACCCTCAACTTCGCCCCGACGGTCAAAGCGATGGTTCGTGTGTCGACCTCGTCAAAACGGCTCTGATGAATTCGGCCCAATCCATTGGGCAGGGGGAAGATCATCATCCTTATGCCGGCTACGGTCAAGTTGATGCTAGAGCCTGGATCGACGAAATCAAACCAGGAGCCGCCTGCTAAGAGCGTTTTACCCCTCTCAATGTTTGATTTGGAGTGTTGGAATACAATACTGCCTTCGTATTTTATGACCTTTTTCCGGTAGAAAACTTACTTTATTCGGCGAATTCGTTGATATTATTAAGCCTAATTGATACCTTAAGGGCGACAATCATGGAGCAGTATTATATTCGGCCCGTTCATGGGGAGAATAGGTGCATCCCTCATGTCACAAAATTTGAAAGTCAAAAGTTTCTCAATCGTAACACTGTTTTTGCTCTCTTTCTTACTCGGCCTAGTTGCCTTGCCTGAAGTCTCAGCCGTCAATGAAACAACCAAAGGAACCGTAACCGGTGTTGAGACTTGGTCAGGCACCATGACGCTCCAGGGCGATGTTGAAGTTGCAGAGGGTGCAAAACTCATTGTCAATGCGGGTACTACTGTGAATATTCCGTACGGTAATTTCATTGATGTTCGTGGAGCCATATGCATCGGGGATTCGGCTTGTGGCGCCAGTGCGGGCTCTTCCTCCAGTCAGGCTCGTTTCATTTGGACCAAGCCAACAGCACAAGGATACACCGAAACTGGACGTTGCCTGAGCAACCATTCCACCATGCCGAACAACAATCCCGATGCGGCTTGCGGTTCTGGTTTAATCATCCGTGATACCATCGACCAATCGTTGACCTCCATCAATTATGCACACTTTGAGAACGGGTACGGATATCCTACCTTTGTGGGCGCAGGCACCCAGAGCCAGTCGATAAAATACGGAGTTCTGGTCTTTGACGGTTCGAGCACTACCGCACGAGGATTGTCGTTCAAGGACACCAACACATCCAACGTTTTGGCGGTGGATTTCGCGGCTCCAATGATTTCAGAATCCGAATTTACGAACGGCATTGACGAACGGATGTGGAGTGGTTATGAAGCCGTGGGAGCCTTCGGGGCCGGGGCAGGAATTCTTTCCACGTTCAAACTGGAAAGTTCAGTATTCACCGGTGATGATGCAGATTGCGGTAGCCAAGGCGGTGGCCTATCGGTCCTCGTTGTGGAGGAAAGCTATGTCGATATGGACGACCTCGAAATTAAAGACTCATCTTACGGAGTTCTCATGGAGCGAAGTTCAGGTTCCTTGACCAATTCGGACATCACTGTCAAGTGCAATGCAGTTGATACCACCTCGGTAAAAACAACGGGAACCATCAACCACATGCTCACCGTTAACAACAACATACTCACGACCACAGAAGGGGCTGGACTGACCGCCTATGAAGGTGCAAACGTCTACGCTGAAGGAAATACTATTTCTGGTGCAAGTGAAGCATCTGGCGTTGGAATAAGTGCCTCAAAAATTGAACTTCACGGCAACACCATTGGACCAATTGGCGGTTTTAATGGACTGTGGATCTATGGAAAAGATTCAGATGTTATCGCTGAAAACAACACCATCAAAGAAACGACCAAGGAAGCCGTTAACATCGGGGAATACCATCACGAAGACTACGGTCAAAGCAAGGACTACGAAGCAAAGCGTCTTTATTTCGCTAACAACATCATCCAAAACAACTCCGGCACGTGCGAGTCGGTCATTTATGGTGGAGAATTTGCTTGCCCTG
Organism: Candidatus Poseidonia alphae; assembly: GCA_002505405.1. Taxonomy (GTDB): domain Archaea; phylum Thermoplasmatota; class Poseidoniia; order Poseidoniales; family Poseidoniaceae; genus Poseidonia; species Poseidonia alphae. The sequence continues at coordinate 91,578 of DAVD01000046.1, read as the reverse complement.
CAATCCACGTCTTCATGGCTTCTGCTACCATCATTGACAACACGATTTCTGGCAATACGGGTGACATCATTCGAGCAACAGGTAGCATTGTGAACGTCCAAGGAAACACTGGCGACTCAGCCTTTGGCTATGCGGGCAACATCTCGGTTCATGACGACCCAACAACCAATATGAAGTACGGCTCAGTGGCGTACTTTTCGGGCAATACTTGGACCGGTGTTTCTCAAGTTTACAACGTCACAGAATCTCGACTCACCGTTCAAAGCGAGCAGATCCCATCCCCAGGTAACAATGAACTCTACCCGATTTCCATAAGCTGGATGAGCGCTGAATGCCCCTACGTGCAAGTCGAATGTTTGTCGCTATCTAAAGCATCCACCATGCCTCCTGCACAAATGCCTCTCGCGATTGAACTGATCGAAAATGCTACCGTGTTTTCCTTTGCAGACCTCCAGAACTTTGACTCTTCGATGATTCACGTCCAAAACCAAAACTCGGCATGGGGCTCACAAGTTCGTGAAGGTGAACTCGTTCGATACCAAGTTAAGGCTAAGAACAGCAACGTTGCTGGTGCAACGGTCATCATCAAAGACGCAACTGGTTTGCCCTTGTATGAGTTGACGACCGACGCATTCGGATTTACGCAACAAGTTTCACTTCCTTCGGACTTCCTCCTTGACCGCAATTGGAATCACAAAGTTGGTGACAAGAATGCTATCATCCCTGGCTCAGGCAACCCGCCCATCACAATGGATGAAGATTCTTGTGCGGATGGGATTGATAACGATGGCGATACACTCATTGATGACGACGACGCAGACTGCATTAACGGACGTGAAATGCCGTTCTACACGGTTGAAGCGTTCAAGTTCGGAAGCGGTACTAAGGACTTCTCATATGTTCTCTCAGGCCCAATTGATGACGTCATCAACCTTGACAATCTACGCCCGGGCGTTACCGTAACTCAGCAAGACGGTGTTTCGTTCGCAACCAAGGTTGACCTCACCGGACAAGCGTGGGACGGCGTCAAGTGGCCTTATGCAAACGACAACACAGCCAGCACGAAACAGTTTGGTATGATCACCGCTGTTGAAGTCCAACCGCCAGGCACCAATGATTGGTATTCAGCAGTTGACACCTCTGGTGCTAACGGTATGATCACAATGGAAAACCATCCGTTCAAGGATTGGTCGTTTGTTTGGGATATGTCTGCGCATGCTGGTGGAGAGGGAGACGTAACATTCCGTGTTCGCTCCTACGACGGACTTGACTATTCCCCTGTTTCCGTTCGTCAATACAAACTGAATCTTGTACCTCCTACCATCGTTGTTGATGTTCCAAACTCGGGAAGCACTCATACAAATGGAAAAGTGTTGTTCCAAGGAACAGCAGCAGACCCCTACGCAGGGACATACGGTAGCGACGTTCAGAAGATTTGGTTCCATATCACCAGTCCAGAAAACGATTACATTTCCCATTATTACGAAGAAGGCTCAACAAGCTGGTCCCACGAGTGGGACTTTTCTGAACTTCCATCCGGTGAATACACCTTTGAGGTCTGGGCATCGGATAGCGACTTTTGTATCGATGTAGCAGTAGCACCAGAAGACGGTGGAGTTTGTGTCATTGAGACTCGAGTTCTGACCATCGTCAATGAAAACACTCCGCCTCAGTTGCAACTCACCTGGATTGGTTCTGCAGACCAAATGACCGGCGGTATTGATGGAGATACAGTCCGAGCATCCGATGATACAACAATTGTTGGTGTTGCTCGTGACATCGGCGGACAGGTAACTCGTGTGGAAATTGAGATCGTAGACCTCGGTACCAGTATCACTCTCAACAATGGACCTCTTCCAGTGACCTCCTTCAATCCCGATGGCTCATGGTCGGCGACCTGGGATACCTCCAAACTTGACCATGATGGTGTATACGAAGTCACCGTACGCGCATACGACGGTGAGGACTATTCTGTGGATACGGTCTGGCGTATGACCATTAACAATCCAATTGACGCCAACAACATTGACCCTGTCTTCAACGATGCCGGTTGGATTGGAAGTGTGACCATCTTCTGTGATTCTCAATCAAATTCGTTTGACCGATGCGGTGGAGGGGCTACGATAGACCTGACTCAATTTTTCAGTGACCCTGATGGTATTGGCGAGGCTAGCGATGCACTTTCCTTCTATGTTTACAACGATGCCGGAACACTTGAAGATGACGACTATTCATCGTACATCCGTATCACTGCAGATGGAAAAGCGATCTATGATCCGATGGATTCGATTGCACAGGTCACCAGTGAAATACCTGAATGGTCACTCAATGGAGTGATGTTTTATGCAGAGGATGACCAAGAATCCAGGGCCTATTCAATCAAGGTAAACTTCCTCGTACGAGCAGTTGCTTTCAGCGTTGAACGTGTTGATAGCGGACCAATCACTCCAGATGATCCAGCATCCTTCCAGGGTGAAGGACTGCCTGGTAGTACGGTCAACATCAGGTTTGCTAATGGAAACGCAAAACTCAACTCGACGAGGGTTCTTTCCGATGGAACATGGACCATGGACTTGACAAACAGCCAACTCAGCATGGAAGGAAATGAAGAAATAATTTTCGAAATGGACGGTCAGGTTTTCAAATTTGCAGGAGAGACTGAAAACGGAGAGTTCAGCATTGTCGTTTCAAGCGGTAATGATGATGATTCTTCACTCTTGAGCATCATCTTGATTGTAGGCGGTATCATTGTTCTCCTCGGTGTTGGAGCCTTCTTCTTCGTTGAATTTGAAGAGATTCCAGATGTCTCAGAAGAGGACGATGAAAACCTCGCTGCTGCAGAAGACCCCTATGCATGGGCCAAAGCCAAGAAGACGGTAGAAATTCCCCAGCAAGAAGTAACGGCTCAAGCGGTAGCAACTCCTGAAGTTGCGGCTGTACCCGCGGAGACATCTCAGCATCCTGGCTGGATCTGGGACGAAGGAACAAACCAGTGGGCTCCTGACCCTGACTACACTCCGGATCAGTGACGGTTGAATCGAGTTGAATCAAATGGCAGCGCAACCTAAGCCAGGTGTACAAGAGAGAATCCTCTTGCACCTCCTTGACTATTCGGATTTCAAAAATAGCATTGAGGTACCTTTTGCTTTGTCCCAAATGGGAATTGCCAACGCCGTTGCAATTGCAAGGTCAAATGTGCCTCGTGCAATTTCGGGATTAAAAGATCAAGGTATATTGGTAGAACGGCAGGCTCACGTCAAGGGAGTTTCTCGGAAGAGGAAAGCGTATTTCCTTACCGACAGCGGCATCATCATGGCCTCGGAAACTTGGACTCGGTTGTCAGAATTTCCTCTTCGCTGTATCTTAGGCGAAGAGCAACCAGTGGACACCACTCTTGGCGGTGTGAAGTCGGTTTTGCCCTTCGAAATGCGCCCCGTCGACGTGATTCGATACATGGACGAGAACGGTTGTCTTGATGCTCGCTCCTTGTCTCAAGATTTGATTGAGCGTGACCTTTCCAAACACGTGGAAAAGCAGTTGGTGACCTCTCTAGCAGATTTGCCTCGGCTTCGACACTTTTACGGAAGAACAACCGAACTGGACAACATGGGTAATTTGATTGAAGCACGGGCAACAACTCTTCTGGTTCCCGGAATTGCAGGTATCGGGAAAACTACCGTGGCCTCAAAATTGATTGAGAGATTTATGCATCGTCGCAACCTTCTCTATCATCGCTGCCAGGATTGGGAAGGTTCTCGTTCGTTTTTTGAATCCATTGCTGATTGGTTGTCCAGTATGGGCAATTCGGAATTTGCGAGTTACCTTGCAGCAACGCCAATTCCGCAACCGGCTGATGCTGCCCGTTTGCTCATAGAAGCGCTTGAAGGTTCACCTTCACTCATTGTCATTGATGATTTCCACAAAGTTTCCGATTTGGTACTGCATCAGACGTTCCAAGCCATGTCCATCGCTTTACTCGGAAGTGAAGAAAAAATTGGCTTGGTTATCTTCTCGCGTTCATTCAAGCCAGTTGTTCCCACGAAAGACGCTGAAGGTAGAATTGCTAGTTTGGTCCTTCCATTGGACGGACTCGACCCTGAGTCGGGCCGAAAGTTGCTCAGCAGTTTTTCAAATCTTGAAGACGAGCAGTGGCTTCACATCCATGGGCTCTCCCGAGGCCACCCTCTGGTGCTCGAACTCATCAACCGTGGGGCATCAGCCGGTGCCTTCCACGAAACCTTGGAGCATTATGTCACCGTAGAGATTTTCTCCAAATTAAGCGCTGAGCAAAAGCGTGTGCTTTCTGCCCTTTCCATTTACCGAGAGCCGATGGTCCTCGAGGCGCTTGCACTGCAGCAGTTGGACACCGACGAACTTGATAATTTAGTGGAATCTGGCCTGGCTCGTCAGGCAGATTCAACCACCTATGACGTCCACGATTTGATTCGTGAGTTTTTATTACGTAGCCTTTCTACATCGCTTAAAGAAGAATTCCACTCAAAATGCATGGAGTGGTATGAAAAACAACCTCAATCCAACGAAGTTACGATTGAACTTATTTACCATTCAATTCAGTCCAATCAATTTGAATCAGCCTCGGAACTCATCATGGACAAAGGACGGCATCTCGTATCCCAAGGACACATGGAATTGCTTGGCCTGTTGGAACGAATTGATACGGCAGATCTGGAGTCAAGCACCGTTGTTCTTCTCGCTCAATTGCAGGGTGATATTCTTGCGCTTCTTGGTAGGTTAGCGCATGCTGAAGAGGTTCTCAACAAGGCGCTTGAAGGGGCGAAAGAAGCCAACAATCCTTCAATTGAAGCAGAAATTCTCTCGTCACTTGCAGACGTAAGTCGGAAGCAAGGGAACAGTGATGTTGCTCTGGCTCGCCACAAACAAGCTCTCAAGCACTACATCAGCCAAGGCAATGCAATGTGGGCTGCCCGTACATACAACAACATTGGCTACCTTCTTCGAAGAAAAAACGACCGTAATAAGGCCCTAGAGGCATATGGAGAGGTTGAAGCGATTCTTGCTCAGTCAAAAGGCAATGAACTGCTGAGCAGTCAAATCACGCTTGCCCGGGCTCTTCTCGACCTCGGAGAGGTTCAACGTGCACGTGAACATGCAATGGATGCCCATGAAGCAACAGAATCAATGGGTGATGCTGCACTTCATGCACGTGCGCAAGCGGTTCTTGGGCGGTACTATTCAAAGATAGAACAATCAGAACTCGCTATGTTCCATTATACCGCTGCTTTGGAGGCGATGAACGAAGCTGGTGACCTTCAAGCCTTGGTCGAAATTACCATTCTTCTTGGGGAAGTGCTTCATGACGCAGGACGAACTGAAGATGCGATGGAGCATTATCGTGAAGCTCTCGTTATTGCTGAAGCCAATGACCTACGTATGCAAATCGGAGAACTTCTCACCCGCCTCGGCGGTGCGGCACCGGACCGACAAGGACGCATGGAATACCTTCAGCGCGCCCTTTCAGTGTTCCGTGAACTGGGTGCACGCTCTCGTATGAAGGAAGTGCAGATGATGGTCCACCGTGCGGTTATGGGTCGATGATCACTGAACTGCTTGCGGCCGATCAAGAGTCACTGTAGTGGTGCCGTTTTCATGGACCACCCATATCTGTTGGGCTCCAGCAAGTGGGATTTCACCGCTATGTTCACCACTGCCTGTTCCGGATAAGGCCACGGTCATGTCAAGAGGTCCCCCCTTGTCAATCAGTTTCAACGAAGTATCGCTTAGGCGTAGCCAAAACATCGATTCATCCGCTTCCGATGGTCGCCATGCGACCGACTCAGCATAGCTTACATTCCCAATACGGCTCGCTTCGTCTGCTCGCTCTACAGCAGCGGCAAGGTCGTTCAGATTTGCTTCAACGGCTTCTTCGTTCCATCGAAGTCGAGTATTTGTTTCAATATCCCAGGCCCATACGCTGAAAATCGTCATCAACAGTACGCCAAGGAGGAACGTAAACACGTATCCAAGTTCGGTAGCAGCAGCACGGGTATCCCGTGACAATCTGACCTGCTTCATGTCAGCGCCTCCCGAGTCGTGACGTCCAGTGATGAAAGTTGAAGTGTGAATTCAATGGCTTGGCCGTTGGTGTGCCAGACGGCTTCGGACGTACCATAACTTGGGTCCGGCACCCAGCCTACATAATCAGTCAAGAGGTCCAATTGCCCTGGATATACGGTCCAATCTTCACTGGCTTCGAGTCCGATTCCAGCACTGTCTGCAATCGCTGCGCCGTAGGGCTCCGACCAGCCCCGCCTCACTTCGTATGCCGGTGTTGATGCAAGGGAAATACGGTGGACGAGTTCAATGTCGAGTTCCAGTGTGCCGGCTCCAGAGGCACTGTCTGCCGTGGGGTGGAGTGACGGAATGGTTGCTGCAAAGCGGGGGCCAGGTCCACCACGGTCAGATGGGGGGACGACCACATACGGTTGGAATTCAGGGTGGTTGGTCACAACAGCACCTCCGCTGAATGCAACTTCCATTCCAGTAATTGATGATTGGAATTGATAGGCGAGTCGTGAAAGATGGAACGCCCAAACTGTACCGATGGTGGCGTGTGTTGATGTTCCGTCACTCCCCAAGACTTCTATGGCTACACTTGAGGGGTGGCGGCCTTCTCTCCAAGCCTTTTGGATGTCAATCTCTCCACGACCTCCCATTCGTTCCCAAGGAAGTTCTGTCGTAATCCACCCGCTGGCTTGGGTTGCTATTTGGGTGCAACGTTGTTCGCCATCGTGGGGGAGGTGGTAGAGTCCGTTTTCACCGCTGAAGCGTGTGATGCGAACAGGGTGGTCTTTCTCAACCGCAACATCTGTTGTTCCCTCGTTAAGCGTTAGATTGTATCGGTTATTGTCGCCCAAAAATACTCCTGTTTGGTTGGCGACTCCACTCGCATTCCATGTGGACGTGTAGCCTGCAAGAACAATGTTGAGGTGTTCATTGACCGCGTTATCCGTATTGTAATAAGAAAAGGCTGCTCCCGAAATTGAACCGGTATCATCAGCGGGAATCATCGTGATTCCAGAGACTGCGTCAGTAATGTTCGTCGTTCCCGATGCCGCCCATGTGACGAAAAAATCTCCGTCTGCATCGAGGGTCGGAGCCCCAAGAATCTCCTCCGGAGGCCAGGCTACCTGCTCAATGGAATTGGGTTGGACCGATATTCCTCCACCTCTCCAAGTCACCGTTACGATTGCATCACCTGGATTGGTGAAGCGAAGTGTTCCTTCTAGATTAGGAGGTGTGAACGAGTGGCCTAGGTAAGCCCCAGTTGTTGCTGGCCAAGATGTGATGCCCGTTGTATTGGCTGGTTCTGATTGATACATCATTCTTGAAGCAGCACTTGTTGTAATTTGAACAACCTGATCGGAAGTGAGATTGAATTCATGGGTGAATGTGACTGCTGTGCGGGACATGTCACTTGGTTGAGCGTAGAACAATTCTGTTCCATTGGAAGTGGTGACTTGAATTTGATTGGCCTTATCGCTCAACAGGTGAACCTTTGATATCCCTGCTTCCATAGGGATTGCCCATGATTGGCCCCTCTTATCGGATGGCTCTCGGTCCGTCGGCTCAAGATAGGTCGTCCCACCGGTCCCAATTTGGGCGAGGACGACCAACTCATGACTTGATGACACGGTGACGACGCCGAGTGCTGACAGATCAAACGATTCCAACTCATCAACACGAAGGTCCAACGTCGAAATCTCGGTTCCTGATGAGCTGAGCGTGACATCAACTGGACCCAAAGGCATGGCGAGACCAGGAGCCACCGAGACAAGGGCTTGGTCAACTTGGGCGTCAACGGTGTAGAAATAATGACGGTCCGGTCCTTGGCGAAGGTCAGAAATGCACACCGAGGAAATAAATGTCTCTGGATGGCGAATTTCAAGCGAGTCGTCAAAATCAAGGGCTCCTCTCGCTCTTAGACTCATGTCCTCATGCCATGTTGCTGAGTACCACATTCCTCCTCGTAAAGAGTCCCAGACGAGGTTTCCATCAACGGGGACAAGGGTGGAATGTGTGGAATCTCCGGGCATACCTCGCTCGCTGAGTTCTGAGGTTTCATGAGCGAGAAGGGTCATTTGGGCCGACATGTCGTGACGCTCCACAGAGCCTTCTAACTCCTCAATGACCGGCATCAATGATACCATCATCAACCCGATAATTGACAATACACCTCCGAACAAGAGAACCGTGGCGACTGCAGCGGAAACTGCCTCTTCATCACGCTGCAGGTTGTGCTTCATCTGCCCACCTCTACTCGCTGATAGTCCACTTCAAAGTACAGGGGTGCTCCCTGGGAGGCGATGGTAAATCCATCAGAGCCACTCGCTCTTTGATAGGGTGAAAATCCGATGAAGGAATCAAGGGTTCCTGCAGAGCGTTGAATGGTATAATCAGACAGCCATGTTTCATGGTACTGTGGAGTCACGACATCATGGAGGACATTGGTGACACTAAAACGGACGTTGAATGCCTCTCCAGTGAACAAGGTTAACGGGCCAAGCGATACGAATTCCATCCCGATGTTCGTTCCGCTCCCAATTGAGCCGTTTCCGATGATATCGGTGAGCAGGATTGACAAACGGAGTTCTTCGTTAGCCATCCGGTCAAATTCAACAAGCGGCATGGCTGTGACATCCCATGCCCCATTGGGAAACCGCTCCGCTCGACCGTTGTTCATCATCACGATTTCATGCGTTCCTTGACCAAGTGAGGTGGTGACTTGGATTCCCGATAAGGATGCATATACTGTACGGTGCAAGGCGTCGCCTTGTTCATCGAATACGGTGACGATCATCCAATGAGGGTGCGTTGCATTGTGGTCGATGAAGACTTCCTGAGAAGTCGTAGGCACGGTCCGTTCAACCGTGATTGCAGGCGATTGTATGGTCATGCTCCTTGCAGATTCATTGGCGGCCGTTACAGCGATGACGGTGTCATTGACTTGGCGAATTTCGATACGCTCTTGAGAAGTGAAATCAGCAGAAATGGTCCACTGTTCTATGTTCTGGACGGTGAGGATGGAGGTGGACTGCATGGCTAATGTGTTTCGAAATCCAGTTCCCTCAGGTGCATTTCCCGCCACTTCGACCCTGTCTTCGATTCTGTCCGCAAGACCTGTTGCGGATTTCCAGTTGGTGTTGTCTTCAAAGTCTGAGAGATAGGGGTTGAGGAAAACCCACACCCCGCCCATGATGGTTATGACCATTGCGAGGAGCATGACGACCCCCAATACTTCGCTGACCGCTTGCTCTTCGCGACGTAGGCGAGGGGAGCGTAATGCGGCGGCTTGGCGGTTCACGAGTGATGACACGATGAGGTATCATTTAGCCATTGACCTTGTTTTTAGGTTAAACCGTCATTTGGTGACTTGTTTTTTGGCATTCGGCGCATCCTCATGATGCCCTTCTTTCCCAACATAAAGAGAAAAGTCTGGGCCCGTTTGAAGTGAAATGGTGAGGTCTCCATTGAACACTTCATCAATGTAGTAAAGTACCGTTGATTCGGCAATGTGAGGCTGGTTGTTCTTTTCACTCAAATGGGTTAGCGTTATGCTGCGGGTGGAATCGGTGCAAACTTCCGCAAGGAATTGTCCCGTTTGGTCGTTTGACAAGTGGCCGCCACGGCCCGTGATTCGGTCTTTTAATGAGTAGGGGTAAGGCCCCGATACCAAGCGGTTATGGTCGTAATTGGCTTCGATTGAAATGTGCTCACAGCCACGAACATGAGCGATGAGTTCATCGGTCCATGATCCCAAGTCGGTGATGATTGCAGCACGCTCTCCAGCATGACTGGCGACGAATGCGACGTTATCTGATCCGTCGTGCGGGACCGGTACGGGGAGTACGGCGAGATCGTCTCCGATATGGACGATATCGAGTGAGGAAAAGAACGTGGTTAATTCGGGGTTGAGTCCGAGCTCAAGGGCGGTTCGTTCGTTGGCGAGAACCCGTATCTCCCATTTGTTTTGACATACTGCAGCGCCACCTCCGTGATCACCGTGATGGTGGGAAATTAACAAACAATCGATATCGGTAGGTTCGAGGTTGAGCCGAGCAAGGCGTTTTGCTAATTGAGTGCCGCTAAAACCCTGGTCGACAAGAACCTTGACCTTTGGAGTCTCAAGAAGCGTGGCATTGCCGCGGCTTCCTGTACCAAGGTGGGTGATGGTCATCGGCATGGGAACGCTGTAACCCCTGCGCGGAAGGAACTTGAATACACCGATAATTTCCGCTGTTAAAATGCTTTTTTCCGAGGTTTACGGAGTGGCGGGAATTTGAATTTGTATGAACATTGTTCCATCATCCTCATAAGCAATCTTTCCAAGGTGCCATTGTAGCGAAGCGTATGCTTTGTAGCGGGTGATTCAATGCGAAGAAGTCAAACAACCCTTCTCACGACCTTAGCAGTGATATCGAGCCTTCTGTTCATGTCTCAATTTCCATCCATTTCTAGCGTTGCCAACGTTCACCCTGATGATACGGATCAGTCCCCACCTCCCAATACCGATACAGACGGTGACATGATTCCAGACGTTCATGAAATACTGTTTGAGGAATGGATGAACTGGACTGCAGTCGATGGGCGGAGTGTCTTCATGCAAGGCATGGACAAAGACAACGCATCGGACGCCTCAATGGATTTTGACCGGGATGGGTTGAACGCTACCGAAGAATTCTGTTGGCCTTATCCAGCAAATTGTACGGAACCCGGGTTTCCAAGAGGGCTTACCGGAATTCTCGATGAGAACAACGAGCGAACCTACCTTGATCCACGCATGTCGGATACAGACGGCGACGGTATGCCTGACGGTTTTGAGGCCTACATGTGCCTCAGAGTCGGTGGTTTTGATGCCGCATCGCTTCGTTATGATTGCGGGTCGTACAATCCACTCAACGGCAGTGACCTCACTCTTGACGGGGATAACGATGGATTCGATGTTGACCGAGATGGTACGCTAAGTCTTGCGGAACGATTCACAGCGCCAGAGGAATATGCCTTTGGAACCACGGCAAGTTTCACGACTGAACTCGACGGCTTGTGGTGTCATGCAACACTCCCTGGCGGCTCTCCGCTGAAAAATTGGCCGTTCTTACCCTCGGGGGCGAATGCAACCTTCCACAACATTTTGCCCGCATGCACAACAAATTCCACTGCTCCAATTGGGGAAGACCTTTGGTTGGGTACCGACCCTCTGCTTGACGATTCAGACCGTTATCATTGGGATGGGTTCTCGATTCGTAATCTCTACCCTTCCTTCGGCGACGGAATTCCCGACGGTTGGGAAGCACATTTCGGTTTGAATCCCCTCAATCGAACCAATGCTCTTGACGACCCAGATATGGACGGTTGGGATTTCAATCGAGATGGGGCTGTCACTCCCGATCTTGCCCGTACATTCACAGCCCTGGAACTGGGTGAAGCGTTGTCGACACTGGAAGAATACCTCGTTCACTATGACGGTGGAAACACGGTTTACCCTGGATTGAAATCTACGGGAGTCATGACCGGTTCTGATGAATTCATTGTTCATCCCCTCGTTTATGATGCGGAAGAAGATGCAATGTCCGTCAATCACTACGATGTACGTTCCCTCGACCAGAACGGTGACCATCTGTACGTCATGACAAAATACGGAGTGAGTGTCCTCAATCTTGAACAACAGACGAGTTTGCATCAATGGTTGCCCGAAGGTATTGAACTCCACGACGGGACACTGGTTTTCAACGGTGATGAACCGTTTGCATTGGCGCTTTCAACAAGCGCAGGAGTGGCGGTAAGTCCCTTGCTCGCTGACGGCTCACTCGGCCCGCTTTCATCCTGGGATTGGAGCATGATGGGTGAGGTCAGTGCTGTTGCACAACTCTCCGGAATGGATGGTAATCAACAAATCATTGCCCTCGGTCATGCAGGGGAAGGGGCAGTTTTGGAAATTGGCCCAGACGCGTCGATCGTTTCTACATACGCCCTCGGTGCTGGTCTCCGTGACGCTCTTGAAATCTCGAATGCATCGGTAACGGTAATTCAACACGGAGCTGCTGGAGGTTCGACTTACACGCTCTTTGTCGGTACCGACCGTGGCTTGTTGACGGTTGAGACTGCATCTGCTCGTGATGAAGCCGTTGCTGAATGGCAGTTCTTCTTCACGACCGAAAGTACACCAATTGGAACCTCCATCAGCCAGCTTCACGGCCTTCCACTTGGTGTCGTTGACAATCCAGCCGAAGTACGTGATATGGCGCTTGACGGTCCATCCGATGAAAATGCACAAGCCCTCTGGTTTGGGACGCCTTCTGGAGTTCACAAAATGGATTTAGTTAGCGGTTCAATCGACCATGGCGGTCTTTTAGTTCACCCCGGTATTGATGGAACCCTTGCCCAAGAAACCAATGACGTTTATGCCATCCTACCAACGGGTGATGAGATTCTCGTCGGTTCGGATTGGGGTCTCTGGGCAATTGCCGGCGATTACATGGCCGTCTATGGGCAACAAGACCAGACTCGTCTGCCCGGTCAAATTACAACGCTAGCCAGCCTCGATATGAACGGAAATACAACGGTCTTCGGAGGCGCTTCACCCGGCAGATTTGCTAACCTCCAACTGATTGACCCTGGAGCAAACGATTCAGATGCTGACGGCATGCCTGACGGCTGGGAAGTCGTCAATGGATTGGACCCGACTGACCCCTGGGATGCATTCTACGATACCGACGGCGACGGAATTGACTTGGACCAATCTGGAGATTTTTCATTGGACCGTTTGTGGACAAACCTCGATGAATTCCGATACGTCAAGACAACCCCCGATGGTTATAATTCAACAACACCGTCATTAGGGGATACTGACGGTGATGGAGTCAAAGACGGCGCTGAATATTTCGGCTTCTTTTACGAGAACAGCAATTTGTGGTGCCACTACACGGTACAACTGTACTATGTTTGTGACGATGCTGCAGGACAATCAGCAAACGCCACCTACCTCAATGTAGCCAATGTCGATTCAGGGACCGACCCAACAAATCCAGACTCTGATGGTGATGGAATGCCCGATGGTTGGGAAATTCAACACCGACGTTGGGTGGGTATGTCATTCACGGGCGGTAATAACTGGAGTCTCGATCCGCTGCGTGCAGACGACGCAAACTGGGATGCTGATGGCGATGGACTGCCCAATCTCTGTGAATATCAATGGTCACTCGTGAGAAACATGGGCCTTGCAGGTGAATTGATGGAACTTTACGGCGAGTCTCCTGAAAGCGTTGAGCAGTGGGCACTTGCGGACCCTAATGCGATTGACTCCGACGGGGATACTTTGCCCGATGGATGGGAGTCAAAGGGTCTATGCTCATGGGATCCAAGCCGAATTGGTGTTAATCCGCTCAACGGATCTGATGCATTTGAAAACCCTGATGGAGACGGATACGACATCAACCACGACGGCGTCTTGGACCTCAATGAGTCCTTCGTCAATTACCTCGAATATCATCTACGCAGCGACCTCTTTTTGGGCAACCAAACATTGGACGGGCAAACCCTTCCTGGTGGGTTTTCAACCAACCTCTTTGACCATGTCAGCGACTATGGTATTCCTGAAGCGACCTTCGCAGAACGGGCATCTGGGGCGGTAACCTCCGGGCAATCCACCTACAGCATCGGTGCATCTGACCCGTTGAGTTCTGACTCCGATGACGACGGGATGCCCGATGGATGGGAAATTTGGTTTGCAAGGTGGGATTTACTTGATGACGAATGGACGTTGAATCCCTTGGATTCAGCTGACCGTTGGGACGATACCGACGAAGACGGCATGACAAATTGGGAAGAATACAATGTGATTGCACCTGAATTGTCTGAAACCGATAATGAACGCTCGTCCCCGCAATGGTTTGTCACCACCATCGGCCAAGCATATGCCCTCCAACAATGGCCAGGCGTGACCACCGAGGAATCCTTTGGTAGTTTCATTACGCAGGACCAAATCAACATGACGGGACTCACATCCGACCCAAATAACGTGGACACGGACGGTGACGGAATGCTGGACGGAGTCGAACTCCTATTCACAGCTTGGAATTCAACTGCAGGCACATGGACCCTCAATCCTCTCGTCGCTGGAGACGGGCTCTTCGATGGAGACGAGGACGGTCTTATTGACCTTCAAGAATTTAATCTCGCCGAAGCACAACCGGATAACGGCATTGCCCATCCAAGCGACGCACCGTTGATGCACATTGACGGAGATTTCCAACAACCCACTGAAAAGGCTCAACGAGTGTTCAATATCCTCATTACAAAAGATACCCGTGGTAAGCGATTGCTCAATGATTTCAACGCTTGGCAGCAAGGTGAACCTCCAACCGCTTTCATTGACGTTATCTTGGGCATGACCGATCCGACCATCGCCGATACGGACGGCGACGGGATGATTGATGGATTCGAATACTGGTTTACCAATTGGGATTTGGATCAGAACAGGTGGAGCATGAACCCACTGATCGATGGCGACGTTAACCTTGACTCCGACGGCGATAGTTTCGACTGTAACGGTGACGGAACCATCGATGTCAATGAAACCTTTAGCAATCTTCGTGAATGGGAATCTCGGACGTACGGTCATTACCTCAACAGAGGGACCGTTCCAGCAAATTTAGGGCTCGTGGATTTCGGTGAAGATGCTATGGCTGCGTATACCGAAGAACTCGGTTTCACTGCTATTCAGGCCCAACAAGCCCTCTACCAAGATTTCGTCAAGAAAGGTACAGATTCACAAGACCGGATGGACGAAATCAATACTTATGACGCTGAAAATTTCAATCGGAGTCTACGTGGAGCGGCTGACCCGACCCACCCAGATTCTGACAGTGACGGTATTCCCGACGGTTGGGAGTATTGCTATGCAATATTTGCTATGGATGACCCCACAACCATCAATCACTGGGCAGCTAATCCAATCAATCCATGGGACGTTGACTATGATGGCGACCATGATGGCTGGTACGACCGTACCAGTTTTGACGTTCCTTCAACCCAAGGGGTTTGGGTAGATCGTGCCCTCGTTCCTTCGGGTCAAGTCATTCAAAACGGAATCGGTTCGTTACCGTTCACGAATATTATGGAGTTCGAGAATGAAACACGCCCCGACAGCAACGACAGCGACGGCGACAGTATTTCCTACATTACCACGGTGGAAAACGGTGTTGTGATTTCTCACGTTCAAGATTTCAATTATTCTGACGGTCGAGAGGTGTTCAAGTACGGTTCCAATCCAAGCGATAATGATTCAGACGGTGACATGATCCCGGATTGGTACGAATACAAGCGGGCTTGGAATGAGTCAAATGACAATTTCAGTTCGTATCTTTCCATCCGTGTTGTTTGGATTGACGTGGCTACCGGTGGAGCCTGCGATACCAGTACCAACTCCTGTTTGCCTCTATCACAGGACGGCTCTGGCGGTACATTGGGCCGACCCGACATCGAATTTACATGGTTCACAATGGATCCAAGTGATCCCAATGATGCGAATCAAGACCCGGACCAAGATGGGAACTGGGACTGCAGTGGGGCTGGATGCACCTACGAACCGTATACGAACTTCCAGGAGTTTTACGCCATTACACTTTCAGAGTATTCGTCCCCGAATGCCGTCAGATTGAGTGGACTCACCTTTGAGGGGAGTCCGGTCACCGAAGGTTGGCAGTTTAGGGCAGCGATTCTTGGATTGGGGCAGCCTGATGAGTTGATTCAAAATTACCTCAAACTGGACCAATATTCTGGAATCGACCGTCAGTTCGGTTACATCGTCAATGATTACGACACAAATTTCCTTACTGTAGATAGCAGCGATGACGTGATTCTTATGGCTGGTAATCTCACAGATGCATGGGAGATCTACTACCAAGGCTCCCCAAATACACCTCCTGTTCGAAATGTTGGAGAGCACGAATACGGCTGGTACCTCCTTGACTTTGATGACGACCACCTTGCAGAAGGAAGCGACCCCACAAATTGGGATACAGATGGTGATTGGATGAACGATTGGTTCGAAGTTCGAGACGATGAGGAAGACGGTGTCCGAGGAGATTCTTCACCGATTCGATACGATTCAAGAACGACAGAATGATTCATTTGGATTAATTTTGGTGTGACTCCTAACCGCATGGTTAAAAATCTAAGTCGTGTGTCTACGAAGTATGCAGGGTAGCGATACGCATACACTTTTCTCTCGCGGCGCTTTTTGGCTGCTCGTTATTTTGATGGTAACGACACCTCTCAGCCCCCTCACCTCCTTCATTTCGGAGGACTCTAATGCGGCAGCAGGTACTCGTCACGTGTACGAGTTCCATGACGGTTCTACGGAATATGTTGCTCTCTACCAGGGCGCCAATCCAGACAATGGGGCAAAGGTCAACCTCCCGCGCGGCGCCTTGGTTACCGATGTTAGCATGACGTTGTCCGGGGCCTCTGCAACCGGATGGTCACAAGTGGTTTCCGACACACGTGCACAATGGGTTGCCGGACAAGAGACGAACATGGATGACCGCAGTGGCGACTTGACGCTTTCAATGGACAGCATCAGCGAATCCTTCCACCCCCACGGGTTTGATGAAGAAGCCGACCCCAATTCCGATGCCTGGTTGGACAACGGTTCCTATGCTCTGCGTCAACCACACACCTCAAACGCAACAGAAGGGCTCTTCTCTCAACAAATAACCAAAACCTCCTCGAGTTTCATGGCTCAAAGTCAAGGAGCGATTCTCAAGCACCACGATTGGCTGTTCCTGTCAACTTGGTCCTCTTCATCCTTCAACAATGTTGTTCATCGGCTTTACCCCAATAACGCAAGCCGAGAATCCATTATCACACTTGACGAGGCTCAATGCAATCTGCCTCAGAAACATTCTTCCTCATACTATGGATATTATGGATTTAGAGATTGGACGGTCACGGACGATGAACGACTGTTCGGAATTATATCTGGATACCGATCCATCTCCAGTTCCAATGCGCCTGTGAATTACCACCGTGTTTTGGAAATGGACATTTCCAGGGACAGTGTCTGGACGTGCATCGATTCATACGATATTTCCGCAGGTGCGGGTGATTATACCGGAATTGCTTACGACAGAGATACCGATAAGGTCTGGGTAGTTCACAATCAAGGGGGCAAGATTGTATCTTACGATTTCAGTGGCGATGGTACCTCAACATGGGACCGCGATGAGAAGTACTACACCTTCACATCGTCCTCATCAAGCAGCCGTGAGTGCGGACAATCCAATCAAATGGTTCGTGGATTAGAGGTCAACTCAACGACGTTTTTCATGCGTTGCCAGAAGGATTCATACTACAACGACAAAGATCAACTGGAAGCATGGGACATCTCCGGCTCTGCTCAAGCACTTATTCCACAATCAAACACACGCCAAATCTCACGCCTCGGTTATGGATTGCAGTTTGATGGAGACCGCTTCATCACCGTTGATTCCGGCTATTCAACTTGGTCAGGGGCTTCGTTGTACTACCGTGAATTCGGGACGAGTTGGATGTATGAAACAACCCCTGCACCAGGAACCACCACATGGTACGGTCCAGTGACCGAGTATGCAGACGATGTTTTGTCTGCTAACGTTCAGACCTACTGGTCTGCGGCATCGATTGGAGATCGTGTTGATTACTGGATTTCTGCCGATAATGGGACCCACTGGGAACAGGTGGTCTCCAATTCCACGATTCACTTTGATTATCCAGGAAAGGAATTGGTTTGGAAAGCTCAATTAATCGGCTCAACTGCAGTCTCATGGTGGGTTGATATTGATACAGCAACGGCATATGCTCCCACTGGAGATTGGACCTCACCGTATTACAATACGGGTACAAAGGTCGGTAAAGTGCGGCCAGCATGGGTTGCGGATGTCCCCGCTGGGACGACCCTTCAAGTATCTGTTTCTAACGACAACGGAAGCACTTGGTTGGATGCCGAAAACAATGTTGAAACAAGTTTCTCAACCGATGCTGCAGGGAATACCTTGCGTTATGCAATCTTCATGACCACCAACAACACTGCCGTCACGCCAACCGTTGACAGTTTCATTCTGTGGTATGAAGAAGGATATCCTGACCGGCCAATGATCGATATTGGAGGGGATGGAGTTTACGATTGGGAAGCGATGATTTTCCTCAACGAATCTGCCGTAATAGCTTCAGATGAATCCCAAGTAGGCGTCATTGTGAAGAAAGCTCCATCGTTGATCGATGCCTTTAACGATTACATTCCCGAAAACGGAGAAGGAATGCTTGAGATTCCTATTGCAATCAAAGCAGCTACCTCTGGACGCATCCGTGTGTCCAATATTGACGTGACCTACGCCATGCAAACTCGTGCAATTGATGCCTCCTTTGAAGGGGGGTTGGCTTCACCCGATGGGGCCTATCGAAACCTCATTACTCGAGTTGCTCCGGGAGACGATGTCGACCGTGTCACCGAGGCTACAATTGAACTGAACCACAGCCACGGTGCGAATCCATCGTTCACTTGGCTGCGAGGCGATTCATGCAACACCAACAGTGACGCCGGTGGAATCGTGGTATTTGACACTGGAAACTGTACCTCAACAGTTGATGCCCTCGGCGTTGTTTCAATTTGGATTCCGACGTTGGTCAATTGGAGTTGGGACGATGAAACAGACCTTGAAGCCACAATCACGGTCAAAGATGACCTCGGTGTCGCTGTCGACCGATGGGATACTACGAGCATGAATTTGGTCATTGAAAACGACATTCAACTGGACGGTCTTCAAGTTTGGGAAGAAACAGGTCGACAGTTATACCCCATGGATTGGGTCCGTGGAGGATTCAATCTTAGCTTCGCTGGAGGACTTCACTTCCAAGATTCACAACTCATGCCTCCAGCAGGTAGCTTTAGTTTGCGAGTCATCGGCCAAAACGTCACTTACGACGGAGACCCTATCGGGGCTTCAGTTTTGCTTCATGAAGAGGTTAACCCTGCATTTGGAGAATATAACTTAACCTTTGTTTCCCCGGTCGAATCCGCTCCTGGTGGAATGATATTCTACGTTCAAGCCGTTGATTTAGAAAACGGTTCAACGTATTCGAATCCCGGTTATAATTCAATTCGTTTGATTCTTGACGGTAATTCACCCCTTGTTCTGTCTGCAACTCCTTCGGATGGAGAAGAGCGCCATGCAGGTTCTACCGGCGTTGGGCAAGCCGTTTCATTGGTCGTCCAAGATTCGGTTGACCCGCCACAACAAATCACATTGAATTATTGGGTGGGATGCAGAGCGAGTGACGCCATTGGTTGCAACGATTACAACTTCGATGGGTTGCCCAACGAAGATGAGTACGAACGTAAAACCCTCTCCTCACCTGAAACAAGGGCTGGGGGACTCAACATCTTTGAGGGACTCATTGACGATTCAATGTTGCTTCACGAGCAACGGGTGTCATACTTCATCACCGGAAAAGACCAGCAAGATAACCTCATTGCAATGGGTGGAGGACCCGTCTGTCCAGTTACCAACGTGGTTTGCGGAGACCGACCGGGAGAAGTTCTCCCCGATTGGTCTGCAGACCTTTCCACATACACCATCAGGCAAGAGTTTGAACCCACGGTCGACCTGGGGAATTCGTCAATTCTAGGTCATGATGACTATGAGCCACTTCACCCTGGTATTCCTTACACCGCACGAATTCTTATCAGTGACCAAAACGGTTGGGATGATATCCAATTCATTCAAGTTGCGCTTGGTGGAGATCTGGACGATGACGAGTCCTCATTGTTCATCAGTCTGGCACCGGATGAAAACGGAGACCCCGTTGCTGTAATGGAGACTGGCTCGGATTTCATCGCTGTATCAAACCTTTATTCAACAGTAGAACTTGATGCGACTAACAAGAGTGTGGTTGTCATTCAGGCTCGCTTCCAATTGACTTGGCAGTTCCCTGAATCGTTTGATACCGATGGAGTGAGTCATTTCATACCGAAGGTCTTGGTTGCCGACTTGCCGTGCAATGAAGGAGAAATCGAACCCTGCTTTGAAACACGTTTCGGTATGGGTGATGATTGGTGGAGTTTGGACAATGACTTCCGATTTGATACTGAAGATGGCCACATTCGTGCAGTGGAACTCCGCAACAGCGAAAACCACTACAATTCAGAGAACATCGAGACCATTATTGGTGCAGGCCAAGCCCTCCGTGTAAACGGTCGTGTGTTGTTCTCAGAAGACGAGACACCCGCTCCCGCTGGTGCCTTTGATGTCGTCTTTGGAGATTTTGAAAACAACTGGCGCACGTCCACTCGAGCCGACGGAGAATTCAGCCTTGATTTGCTCGTCCCTGCAGTTCGTTCAGGTCATCTCGACCTCAGATTGAATATGGATGACCTGCCTGGTCTTGCCTTCGACGAAACACCCGTTCAACCTCGTGTTCGCTTGGCGGTCGACAGTGTTCGGCCGACCATTGAAAGCATCGGTCTCAATACCGTTCTACCAGGGGCACCTCTGTCCATTGGAGATGCATCCAATTTGAAGGTCATGCTCGAGACCAACGACGAAAATGGATTTGATTACAGTGAACCGGCTCTGTTACATTACAGAGTCAAAGCCGGCGAAGCTGAGATTTCTCGAGGCAGTGTTCTCCTTCCGGACATCGCTCCATTTGGATCCCAATTCTTCTGGAGTGGTAATCTTGATCTGACGGATTCGGGTGCGACGACCTTGCTGCCCTCCTACACGGTTGACGTATGGGTTTCAGGTTCTGATGAAGCTGGAAATCCATTTGATACCTTGGGCAATTCAATGACAGACCCGTTTGCCTCTTGGCCGCTGGCTCTTCTCGGACCTCGTGTTGACCTTCAACACGAAGCCACTGTTTTACAGTGGGACAATCCAAGCCCAAATGAAGGCGAATTGGTTTCAATGTTGGTTACTGCGGACAACCTCGCAGGCGATGGTAGCGTGACCTTTGCCCTCCAACGGCTTGTCGACGGTGGATTTTGGTCTACCACCTCTGAGGCGAGTTTGGAAGCAACTTCTGGCCGGACCCTTCGGGCCAGTTTGCCGACTGTTGCAGATGTGCCTGCTGGACAATCCGTGCAATACCGAGTTCTTGTTCTCGTTGATGGTGTCGAAATGGACCGCCATACGGTGGATTCACTGATGGTCAAGGAAGAAACAGCACGTGATGGAGATGCTTTATCTCAGCAAGTATCTGATGATATTTTCAGCATTACGCTCTTCCTCATCGCCCTGATCTCAGTTTCATTTGGCTTATGGGCCATGGTGATGCGCCGAAGATTCCTGAATCCTGAGGAAGAGGATGAAGCGGACCAAACCAACGTTGTTGACGAAGAAATGAAACAGAACACTAAACTTGTTCCCGATTTGACGGAAGCACCTGCCCCAACCTCACCTCAGCCCAATATGACTGCTTTGCCCGGACTTGATCGAACCGTTCCACCTCCTGTGCCTCCAACTGGACTACCCAACGGGTGGACGACGGAACAATGGGATTCATATGGATGGCAGTATATTGACGCCCTCACAAAGTGAGATGATTCAATGGAACCCTCTGCTGGAGATGTTGACGGTCTTGTGAACCTACAGGAACGAATGGTGAACCTCATCAATCAGTTGAACATGCCCCTCGTCGAAGTTTCACTTGTTCTTCAAAAGCACATCAAGGGCCTGGGACAATCACTTGATGAGTACTTGGTCTCAACTGGAGGTACCGTTCCCGAACGCGTCTCTCAACCTTGGCCGGTTTCGGAAACCTCAACTGCTCCACCGTCGAACTTTCCTCTGGAAAAGGTTCTCAGCATTGTTGACCATCAACGAATGGACATTCTTGAAACGCTTATCCGTGTGACCCTCATCGAAATTGAAGTATCCCTTATCGATGGAATTCTTGCTTTGCGGGCATGGGAACAATTGGCTAGAACCCAACTTTCTCTCGCCTCAGGACCCGGACAATTGTTCTCCCCCCTTGAAATTCCAGAAGACTGGTAGGGATGAGATTCAAAAACAACCGTGCTGAGGGACTGGTATGGGGACTGAACGTGCGAAGGTTACTCTTTTTGTCCTCGCCCTGCTTTCAGCCAGTTTATCAGGCTGTTTCGGAGATCGTCTTGATGTCTTGCCAGAGCGGAAAGGTATTCCTGGAGGATTAACCCTTGCTTGTCTCCAAGACGATGCGTACACATCTATGGTGATTGAGATTGACTACGAGGCTGGTTACAAGCCAATGACCAGCAGTACGGATATGCTGCTAGACCGTCTGGAAAGTGTCTGCGACAAACCCGGCGGGATTTCCATCGATTTCACGGAAGTTGACTTTGGCCACACCGGGGATTGGTCTGCAAATGATGTGCGAGAAAAGGCTTGGGAGAACAAAGACACTTCTCCTCGTGAAGGGTCGATCTTGACCTGGCATATCCTCTTCCCTTCAGGGACCTATACTGACAGTTCGGTTCTTGGAGTAGCCGTAGACGCGTCCTCAGTAGCTCTTTTCAGTGATTCAATACAAACCGCAAATGGCCCTTTTAATCGACCTTCTGTTGAAGACGTTGAAAACAGTGTGATCGTTCATGAAGTCGGACATCTTCTCGGATTGGTCAATTTAGTCTACCAGTCGCCAGTTGACCATGAAGATGAGAACAATGAAGGACACTCAAACAATGACGATTCTGTGATGTACTGGGCGATTGAGTCGGCGGACCTTGCGAATTTCATCTTTGGAAGCCTTCCCAATGACTTTGATGATGACGACCTGGCTGACCTCGCTGGAATGGCCGATGGTTCAATCAAAGTGACGGATCAGTTGTGGAGTTAGGGTCAAACGCGAGGGCATCTCGCCACGCATCAAAAATCGACCATAGCCACAGGGCAATCCACAAAACGATGGTCAATGCAAGTGGAATTTGAAGAAGAAACCAGTCAAAACCTCGTCGGTGCTTGCGATTAAAATGCTGGCCAAGAAACAGCCCTGGGACGACGGCGAGAAGGGCTGCGAAGAGGGGGCGAAATGCCCCCCACGTCCCAACACCAAAGGTGATTTCCCGCCAAATCTCTTTGACGAGCCGAAACGGCATGAAACCGGTCCGTTGTTCATGGGCTTCTGGCGAAAATTGGACAACCAATTCTTCCTCCATATGTCCCACTGCCTTTTGGTGGAAACCGTTCCTTGTCAATCTAACCCCTGTTTTGAGCCGGATGGATGAAAAACTGAACCCTCTTGAGAAATACATGGGCACTCAACGAATTCTCGTTACAGGGTACGGGCCCTTTGGAACCCACAACACCAATCCGAGTCAAGAAGTAGCGCTTCGGTTGAAAGGGATGCACCAGGTTTGTGATTCCTCAGGTCGGGTGACTCAGGAGTTTGAAATCACCTCCAGGATCCTTTCTGTAGACCATTCCGGTGCTACTGAAACATCAAAAGCGATTCTTTCTGGTGAGCGATGGGATGCCATTCTTCACATCGGCTTGTGTGGCTCATGTGAGCGCCCACGGCTTGAACAACGGGCCCAGGACTGCCTTGACATGAGTATTGAAGATAACAGTGGTAGGGCAGTAACATCGTCCAAAATAGAGGGACACGGTCATCTTGGTGCTTGGATTGACCTTGGGAAATGGAAGCAATCGTTGCTCCCCACTGCGGTTGACATCTCCCATGATGCGGGTTCATTTGTCTGCAATGAGACGTATTATCACACGCTGTTTGCGCTGCAATCACTTCATGAAGGCAACCTTCCACCGCCATGCCTCTTTCTCCACATCCCTACTGAGGACCGACTCGACGTAGAAACAAGTTCACTCTTAGCGATGCAATGTTTGGAGAACATGCTGGCCGTGCGGGATGGTTCAGTGATTGATGTTGTCGCCGCTCTCATCCATAATGAAGACGGTAGGGTGCTTCTTGCTCAACGCAGTGACGATGAGACGTGGGAATTCCCAGGTGGGAAGTGTGAGCCTGATGAGCGTTGGAACGAGGCGATCGGCAGGGAATTACGGGAGGAATTATCCGTTCAAATTGCAGCCAAGCGGATTATTGGAACTTGGGAGCATCTCAGAAACGATGTTCTTCTTCGCATTCATTTGATTGAATGCAGTATCGAAGGTGGCTATCTTCAAATCGACCCGAAGGTACATGGGGGCGTAAAATGGTACACCCCCTCACATCCACAACCACTGAACTGGACGGGGCGTGATGGGGAGATGATGGAATACATTGCCCTGCATGAATCAAAGCCACGTTGATGCCTCTCCATCGTCAAGCATGGAGCGTTCATCGTTGATTGTTCGTGGAACCTGCGCACGACCGTTGTGCCAGGTTGCTGCCTCGAGCCATTCTTTCAAACCAGAACCTTCGAGTCGGACGGTGATCACTCCACCAACCGGTTCCTTGCCCGGTATCGGGAAGGACACTTTCTCGACAACAGCAGCCTGTCGTGAAATGGTAAATTCTGTGTGCTCCTCTACGATATTACGACTCATGAAATCAAGAGCAGTGTCAAGGATTCGTTGCTCGTGTAAGGCGGCTAGAAAAGTTTGCATGGGGAGGCCCTCAAAAGACCACAATGCATCAACGGCAGACCCGAACGAAGGCTCATCTGGCATTGTCTCAACCTTCGCCTCCGGGAAAAATGAATGAACGGCTTGCATGACTTTTTTCGGAGAGTCAGCCCCAGATAATACGGTCATTACCGTGGTGCTGAGTCCTTCTCCGATACCGGTTAGCCGGAGTCTTGGCCCATCCATGTGCGGGCGAGTGGTTCGGCCTTCAAGAAGATGCTGTGGAGGTCCATTAGAAGGCGAAGTGTGAAAATCTATGCAGAGTTCCAGCGGTTATGGACACATCCGCTGGCCCCATAATCGCCACGGTAATTCCAGTACTCAACGAAGCATTGCATATTGAGGCGTGTTTAAACGGCCTTCTCGAACAGACGGTTCCTGAAACCTCTCACATGATTTTAGTCATGGATGGTGGCTCAACCGACGGAACCGTTTCGCTCGTGAAAAATCTTATTGAAGAAGCCAAGGGTTCCTCAACACCTCGGATTGAATTGCATCATAATCCGGGGAAAACAGTAGCCCACGGCCGGAACCTTGCACTTTCACACCTTCCCGATTCGGTCGATTTCATCATAGAACTTATTGGACATGCAACCATAGAACCCACTCACATTCAACAGCGACTTGATGCGTGGAATACATGCGAGCAAAAAGCAGGTCCAACCCTAGCCGGTGTCGGTTGTAGGGTTGTTCGTCGCCAAGGAGAAATGCAGGGCGTGGAACAGTGGATTGAGGGTTGCCTTTCCTCCCCTCTTGGTCATAGCGATGGTCAGTTCAGTCAATTTACAGAAAACGGACCAACTCGGATACCAGCCTTCGTTATGCATCGCCGCACCAGCGTTGAAGCAGTCAACGGCTGGGATGAGAGCTTCATCACCAGTCAAGACAGTGAGCTTTCCATGCGCCTTCTCAATGCCGGTTTTTCACTTTACAGGGACACTGAACCAACGGTTAGTATGGTGAAGCGAACATCACTGAAGCAATGGTGGAGGATGGGCCATCGCTATGGTTTCTGGCGGACGAAAGTGCTCTTGAAACATCCAAAGCGGGCGAGTTTAGCAGAGTTTTTGCCCTTCTTTGGGTTGGTCCTTTTGGTTGGATTATTCGCTAGCGAACAGGCGCTGTGGTGGCTTCCAATTCCAGTATACTCCGTCGTGCTTATGATTGAGGGAATTCGGCATAGCGTTCGTGCAGGTTCGTTGACTTCGGTTTTTGGCGTTCCGTTATGTTTGGTGATGTTGCATACAAGTTTCACCCTCGGTCTCGCTGACGGTTTGGTCCGTAAAGGAAGGCCGCCGAAGGACCGTAAATGAGGCGCAACAAGCCCATAGATACTTGAATACAGCAGCCGACAGGAATTTGAATCACATGGGACCTCCACGCAGTTTCACTTCCCGAGGTTTGGCATTGTTGCCCCTCTTGATCATGGGAGCCTGCCATTTTTCCATTCCACCGCTTCGTGCAATGTTTGAACTTGAACCTCGAATTATGTATGGGTGGTACGTTTTTTCCCTCCTTCTCGGCCTTATTGTTTTCAGAAAAACTCGGGTGGTCAAGGATTTTGAATACAACCGTGTTAAGGCAATGAAAAAGATTAAGCACGTCTATGAGGCAGAAGAGCGTGGTGTTTGGAACACTCAAGTCGAACTGGATTCAACAATGGACAATGTCACAAAAGCTGGATTATCTCAGCCCGTTTCGAATCTTTCCAAAGAGGCCCCTGAGATGCAGGTCCCCGAAGACAACCAAATCGAAGTCAGCATGCTCAATGAAGCCAGACATATCGTCAAGGCTAACGCCAGAGTGAGCGGCCAGAATTCATTTGACGATGAGCAAATCACAGGGACGATTGGAGCCGTTCGAAAACCAACTCCGATGGATCGTATCTTTGATTTTATTTCCTCGCTGTTCGGTAGAGATGCACGAGCGGAACGAGAAGAGCAAAGAAGAAATCGGCTTGCAGCGGCAGCCGCTTCATCACCGGTAACAGCTCAACGTCCAGTTGCGCCCCTCCGAATTGAAGGTCCACGGGATGACGTGGAAGTTAACATGACCAGTTACAGTGATTCTGGAGGCGTTAAGACCGTTATCAGTTCGTCAGGTAAGGAACTCAAAAACAGCAGCGAACCGACAACTCAGGCACAAATAAAGAGTCCATCAGAATCGTATGAATCCATGGCCATGCTCGGAACTACGGTTGTTCAATCCCGTCCTGCAACCACTTCAGGTTTGGTCTGCAGAGGTTGCAATTCTTCCGTCACCGCGGGTGAACGGTTTTGCGCAAACTGCGGGTTAGATCTTTGAGACCTGTTCCGTGAGATTCAAAGGTGTCCTGTTCTCGTCATGGGTTGGGGCGAGGCTATGGCTGACAAACGAGACTATTACGATGTCTTGGGCGTTGAACGTTCTGCAAGCGAAAGCGACCTCAAAAACGCATTCAGGCGACTGGCGAGGAAATACCATCCTGACCGCAGTACTGAAGAGGATGCCGAGGACCGTTTCAAAGAACTTCAAGAAGCATACGCTGTACTTTCAGACCAACAGAAACGAGCCCAATACGACCGTTTTGGTCATGACAGTCCACAGGGTAACCCGTTCGGCGGATTTGGTGGCGGAGGGTTCAATATCAATCTCGAAGACTTGCTCGGTGGAGATTTCTTCTCGAACATGTTTGGTGGAGGGGGCAGAGGCAGAAGGCGTGAACGCCGAGGGAGCGACATTCTTATCCGCCATTCGATTGACCTCAAAGACGTTCTCAACCAATCCGAAAAAGAGGTCGTCATCGATTTGCCCGAAGCCTGTGGTTCATGCGATGGGACAGGGGCGATGGACGGAGAAATGAGTTCATGTCAACGCTGCGGTGGACAAGGTCAAGTCCGTGTTCGTCAACAAGTCGGCCCGTTCATTCAACAATCGGTCCAACCATGCGACGAATGTTCGGGACGAGGCAACATCAGCGACAATCCATGTGGGGATTGCAGTGGCTCAGGCCAAGATATGAAGAGCAAGACGCTTCGCTTCAGTGTTCCACTCGGTGCTGAAGATGGCACTCGCCTTCGCATGCGTGGGAACGGTGAACCCGCCCCTCATGGCCAGGGACAGCCTGGAGATCTGTTCATTGAACTTGAGATTGAACAACACCCTTGGTTTGAACGGAGCGGTTCGGATTTGATTATGTCGCTTCCTCTTGGATACACGGACATGGTGTCCGGAACCACGGTTTCTATTGATCATATGGACGGCAAAACATTGGACATCAAAATACCAGCAATGTCCAATTCGGGAGAAACCATCACCGTGAGTAAGCGTGGATTGCCGCGTCAGCGAGGCTCTGGGCGTGGTGACGTGATCGTTCTTCTCAAACTTCACATGCCCAAGAAATTACCCAAGGCTACCAAGAAAGCCCTCGCTGCACTCAAAGAAAGCCTCTCACCAAAGGATGTTACACAAAGCATTCTCGATGATGCAATTGACCGAAGGACTCGGTCTTGATTCATTCCTCTTCATCTCGAGTGAAGGTCGTAGGGATTCGGGATGCAAAGGGTATGGTGTTCATTCGACCGTTGAGTTCAATATCAACTGCGGGCGCATCTCCTTCCAATTCGACCATGAGGAACATACGATGTCCCTGTTTGAGGGTGTCAAGGAAGACTTCTTCTCCCTGGAATAAGAACCTCGGCTCAACGTTACGTATCGTGTAAGCTGCGCCACCGGGGGCATCGAAACGAATCGCCGCAAGGTCCCATTCACCTTCGAGGACGTGAACCCCGAGCACCAGAGGCCAAGTCCCGGGTGTCTTGGCCATTCGCCGATCAATTCTCCAAACTGCGAGATCCAAACCTTCGGTTCGGTGGTGGAGTGATGGCTTACCCCATGTGTTCAATCCATCGTTCCATTCGAGTTGTGCAACAGCATGAAGCGATCGCACCAGGTCTTTCTGGGAAGCGGTAACATTTGCTTCGCCAGAATCCAATCGTGTTCTGTACCATTCAAGTCGTTCTTTCTTGGAAAAGATCTCTCGGCCATAGTTACGGCTCCGCTGGAGATGTGCTAGAAGGTATACAACTGGGATGAGGAACGCAGTTCCCAGAACCCACCGAGCAACTCCACCCCAAAACACAGCATCTTCGCTTGGAGGGAACCAAGGCTCTTCTCCTTCATCAATTAAGGAATAACTGGGCGAGAGCGTGTAGTCAATTGATGGGACCTCGCTCCCCCATGCATGTTGGGTGACATTGCTAGAGTTGATGGCTCGGATTTGAAGATAATGTGTTCCTCTTCCTACTTGCATGCTGATTCGAAGTGAGTCCCCCGATACCACTGAAGGGACCGTATCAAGGACTTCTGATGTCATTTGGTCGACATCCCACAGTTGTGCTTCAATTTCTGAAACATTCCCTGTGATGGTAAATTGAATGAAGTGAACAGAATCTTCCCACCCGTCAACGACGAACCGATAGGTGTCAACGGTGTCATGGACGGCCAACGTCAGTTCTCCCGAACTTGCTTCGGTCAGTTCGATGGCTGGCCATGAGGTATTGTCAAGGTCGAGTGAGGCGGGAAGGTATGAGGGTGCATCAAGCCCGGCATTGTTATCCGAGTATTCATTGGTTTGAAGTTCCAGTGAAAACACTGAAACATCGTTGATGACGATTCGGCCCCCAACGTTTCCAGGGTAGGGGTAGATGGTCCTTGAATCCCCTTTCTCCAACGTATCAGTTTGACCTGTAACCCACGCCCCGTTGAGCAGTTGGTCGACACGTAGAGTCATTTGGCCTAAGCGACTGTGAAGTTCAAGGGCTTGGGTTTCATTCCAATCAAAAGCAGATATTGTGGACCCGTGCCCGAGCAGTTCTGCTCCATAAATAAGGTCTTGACCGATGAGCGGGGTTGTCGGGGCATTGGTATGGATCATGGCGTGGGCAGTCCAAATAGCAGGGAATACTGGACTTGATATCCGCACGATAAATCGCCCGTAATCCGGTGCAGTCCACCACTCCACCGGCAGCGGCAAACCGTTAAGTTCGGTGTGTCCCGATGTACTTGATAGGGTGGATTCAAACATGATTTCACCCGTCATGTTTTGGAAGTAAACGGTTACGGTTGTTTCTTCAGTGGTGTCGAGCCACTGCCATTCCAGAGTGTCCCCGTTGCTCACATCAATCGACATGTATTCATCGGCTGTTGAATTAACAACACCGGATTGCAACACATCGAGGTCGGTGCTGTCATCGACGACCGCAGCTAACGTTCCTCGTAACGTATCCATGCAAGCCACTGCATCGGTACAGACGCCGATTGGATGATGCGGTGAGGCATCAGGCGGGCCCGGTCTAACATGAGGGAAGGAATCCATCACATCGTGGTGGAGGGTGAATTGAACGGTCTCTGTTTCCGTAGTAACAATGTTCAGGGCGATTGAAGTGGTGTTCACAGAGAACAATTCGATTCGTTCGGTTCCTGATGCGTTCATGTTGTCTCCAGTCAAACTCGCTGTGCATGCTCGGCAGATGAGCGTAAGTTGAATGAAACTGTTTTCATCAAGATCAACTGTAGTTTCATATGAGGTGTTTTGGTCCAAAGCGACAACAAAAATTCGCCCTTCAAGGATTGTTGGTTCAGGGTTTGAAGCGTCGACGACTGGGAGGGTGGACGTGGCAAAAAGAACCACAAGGAAGAGGGCCAACGATGGCGTTCTCATTCTTCTCATGGCTTTGGGGCAGCGGCGAAGTCTTTCAAATTCACTGCTAAATGTTGTTCAAACCCTTGAAGAAGCAAAGGCGGCACGCCGTACCATGACGGGCCCTCTTGCACGCACAGTCCTTCACCGGCTTCGATTTGCTCGGATATGGGGCTTAGGTGACCGAAAGGCACCAGCAAGTACCACGCCATGCCTTGTGCTCATGGAGGGCGACCCTTCGCTTGACATCGCATATGCATCGTTTGAAACTCAAAAAACAAACGAACTTCCCGCCCGCCTACAACTCACAGCACGGTGCCCGTTATCGCCACCTGATTTCAGCGCCAATTCACCGGTCTATGATGTGAACATCGGACACGTTCTCCCTCCATCTCTTGAGGAGGCTAATGCTGGAGAAGAACAAGGAACTTCCCCGCTGCTTCCGGTCTCCTGGCAGCGAATGAATCATGATTCATCGCTCATGGATGATGACTTGAATCCAGAAATTGTTGTTCTTACAGATGCGGTTCAACTGGCGGCTCAACCCGGTAAATTGGTTGATGCACTCATGGTTCTCAAACAACAATTCCCTGGTGCATTGATTTGGACACCTGGTTTAGGCGGACCGGACAACGCAGCAGTACTGACATGGATGGGAGTGGATTTGTTTGACATGGGTCGAAGTCACGAAGCATCTTCTTCTGGAGTTCTGTTAACAGTACAAGGGCCACGCTATCCTTTGGGGCATGAAACTGCTGACATGGAGGCCCAAAGCCGACATTGGCTTCAGTCTCTTGACGAGGTTCGTTCAGCCCTTCAAACCGGGACCTTACGTACTCTCGTTGAACGCCAGTCGCTCTCCAGCCCTCGGCTCGTGGAGCACCTCAGGTATCATGACCAAGCTGCGTCAAAGGTCAAAGGGCTTCTTTCTTCACACGTGTCTCGCGATGTGCGTTTCCCATGTTATTCGACGACCATGCTTGAAGAACCGCTTGTGACGGATTGGGAACGTTTTATGACAACACAATACGAAACGCCTTCCGAAGTCCGTGAAGTCATGATTCTGCTTCCGTGTTCAGCACGTAAGCCGTACCGTCTTTCTCGTTCTCACAGCCGATTCATACAGGCCATTCAGTCAACAGCATGTCATGAAGTCATGATGACCTCGCCGTTAGGGTTGGTACCCCGGGACCTCGAGGATGTATGGCCTGCCTCACAATATGACGTTCCAGTCACAGGAGATTGGAATCGTGATGAATTGGCCCGTGTTGAACGAATGCTTCGCAATCTTGTTGAACGGACCGGCTACAAACGGGTCATCAACCACACCGATATGGACCTCTCATTCCTTGAATGCGAAGTGGTTGAAACACGACAAGGTCGTGGAGCCGGTTCCCATGATGCCTTGAACGATTTGAAATTGGCCGTCAAGGATGCCGTCCTAACCTATGAACTACGCAACCAAAAGAATTCGCTTCGGCTTCGTGCAAATTACATGAGCATTGCTCGAAAAAACATGCGCAGTGATGAATGGCTCAAGGGTGTGGCTGTACGAGGTAAGGTCCCTCGCTGGCGTTTGGAACAAGAGGGCGTACAAGTTGCGGTATGGTCCATTGATCGCAATGGGTTTTCATTCTCTAAATCCTCCATCGACCTCCTCTTTGAACATGATGCCTTGCCTAAAATTGAAATCAAGAGCGGTCTCACATGGAAAGGGGATGTATTTTCCCACATGGTTGCTGCATATGATCCGAGTATTCGTCAAGGGGACGACCTCCTTGTCGTCCAGGATGAGAAGGTTCTGGGACTTGCTCGGGCAGTTGCCGCAGGATGGGAATGGAAGGGTACTCCCGGCACACTTGCAAAGTCTCACCAACGCAAAAAATAAGCCTTCATGACAAGGTTCTGCGCCATGGTGTTGCGGAGTGGTTAAGAAGGGGAGATTAGTCGGAAGGCCGCTTGGTGATTGTAAATGGCACGAATGTTCAAGTCCCGTAAAGGCCAAAGTGGCTCCTCCCGACCCCATGTAAACGAAGCTCCTGATTGGTCCAATACGGACAAATCAGCCGTTACATCCCTCATTCTTGACCTTGCCAAGTCCGGTAAGTCCACAGCAGAAATTGGTACAATTCTACGGGACAAGCACGCCGTTCCCGACGTCCGTTTGGTCCTTGGAATGCGCATCGGCCAAGTCCTCAAAGAAAACGACATGACCAGTAGCTACCCCGAGGATATGATGAACCTCATGCGCCAGGCTGTCGCCATCATCAACCACCTTGGTTCTGGAAACCACAAAGACATTCACAACAAGCGAGCCTTGGAGATCACAGAATCCAAGATTCGCCGCTTGGCCAACTACTACAAAGGCGAAAGTCGCCTCCCAAGTGACTGGCGCTACAAGCGAGACGAACTCCGCCTCATGGTTGAGTGAAGCAGAATTGGAATCAACTCCTTCAAGGTCAACTTGATGAGGGGTAGCAACCTAAGAGTTACGGGACCACCATGCGAAGCCTCTTAGAAACGTCATTTTTCGTTGAATCGAAAGATCGTCTCATGAAGCAGGTTGCTCGCATTCAAAGCGCTAAGATGATTCACCTTCATGCCCCATCAACGCTCATTGGAATCTTAGCACTCGGCCAATTGGAAGCCGCCTGTCTTGATGCAGGATTCAAATATCGCCGCAGATTCTATCCTGCTGGACATCATCGCCCACGCGATGAACTGCTTTCCATAGAAACTCCCACAACGGGTTTGGGCATTGTTATTCTCCCTGAGGAAGACACATGGCAATTAGAGGACTTGAACGAGGAAGATTTGGTCCGTATTGTGCCGTTAGCAGCCCAAGTACAACTTGGCGCCCAAAACAGAATTCATCATGGAGCCTTGGATTGTGTCATTCAAGCATCAGCCCTCGCCTCATGCTTGGCTCCAAACGGTAGACGAGTACGCCAAATACGACCCTTTTCATCCCTCGGACTTTGGTTGCGAGGTTCGCTTGATACCACCATCGATCCCATTTACACCGCAGTCAATATGCACCTCAAAGAGGAAGGAAGCGTTCGCATGGTGGCTCTTCCCGAAGTAAAAACCCCACAACCTAACATGATCCCCGGGCTCGCCGAACGTCGCCTCAAAAAATTGCAAGGTGCGTGGTCTGGAATGGATGTGGAACAGAGAACTCAAGCCCTAAGCGAACTTGCACTCCCTTGCTTGGCTGACATGACCCTTTCAACACCTCGCCTTGAGGAATTGTTGTGGCATAGAATGCTGGTTGGTGATGTTGAAGTCGATTTGGCGAGTCAAATCTTTGCAGCGCAGCACACATGGCCAGAGGGGCTCGACGAAGAACGCTTACACGCATCAAAACTGATCGACAAGTGGCTTCAAACGGGCCATTTGGATCTGGAACTTGAAGCGACGGGTTGAAACATCATCCCCCCATGCCCTTACCATGGCCATTGAACGATTGTTGACTGGAAGTATCCAAAATCAGATACAAGAACTGATGTCTACGGAAGACCTTGTTATCGAAGCCTTTCGTGATCTGGTGAAGGATGAACTCAAGACCCACATCCGTGCAAAGGTTGACGAAGACCCCGATTTGAAAGCAGAAATAAAAGAAGCCGTTGCCTATTATTTCCATTCAAAAGCTCGGAGCATTTACGCCGAACTCAAAGCAACTCGTGCTGCAACCCGCCTTGGGCTACGGTTGCTACCCGATGAACTGCAGGGCGAAGTTGGAGAAGCCTTGGTCACCTTGTTTGAAAAAGAACTCGGCGCCCTACTTGAGAAGGCGCTTTAAGCATATTTCGGCCCAAATAAGAGTTCAAGTTATGTGCCGGAGAACTTTCGGCGTCATGTCGGTCATATGCGTACAGCATCATTCATCATCTTCATCCTTGTTGCAACAATGGTTCTGCCATTTGTTTCACCAACGGTGCAGGCTGCTGACGAAGAAGACGATGTCATCGTTTGCTGCGAGGCCTCTACCGTTGAATTGTATCTTCTTGGGAGCGACAGCAACAAGCAATTAACACCGTTTTTTGCTGAATTAAGCACTGAATCCCAAACGGTATCAATGAGAAACTCGATCCAATCTCAAGAAACCATCGGTAAATGGACGCTTTCCAATTCGTGGGGAGGCGAAGTGCCCAGTTCAACTTGGTCTTTCTCGATGGAGTATGAAGTCTCGGGAGCAGCAGGTGCAACAATTAACGCTACAGCCTCCATCGCAATTGGTTCCAAGAGTTACAGTGCCCAAACGGAACCAAACGGAGCCTTCCTCAATCAGGGGAAAGGTTCTCTTGATTTCTCAATTGACGTAGACGAATCGTTTACGCTAGCTGAATCTTCAACCATCGTCCTCGAACTCAAAGCACAGACGCTTATCTTTTCATTCCCTGAAGGAACCGATGCCGAAATCAAATTCCTATGGGGTGGAGAAGAAGACCCGTCTTCAATTGAGGGAACACTGCCTCTGCTCGATATCATGATGCCTGAACCAGAAGTTGAAGGGTCGGACGTTTACTTAGCCGTAAAATTGGATTCCCCCTGGGGTCTTTCTACACTGGCTCTTGCAGAATCGATATCCCTCAATGTCAACGGGGCGGAAGTCACCGGTGACCCCATTGAAACAGCATCTGGTGACACTGTTCGGGTCACATGGACATGGAGCAAAGCGATTGGAGGGATCGAATCCATTAATGTCGAAGTTTCGTTGAAATTCCAACCTGAACAGCCCGCACTCAATGGTTCGACGACGTTTGAGATCGAAACCTTTGACACCGATTCTGGAACCGGGACGTATTATCCTCCAGATGAACCCCTACGCACCAACGGCGATGGGAGTTCCCTTGTCGTGGACATCCAAATGGAACTCTCAAAGGATGGTGATACATTGCTCCTCAGGAAAGTCACTACGCTGACGATTGGTGATGAAATGGCCTTTTGGATGCGATGGGGCATGGACCACATCGGGGACGAGAACCCTGCGCTGTCCTCAACCCTCCGTGCCTTTTCAGAAGGTGCAGTTTCCGAAGAGGACCGTGTGAGCCGGTTAATTGAGGAGACTGAAATTGGAGAGTTTGAGCGACAAATGGTTAGCCTTGGGCCCATGTACCTCGCGGGTGGACTTGGGATTCAAGCGGAAGATTTGCTTGGAACATTCCGGGAATTCTCTTCATTGAAAGTGGACTTGGACCTCAACGGTGAGAATGCAGTAGTCAATCATCCCGTCACCCTTCGCTTTTCTACAATCGAAGTCGTTGCAGAGGGGACTCAAGTGGATTTAATCAATCGGTTCATCGTAGTTCAGCCGGCCCCCCTTTGGAGTTCCTTTTCATTATCGCTTACCGCAAAAACATCTTCTTTCACCTCTCTTAGCAACAATGTATTGAGAGAATCAACGGAGTTTCAACTCTCCGTTCTCCGAATGCCATGGGGCGATGAAATCACCTTAGAGGGCGAAGGAATTTCCCAAGAAGAAGCATTCCGATTGAACTCAGTGCCCACTTCAGCAGTGTCGTTCACGCCGATGCCTCTAACACTTCTTTCTGTGTTTGGTTTACTTGGGGCGTTCATGATGGGGATGCGAATCACTCGCCAGCGAAAAAGAACGGTCATGTACTCTGAACTCGTTCTTGTCCCCGTCGTTGGACTCGTTCTCGTTCTTGGCTACCCGGCAATTTTTGTCGGTGGGGCAGTGATTGCAAGTTCCTTGATTTGGTGGGTTACGGCTATTGCGAGTCCTCGCTTGAGTCCTCGTAATGCACGCAAGCCTCAGAACTCCTATCCAGTCATTCCGTGTCCTGCTTGTCAGGTGTCAAACCCGGTCACCTCAACTGAACGTCCGCATCGATTTGCCTGTGCTGGTTGCGAGCGAGTGATCCGACTTGAAGCTTGATTAGAGCTTGAGGTCTTGTAGGTTTGAAACCAAATTAACTGCGTCTTGATAATCACTGGGTGAAAAGTATCCCACAAATTCCTCATTCTCGTCAACAGCGACGACGGCTTGTGGACTGCGAAGTTTAATGTTCTCAAGAACGGATTTGAGTTGGTCATCGAGGTGGACGAGCATGAAGTCCATTTCCATGTGGGCATGGCAGGACGCCGTGGATGCATCGACCCCCTCACTTAGAGCTTTGATCATTTGGCGTTGACCGATCACACCCTGGACACGGTTATCATCGTCAAGGACGATCAAGATTCCCCCTGAAATGCTGAGGAGCCGTTTTGCACCCTCTTGAAGGGTGTCTTGACCCCCGATTGTAGTGTGTTCATCCTCAAGTTGCAAACTGGAAACTGTCTTGCCCATGTGTGTCCCACGGTGGAAGTCTTCTATCTAACTTGCTTTCACTTCTCTTCAGCAGATGCTTCATGGCACAAGATGAACGAACCGTCCTCTTGAATACGGGCATATCCAATTCGTTCGAGTTGAACGATGGTCCCTGTTTTGAGGCTGTGCTTCTCAATTCGCCCTTTTTGCACGTGAATTTCATTGTTAGAAGTCGATACGAGCGTGCCTTCTGTACTGTTTCCTTCTGTAATCCAATGAACGATCGGACGTTTATCACTTCGTTCAAAGGAAGTAATGATGGCTTTGGAGCCGTGGAGGTCAACATCTGCGAATTCCTTCAACCTGAGGGACCCTTTTTCGCAATCTTCCTGTTCAATGTAAACGGCTCCATCCGTCATGTCCCAGGTGCGTAAGCCCATTGATTCATCGTTTGGATTGACGGGGTGGGATACCGACTCCGGTACCTCGGCCCCTTCGAGTGAACACAAAACTGCATCGCGAATGAAGGAGAGCCTCGGTGCCTTCGCATCCACTACTTTCGTGTTGTGTGCATAGAGGGTTGAGAGGGGGACGGATATGTCTTTTTGTGTGATTCCAAGTTCGAGCCAAAACGCCCTCAACGCTGCATTGGAGATTCCCCGTCCCTTCAACCCTTCAAGCGTAGGCAGGCGTGGATCACCCCACCCGGGATATCTGCCTTCTTCAATATCCAATCTCATTTTCGATGTGGAAAATCCACCCCATTCATGGACCTTTACTCGACCCCAGTACATGGTTTCTGGATACTTCCAACCGAAGTATTCGTAGAGAAGCGTTTGCTTTCGGGTTGAATCCATGAGATCTTTTCCTCTGACGATGTGAGTGACGCCTTGAAGATGGTCTTCAACGGCACTTTGGAAATCGAGCAATGGCCATACGACATACTTTGAGCCCACTTCTTTCCGTGGATGTGGGTGAGCTTGAGTATCTTGTAAGCGCAGTGCAGGCCAATCTCGGAGTGCAGGGTTTTTCAGCGTCATATCCGTTTTTACCCGAACGACTGCGTCGCCTGGGTTGAATTCACGATTGAGCATTTGCTGCCAGAGTTCAATATTTTGATGCGTCGTTTGGTTACGGCAGGGGCATTCAGTCTTTCCAACTCGATGTTCCTTAAATGCCTCAGCAGAACACTGGCAAACATACCCATACCCTTTCTCGAGCATCATGGTTGCATGCTCATAGTACGCATCCATTCTGTCAGATGCAATGACGACGCGGTCTGGTTTACGCCCAGTAAGCCATGCAGTTTCTTCTTGAATGCGCTCGTATGCTTCAAGCATTGGGGGCTTGACCTTGGTATCGGTATCATCAAAGCGAAGGATAAAGACGCCATCGTACATTTCACGATAGATGCTGTTGATGACAAGACCTCGTGCGTGGCCAAATGAAAGAGGGCCGTTGGGGTTTGGGGCAAAGCGGAGAACAACATTGCCTTTCTCGGCGTCTTTGAGTTCGGGAAGCCCTGTCCTGCGTTCCTTCACTTCCCTTTTTTCCAAGAGGTGAGGTGCCTCACTTGTAAGAATCTCTCGGAGCGATTCGAGACCGTCAGTTGCGGCTGATGCATTTGCCTTGTTGACTTCTTGAGCTACCAAACCCGTGACGATTTTTCCATGTTGGCGGAGGTCGGCACGCATGCCCATGATTCGGCCAATGACAGAACCAATGGCTCCTTTTCCTTCGTATTCGATGGCGTTTTGGATGGCTACATGACGGATTAAGTCCAGTGTGTCTTCATCAGGTGTCCAGTCCATGGCGCTCAAGCCGCCCTGGTCGCATCCCTTCATGAAATGCTTGCATCATCTTCGTCAAACAGGGAGTGTTGAACGGTCCGAGGTGCCCCTCGAACGGGAACGTCGCCTATGCAATTGTTGTTCCAGTAGCGGGTCGCAGTAGCCCACCCCCAACGGACATCCTCATGAATTCCTTCATTGGAAATCAAGAGGTGAAGTGCATTCTTTGTGTTCGGGTCACTGGGGTAGCCAGAGCCCACCGATTGACCAATCATTGCAGCGAGTTCTGCAATGCACCGATCTCGTTCTTCCTTCGCCAGTATACTCGCCATGCTCACTATCGGAAAACGCTCGTCTGCTTTGTGGAAACTTTGCATTTGGGAATCCTTCCAGGGCCAAGTTAGAAGTTGATCGGATATGCGTTGAGTGAAGCGTTGTTCATTGACATCACAAGCGTCGTTGGTGATGTTCACTGACTCTCGTATTTGTAATCCGGTCAATGCTTCCCCAAATGCTCGTACTTCTAACCAATTGAGCCCGTCCGCCATAAGAGCCGTATCGATTCGTCTTGGAGTGCAGTTGATGAGCGATTTCTTCCATCCCCGTTCTTCTGCTTGTTCATTGAACCATGTTTCAATCTCTTTTCGACGTTTGGAACTGAGATACTTCGAATCCTTGACACCTATGGCCTTTAGAAGCGGTATGTCCTTTGTTGGAATTGCACATGCTGCGACAACGAGGGGGCCAAGAACTGGCCCTCTGCCGGCTTCATCAACTCCAATTTCCCACATGGTGTTCCACCTAAAAGTCCAGGTCGTCGTCAGCCTCTTGGTTCAGGTCTGGTAGCGGGACATGAGCCATTTCTGTTGGACTGCTTGGCGGGGCAGGCATGACATTGTGCGGGTCCTGGCGAACGGTGAGGGTGGACGAGTGGTTTTGTGGTTCTAATTTCTGGTTGAGTGGATGGGGCTGAGCAGTTCCTTTTGTTTGAATCTCTCCGAGTAGAGAATCTGCTTTTTCCAAACTGGCCTGGGTTGTCCTTGCGTCAAGAACCAATGTGGCGGCGACCCTGAGTCTTTCGTCCACAGGTGGTGCGGAAGGATGCGAAGTTCCAGCTTGTTGTCGGAACACTGCTTCAAAAGCTTCTTTGGGTACTTGAGGGGCATCGTTCATGAGTGTGGGTTCACTTGCGGGGACCGTTGCGGGTTGGAATTTATTCATCCAATCCGATGCATCGGATTCAACGTTCTGGTAAGGCAAAATTGCATCGTTTTGGATTCTACGTTGGCGGTCTGTCAGGGCTTTGTAGATGATCAAGCCGGAAAAGATGATGGCGAAAATCACACCCGACCAAGCCTTTGTGTACGCCCATGCGGTGGCTGCAATCTGGTTCCAATTACGCCCTTCATCAACTTCCTTTGAATCCTGCCATGGTGTGCCCAAATAATCAGCTTGTGATGTGTGCAAAAACATTTGTTCCTCGGAGGCAAAAATCGAAGTGATGGTGGTGTTGATGAACACCGTTCCGTTGCTTGTTTGGTCGGTTGGTAAGTCAATCCATGCCCGAATGGTTAGGTTCGAGCCCAACGGAACACCGTTGAGTTGGAAGGACCGTGGGTACTCAATATCCTCTTCATAGACTGCTCCTTGGGGCGGGATCAAACCCATGGGGGCTGAATGGCTGGATTGGAGTTGAACAACAAAACCGTCGATTGCATTTCCGTCGTTGCGAACATCAAAAGCGATTGATAAGCGATTTTTAGCACTAATATCTTCAACGATTCCACCCAAGGACCAATTTACTACCGGTGCTGCTTTGACAGGAATGCTAACGCTGTCCAGAACTGTGAGTTCATCACCGAGCAGTTCGATTATTACTTCACCTTGAGTGAAGGCCAAAGTACCTTTAGTCACGTTGATGAAGACATCTGAGAATGCCTTTGTTTGACCGGCTTGAGTTAGGATGGACTCTTGGGCGATTGACGCCGTAAATTCATCCGAAACATCATCGATGCGAAGGCTGAACGAATTGTATGAATTCCCTGTGTTTTTGACGGTTAAACTGTTCATGCAGGGTATGTCAGAGATCAGCGCTAAACATCCCTCGTGAGTGTATGAAAGGATTGCACTGGTCGTTCGGTTAATGCTTGCTTTGACTCTTGTCGCCTTGGAGAGTTCTTGAGCACCGTTTGCAAAAACTTGCAACTCAACATTCAATTCGCCACTGAACATGTTCGGTGACTGAATTCCAATTTCAACCGTTCGGGATTCATTGGGTTGGAGTAACAATTCTTCGAGTCCTCCGAAAAGGGCTACTGTCCACCCGGTGTAGTTGAATCGGTCCGATGCAGGGTAGCCTTGCAGTGGTTCTCCTTGTTCGTCCAACCCTTGGAGCGTGAGGTTCAATCGGTTTGGAGTGTTTCCTACGTTTCGCACAGAGACGAGCAAACGACCATCTTCTCCCGGGGCGAGTTCAATGTATTCTTCCACTTCATCGATACTTACGTTACGTTTTTCATTCATATGCAGGTCAAAAGACCACGAAACCATGGCCTTGTCCAGGCCCGATATCGCTGTCAAGGTAAACCTCGGGCCAGTACCAGCTAGAGGCATTCCATTTACAACGGCGGGAACGTCAATCCAAAAATAGACGTAGGCAAGACTGTTTGGATTGAGGTCAAGGTAGGCATTTCCATCGGGATTTGATTCAATGCTCCAACCCCAATTCCAACCAGAGGGGCTGTACAGATCAAACGTGACGTTATCTGGAAGCGAAGCATTGTTGGTGATGTTGACAGCCACTCCTGTTCGAACCAGTTCATCCACCGTAAGTTTCGTTGTATTGTCTGAGCCGAAATTAAGATCGGAATAAGGGGCGATGGTGACGTTCATCCACACGGATTCAGAATAGGTCATGTCATAATCAGTTGTCACACTAAATTCGACTTGATGGGTTGCAAAGACTGCGTTCATGTCGGCTGATATTCCAAAGACCATTTGTCTCAAATGGTTTGGTACAAGCACTTCAGAGAGGGGTAGGTTTCCAGCATTCAGCATTGATGGCATGGATGCAACAGAAATCGTAAACTCTTGATTGACGGTAACAAGATTGTGCAGCGTAATGTAAGCGTTGACGGTTTCGCCCGGGTGGACAATCACTTCACTGGGCGCCGTGATGCCTGCGATATCTCCTTCTCTTGCATTCGGTTCGGGTTCAGCATGAGCTAGAGGGGCTAGGGTATGCAACATGACAAGAAGCGCCAACCCCATCCATCGCATGGTTCTCCGAAAGGACATTCCCTTTCAATGACTTGCTTATTTTGTTCAATGCTCGTTCGCAGGTTTCTTGAACAGGATGAGGCTCGGAACACCATGGCTCCGATATGGCCCTTCAAGAAAAAGCAAGAGGTCCTCGAATTGGATGAAGCACCGCCTCCTTCAATTACTTACAAAAAAGGAGAAGACCCGAATGCTCGGGCACCTTCCACTACGGTTGATGCATCTGCATACAAGGATGCACTCGCATTGTTTGGTGATGGTTCTTCTGCGGTTGAGGCAGCCACTGACCAATCGGTCAATTATGATGGTGTTACAGACCAATCAAGCGAAGCAGTTCAAACACAAGCCGACGAATCCAGCAAAGAGCCTTCATTCAGTTGGGTTCATCATACCGATGGCTATCATTACAAAAAGAAGGCTGATGGAAGTTTCGAACCCACTCCGCACAGCAAAGACAGCGACGGTACATACGTGCCCTACTCCTGAATGAACAACCTCGGGATGGGCTCTGACAATTCCGGGCCCTCGTTGGTAGTGTTGTTGACGCGTCGTGAAACAGGGTGTCGGTCAACTCGCCCTTCTGGTGTTGGAGTCAACGTCAGTGAACCCTCAAGCCATGATTTCAACTCATGCGTCTCAATCAGGACGGGCATTCGCCGATGAACCTCTTTGCAATCTTGATTGGCTTCCGTTGTCAAAATCGCAAAGGATTCCAATGAAGAACCTTCATGGTTCCATGTTTCCCATAAAACCGCCATGTAGCATGTTGATTCGTCCATGTGAAAATGGTACCACGGTGCTTTCCCTTGTGGCGTACTCATCCACTCGTACCAACCGTCAGCAGGTATGACCCCTCGGCGTTGTTTCCATGCATTGCGAAACATCGGCTTCTCATGAGCTGTTTCACATCGAGCGTTGATGGGTTCTCTTGGGGACGTTTTCGCCCATGAAGGGCGCAAGCCCCACCGCATCAAACGCATGTGGCGAGGGACATTCTTTTCGCTGTGAACACCGGTTTGGGTGATGACTGGTACCCATTGTTGGGGAGATACATTCCATGAAGGTGCAAAGGGGGTCAAATCCGATAGCGGTTCACTGCGAACCTCTCTTGCGATTTCTTCGATTGGCCGTCCTAATGCAAATCGCCCGCACACGACGATTCCTCAGACGGGATCTTCAAGAAGATTAACGAGGGCAGTGACATCAATTTCAGCACCGTTAATCGGGACCCGTAATTCATACTTCATCGCCACAGATGGGTCAATTTCACCAAAACAACCAACCCATGAATCGTTGATGATGAGTTTTGATCCACGTCCAGCAAGCCACGGTCCATCTCCTTCTTCCAAAGGTTCAGCACGCCAGTTTGACAC
The DNA here is from genome assembly GCA_002505405.1 of Candidatus Poseidonia alphae. GTDB lineage: Archaea > Thermoplasmatota > Poseidoniia > Poseidoniales > Poseidoniaceae > Poseidonia > Poseidonia alphae. The sequence goes on along the minus strand of DAVD01000046.1, from coordinate 48,544 downwards.
GCCCAAGTCGGTGCATAGGGCTTGTATCCTCCCTCTTACCGCCGCAAAGCCTCCACTGCGCTCAGCCATCAAGAAGGCCATTCGGTCCGAATTCGCATGGTTTCTTACGACGGTCCCAAGCTCATAGACGCCTTGCGGTAGGTCGTGGTGGCGATTGGTTGCGAGTAAACGAAGCAATCCAGGCAATAAAAATTGGCGTAACATGGTGTGGTCGACGGTAATGGGGTTCGTGATGACGGTAGCAGCGTGGTCTTGATTCCAGCGCATGTTGGTGAATTGGTCCGTCTCGTTCGAAAGTGTGAGGGATTGAATTTGCATCAACCCAAGCCCTTGCATGGATTCACGTAGACGTCGCCTCATGTTGTGGTCGGGGCGTGGCTGAGCCGTGAGTTGTGCGACCGGTTGATCTACGCCAAGGTCTTCATACCCGTGCCCAATCGCGATATCCTCGACCAAATCTACGGGATGGAGGATGTCAAAGCGCCAACGAGGCATGGTGAATTCAAGGAAACGATTCCCCTCAGATACCTCGGACATTTTTGTTGCATGTTTTGGTGAACCGGGAGGTGCATCCTTCTTGCCGACAAAACACCCACCCATACGGTTGATTGCATGGTTGAGTTCATCGTCTGAAAAGTGTCGGCCAAGTAAGCCCGTCACCAATTCTTCAGGTACGAGGTGGGATTTTCCAGTGCCGTTTGGTGTTGTTATGACCTCACGGTCGCAGGTCGTAACTTCAACGGTCTCGATCTTCCCACCACGCTCTTGAAGTTGCAAGCAAATCAACATGAGAGACGCTTCACAAGCACGTTGGTCCCATCCGGTTACATCAATGAAAAAGTCTCGAGTAGTTGTCGTCACCGTCGTGTGGTTGCCGTTGATAATTGGAGGGAATGAGAGTACGTCCTCATTCGAGTCAAGAATAAGCGGATAAGCGTTCATGCCATCCAGCAAGTGAGCATAATCTACTCCTTTTGGGTGTTGTGTGAGAATGGTGGTCATGTCCATTGGAACCTCTTCTCCCAGCGGTATGAACGAGTGACTTCCAGGGGCAGCAATGACGTTAAACGGGGGTTTGATTGAATTAAGGTCGTGAACACCGATTGAGGCCCGTTTCCGGCCACGACCAAGTGCAAAGTGTAACTTTTCTTGGTGGTCCATGAGTGCTTTGATGAACGCTTCTTGTTCTTCAGCATCGTCGGTTAAGACGACCCCCTTCACAACCGCCCCCATCACGATGGGTCGGATGGTGGCCAAACTTGGTTCAACGTGCATTGTGATGCCGCTTGGCTTGGTTTCAATCTCCGGTATTGCCGGAGCGCCATGGAGGAACGGACGAATTGCATACGCCAATGTTTCTCCACTGAGCAGGTCAGGGCGGTCGGGGAATATTTCTATGTCGAGCGTCGCTTCGTTGCAGGTGTCAATATCGGTGCCCATCAACGGAAGTTGGTCTCCCATCGTTTCTACATCATGGACGATTCCATGATTGCTGAGGAGCGTTCTTAGCAAGGATTGAGGGACGGATATAGTCGGCATGATCAATCACCTAACGTGCAAACCAATGCGGAAGGGGTCGGTCATAACCTGAAAGTCGTAGTCCGCTCACAGCCGCTGTTTCGTGGTCAAGCGCACGGAGGTAAGAACGATCCAACAGGTCGATGCTATCAACGCCTATGCGTCGAAGATGCTGAGCAAGTTCTTCTTGTGTTCCTTGCAGCCAGTATGCAATGTCCATGCCATCAGCCATCGGTGCTTCGCAGGAGATGATGTTGGCTCCCGATGCGACCAATACAGCCAAATCGTGTCCGTTTGCTGCAAAGCCGAGTAGGAATCCAGTTTGAACTGTTGGCGTAGTAATGTGGGCCTTCTTTGAACGTCCGGTCATCGGAAGTGCGGCTGCTTCTGAAAGTCCTGAGCCATCTTCAATTCTAACCATAGCAACATCGACCGAATGATATTGAGCCCGTTGATGGAGGGACTGAATTCGACTGATGCCTTGAACAAAGATCACGGGAGCATGTTCTTTTGCAAGGGAGCGAAGAGCAACAAGCAAACCGTCAACCTCTTCTGCGTTCATATTGGGAAGGTTATCAAAGTCAATGCCAAATCCACCAGCGGTTGGAAGTTCAGAGCCCAAGTCTAAGAGATTTGAATCGCTGACCAAGAGGACATCTACAGGCCGTGGTTGTTGCGAGGTCATGACCGGATGACGGTTGAGAACTTCTGTGGCTGTTTCATCTCCCGTAGCATCATGTTCCATGTTTGATGCTGTTTCCACATAGGGAAGCATCGGTAGGGGTAGAGCCAGCGATTGGACTTCTTCCGAAACCCCGATCAATGCGACGGTGTCAACCGTGGCATAGCGTGGGAGTGGTGGATTTTTGGACCCCATCAATCCTACTTGTGATAGGTCTCCAGCTGAAACAGTATGGCCAAAGGATTCCACTTTGAGTCCATCTTGGGGCGTGAGACAAACAGCGTCACCGGGCACGTGAAGGGTTTCATCGTCCAACAAGGTGTTGATCTCCTTCACTTCCTTGGCACTAAGAGGTCGAAGAACAACACCAGGGGGTGGAGTAGGACATCGTCCGTTGATGACGATGTGGCCACCTTCCATTCCTGCGCCGGGGTCGGGGCCAACGTCACCATGAACTACGATGAGGCCGTCTTTCATGCCTCCGCCAATACGTTGTCCAGAGGCACCTCTTACGACCAAAACTCCTCCTTCCATACATGCCCCAGTGTCGTTTCCACAGCCGTCAAGAACGGTAATGATTCCACTGCGCATCCGGTATCCCGTAAAATTCGCAGCCATGCGTTCACAAACGATGGTTGTGCCGTCATTTCCTGCTCCGAGGAAGGAACCTGCGTCACCTTGGATGGTGAATGAACCACCGGTTCCGAAGGCCGAAACCCAAGAGCCTAACACACCGAGTGCACGGATGCGTGAACCGTTTGGAAGGCCGGGGCAGAGTCCAAGTTCCCCGTTTTTCGGGACAGCATCTCCTGCATTTGTCCATCCGATTCTGAGAATTGCATTTTGTTCTGCGGCGGCTTGCAAGCGAGGACCCAACTTTTCGTTGATGCTCATCGACCGCTGAACCACATCAGACACATCCGCCATGTTCCTATGCTCGTGGTTCCTGCTCAAATATCCTCCCGTCTTTGCCCATCAAAATAACCGTTCTCTTGATGAGGGTTTGTCATGGATTTGGACCCTATCAGTGAAGAAGTGTTTATTGAGGGCCTCAATGAGCAAGGCATGGAGAGGGTCATGAGCATCAAGGTAGCCATCAACGGATACGGAACCATCGGAAAGCGTGTAGCAGATGCGGTTGACGCCCAAGACGACATGGAGATCATCGGCGTGACCAAGACCCGTCCGTCCTTTGGTTGCGACCTCGCCGTAAGGAAGGGATACCCCTTGTATTGTACCTATGATGACGAGGCTAAGATCGCCGCTTTTGCTGCTGGTGGTTACCAGTGCGATGGTGGACTTTCGGACCTCCTTGCAATAGCTGATGTCGTTGTCGATTGCTCACCGGGCAAGGTTGGTGCATCGAACAAAGAGAAGTACCTCGCAGCGGGTGTAAAGTATATCTTCCAGGGCGGAGAAAAGCACGCCATGACCGGAATGTCGTACACCTCCTCGGCCAACCACATGGAGAACATGAACGTCCAAGGGACTCGTGTTGTATCATGCAACACCACCGGCCTTTCCAGGACATTGGTTCCATTGTATGAGCACTGCGGTTCGCTGTCGGTTGAATGTACCATGATACGTCGTGCTGCGGATCCAGGGGATTCGGCAAAAGGCCCGATCAATGCCATAAAACCGGTATTGAAGGTTCCATCTCACCACGGTCCTGACGTCATGACAGTCAAGCCAGAAATTTCCATCAACTCGATGGCCGTTGCGGTGCCTACCACACTCATGCACTGCCATTCCATCGTTGCCACCTTGCCTGAAGGTCACGGTATGACGACCCAGTCGGTACTGGATTTGTGGAAGAGTAACCCTCGAATCATCATTATGAACGGCAGTGAGACCAACATCACAACCACTGCAGAAGTCATGGAGTATGCACGGGACATCGGCCGCAAGTGGGGCGACCTGCACGAAATTTTTGTTTGGGAAGACGGTGTTAAACTCGATGGAAACACGCTTTATTACTTCCAAGCGATTCACCAAGAATCAGATGTCATTCCGGAAAATGTCGATGCAATTCGTGCCCTCATGGGTACGGAAGATGATTGGAGAGTTTCAGTGGCCAGAACCGATGCGGCAATCGCAATTTACAACGGAATTTAATCTCAAAATATTTGTGTTTGTTCACGCACAGAAGAGCATCCTTCAAAAGTGGAGTGCTGTTGGTTAATGCATGCGCTCCAATATCGGCTTTGGTTTTGTCTTAGCGCTCATGGTATTGACGCCGCTTTCTACCATGGTTGACCAACCAAACGAAAAGGAGATTGACTTTGATCAAAATCCGACCTTCACGGCCAGTGAAATGTCGGAAGGAGAGCGGCTGGAACTTGCTAAGGAAATGTGGAGTTCCATGCCCGAAGCGTCGCTTGTATCGGTTCAATTGACGCCCGCAAGTGGAATCATCCATATGGCTGCGGGCAGTTTTGATCCGTTGCTTTCTAACGGACCTGATGTTCTTTCATCGTTTTCACGGAACCACGATGCAGCACTTACTGGAATGGCTATGGTCCAACTTCATGACGGAAATCGCGATGCCTTCGATGCGTTGACCGCGGAATACGACCTCACTGTGCTTGATTTTTTCCATGACGAGGGATGGTTGGTTCGCCTCCCCTCACCGCCCATGGACACCTTCACACTCCTCGAAAACGACGACCGAATTCGTTGGATTGGACATCAACAACCGCAATGGAGGATTGCACCCGATTTAATTCAAGACGGTATCACTTCCCCCTCGCTCACTTTCATCCCTGCATCTGACTTAGGCTTCGGGGGATATCCCGCCCTTGCAACAGACCTCGTGCGCTATGGAGCCGATGAAGCATGGTGCGATGCCTGGTTGTGTCGAGCCGTTGTTTCAGACGGGGAAGGCCTAACGCTTCTGAGAAACATCGCTCATGATGGCCGAGTCATCTGGACTGAACCCTCTGCAGAACTGCGTGTTCACAACGCTCTGGCTTGGTCCATTGCTGGTGTTCAAGACGTCAACAACAACGCCACATTCACCCTCGATGGTTCCGGTGAAATGATTGCAGTAACCGACACAGGACTGGATAAAAATCATCCTGATTTGACTGGAAGAGTTGCTGCCACCTACACTCAGTTCGGACTTGACCCCTCTCCTGACGATACCAATTCAGGTCACGGAACTCACATCGCTGTAACCGTTGTCGGAAACGGCACGGGTGACTCATCTGCACGGGGCGTTGCTCCTGGTGCAAACATGGTCATGTACGCTCTTGAACACGACCCAACCGGAGTGTTCGGGCGCATCGGTTCAATCTACGACATTCTCAGCAATGCAGAACAAATGACGGCAAGAATCGCCGTAAATGCTTGGGGCCTTAATGGGAATTACGGGCAATACACAGCCGACGCACGCTCAGTAGATATGTATGTTAACGACCGTTCGGACTTGACTCCAATCTTTTCAATCGGCGACCGAGGTGGCCTGGGCGCCTCCCAAATCACCTCTCCAGCAACGGCAAAAAACACCATTGCAATCGGAGCCTCTACAACGGGCGTTGACGGAAGCGTAGCTGCTGGCGCAGTCGCTAATTTTTCATCCGATGGCCCAGCACTCGACGGTCGTATCAAGCCTGACCTTGTTGCCCCTGGAGTCGGTGTTTGTTCGGGTTTGGCTGAAGAGGCGAAATTCCCTGCGGGTCCTTCATGCCTTACTGGGTCGCATTCTACCGGGAATTCATATTACATGCAACTGTCGGGAACCTCACAAGCCACTGCGGTGGCCTCAGGCGTTGCGGCATTAACTCGTGAGTTCATCCGAGAGCAAGCAGGAGTGAGTTCTCCAACAAGTTCTCTCGTTAAAGCTGCAATGATTAACGGAGCCCAAGATTTGGGAACTCCAGACATTCCAAATGCGAATGAAGGGTGGGGTCAAGTTGACCTCTCAAGAACGGTTCTACCCATGGACGGAGCGACTCCATTGAACACATTCTTCGACGATAACAAACCCCTCTCTCCAGGATTTGGTCTGCTCTATTCTTTCTCACTTGACCCATCTCACGGTATTGATATAACTCTGGCATGGACCGACGAAGCAGGCAGTGCGAATGCACCACAAAATCAACCTCGGTTGGTTAACAACATGGACTTGGTTCTGGTCGATCCTAACGGTGCTGAGTGGATTGGGAATCACTTCTCGGCTGGAGTCACCACATCCGGTGGGACGGCTGACGATGTCAACAACGTCGAGCGTATCCGTATTCCCCCAGGTGCCCTGTCCGCTGGCCAGGGTCAATGGATCGTGAAGGTTCTGCACCGTGGTGGGACGACCCAAGATTTTGGTCTTGTCTTGTCAGCCCTTGCTACTCCAACACCTCAAGCAGACCTCGTTGTCTTTGACGGTAGTATCGTTCCCTCATCGGTCAACCCACTGCGCAATGATTTGATCGCCATCAGTATAGCATGGATGAATCAAGGCACGAGCCCGTCTGGCGGTTTCGATGTACTCTTTGAGGATTTGACGACTCAGCAAACGCTGACGACCGCTTCACGAAACGGCCTGCAAGCCGGGCAACTTGACGCCATCACCATCTACCATCAATTTGCAACAACGGGAATTCACAGTCTTCGCATCTCCATTGACACGACCGATCAAGTGGTTGAAATGAACGATGCAAATGCAGGAACGGACAACAACATGTTCACACTTGATGTGGAAGTCATGGCCTTAGGCGTACGGGTTGTTGTTCCAAACAGCAACGGGACCCTCCCTGAAACTACGGAAGAACGGGAGTCAAATGCCAACATGGTTCTCGACGTTCGCAACGATTCTGGAATTGACATACCGTTAGTCGTTCTCCATGAAGGTACGGGAAATCAATCCGTAGTCATCTCTTCTTCAATGGTACAGGTTCCCTCCCCAGACCGAGCGGACTTCTTCTTGCCGAGTCAAGACCAGTGGAGTCGTACATTTGATGAAACAACGAATTTCATCCTCACTGCCCAAGGCTCACCAGATGCAAATAATACCATCAATCTACGCCTTGAGGACATTGATGCAGACCTCATGACAGACCCCGACAGCCCACGCTACGTCCGTGCAGGCACCTATGTTGTAGACATCACAGCGCGCTATGAATTCCAACCCACAGTTGCCCACAGTCAACGTATTTACATTGAAGTCGAACAGTTGGATCAAGTGAGCGTTGTCGCCGCTGGAACCAACGGATTAGAGGCTGAACCGGGGGCATCCAGCTTCTTCTCGATCTCCGTGAAAAACACGGGCAATGCTCCAGCACAATACAGTGTGGAATGTTTTTCAGAGCACCGATGGCAGGTCATGCTTGGGGGTTCAAACTCTTCCCAACTGGACTTTGAGCCACTCAATATTCAGGAATATCTTCCCATGGCAGTTCGAATCATCGTGCCCTTGGTTGCAGGTGGTATTCCTGCTGCCAGTGACACCGATACGGTGACATGCTACGTCACCTCTTTTACTGATTTGACCATGAACTTCACGGAAACGGTATCCATTGAAGTGCTGCCTCAAGAGTCCTTTGATGTTCATCTCTCCAACGATAATGGGCGGGTTGGGCCTTCACATTTGGCCAGCGACAATGCAGTTGACAGCGGCCAGAAATTGTACATGAATCTCACTGTTGAAAACACGGGTAACTTGGCTGTGGCTTTGGATGTCCGTGTTCAGCCGTCCAACCCGCTATGGGCCATACGAGTCAGCCATGATGGCCAAAATGATACCCGAACACTTGGTTTCAGCATTTTACCGGGTCAATCCACCGTTGTTATGCTCGTGTTCACGGTACCAATAACCGCTGCAGAAGGTGACTCAAACAGCTTCAGCATCCGCACGGAGCGTTCGTCCTCCAATTTCCGCCTCAATACAACCGAGCTGGTCGTTCGCGATGAATTGGCTCTCAGATTGATAGGCCCCGAAAGCGGTCAGTTTGACGTGGTTATCAGCGACCGGTTTACATATTGCGAGTTCTCTATCAAAAACACAGGAAATACAGAACTCGGATTGGAATGGACACACGGTTTGACACCAGATGGATGGTCAATAGGTTTTGCAAATCCAATTCTTTACCTGGAACCAAGGGAAGAGAAAGTGGTTCGCCTTGGTCTCACACCACCGGTTCAAACCAACGCTTCTGCGAACTCCTTTGAGATCCTTGTGTCCGTAACCGGAACCAATGCAGGTCGAATTGTTGAGGCTTCCGAAATGCTGACGGTCGGTGTGTTGGAGTCTACCTACGCTAATCTTACGGTTGAAGATGAGACGATTAGGCCTCTTGAAGGGATTTCAAGGGATGGGTCCGCAAGCCAAAAATTCGTTCTCCTCAACGATGGTAACGTTCCTCTCACAGGCTCTCTCGGAGCAGAGATGTTGGATAAAAATGGTGGGCAAAGGGGCGACTGGACCATTGCTGTCACACCAGACTCAATAACCGACCTTGCGGTTGGGGATTCCGTGACCGTCACCGTGAAACTATCTCCGAAAGAAAATGTCTCAAGGGCCATCGGTTCGTTAACCATTACGGTCTATTCGGGAGATGAACAGCTTACAACCTATGCTATCGAAGCGAGTGTACAGGCAGCAGTTGGTAATCAAGGTCTTCTCAGCGGGCTATCCACCGGGGTGACGGTGTCCATTCTTGGCGTTGTCATCCTTGCCCTGGCTGTTGTTGCCCGTCGCGTAAAACGGTCAGGTGAACTCCAAGACGATGGTTTAGAACTCGTTGCTCCCGATTCTCATACAAACCCAGATACGATGGGGGCGAGAAGGGATGAAGTTTTGGACATCAGTAGTGCAGTCCACGATTTAACAAGTGGAGAAGTCAGTCAGGATGAGATTGCAAAAGCTCTCATGCAATCGATGGATCTACCCTCTGCTCCCGCCGCAGTCCCCGCTGGTCTTCCACCAGGTATGCCTCGTGCTGGATTGCCTCCTGCTGGAATGCCTCCTGCGGGCATGCCTCCAATGGGCGTCCCACTCGCAGGTCTACCTGTGGCTGGAAAGGCCTTGCCGCCTCTCCCACTTCCGTCCCAACCGGTTCAGCCCATCGTCCCGGTTCAGCCTGATGTTCCAATTGCCCAAGGCCCACCCTTGCCCCCATCAGGACTCCCCCCCGGATGGACGATGGAACAATGGACACATTACGGCCATCAGTGGCTTCAGCGTCAAGGTTAATTCCGTGTCAATCTTGAAAGGGATGAAGGCATAGGCCGGCCATGGGCAGCATTGTACTCTTTGGACCCCCTGGTGCTGGAAAAGGCACTCAAGCGCAGCGAATCATGGAACATACGGGGCTCCCTCAAGTCTCCACCGGTGACATGCTAAGGGCTGCGTTGAAGGAAGGCAGTCCGATTGGGTTAGATGCGAAATCGTTCATGGACCGAGGGGCGCTCGTTCCAGATGGCATTATTTTAGGTTTAATTGAAGAACGAATCAAACACAAGGATGCCGTTAACGGTGTTATGTTCGATGGGTTTCCACGTACCATTCCTCAGGCAGAAGCCCTTCAAAATTTAACAGAGATCACTCACGTTTTGGCCATTGAAGTCCCTGATGAGCGAATTGTTGAACGAATTTGTGGGCGCTCAACATGCGGAACCTGCGGGACCGTTTACCACGATACGTTCAACCCGGTACCCGATGATGGCTGTTCATGCGGTTCCTATGTCGAAAAGCGTAGGGCTGATGACAATGCAGAGACCGTTCAAACTCGGCTTGGGGCTTACCATGAGCAAACTTCACCGTTGGCTGATTGGTACGATAACCTCGGTCTTTTTTTCCCAGTAGACGGTGATAGAGATATTGCTGACATCACCAAAGATTTGCTAGAAATATTGGACTGAGGCTTTAGAGAATGGCCCGAAATCGTCGTCGAAATCAGCGCCAACAACGTGGTGCAGCGGCTGAAGTTGCCCAAACTCATTTGATTGAAATTCTATCAAATCCGCAGGATTACACCATCGATGTCGTTGATTCTGCTGCCGTCCATCTCATGAAAGTATCACGGCGGCATCGACTTTCATTGCCTCAACATTCCCGACACCTTGTTTGCAGAAAATGCTGGGCAGCGCATTCGCTACCCGGTCGTCTCAGGGTCCGTATTCGCCTAGGGCAACGGACTACTACCTGTCTTAAGTGTGGGACGATTCGGAGGTTTGGTGGCGGTCCGAAACACCATCGACTTCAACGAGGTGAAAAGTAATGTCTTCTGTTCCTGACCGTGTACTCAAACAAGCAAAATCACGTGAATTCCACCCAAGCGTTCGTATTGGGAAATCCGGATTAACGGATACGGTGATTGAAGAGGTCGTCAATCAATTAAAGTCCCGAGAACTCGTAAAGGTCAAGATGAACAAGGGATTGTTCGAGAGAGAACAGCGCTCTGAGGTCTGGGCTTACATTGCAAATGAGACGAAATCTACCCTTGTTTTGCAGCGTGGAAATATTGGTGTTTTGTGGCGCTCCTAAGCAGTCCATAGGCAAACGGTCAAAGGGAGAACCCCTTTGGCTAGGAATAATAGGTGCATTCCAGTGAACTCCAATCTCCTTTCCAATAAAAGTCGCAGCATTTCCTTCGGCTTACTGATTTTTGTCGGTTCCATGATCTTCGTCGGTTCATCTCGAGCTGGAGGCGGTGGTGGTATTGACCTCAATTTGCACATCAGAGAAGGTCTTGAAACCCAGGCCGTGTGGGTTGGTCTCGCCATTCTCCTTGGAGTTTATGCTCTGATCATCACCGAAGTGATTCATCGTACTTTGGCCGCTGCAGTTGGTGGTTTGGTGGCCATGCTTGCTCTCAACTACTACACTGAGGAGGCTGCTCTTTCGTTGGCTCAGGTCACGACCATGATCGATTGGGAAACCATTGGGCTGCTTCTCGGTATGATGGTGATGGTTGGAATCCTTTCACATACGGGAGTATTCGAGTACTTTGCCGTTCTCGCTTACAAGAAAAGTGGAGGGTCAATCTGGACCCTTGTTGTCATCCTTTGTTCGGTAACCGCCGTTCTTTCAGCCTTCCTTGACAACGTCACAACCATGTTGCTCCTCACGCCTGTGACCATTCAACTTGCTAAGGTACTGGACTTGAAGCCCATTCCGATTTTGATTTCCGAGGTTCTCTTTTCGAACATTGGTGGCGCAGCCACAATGATCGGTGACCCACCCAACATTATGATCGGCTCCGGACTTTCCGAGTCTGCCATTCGAAACGCAAAGTCTCCTAATGGTGGAGGTTTTAGCGAAGAAATGATCGCTCAAGGTGTGACCTTTAACGACTTCATCATAGAAATGGCACCGGGCATCCTTATGACCGTTGTTCCCTCATTTATGTTCATCAAATGGTTCTACAGAGAGGAATTTTCCGGTACTCGAGTTCGAGATGTAGCTGAATTGGAAGCGAAGTACGGAATTAAGGACCCAGCCATGCTCAAAGTAAGCGGTTCCATTCTCATCCTCGTGATCATCAATTTCTTCCTTCACCCGATCACCCACATCGCAGTTTCATGGATTGCACTTGTTGGTGCGGTATTGATGCTTCTCGCAACCGATCGTCATGAACTTGAAAAGCCGCTGGAAAAGGTCGAATGGGCCACACTCCTCTTTTTTGCAGGATTGTTCGTATTGGTTCATTCTCTACAGGAACTGCAAGTCATAGCCTTCATTGGGGAGTACGTTGAGAAAGCCATTGCGTACTTTGGTGACGATACGCCCGAAGGCCAAACGGTACGACTTGCAGCAGCTATTCTCATCGTATTGTGGGTTTCTGCCGTTGCATCAGCATTTATTGACAACATCCCCTACACTGCAACCATGATTCCAATTGTCCTCCAAATTTCCGAAAATTTGGGCTCTTACCTTCTTAGCCCACTGATTTGGGCGCTGGCCTTTGGGGCCTGCTTGGGAGGCAATGGAACCCTCATTGGGGCATCTGCAAACGTTGTCACGGCAGGGATGGCGGAAGAGGCAGGTTACCCAATCTCGTTCAATGAATTTTTCAAGGCAGGATTCCCTGTAATGATTATCAGCACCTTCATCGTATCGTTCTACATGCTCCTCGTTTACGTGGTCGGTAGGGATGGCAGTGAATCCATGATCAAGCTCGCTTTGATCTTTGTAACAACGGTGAGTATCGTTCTCCAGGTCATGCGTGGCCGCAAGAAGGGAAAGAGTCTAGCCGATGCACTGGTTGATGACGACTTGGATGCAATTGTAACTCTCGTCAACGACGTTAAATCGATCCCAGGAGAGATTGTGGGTCGACTACGCCAAGAAGAATGAAACAAGGTCAACAGAGCGTTGCTTTCAAGGCAGACGGCGAGTCCCAAGGTTTGAGGCAGGCCGTATGTTTGAGTGTGAAGTCTGTGGATTGCTCTCGCTAGGAGGGTCCGCATGTCCTGCATGTGGGAGTCAATTACGAATTGATTTATCACAAACATTGCTGGCTGAGGAAGGCCTTCCATCCGAAGTTCCCGGACTTGATGATGCCGCTGAATCGTGGTATGAACTCGAAGGTATTGAGCCACCTGCTCCGGAATCGGACGGCGCTCCACAAGGGCTCCCTGGTACAGAAAGTCTGCCTTTTGGTTTTCAAGGGGAATCCAATGTCGTAAGTTCCCGATTACCGTTCGGAATTGGAAGCTTCGCTGAAGGTATACCGTTTGAGTCCGACGGGGACGGCCTACCAGAAGAAGCAATCGAGCCCACTCCTGCTCCTGCTCCTGCTCCT
>DAVD01000046.1:3417-35482 GCA_002505405.1 Candidatus Poseidonia alphae | reverse complement strand
CCTGCTCCTGCTCCTGCTCCTGAAGCACCCCCGGCTGAGGCGGTAACACAAGTCCCAGAGCCGATGGTAGAACTTCCATTGATTCCGGACCCACCACTGCTCGAAGCAGTTCCAGAGCCTGTTCCGGCTGTTGCAATCGCACAGCCTTCCACACCAGAGCCCGTTCGTCTTGATTCTGCTCGATTGGTGAAATCATTGGAACCGGAAGCATTGGATGTGCCGGATTATTGGAAAATTGATGCTCCTATTCCTAACTATGAAGAAATTTACGATCAAGGAGACCAAGTTATTGAGGTCACTTATGATTCTCTTGACGATGATGTCCTCGTCTACGACCACGAAAGCGACTCGCCTGCTGCCGTCTTCTATTCTCCGCTGGAGGCTGCGCCAACCGGGGAAACTAAGCAAACGATCCGCCTCAAATTGCATCCGATTATGGCCATGGGTGTAGACATCACAGGCCATCCGGAACTCAATGAATTCCTCCAGGCTGGCTTTGATGCTCTTGTCAACCGGCAATGGGTCCAAGCAGCCCGCTCATTCCAGAAAATCGCATCAAAAAAGCCGACTGACCCTTATGTGTTCAACAACTACGGCATCGCTCTTCTTCAACGAGCTTTGGACATGAAAGACGGTGATGATGAACGGCAGCGTGAGATGGCCGATGCACAATTTGAATCTTCAATTCTCGCTCTCAGGGAGGCGGCCAAGAATGCACCTGCAGAAGGCGAGATTCTCCTCAATCTCGCCCATGCTCTCATCGAAAGCGGGCGTTCGGAAAAGGCGCTTGGGATCATGAACGTCCACAACCAACGCACTCCAGATTCAACCAGCGGACTGAACTCAGCGGGCGTCGCAATGTTCCATCTCGGTCAACTTTCCCAGGCCATGGAAACTTTCCGGAAAGCAGGTGACGACCCCATCGCTCAAGAGAACCTTTCTCAGTTTACCAAGGCCAATTGAGGCCTATAAGCCTAAAATCGCAATTTCGCAACCTAAATCAGCGACCTGTGCCACAGTTTCAGTACAAGAGCGAACCGATTTCTTCATATACGGGCGGTAGGTCGGGGGGTTGCTTAGCACCCTGTTATGCACGTCATGGCGGGGGTAGGGCTGAGGAGAATCACCCCGAGGAGGTGGTTTTCTGAGGAGGCCGAATAGGCATGATATAGATACCGAAGGGTTACTCATATGGTGTGGTAACATACACATGTGATGCTACAACCCAACTGGGGGATCGCTCGGCTCGAGTGCCGATGAAGGTCGTGACAAGCTGCGATAAGCTGCGGGTAGGCGCATGTATGCCTAAGATCCGCAGATGGCTGAATAGGACTTCCTGTTTCTTCGGAAACGGTCGCATTAGCGATAGGGAACCCACCGAATTGAAGCATCTTAGTAGGTGGAGGAAATGAAATCAATAGAGATTCCGTTAGTAGTGGCGAATGAACACGGATCAGGACAAACCGAATCCCAAATCGAAAGAGAGGGAGATGTGGTTGGCAGTCTTTTGTCTAAGTTATGGAAGGTGAACTCGCCTGGAATGGCGGATCCATAGAGGGTGAAAGTCCCGTAACCGTACATAATATGACCACGTGACTGTCACAGAGTAGCATGCGTTGGAAATCGCGTGTGAATATGGGAGGCAAATACTTCCAATCCTAAATACAACTCGAGACCGATAGTTTACAAGTAACGTGAGTGAAAGCTGAAAAGTATCCTTAGCGGGATGTGAAAAGAACGTGAAACCAGTTGGGTACAGGCTGATTGGGCGTGAAAGCGAAGATATGAGCAGCGTCCAGTCGTGCGTTTAGAAAAATGCCCCAGGGAGTCTTGATCATTGGCGAGGTTAAGTGGTTGATCCACGAAGCCGAAGGGAAACCGACAAGTCCGCAGCAGTTTACTGTGAGGGACGAAGTGTGCTCGCTTGGAGTCAATGGTGGAGGACCTGAAGCCCGACGATCTATGCCTGGCCAGATTGAAGCCCGTTGAAAGATGGGTGGAGGATCGAACCGTTGCTGATCTGCAAATCGCTCGGACGAGCTGGGTATAGGGGTGAAAGTCCAATCGAGTTGGGCAATAGCAGGTTCCGCGTGAAACTACTCGTAGGTAGACGTTAGTGGAGATTGATTACGCTGTAGAGCACTGATTGTGCGTTTAGGGGGAGCGATCCCTCGGCGTGCTGCCAAACTCCGAAGGTGTAATCGTTGTAGATACTAGCAGTGAGTGATGGTGGGTAAGCTACCATTACGCAAGGTGAACAAACCAGCCTGAAGTTAAGGTCCCTAAATATCAGTTAAGTGTCACAGACAAACCGTGTCCGTGGTCGAAAACAACCAGAAGGTGGGCTTAGAAGCAGCCATCCTTGAAAGAGTTCGTAACAGATCACTGGTCTAGCTTGCGGGCCGGGAAAAGGGACGGGGCTCAAACTGATTACCGATACTTCAGACCATCGAAAGATGATGTGGTAACGCGGCGTAGTGCATGGGTGGAAGGTAGGCTTTGAGGTCTACTGGACCGTGTACTAATGAGAGTCTTGGGAAGAGTAGCAGCACAGTGTGGTGAGAATCCGCACCGCCTTATAAACCAGGGTTCCTCGGCACTGTTTATCAGCCGAGGGTTAGCCGGTCCTAAGGTCATTCTTAACCGAAATGATCGAAAGGGAAATGCGTTAATATTCGTATGCCCCTTACACAATATATGGTGACGGCTTGGGCAAAGTCGATGGATCATATGCCAGGTCCATCGATAACTAATTTCTGGAGAACTGTCACAGTGAGAAGGAAAGAAAGTCCCAGGTCCCATGAAAAGCCGTGTAAGGTGACCGTACCGAGAACTGAAACAGGTGTTTTTGGGTGAGTAGCCTAAGGCGTATCGGATACAAATATCGCGAGGGAACTCGGCAAAATAGCTCCGTAACTTCGGGAGAAGGAGTGCCAGATTGGGAACAATCTGGTCGCAGTGACTAGGGAGCTCCGACTGTTTAATAAAAACATAGGGGACTGCCAGATCGAAAGGTTGTGTATAGTCCCTGAATCCTGCTCAGTGCTGGTATCTTAAATCGGGTTTCAACCTGACGAAGGACCAGTAAACAGCGGGGGTAACTATGACCCTCTTAAGGTAGCGTAATACCTTGTCGCTTAATTGGCGACTTGCATGAATGGTCCAACGAGGGCTCCACTGTCCCCGCGATATGTCCGGCGAAATTGACTTTACTGGCGCACAGTCCAGTACATTCTACCCGCAAGCGAAGACCCCGTAGAGCTTTACTGCAGCCTGTCGTTGCATTGTCGCTTTCCATGTACTGTGTAGGTGGGAGATGTTGATCCCTGGGACGCCAGTCCTGGGGGGAGTCGAAAGAAGAGACACCACCCTTGGAAGGTAACAATGCTAACTCTTAATGAGAACACCGATTGGTGGGCAGTTTGGGTGGGGCGCCACGCGCTCGAAAACCTAACAAGCGTGCCCAAAGGTCAGCTTAGGTGGTTCAGCACTCCACCGTTAACTGTAAGGGGAAAAGCTGGCTTGACGTGGATCCGCACAATAAGGATCGACGATGCGAAAGCAGGGCCTAACGAACCTACCAGGCTTATATTTGAGGCCGGTAGATAACAGAAAAGTTACCTCGGGGATAATTGAGTTGTCACCAGCAAGAGCTCACATCGACCTGGTGGCTTGCTACTTCGATGTCGTCTCTTCCTATCCTGGGTCTGCAGCAGGACCCAAGGGTGGGGTTGTTCGCCCATTAAAAGGGATCGTGAGATGGGTTTAGACCGTCGTGAGACAGGTTTGTTGCTTGGTGGTAGAATCGCGTAAGGTGTCTGATGGAAGGGGTCCTTTAGTACGAGAGGAACGAGGGCTCGGGGCCACTAGTTTACCAGTTGTCTGGCAAGGCAATGCTGGGTAGCCACGCCCTGAAGGATAAGAGCTGAAAGCATCTAAGCTCGAAGCCACCCCAAAGACGAGACACCTCAGAACGCTCGTAAAAGACGAGATGATAGACTGCGGATGTAAGTACGAAGCTTCGGCGACGTATTCAGTCCAGCAGCACTAATGTTCGAGCATCTTTTTCCGTGTATGTAACCGCACCATGAGTGCCCTTCGTCTAAAATATCATGCCTATTCATTAGCGACGCTATGTCGCACCTCAGATCCGATTCGAAAAGAGATGGGTGCACGGTCACAGCGAAGGTGTTTACCTGGTCCCATTCCGAACCCAGAAGTCAAGCCCTTCTGCGTCTCTCCCATTACTGTGGTACGAGAGTCCACGGGAAAGGAAGTCACTGTGCCCCTCTCTTTTCACCCCGGATCTATCCTCGACCCGTCAGGGCGCTTAAGGCCGGTTCTCCTCCATGGAGACCGGCCTTTTTTGCGTTCTTTCAACCATCACCATGTTTTTGAACCAACACACACAGAAGGAAGTAATCCCATGCCGATCGATACAGTAGACATTTTTGGAAGCGACCAAGTTGGTATCCATTTGGCCAGTGTCGGACGTGTGGTGTTCCATCCTCCTGAAATGCCTACTCCAATCCTTGAAAAAATTGAACAGGCTCTTGAGCTTGAACTTCACCCCATATCCATTGGTGGTTCCAATTTAATTGGGGCACTTATTTGTGGGAATCAACGCGGAATCGCCGTTGCCGACATCGCTACTGAAGGTGATATTGACCAGTTGACAGCATTCGGGGACGTGGTGGTCATGGAAGGCGGTGTGAACACTGCTGGAAACCTTCTCGTTGTCAACGAGAACGGTGCAGTGGCCTCGCCCAGTATTCCTCACGATGGACTTGAGATTCTTGCTGAAGTTCTTGGTGTTGACATCGTTCCTACAACAGTTGCCGGCCATGATGTTGTCGGAAGCCTTGCCGTTGCTAACGACCAGGGCGTTATTCTTCATCCCGACGTCACTCCTGATGAAGCGATGCTTATCGAAGGAATTCTCGGCGTACCGCCAATGGTGGGAACCGTCTCCTTCGGATCTCCATACGTTGGCGCTGGTGTCTGTGCCTCGAATACTGGTGCTGTTTCTGGCACAAAAACCACTGGACCTGAACTGAATCGTATTGAAGATGCCCTCGGATTTTTGTGACGATCTACCGTTCGGACCATGTGAAAGGTTCAAAGGCTGTTTTCCCAACCAAAACACATGGGAGAAATGCTCTACCAAGGAAAAGTGAAGCAAGTATGGTCAACCGATGATCCAAACATGTTGGAATTTCGGTTTACAAATCAGATATCTGTGTTTGACCAAATCATACCCTCTCTCATTCCTCGGAAGGGAGAATCATTGAACCGGACCACTGCGCACTGGTTTAATTTGGTCGAAGCTGCTGGGATTTGCAAAACTCATTTGGTTGAAGTTAACGGTGCGGATCGATGTCTTGTTCGTAAGGTTGAGATTATCAAAGAACCTGGAGCCATTCCTCGGGATATGGAATGGGTCTTTGTCCCCCTCGAAGTTATCGTTCGGCATTACCTTTCTGGATCCGCTTGGAGAAGGTATGAACGAGGAGAATTAACTGCTGAGCAACTCGGCGTTTCCCCGAATTGTGAATACGGTGTTAAACTGAATGAACCATTCGTTGAAGTGACAACAAAGTTCGAGAAATTTGATCGAAATATCGGTCGCGAAGAAGCCTTGGCGATCTCTAACATTACTGAAGAAGAATACGAGGCCATTGTCAAAGCAGCACTTGCAGTCGATGAGATCATTGAAGAAGAAGCGGCTAAAAATGGACTTATTCACGTTGACGGTAAGAAAGAGTTTGCACTGGGCGATAATCGTGAAGTAGTTCTTGTTGATACCTTTGGGACACTCGATGAGGACCGATGGTGGGACTCGGAAGCCTATGCTAATGGTGAATGCATTGAACTCTCCAAAGAATTCGTTCGTTCTCATTACATTGGGACCGGTCACCAAACCGAACTCAAAATTGCCCGTGACCAAGGTGGAGAAGAGCCTCCGATTCCAGCACTTCCGCAATCGGTTATTGACGAAACGGCTGCTCTGTATGCATCAATGTACGAGCGGCTCACTTCTCAATCGTTCTGAACCTAAGCATGGGTGCGAAACATCACACCTACATCCCTGCGTTCTGCAGACTTAAGCAAGGTCATGAAGTGTTTAGCAGCATCAGCAACACCACCATCCAGGGGTTCATCATACGAAGCAGTCCAGGTTCGACTGGATAGGTTTCTACGGAGAAGTTTGACTTCATCTGTCGTGATGAATCCTTTGATGTTCATGCCACCAAAACCATCTTCATAATTTCTGTGTCCGCGATGCTGCTCGGTACAATACGATGTTAATTTAGTCAATAGAGAGACAATGCTGTCATAGATATCTTGTCCATCGTTTTCCGTTATCGCACGGTTTGGTCTGATGTAGGCGAGGAGATAACCGAGGAGTGAACCGTCATCCCACGGAAACCTTCCAAATCGCTCTCGTGTCAATAATTCTCCAAGGGGTACTGGTCGTCCATCCTTAGAAAGTTCAATGGTCGTAGTGAACAAGAGTGTGGCTTGATCCCAATCAATTGATGCGAGTTCATGTGGACGTTGAATTCCTTGTGAATTAAGACGGGTAAGGAGTGCCCCTTCCTCGGTAACAAGCTTCTCCCAATCTGCTGCTGAATCGCCGTTAACACCTTCGAGCGCATCGATGATTTTCTCTGCCAGTGAACCATTACATGCATCAAGCGTGTAAAACGGTGATGTGGAGGCGAGCGGGAGGTCTTCCATGGTTTCTGCCCCCTGCCGAACCGTCATAAGGGCTTGGTTCAACTTTCTTCAGTTGCCAAAGAAGCGGTTCATTCTGTCTTCAAGGGGTTCACTTGGTTCTGCCTCTTCACCTTCGCCAAGTTCTGAACGTAGGGATGCGAGCCGTCCGCTTGGGGATGCATCGACGGGTTCTGGGGCATCAAACACCTCAATTGTACTGGGCAACACCTGATCCTCAATGGAACTTTCTTCAATTGCAATGGGCTGAATTTCTTCAACGCTGATGTCTTCCTCTTGCTCAACAACTTCGATATCATCGGATGAGGGTTGAGGGGTTGCTGCTGATGTTGACGTTGCTTGCTGTGTGCTGCTGGTCGGCCCATCAACCCGCTTCTCCTGCGGTCGTATCATCCCACCAAACCAAGCCAAGGCAAGAACCACTGAGGCGATCCCAACAATCCACCCAGCATCACTTGATGACACGCTTAGGATGTTTTCCGGTTGGTAATAAATTGATTTTGAATCGTCATCAGGATTGTCATCAATGTGATACGGCGTACCACAGGCAATGGTGGCGGTTAGTTTGTCATCCTTACTCAAAACTTCAGGGTCTTCGATGAAAAAGATAGGAGCGAAATCAGAATTTGCAACATCAACTACGTATTCAATTGACCATCCGCTCTCTGCTTCAACAGTAAGACGACATACCGATTGGTCAAGCAATTCGTATCCAACTCTGTTGATTCCTACAGTGATTGAACCCTCACTGCTGAACGAACTGATTCCAACATTCCAACCGCTTTCTCGGGCGATTACTGGTTGTTCATTTTGGCTTAGTGTCCGGCCGTATTGGTCCAGAATGACAATGGAAATCACAAATTCTCCTGGAGCAGGGTCCCAATTGTCCAAAGTAATGTCAATGGTACGATTGCCCCCTGCAGGGACGAACCAAGAAGTATCTTCGAGAGGTATTCGTTCTCCATCCGATGTGATGGCTGTGATGACCGCTCGCAAATCTTCATCCTCCCCTGCGATAAGTTCACAGGTGCCGATCAGTCCATCCAATGGCTCAGTCCCTAAGTCCGTCAGGGCCTGAAGGTCCAATTCACATGCTGCTGAAGAATCTGGATAGGTTCGTGCCACAATATAGAGGGAAAGCGTTCCTTCTGTGGTTCCGTTAGAATATTCAACGTTAATCTCTCCTGAAGTTGTCGGTTGCGTAAAGAGGAGACTGCCTTGTGCCTCTTGAACATCCAAACTTGAGGTGTAGGCCCAATTGCTCAGGCTGTGTCCATTGAGAGAAACTGAACGGTTCACGCCGATGTATGCGTCAATTACAGGGGATTGCGAGAAGGATACGACGGAGCGTTCAATTTCTATGTCATGCATTGTTGTTCCAAGAAGTGGGTGGTCTACATGAAGGGCTACCAAGAAGCGCTGCCCGTCCCATTCTGCTGCTGGTTGCAAGTTAAGAGGAACTCCTTTGATCTCGTTTGGGGCCAATACAAGTTGGTGACCTTGTTGTGTAGTCCATCCTTCTGGGAGCCCACTTACGCTAAAAGAGAGCAAGGCGATGTCGTTTCCATTGTTTTCAACCCACGCCGTTGGGTAACCACCCTCATCTGAAACCATCCACGAACTTCTATGGTCCACGGTTATGTTTGGTGCAGCACCAATTCGAACTGGAACTTCCTCGACTACCAGCCCTGATAGGTCCTCATTAGAGATTCGAATGGAAATCATTCCGACTTCCCCCGCTACTGCGTCCGCAGGTGGTTGGACATGTACGACCAAGGTATCCGTGGCGAACGGGGAGATTTCGGAGTGGTCATTTGGGAGAGTGATGTTCCACCCCGCTGCGGCTTTGCTGAAGAAGGGAACTTCATACCCGTTGCCCAGGTGTTCCAATTTGAGTGTCATGTTCTGGCCTGCTGGGTCGATTTCAAGTTGGGCGTCAGTAAGGTTGAGTTTCCAACCAAATGTTTGTCCAACCGTCAAGGAGACGTTCGTATGTCCAAGGACAAATCCGTTCGATTTGTGTTGAATCATAACCGTTGTTTCGGTCCCCTGCCATGCTTCATCAGGAATAAGAATCGTCACCGTTCCGTTTGTGGATTGATTGATGTCGACGATATCGCTCGTGGACGGTAAAGCAGACCATAGGGTGGTGTCAGAACCCATGTGCTCAACCGACAAGATGGGGTCAAGGGTGAGGGTGTCTGGTGCGTTTCCTAGGTTCACTCCAGTCAGGTTGATGGTGACTTCATCTCCTGGGTATACCGTAAGGTTTTGTAAATCAGCGTTCGCAACACTCCATTCCCTGCTCGGTGCGGCTTGAATCAATACGGAGGTCGTATGAACAATCTCCACGCCTCCAAGAGACGTCCATGTGAATTCCAACACGAAGGGCACCTGTGCAGGAATTTCTTGAGATAGGGATACGTCAACTCGCCCCACGCCGGTCGACCTTGCGCCAAGCGTTGCTTCGTAGTGGTTGTTATCATCACCAAAATAAGTGAAATTGACATCAGGTGTGACCGAGACTTGATGCGTTCGGGCTTCGGCAGTGAGCAGGAACGTGTCTTCACCGTTACCTGGATTTTCGAGATAAACCAGGAACATGTGCTCCTCAGATACGTTGAGAGAGAGGACACCCCCTTCTTCCGCAGGAAGTGGTTCAAGAATTGAAACATTTGACCGGAAAATCTGGAGTACCTGCAAGGATATGTTGAGTTCAAGGAGGTTGTCTAGATCATCCAATTCAATGAAGGAATGCCGTTGAGGTTCAGCATCCGGAGGGAGGAACAGGGTGAGTGAGCCACCAATCGCCTGTCCACCGGTTCCAGATGCTTCGAGGAATGTCCCGTTAATGCTCCAGTCCCCACTTGTGGACCACTGCCATTCACTATGGAGCATCTGAGCTTGAGCCATATTCCACTGAATCATTCCCGTACCGGGTAGGTTCCCTTCAAGTTGCCATGACAACGTAGCATTAGGAAGTGAACGATGGTGTGAGGGCATGGCCGATATTTTGACGGCGGTAAAGGCAACTTCAAGAGATTCACAAAGAGAGTTTTCGCCGCTGCCGAGACAAAGGGTCAGGGTCGTTTCGGTTTGGGAGCCCCAAGATGCGCTACTCGGTGTGTTCAGATGGGCAAACAACTCCCTGGATTCTCCGGGTTGAAGTGTGATTGAGAACAACTCATTTCCATTGGCATCATGGAGCGAGGGCGACCCACCCCATGAGGGAGCGGTCCACGTTAGCGATGTAGTGGTTTCCTGAGCATTCCCTAAATTCTCGACCATGAACCATGCTTTAGCAACGGTATTGGGTCTTCCCTGACCCATTGTTTCGTTGACACCAGATGGCCCAGCCAAATCCAGGCCGCGGGTTCGAAATACCTCAACTGGAAGTCTGTAGGTTGCATTGATTGTTGGGTCGCTATCAAGTTGGAGCGTGAGGTCAACATATCCTGACTCGTCCCCTAGAGCAGACGAGGGCAGCGAGGCGTCAAAGATCACCGATAACGGTTGTTCGGGGGTCAGTTCAGGATTGAGGTTTTGTGCACCACTCGGGCCAAACGACCAACCGTCGGGAAGCGAAGAAATATCATATGTGAGGGTCCAAGAAGCAGTCTGTGAGCCAATGGATGTTAATTCGATCTTGATGCTTTGAGATGACCCCGGGTTAATTCGGGGCGTAGCCAGTGGTCCGTCAATTCGTGCAACATAGGGTTCAACAACCGTATACGTCATGGTTTCTATGTTGTTGTCTTCCCTGTGTTCGCTGATGTTGCTGTTAAGGTCAAGTACGAGTTCAAATTCATGAACGCCTAATTCAGCAACGAATTGTGCTGTGAAGGTGAGGGGACCGCCTTCACCCGACGGTGAGACCGGCTCGCTTGTTGTGAAACGAACCCTCTTCATCTCAACCCCGTTTTGATACAGAGCAGCGTCCAGGTCATCTTCTGCTTCTCCTGTTCCAATGTTTGAGAACTGGCCAGTGACGGTGACGGTGTCTCCAGGGTCGGCTTGTGCAGGATTGAAGGAAATTCCTCGGTTGTCCGCAGATGGGGCAAAGTCTGGTGCACGATGCGATACGAGGGTGTCTCCGTATAGGAGGTCAATATGGCCGTCTCCATCGACATCTCCTGCTGCAGGTGCAGCCCAAGTTCGGTGAGGCATGGTCAGGGATGTTGACCATTCCTCGTTGATGTCTGCGGAGGCTCCAGTGTCTCCATCAAAAGCCCATAGCCTACGGCCGAAAGCAACTACGATTTCATCCGTACCTTCACCATCAATGTTCATACTAATTGGGGGTGAGACGCCGATTTCGTCGTTATCATTTCCGCTTCCACGTTGCAGATCCCTGGTCCATTCTACGACCGGATTCTCGTCACTGATGTCTGTACATCCAACCATTCCCTTGCGGTTGAAACTAATCGTTGATTCTGAATACCAAGTGACCCAGCACAAACGGTCTGCAATCTCATCTGCGTCCGTGTCAAGGGGGAGTGGTTGGGCGTCAGCATAACCGTTCTGAGCTCGGAAATTGAACACTTCTTCGGTTGACGTGATTTCCATGCCGATAAAACGGGCTCCGTTTCCTGAACTACGACCGTTTGCGTCCGTTGGAACCGTGAGAATCATCTCGGGGGCATCATCGGCATCAAGTTGCGTAATAACCGGCCCAGGCAAGCGCAAACGTGGCGCATCTGAGTCGGAGTCTGTACCTTGGACAGCCACACGTTCCCAGTCAAGTGAGCCAGTCCCACCGTCAATTTGCCAAATCCACATGTTGCCGGATGTGTCGTCAATTGTTGTCAACAATACGGAGGTGGTTGAATCATCAAGTTGAGCCCAAACCGGGTCAGAGGGATGTGTTCCTCTGTCGAGGGTGACGCTCCAAACTGCTTCGGATGGTTGAGTTGAAGTGAGGGAAAAGGATTGTACCTTTACGACAGGATTGTTTTCTGGGTCGTCCACGACAGACAAAACCAATTCAGGGGTGCCATCGAGTTGCAAATCAGCAAGGAGCGGCTGTGTGACGGCCTTATGGTTGCTGTTTGATGTTGCAAAATGTGGCGATGGTGAACCAATCCTCAGGTCAGAATCACTGTAGGACCACATAAGTTCGTTTGAATGCCCTGATGTCTGCCAGTTGGATTCCGTACAGGTTAAACGGGGTGACCACACATCAATATTCAGAGCACCACTTGTGTCGTATACGACGATGATCTCTTGAAAACCATCCCCATCAATATCATTGATGATTGGCGTGGATCGAATGGCTTCGGTGGATCCTAAGCTTGCTTTCCAAGCAATTTTGGCGTCATTACCACTGATGATGTTAAGGAAACTTTCTCGAACACCTCCGCTAACGGTGCTTGACACCAAAACTGGGGATAGCGTTCCAATACCACATCGTTCCAGGGCTGCTTCAGTTGCGGTGATGCTCTGAGTAAAGTCACCAAGGACAGAGCCATAGGCGTCACTTCCGTCTTCTTCGCCGGAAAACACCTGCCAGTTTACTACCGGGTCAACGACACTTGCGAGTTCGGTAACGTCGCTAACATTACCCTCTCCGGGGCCACCGTCGGGGCTGTGGTTAGGCATTGTGAAGTTGTGCGTTGGAGTGTGGCCATATTGGCTCCATGGTTGCCCGTAGTAATCCCATGATTCGCCTGATGAGGTCGGCTGGACCGCTTCGTTTTCTCGTAGCGGTTGATGGGTCATTACAGGCGAGATGACGACAGTGAGCATCAACAAGGCCATGAGCAAACTTGCCCGTGCAGGGGCGTTTGACGGGCCACGGCTTGCTGACATCATATATGACCGCCTTCGGGGGGTTGTTATGGGTTATGGCTACTTGAACTACTAAAACCCCATTTACCCAAGGTTTCGAACAAGCCACCTTATCCCCGTTTGATTCCATGAGTGGGACGAAGTTCCTGCCGCTTGAATTAAATAGGGGTCGTCGGTGGACAGAATGACTTCGGTCGCTTTCTCTCCTGAGGTAACCCCGGTGAAGGACGGATTAGTCTTCATGGCTTCCGTCTTTTTCCGCACCTCAGTGGAGTCTCAAATGAGGTGAAAAATATGTACAAGGTAGTAACCAAGGAAGACACCATCCGTATTCCTGCGGAATACATGCGAAAGGGCCAATCATTGGACCAGCACATCGACCGCCTCTCAATGAGTGCTTTTGAAGGTAGATTTGACGAACAGAACCGCTTTATTCTCGTCACAAACAATCACAAAACCATTGGACGAGGACGAATTATCCACGGAGATGGAGCAATCTATCAACGGGTTCAATTCGACGCTGTTCTCTTCTGCATGGACGACTATGAAGTCGTTGAAGGGGCAGTTTCCGAAATCAATGAGTTTGGAGCATTCGTCCGGATTGGTCCAATGGAAGCTCTTCTTCACAAGTCGCAAATTATGGAAGACACCGTAGAGGCAAACATCGGTAAGGGAATGATAGAAGGACGAAAAACCGGAAAGCAAATCGGCGTCGGTTCATTCGTCCGAGCCCGAATTGTATCCTTGTCTCCAGATACTTCTGACCCTCGACGCTCCAAGATTGGACTCACCAGCAAGCAACCTGGCTTGGGATGCCCTGAGTGGAAAGTAATCGATAAGAACAACGAAGGAAGTGATTGATGTGGCTAAGAATCCATTTGCATGTGGCGAATGTCATCTCGTCCTCGCAGAGCCGATCGACCAGTGCCCACGTCATCCTTCTGCCCCTGTGTCCTCCGATTGGACAGGCTACGTCATCATCATGCAACCAGGTCGCTCGGAAATAGCCAAGCGCTTGAAAGTAGAACTACCGGGCCGATATGCTCTCAAAGTCAACATTCGATGAGGTGAATACCATGAACATTAACGAAAGAATAGAAAATAAACTCCTAAACCGCATCGAAATCTCCTTCAGTTGGAAACACGAAGGAAAAACAACACCTTCTCGAAAGGATATCATGAATTTGGTTCGCACACTCGAGCCAGGTTCAAACCCAGAGTGGATTGTCGTCAAGGACTGCGAAACTCGATACGGGCAACCCTTGACCACAGGGACTGCATACATCTACAGCTCAGAAGAAGCAATGGCTGTAGAACCAAGTTACATCAACAAGCGCCATGAACAATTCCGCTCGGGCTCTTCAAAATCCGATGATTCCTCCAACGGAGGTGACCAGTGATGGGTGACGGTCCTAAGGCCTCTGCAAAGTGGTCAAAATACAAAGTCGAAGACGGCAAACTCGTCCGTGCTGAACACTGCCCAGAATGTGGTCCAGGTGTTTTTCTTGCCCACCATAACGACCGGAAGTCTTGCGGTCGCTGCGGCCACACAAGCATGAACGAGTGAGCGATTCACTCCTCTTCGTCAACAACCGGTGATGTCCCTTCAAAGGGGCTGTTGCGCCATGTACCATTGTTGAACAGAACCAATGCTCCGCCTTTTACGGGTTCGATGTGGACTGGAATTTCGTCCCATTGTTGGCGTTCAATACGAGTTGCTGTAATGAGAAACTCTTCGCGCCACCCTGCAATTCTCCATCCCTCTAACGTAGAATCCCACGATGCAAACTGAATGGGACCGTTGAGTTTGAGTGTACGCAATAGGTTTCCCTCATGGATCCATGTCAGTTCACCCGTTGTGGAACAAATGATTTCATGCAAGTCATGTTTGAAATGATGTTCAAGCGGTGCTTCGGGACCGACAGCGATGAATTCCTCAAGCAAAGTCCCAGTTAACAAGGAGCGACGTTGTATTCGACCTCCTCGTGAGGTCAATGTGAATGAATCATCGTTAAGATGAAGGGCGATGGTCTCAGAATCTCTTGGTCGTTTTTTCGGATAGTTCCATGTTGGTTCAGCCATTCTCCATAATTCATCAGCCTCTGGAGTGAGTCCGTAAAGACCCTTCCTCCACAAAACAAAAACCAGACTGTTACCGTTTGCAGCGAGGGCTAAAGGTTCAGAGTTGAGGACATGGGACCAGATGTTTCCCTCGGGATGCTTCGCTTGTTCGACTGTACTTGTTGTTCTCAGGTCTGCACGTGGTGGTCCGCTTTTTGGAGCAGAATCCAGCGGTATGCACCCCATTCGAGCCATCATAAGTTCGCCGTCAATCCAAGTAGCGTAGAGTCTGTCATTCAATACGATCGAATTGCTGATGGTCATCGGAAATGGCTTTGCATGAGGATAACGAGGTTTCAATTCCTCGCCCAAGAGAAGTACTTCTCCATCCATTCCCAGCACCAACAATCCCCCGTCGTATTGGTGGACCCGTGAGGGGAGGAAAGGAATTGCTGGAGGCAGGCCTTCGTCCATGGACATAAGTTGGGCCTTTCATATGTGAAACCTTGTCCTCGGTGGGGTCAAATGTAGGGAGTGGGTGGGAGAGCCATGGGCGCCAATACGATCGCTCTCATCGTTGTCAACTGTTCAGATGTTGCGAGTTTGAATCAAGGTGAAGCCTTGAGGGGAATGCGTTCTTGGGATGAAGGTTCTCATGTGGAAGGTCACCGTTCATTCGCATCAGAAAACGTACGAATGTGGTACCTCCCCGAACATGTTCTTAGCGAGAATTATCTTGACCGCCGTTGGTTTGAGGCGACGGGAGAACGTGTGATGGAGGTGATTTTCCCTTCACGACACTCAGCTGCGAGTGGTCAAGCTTCCTTAACACTGCATCCGATTGGAATTCCACACATGCCGGCTGGGGAATTGGGAACTTACGGCGGCATCGGAGGCAGAGCCCCTCCGCCAAACAGCCGTCTTGCACCCTGGTGGAGGATGCTAAAGCAACGATGGGCCGATCAACCTGAACTTTCAAACTTTGACCTTTCTCTAGAGGTCACTCATCATGGTCCTTACTTAGATGCCCCCTCGTTGTTCATTGAGGTTGGGTCTACTGAAGCCACATGGGGGCATATTGGAGCCGCTCACCTTCTTGCAACCATCATCCATGATGGATTGTTTGAACCATCCACGGAGCCCTCATGGAATGAATCCGAACATAGAGGTTCCTTGGTCCTCGTTACTCTTGGAGGTGGTCATTATGCTCCTCGTGCGAATGTCCTCGCAAGTTATGATGGAGTTTGGCTCGGCCATATGCTTGCAACTTATGCTCTACCTTTTGTAAAACAGGACGGCCCTCCGGGAGGAACTTGGGCACAAGCTATTGAAGAAGCAGTCCGTTCAACTCAGCAGGCTTTTCCAGGGGGAACCGTTGTTGTTTACATGGATAAGAAATCGTTCAAGGGCTGGCAGCGCCAGGCCATTAGGGACTATTTGACGGCTCACGATCTCCCACTAATGACTTCAAAAACGTTTTTGGTAGCGCTTGGATTAATTGAGAATTAAACACAAAGGGTCAAAGAGCGCCGTTAAGGAGAGAGAAGCATGGTGGGCTGGGTATCTCGCACAATTGTAGGGGCAACCGTCCGCATGCCCAAATGGTTTGTCCGTTGGGTCAGCAGGCGATATGTCGCTGGACCCGACCTCTCAGACGCTGTCGCCATCATGAAACGACTTTCTGGAGAAGGGACGTGTTTTACCATCGACGTGTTGGGCGAAGAAATCACTTCAATGGATGAGGCGCAATTTTTCTACGACGAATATGTTCGGGTTATCGAAGCCATCCATGCGGGGCAATTTGATGCAAACCTCAGCATCAAACCTACTGCTTTCGGTCTCCTCATCGACAGACAAAAGGGTATGGATAATATTCGTAAACTTGTGGAATTGGCTTCAAAGAACGATATGTTTGTCCGTCTTGACATGGAGGACCATCGGGTCACAACGGATACCATTCAGGTGGTCAAAGACCTTCATTCTGAAGGGCTGACCAACGTGGGGACGGTGATTCAAGGGCGTCTCTTCCGTTCGCTTGGGGATATTTCACATTTAGAACAAGAACTTGGGCCATTGGCCGACTATCGTATCTGTAAGGGCATCTATTTGGAGCCAGACGATATCTCCTTCACTCAATACAAAGACATCGTTGATGCTACAAACAGTTGCATCGACCGAATGCTCGAGGCTGGTGCGTATGTCGCAATCGCCAGCCATGACGTTCCAGTGATTGAATATTCTAAATCCGCTCTTGAATCGTTTGGGATGGGTCCCGGAAAAGAAGACCCACGTCCTAATGCCAACAAAAGTCGTCGGCATAAAGGACCAGGATATGAATTTCAAATGCTTCTTGGTGTGCGTGGGCCGATGCGAAGGAAACTTGCGAGTCAAGGCCACCGCACACGCATTTACATCCCGTATGGCCAAAAGTGGTACGAGTACAGTATACGCCGACTCAAAGAAAATCCAACGATTGGTACACAAGTAGCTAAGGCATTTTTGATGCCTTGGACGAACCGTCCATAATCACCTGCGTGGCTGTTTCCTTCGTTTGAATGAAGGTGCGACTCCACTTTTTATCTCATCCTTAGGACGGATAGGATTAGGGTTGTGGCCCAATTTTCCTTCCTTCCATGCTTGCCGACGTTCGCGAGGTGTTCGCGGAGCAAAGTACTCCGGTCGTGGAGGTTCATGGAGATACATTCGCTTGATATCAGGGGCATGGACGGTTCCTCGTAGAGTGCGACCGGTTCCAGTGTGGATGGCTCGAATACGCCATGTTTCTCCCTCATGTTCCATGAGTTTGGACGCTGTAAAAGTCGTTTCTTGAGGGACGATGATGACTTCGGAGAATGAGTCTTCTCCTCTCGTCAACGTCATTTTAACACGAACTTTGTCCGTGCGAATGGCCGTAATTCGCTCAATATCGGTAGCGAGAGCATGTTCTGGTTGTTTTCCATCAGTCGTTTCAATCTGATGAACTCTCCAAAGTTTTTCATCCTCATCAAAGACATCGTTGAGTACGAATTCTTCATCAGCGTCAATGACCAATACAATACGATGGGAGCTTGGGCCATCGGTGAGAATGAATGGAATGTTCTTGGCAGGTGGTGGGCGGAATTCGACGGTATGGACGTGTGAACATACTTGGCACCGGACCAGGAAATCAGCACCATCGCCGATTTTCTTCTCTTTGAGAATGTCATGCCCTTCGAGTTCATCACATGTTGGGCAATGTGTTGCATTGTCGAGAATCTCTTCCTCTTCTTCCCATTCATCGCCATCTTCCACGGTAAGGCCCCAATTGGTCCGCGTTGGACCCACCGTTTGAACCCATCGTAGGAGGCCGTCAAGCGAGGCTTGAAATTAAACGGATGGAAGGAGGGGGGCATGGGGGAGCAACATCCATCACCTGAGCGTGACGAAATACTCACTCATCTGCTTGCCCAAGACACGAACCAGCCTAGAGATGAACCCGAAGTGGCGGCGAATATCGGTGAACAACTGAAGCATATGGGTCTGTCAACTTGGTCCATTTCCATCCACCGGAGATTGCGAGATGCTTTAGGAGCATTATCTCCAGAACGAATCCTGGAAATTGGAGGAGGGATTGGACATCGAACGGCTTGGTTATACGACCTTTTTGAACGTCAAGAGGGATCCCCCACGCGTTTTACTGTAGTTGAACAGGGAGCGAAATTCGGAGTGATTATTCACAGACTCATGACGCGTTACGGGGCTGAGGATTGGACCAATATTGTCGTTGGCGACCCCATCCAACTTGCAGCAGAGCACGCCGCATGGTCGTTGGCTACCACAACAACCGCTGAGATTTCAGAAACACCCTTCGTTTCCAATTACCAAGCCATTGTTGTTGATGGGCCATCGCCTCAACGAGCCAGCCTCGTCAAAACCTACATGCCGTTCTTGGATCAACAGGGAGTTCTGTTTACGGTTGAGCCGGATATGCCCACGGGGGATGTCGACCCAGAAGACGAACAAGGAATGGCATTGGTCGATGGATTCAATTCTTGGATGGAGCTGATTCAAGAAACACAATCAACCCATCATGTCGCATTTATGCCCTTATTTGGAGGCACGTTGGTGGCTTGGCTCCCCCGACTACTGTGAGTTCGCTTGGTCCAACAAGGCCTCGATTTGGAGAAGGCCGTATCCGAACCTGTCGTCATGGCCAATTTGGTCTTCCTGTGGAACTGCCGAGTCCATTAACCAATTTTTGACAAGATTGATGTTATCGGAGCTTCCCTGGGAACCGTTGGCTTTGAGTGAAGGATTTTCCTCGAGGAGGAGAGCTAACGCACCAGTGACATACACGGTAGCAGCACTTGTGCCGTCGGCTAAGCCCCAGCCGCCATCCATTGTGAGTACGGGGACACGTTCGCCGGGTGCAACGATCTCGGGTTTCTTGTGCGGGTCGTTGCGTGGAAGAAGAACAGGGAGTGGCAGGAAACGACCGTTGTTGTCACCTTCCGATGACCCTGACCAGGACGTCCCTTTCAGGGTGGAGCCACCGACTGAGATGACGGCAGTTTCGCTTGAAGGATGTGCAACGTCGCCGTCATCGTCCTCTCCACCGTCGTTTCCTGCGGCAGCGACAACGTAGACGCCTGCATCGATCGCTTCGTTAGCAGCATCACCCGAACTCCTGCCGGAGCCAGGTGAAAAAGGCAGGGCGCCGGGAGCCCCTCCAAGAGAAAGTGAAATGATGTGAGCGCCTCCGGCGACGCACCAATCGATTGCATCAGCAACCACCGAATCTTCCCCTGAGCCACTCGCTCCAAGTGCTTTTGCAATCAACAAATCCACATCGTTTGCGACACCCTTTAGCCAACCGTTCGCCGATATGATTCCGGCCATTGAAGTCCCGTGTCCGTTATCGTCGTAAGGCGTTGACCGGCCATTGACAAAATCTTTCCAATCCTTCAGCTCCATATCGTTAAAATCGCTGTGGTCAAGATTGATACCTGAATCAACGATGCAAACCGCAACACCACTACCATCGAGAGACCCGCTAAGATGAATCAAATCGTTGTAATCTGCATGACGCTCAAGAGCTACCTCACTCGGACGGAGTAAGATGGCCCCATCGCTAAGAATGACAGCAACAAGGTATCCCGTAGCCAGGAGAAGAGTCATTCCAAGGGTAATGCTCACAATCGCTTTGATCATACCCAAATCATCGGTGGCTGATTCTGCGATGAGTGGAGGTGATTCAACGTGTTGATCCCCAAGTTCGCCATTGGCTCCATCCCAAAAAAGGACAGATCCATTGGGTTGAATTTCATCCATAATCTCAGCCTAGGGTGTGGACTATTTCAGTTAATGTATCAACGAACCGTTTGACTTCTTCTTCCGTGTTGTAAAAGTAGGCTGATGCACGAAGTGAGCCTTGATTGTGCCCGTGGTGCTCAAACCAAGAGTGGACGCAATGTTGACCACTACGGACCATGACGCCAGCGGCTTCATCGAGGAGAATGGCGATATCATGTGGAGGCAGAGAATCCATGAGAATCGAACAGATACCGCCTCGCTTTGCTGGGTCATTGGGTCCAATAATGCTTAGCCCAGGAAGGTCCTTCACTCCGTTTGTCATGATGCGATTCAATTTGATTTCGTGTGCTTGGATTTCATCCATGTCAATTTTCGAGAGATAATTGATGGCTGCTCCAGAAGCCATCATTCCTGAAAAATTACCTAGACCTCCTTCAAAGCGAGCCGGTGGTTTGGCCCATGTTGCATTTTCATAGGTTGAGGAAGTAACCGTTTGACCTCCGGCCTGTATGGTACGTAAACCGTCAAGATGTTCGTATTTACCCCATAGCCCACCCATGCCGGATGGGCCACACATTTTGTGAATTGAAAAAGAAAGAAAATCGACATCCAAATGTTGAACATCAACGCTCATATGAGGCATTGATTGAGCACCATCAACTGATACCAATGCGCCGTGGTCATGAGCAATTTTTGCCACTTCTCTCATTGGAATGGTAACACCGTCAAGGTTACCAACGTGACTCATTGAAACCAATCGTAACTTTGATCCAGCTTCAGCACAGGCGTGTTCAAACGACTCCAAATTAAATGAATTGTCTTCATTGCTGGCTACTACACGGTGGTCAATACCTTGCTCTTTTTCAAGTTGGAGCCAGGGGACCAAGTTTGAATTATGCTCACGGTCAGATGTGAGTACCACATCTCCTTTGTTCCAATTTAGGCCGTGCGCTACTTGATTGAGGGAATGGGTTGCATTTCTCGTGAATACCACTTCGTTTGAATCGTTGGCGTTTATGAACTCCCCTAACGCAACCCTTGCATCTCGGACAGACTTGGAAACCGCAGTCCCATAGCGATGAACAGAGCGGCCTCCACATCCGGGGACTTCAGTGTAATAGTGGTGAATGGCATCAATGACAGGCTGGGGCTTGAGGGTGACACATGCGTTATCGAGATACGCCAGGGCTTTCTCTTCACAAAGAGTGGGGAAATCTTTTCTTAGATCTTTGAAATTCATCACCATGCCTCCTGGTCTGGGAAATAATCAAGCGCTGGAGCATTCACCCCGCAAGAAGAACACTGAAGGCGACTGGACATCTTTTTTTTGCAAGAGGGACATGATTCTCCAATGACGACCTGTGCAGTACAACCACTGGACAAACATGGGTGAGCCACCGAGCCGTTATCGAGACGATGAAGCGGGGATTTAGACCCGCATTCGGGACATTTTGAATCGGTTTGCATTGCATGAGTGCTGGGGCCTTCCAATTCTAAAGATGCATCCAGTGCCGCCTTCGTTCTGACGTTGGCATCATCTCCAAGCATCCGTTGGGGGTACCAAAGGACGATGAATAAAAGGGGCAATGAAGCAATACCCGTGATGAGATGGAGGACAAGGAACATCGTCTGGGAATCTCCCAGAGTTGCAATGTGATGAACACCTGCCCATGATGATATCAATACCAGCGCGATCCATGATGCAAAGAGTGCAGTCCATCCTGCGAGCGAATGTTCAGCCATCTCCGCCTCCATCACTCGGACATCTTCGTGCAAGTGATGGATTTCAACATGAAGGTCTCGGGTTTCGATGACCGCCTTCCAGAAAAAGAAAACGAAGAAAAGAACGACAAGAACAATCAGCGTCCCTTCCATCATGTTCGAAAGTTGGGCTCCGATGGGGAATGAACCGTTGTTGCTGTGGAAGAACACTTGAGCAAACACTAAGCCGTTCCACATAGCAAGCAGAGAGATGGCATGGACTCTCATAACGGGAAATAAATTCCATGCCTGGAATGCAAACCATGTCCAAAACAAAACCGAGATGAGGATTTGGAAAAACTGGAATCCGTTGATTGCTAATACTCCGTTCACTCCTGTGACGGTTGCATCTCCACCATCGAACAATTCTGTAGATACGGATCCGAGAATGAAGGCGATGAACCCAAACACAAGTGTGGTGTAATGGGATTTATTCCACTCTGCTGTCAAGAGTTTGAATTGGAACATCCACTCAATGAGCAGTTTGTTCATGACGTCGGCTCCAGGGACGGAGTCCGGAACAGGTCGGTTCAGCGTTACATCGCCCATTCGAAACGGCAAGGACATGTGCTCTCGCTCGGTTGATTCAACCGGGCTGATACCCTCGCTCATGGGTCTCGGTGTATGTCTTACTTTTGAGTCCTTTCGCCGATTCGTTCTCTTTAGAGACCGTCACTCTCAAGGGTGACGGTTAAACGAGGAAGGCGGTTCGCCCGAAGTAGAGCCGAGATCGCATAGCCTGGTAGTGCGCGCGACTGGAAATCGCGTGGGCCTGTCCCTCGGGAGTTCAAATCTCTCTCTCGGCGCCACTCCCACGAACGAGTGTTCCACCTGTTCGTCAAGGGAAAGTATGTTATCCGCTGTTTTTGTCGGAGGTCTGTGAACCTCCATTTTCTTCAAGAACGGCGCTGGTGGTTCGGGTTCTTGGTTGTGGGGCTTTGTCTTAATGGACTGGCGGTACTCAACAGCGACCTTGGGCTTGATGTCCATGTCAGACTCAACGTTGCAAACGACGAATCGAACCATGGCGACGATTATCCTTGGGGACCAACCCGTTGGTCCGATGGAGATGTTCAACAGCCCATTCCATCGGGTGAATACGACGGTTACATCGGTCCATGGTACACATCCCAACTTGCAGTGGGAGTTGTTTCCTTCTTGGGAATCATTGGCCTATCGCTGCTTGCTGGCTACGTTCCATTTTGGAGAAGAGGCTTGTCTGGCGCGGCCTTTGACCCGATGTGGAGCGCTCTAGTGGCATGGAGTCCATGCTTGATGTTTGCAACCGGAAGAGGCTATGATGAAGCCATTCTTGCACTCATCCTCGGAGGTTCAACCTCCTGGTTATGGTTTGTCGATGGGAGTAAAATCCGTCAACTACGGTTTGGTATTTTACTGATGGCGACTTCGGTATTGTGTGTTTTAGGATGGAAGGGCTTTGACCCGCTATCCTCACTGTTGGCTTGGGTGCTGGTTTTGGGCACTGGGATGCTTTGGTTAACGCTAGATGGGTATCTATCGCGCACAAATGATGTGCCCGTGACCCAACGACCTTGGTTGATGAGTTCTGTAAGTTTTGCCTTGACCTTGTTGGGCATTACCTTCATTGGTTCGCTTGGTTATGGAGGGACTTTTTCAATCATTCAGGGGAATATTGGAACGTTTCTCATGAGCATTGTCTTCGCCTTTATCGATGGAATCGTCTTTTTCCTACTCATTGGCTTTTGCCTTTGGCCGTTTATCACATCAAACCCTTCGCTCCGATATGTTCGTGGAAGAGTCGTGACGATGGTCGCAGTGTTTTGTGCAGTCCTTGCTGCAGGCATTGTGGCCTACATTGGAGCATTGTGGACTCTTGAATCCGATCTATGGGGGATTTCTCTCCTTCAATGCATGATGATACTTGGTAATAACGGCAGGTACGCCACCGTTCTTGTCCTACCGATGTTGATGCTTCTGCATTTATGCCATCGTACCGAAGGGACAACATCTCCATCAGTCTTTCCAATTCAACGGGTTCCAGCAAAGCCGCTCCTTCTGACCATTCTCCTCCTCTTACCTTTGGTGATGTTCACCGGCTTCAACGGTCAGCAACTCTGGCAGGAAGATGCCGGAGAAGCCTTGGCTGACGCATTGGAGGTTGAAAATTCCACTTTTCTTCTTGTAGCCGACAATTCACTAGCGATGCATTCGCTCTATGTCTTAAAATCAGAAACTGACCTTTCCGGAGAACTCAATCTCAGCGGATACTGGCGAACACCAAACGATGCCCACATATTTCTTAATTCAACATCGGTAGATGCCATTGTTCTTGCTCCGGGAGTGGACTTTGCCATGGATGGTGGGTTGTGGACTCGACAAAAGGCTCAACCTTCACCTTTCACGCTGTCATCTTGGTCCTCCTCGGACGAGTGGGTACTTTACCTGCCTTCATAGAATCCTACCGAATGTCGCGAAGCGATTATATCCATTTGGCCGGTCGCTCGGTTCACTGCCACCGTGGCTAAGGGGTATAGCACCTCATTGGTAATGAGGAGGTCGCGAGTTCAAATCTCGCCGGTGGCTCCAATCTTCTTCAGTTCCCTGCGACATGAACGGTCTGAAAAGTACCATTTTTTCTTTTGTTCCACCTCAATGTATAAGAGGTGATTTTTGAAACCTCGGCATGAGAAGGCAACTTCTCATATGGGATGCACATGGAGCGTACGCAGGAGACAGCCAAAGAAATGAACCAAAGAGTTCGTGACTTACAAGATCAAGTCGATGAATTGAAAGAACTCGTAAACACACTACTCAGCGTTATCGTTGAGGAACCCGATGGGGTTCATACCGGTGATGCACCGACGCTCCCTGGGCAAGGTATGGCTCAGGTCTGTATGTGATCATCCCTTGATGACCGCTAACGGATTCAACCGAACCACAGGCCGAGCAAGGCCTGCTTCACTCGTAAGTCGAATGACTTCATCAACATCTTTGTAGGCTCCAGGGGCCTCTTCTGAAAGAACATTTGGTGTTGAGGCATGGACTCGGATTCCTCTGGATTCAAGCTCTTTTTTCAAGGCCTTACCGTCGATTGATTTTTTGGCTGCTGCACGGGACAGCGCCCTTCCTGCACCGTGGCATGAAGAGCCGAAGGCCTGATTTTGCCCCTTCATTGGCCCAGCCAACATCCAAGAACCTGTGCCCATGTCACCTGGAACGATTACGGGTTGACCGGTCTTGGCGAATCGAGCACTTACATCGTCATGAGATGCAGAGAACGCTCGGGTTGCCCCTTTCCTGTGGACACAACATGAGCATGAAGTGCCGTGAATTTCGTGAGTTTCCATCTTGGCAATGTTATGCGCAACATCATACAGCGTTCTTGCTTCTCCAAAATCACCCATCTCCAATTCAAGAACCGTTCGCAATCGAGAAGCCAAGACCGCACGATTTGCAAACGCAAAATTTGCTGCTGCATTCATCGAATCAAGGTATGATTGTCCTTCGGCAGAGTGGATGGGTGCAGAAGCGAGTTGTCGGTCGGGGAGGGAAAAGTCCCACTCGTCATTGGTCCACATGCCTTCAGTCAATTTGTATTTACTTTCCAATAGACGAACATGATCGGTGCAAACCTGGTGGCCCAGTCCTCGACTCCCTGAATGAATCATGGCGACAATTTGGTCATCATACAGGCCCCATTCCTTTGCAGTCTGCTCATCGACAACGGAACCAACGGTTTGCAGTTCAAGGAAATGATTTCCACTACCGAGCGTCCCAAGTGATTTCATTCCACGTTCAAGAGCCCGTTGAGACACTTCGGCATTGACGGTTTCTAATACGCCACCGGATTCCAGAGAAGCCAAGTCATCATCATGGCCGTATCCCAAGTCCAATGCGGCTTCTGCACCTCCTTGAAGCAACTCTTTGAGTTGACTTTTTGTGATGTCGACGCCACCTTTTCCAGAACCTCCCGCAGGTATTCGTCCGGCCAATCGTCCGGCTAATTTTTTGAGGTTAGGAATATCGCTTGCCGTGGCATCAAGTGCGAGAAAGCGGACGCCACAATTAATGTCAAATCCCACTCCGCCGGGAGATATTGCTCCGCCCAACTCGCCAGCGTTTTCATCCGTGGCAACAACACCGCCTATTGGGAATCCGTAGCCGTAATGCCAGTCAGCCATGGCCCAAGCCTCACCGACAATTCCGGGCATTGATGCGATGTTCACCAACTGTTCAGGGCCTCGGTCATCTTGATGGGTCTTCATATGGTTGGTGTCAGCAACGATGCGTGCATCGGTGAGCATCGATCCATGTGCTTTGATTCGCATGGTGCCCTGGCCCTCATCGACCAAGTGCTCTCGCCATGACTCACCCATAGGACGAACCTCACGCTCGTTGGTTTTGAGGCTTTTCACAAAGGGGGGTCTCACCCAAATGGGTAGCATAGCCTTGAAGGGGGAAGTCGTTTTGGAGGAAGCGTTCACACTTGGACGGTGATTCCCACATGGCGCTTCCCCCAATTGATTTGGCTGTTTTTCACGAAAATGGCTACGTCCGTAGACAGTGTCGTGTGACCTCGTTGTGGTTTTGGACTACCGACCCGAACCGAGATACGTGTGGGGATACCTCCGAGGATGAATATTCCTTCATTGGAGCGCCTCTCATCGATGGATTTGAGCAACGTGGTAAAGCTCTCAAAGACGCTATGAGAGAAGCCTTTTTGTCGTTCTTTGAGTCTTCTTCCCATACTCGAATTAAGCCTTATCCGGTACTTGCTCGCTGGCGTGATGACATTCATCTGACCATTGCGTCAATTGCAGACTTCCAACCCCACGTGACATCGGGCGAAGTCCGGCCTCCGGCGAATCCCCTGACCATTTCACAACCGTGTATCCGATTGACAGATGTTGATGCTGTGGGGAGGTCTGGACGCCATTTGACCACCTTTGAAATGATGGCTCATCACGTATTCAATCGAGCAGATGAAGGCGAATTCTTGTACTGGATGGAGGAATGTGTGCAGTATTGTCATGATATGCTCACGGTAACCTTCGGGATTGATTCGGGAGAAATCACCTATGTCGAGAACCCTTGGTGTGGGGGAGGGAACGCAGGAGCTGCCGTTGAAGTGATCGTTGGTGGTCTTGAACTCGCTACACTCGTCTTCATGGATATGGAAGAACATCCGGATGGGGACGTGGAACTCAAAGGTGACCGTTACAGAACAATGCCCCTCCAAATTATTGACACCGGATATGGGCTTGAGCGGTTTTGTTGGGCTGCAGCCGGAACTCCAACGATTTACGAGGCCATTTATCCAGAAACTGTTGCATGGTTGAAGGAACTCGCCGGGTTTGATGATGTCGCACAACAGTGGCCTTCGCTTGACCTTGACCGCTTGCTCGGAGAAATGAGTCGCCTGAACGGGATCATGAACATTGAAGCAGGAGTTGATGGTGACGAACTTGTTCAGATCTTCCTCTCAAGACTGTTAGAACGAGGTGTTGAGGTCACTGCGGAACAATTCTCAGCCGTGACTGAGCCTCTCGCCAACATCTATGCAATTCCCGATCATCTGCATGCTCTTTGCAATATGTTGGGTGATGGGCTCGTCCCTTCCAATGCTAAGGCAGGATACCTTGCTCGTATGTTGGCTCGCCGAGTCTTGCGTATGCGGGATGAGTTGTCCGTCGATGTCTCGCTATCAGACCTCGCTGAGCATCACCTTGAGGTTAATCTTGGAAACCATCTCAACAAGCAAACCCGACAGGGATTATTGACCATTCTAGGACTTGAAGAGGAACGGTACGAAGAGATGTTGAGAAAGGGTAAGAATGTCATCCTAACTCAACTTAAAGGTGTCAAAAAGGATGCTGCTTCGATACCCGATGAGTCGTTGTTTACCATGAACGATTCACATGGGCTCGCTCCCGATATGGCCATTGCCCTTGCCCGGGATGCTGGCTGGACTGAAGTGCAATTGCGAACGGGTTTTTCAGCTGAAATGGCTGAACGCCATGCCAAATTGGCGAAAGAAGCAGCAAAAACGGATGATGAACAAGGTTCGATGTTTCCCGTAAGTGAATACACGGCGACACAGCCATTGTATTACGGCGATGTTTCAATGAAGTCATTTGAATCCGAAGTCGTTGGAGCATTACCGCTTACAAAAGAACAAGGTCCAAAGAATGCCACACACGCTGTGATTCTAGCTTCGTCAGCTTTCTATCCAGAAGGTGGCGGTCAAGAGGGTGATTACGGACACCTCGTTCAAGGCGACACTACGGTTCATGTTCTCGACACTCAGAAAGTCGGCAACGTAATTCTACACATGTG
Source organism: Candidatus Poseidonia alphae (assembly GCA_002505405.1). Classification (GTDB taxonomy): domain Archaea; phylum Thermoplasmatota; class Poseidoniia; order Poseidoniales; family Poseidoniaceae; genus Poseidonia; species Poseidonia alphae. Next base: position 7,525 of record DAVD01000046.1, on the reverse strand, counting down.
CAGCGGTGCCCTTGAGGTCGGGGAATCCGCCACGGGGCATCTGGATTGGAAAAGGAGGAAACAACTCATGGATCATCACACAGCAGTCCATATCGTTGGTGGAGCCGCTCGACGAATTTTAGGACCGCACATCTATCAAGCGGGGGCTAACAAGTCTGTAGAGAGTGGACGGCTCGACATCACTCACTTCAACCGACTTACTCGGAAGGATTTGGACGCCATTGAAGCCCTAGCGAATTCTGTCCTCGGCGATGTGTCCAGGACTGAAAAGACTGAACTCAATCGCAAAGACGCTGATGAACTTCATGGCTTTGACCTCTATCAAGGGGGAGCTCCAAAAGGGAATTCCATTCGAGTACTCAAAATTGCAGAACACGACATCCAAGCCTGTGGAGGAACCCACCATGATGAGCCCGGGCAAATCGGTTCCATCCGGGTAGTTCGGTCGAATGCTGTTCAAGATGGTGTAGAGCGACTTCACATTGTTGCTGGAGAGGCTGCGCTTCATTATGCTCGGGAGCAAGATGAACTCCTTCGTGCTTCAAGTGAAATCTTTGGCGTGCCTTCCAGTGACCTTCCCAAGGCAGCAGAACGGTTTTTCTCTGAATGGAAGGAGCAACGTAAAACCATTGAACAATTGGAAGCAGAGATTGTTCGTCTTCGCACCTCCGGCGGTGGAAGTGATTCTACTGAAGTTGATGGGGTTCGAATCGTCATTATGGAAGTGGATGGTGACTTGAAGACCATGACAAAGATGCTCAAGGAATTGACCTTGGACAAGAACTTACCAACGCTCGCGGTCTTGGGGTCACCTGATGGAGGTGGCAAATTGATGATTGCCGTTACAGATGATACCGTGGCGAGTGAACGTTACAATGCGGTTACCTTGCTCCGTTCTATCTCGCACCATATCAAGGGAGGCGGTGGCGGTCGTCCAACCCTCGCTCAAGGTGGAGGCTCATATCCGGAAGGCCTGGGCGATGCCCTGGCAGCGGCTAAATCCGAGATCGGCCTTTGAAATCATTCGTTCAGGAGACTACGAAGCGCTTGTTTGTCAAAATATGACACGGCTTGTGCGTAGGCTTCTCGTGGGGAAAACCACTTTGCCTCAGAAATTTCTTCGGTTTGTAATTTCAAATCAGATAGTTCTCCGTCCCACGTCGATTTATAGGTGAATGAAACAAAAGAAATTCCTTCATCGTTGAATATATTTTGCGTCACGACAGGTTCCGTTGGTTCGAGTATTATTTCGAGTCCAAGTTCCTCCAGTGTTTCACGAACGCATCCGATGGCTGGATGTTCGTCATGGTCCATGTATCCCCCAGGTAATGTCCAAAATCCATGAAAGTGTCCTCGCTCCACTTTACCCATCAATACATCACCTTTTGAGTTCTGAACCATCACTTTGGAAACAAGTCGATGCAGTGAACGATATATTGCTTCTCTCGCTACAGGGTGGACGCAATTATCTGCAATGCAATTGTCTTTCCATGCCCAAGTCCTGGGCCATTCAATGTTGGGATAGCACTTGAGCACCTCGTATGAATGGTCCTCAAAACGTAGTGCTGTGGTTCTTTTTTGCTGGATGGGAATACCCAATGATTCCACCTCAGCGAGGGTTGGAAAGCGAAGGAGTTGACCTTCTCCAATACGACCTTGAACGGGCTTTAACGGTCCATTACCATCCAGGTCAACAAGAAGCACCTTGCCGTCATGCTCAAGATGAACGACTTGATTCGGGTGCATGCTTATCCGAGTCCTTCGCTGGTCATCAATGCTCGTATGCGGCGATGTTCACTCTTCTTCCGATTCCAATACAATAGGCAACCGAAGGTCTTCGGTGATGGTTTTCGGTTCGATCAGGGTTTTAGTTTGGTTCACGTTGATGTCCAATTCCTCCAATTTTTTCCCTTGCGGGAGGACATTTCTATCCCATGAACCCACTGCCTTGTTGTAGAATTCTGTGGCTTTTTCAAGACGCTTACCGACCTCAGAAAAGTGCTGACTCCATGTAGCCATTCGCTTGTAAAATTCTTGGGAAACTCCAACGACTTGAGCTGCTTCTTCTGCAAACCGAACTTGCTGCCAGTACAGGGCTGCGGTTTTCAGTAGGGCAATCATTGAGGCGGGTCCAGAGATGATGACTCCTCGGTCCATTGCATCAGAATGCAGGGACGGGTCGACTTCAAATGCTGATGAAATCAATGCCTCAGAAGGAACAAACATCACCACAAATTCTGCCCGTCCGCTGACGCCGGAGAGGTAATCCTTCCGAGTCAGTTCAGTCACGCGGCCTCGCATGGATTTAGCGTGAAGTGCAATTTTAGCAGTCCTAGCGTCTGGGTCATCCTCATCCAAGGATTCAAGGTAGTGCTTTGCCGTTGTTTTTGCATCAATCGGTATTGCTCCGTTACCGGGTAGATTCACTACAAAGTCCGGTCGCTTCCCTTGTTCGTCTCCCTTCTGTTCAAAGAAATCCGTATTTTTTGTCATTCCAGCCATCTCCAAGAGGTTGCGAAGAGCAACTTCGCCCCAATCGCCACGTACACTGGAACTCTTTCTGAGAGCGGTTGACAAAGCATTGGCTTCTTTACCAAGTCGATTGGTGTTCTCTTCAAGAAGTTGCATGTGCCTCTTCATTCCCTGATATGCTGCAGCCCGCTCTTTTTCTAAGTCCTGGGACATCTTGTCGAGGTTTGAGAGGGATTCAGTCATGGGTTTAATCAGGTCAATCATTTCTTTCTTACGGGCTTCATGGTCCTTCTCAGCAGATGTACTTACCTTGCCCAGGCGCTCCTCGGCCAATTGCAAAAACACCTCGGAATTTCGCTGTGATACACGATTGGCTACGTTTTCCATTTGCGCCTCGAGGAGTTTGGACTTTTCTTCAAATGCAGTCTCACTCGCCGAAAGTTGCGCCTCAAGCAATTTCGACTTTTCCTGGAACGCCTGTTCTCTCGCTTCCGATTGTGCCTCTGCCCGTACGGCATCTGAACCAAATTTGTTCTTAGCCAAAAGCCAACCAAGTGCAATTCCGATCGAACATCCTACTACCAGAAAGCCATATTCTGCAATACCCGCCATGTTTCCTTATGCTTGTCAACGGTATTTGAAGGAAATGTTTGTCTCAAAGTTCAAATCCTTCCTCCGCTTCAAGGTGAACATGCTCTTTGAACAGTTGAATCAAAACGGTTGGGCAATGACCTATCTTGTTGTCGATGAACAATCAAATGAGGCAGCTTTGATCGACCCGGTCTATGATTTTCTCAACGCATATGTAGAACGACTCAAATCCGATGGGTTGACACTCAAATATGCGATTGCTACCCACATGCATGCAGACCACATCACTGCATGCTTTTCATTGCGGGAACGGATGGGATGTCAATATGTCATGTGGAACTCAACAGCGAGCCTGGGCGTGGATCGTTATGTCGATGACGAAGAAAAAGTGATGCTTGGGAGTATACCGATTCAGTTTCACCACTGTCCCGGCCACACATCGGATTCAATGATCGTACATGTTCCAGGTCGTATGATGACGGGTGATTTTTTGTTCAACGGTAAAGGTGGAGTCGGAAGGGACGACCTTCCAGGGGGGCGGTTGGAACAGCATTGGGATTCTCTTTCCGTTTTGGACCGATTTCCTGGTGATACCCTCGTTTGTTCGGGCCATGAACCCCCTGGTACGCAGATGATGTCCTTGGACTGGAACCGTGAGCATAATCCCATATTGAACATGGCCGATTTTGAAGCATTCAAACAATGGCAAGACGCTACTGCTGAGCGACTTGGAACCGTTTCTAAGATTAAAATAGCCGTTCCTGCGAATCTCTTTGCTGAAGTGCCCGACGTTATCCCGTGGATGAACTGATGTTTACTTCAACGGATTTGAAGGAGCTTTGACGTTCTTTGGTTTCGAAGGCAAGTTTTGTAAGTCTTCAAATGACATTTGTTCGGTACTTGTCTCTTCAATCGCATTGAGTCGTTCCTCCATGCCCATTCTAACATTGAAGTCAATTCGACCTTTGTTCCGTGTCAAATCGTACGATAAAGGGTTGAGTGTATCAATGACTTGTTCTTGAAATTCTTTACGAACTCGCTTTCC
>DAVD01000046.1:0-3271 GCA_002505405.1 Candidatus Poseidonia alphae | reverse complement strand
ATGGGATTGAGAACACCCTCGAGCCACTGGTCAACAGGAACGAGCCTCCCTCTGGCGGGGTCAACGAACACCAGGTCGGCTTCAAAAGCAGTATTCAGGACGGAAAGAATAGAGAGCAACACCATGTACAAGAGCGATGAAACAATCAGTTCAATCGTCCATGAATCAAGATTTAACACCCAATGGACTATCAGCCAGGCAAACAATCCAAGAAATGCTGCCTGTGGAACGTAATTAAAATGCTCAATATGTTGAGAAAATTCAGTGATCGACGTTTCGTTTTCCTTCGTCCCACGGTGCGGCTTTGGTATGTGAATGACCTGCCAGTGCATCACACGCTCAATGTAACGAAGTCCAGAGATCAAAAATTTCCGTCGGATAAGTACGAACTCGATAAACAGCATGAAAGGAAACCCAATGAGGACGACAGGCAAGGCCATGATGGCAGTTAGAGGTAAAATGAGCAGGGCGGGTAGAAGCAGGAAGTGAGAAAGCGTGAGAGGATGAAGCATCTCTGCTTCGATCAGTCGTTGTTTTGCAGGACTGATTCGAAGATTCCGTGCTATGTCATCAAGAGTCTGCGAGAATGAAGAAACTTGATTGCCTGAATCAACAATCTGTCGTACGATCGTTCGATATTCCGATACTTCATGCCCAATTCCAACCCAAATCTGCCAGGCAAGACGCATTGGGAGAGCCATAAAGAGGGGGAGGGCAAGGATTCCTGCACCCCATAGCAAGGCTTGAACGTCGGTCGCCATACCTCTCCCTCGTACCGTCCAAGCGCTTGGGGTTGTTGAAAGCCATGGTTCGTTTTTGTACGAAGCGAAGGTTCATCCACTTCACGCAAAACCCGGTGTTATGGGGAGAATTGCGATTACCGACGGGATGGACGAAAAAGCGGTTGCTATTCTTAAGAAAGCTGGTCATGAACCGATTGTCAAATCCATCTCTGCTGAAGATTTATTGAATGGAGCACTGCAGGATTTCGATGCTATTATCGTTCGCAGTGCTACGAAATTAACCGGTCCTGTTCTTTCTGCATCGGGGGGTCGACTCAAAGTCATCGGTCGAGCGGGTGTTGGAGTTGACAACATTGACCTCAAGGCTGCCGGTGAAGCAGGCATTGTCGTTGTGAACGCTCCCCGTGCGAGCACACAGTCGGTGGTTGAACTCACTCTGGGGCATCTTCTGTCATCCATCCGTCACATACCAAGAGCTGACCGAGGACTTCGCGCCGGCCTCTGGGAAAAGAAGGCGCTCAAAGGTTCCGAACTTTCCGGCAAGGCGCTTGGCCTGATTGGTTTTGGCCGCATTGCCCAATCGGTTGGAAACGTGGCCCAAGCCCTCGGCATGGAAGTTCACGCATACGACCCGTATTTACCACCTAAAATCGCAAAGTCACAAAACACGCGGCTTCACAAAACCGTTGACGCGTTGTTTTCCAATTGCACCCACGTTTCAATCCATTGCAATCTGACGGATGAGACCCATCATTTGGTCAATCTTGAGCGCATCGCATTGATGCCTAAGATTGGTAAAGATGGTGCTGAATGCGGCAACCACATCATCAACTGTGCCCGAGGAGGTATTGTGGACGAAGACGCTGTACTCCAAGCATTGGAGTCGGGAGATTTGTCCACTGCTGCACTTGATGTGTTTGAGAACGAACCGGTGCCTGCAGAACATCCGTTGCTTCAGGTCACATCATTCCACGGAACGCCCCACATTGGCGCTGCAACCATTGAAGCACAAGCACGTGTCGGGGCGGATATTGTGGCGAATGTGATGAATGTTTTAGACGGCAATGATTCCGATTGTACCGTTAATCGTCACTTTCTTTGACATCTCTGCGACGCTCATGCACAAGTTCAAACACGGTTGACATGAACCGTCGGATGTGAACAAAAGGGTTGAGGAAGCAATGCCAAACGATCGTATACTGATTCATTGTGACCTGGACGCCTTTTTTGCAGCCGTTGAAGTATTGCATCATGGATTTGATGATGAAACTCCACTCATCATTGGTTCGGACCCTAAACAAGGAAGAGGCAGAGGCATTGTTTCTACATGCAATTATGCTGCTCGTGTGTTTGGAATACGGTCGGCTATGCCGATCTCTGAAGCATGGCGGCGTTGTCCAGGGCATCCCTACGGCCCTGCTCGGTATATTTCTGGAACCCGTGGTCTTTACTCAAGAGCGAGTAGAAAAGTTATGGCGATACTAGGCGAGGCATGCTCAATATTTGAACAGGCAAGCATCGATGAGGCTTATCTTGATGTGACCGATGAAGTGGAAGGCGACTGGGATCGTGCCCTTGCACTGGCTCGGGAACTTCAGCGCTCCATACAGGAACAACTTGAACTATCGGCCTCATTTGGTATTGGACCTACTCGAATTTTAGCTAAAATGGGAAGTGAGGAACGAAAGCCGAAGGGTATCTTTAGAATTATGCCGGATGAAATCCAGGATTTCTTCAGTGGGCGCTCAATGCGAGAAGTTCCCGGTATTGGTCCCAAGCGAGCCACTCAACTGGCGGAATGGGGATTGACCACGGTTGATGAAGCGAGTAACTTGGGTGAACTGGCTTTAACTCGTATTTCCGGTGAGCGTTTTGCCTCGTGGTTGCAAAGGGTTGCCGATGGTGAAAGCAGCAGCGAAATTAGTCCGATTAGGAGTCGGAAATCCATTGGTAAAGAGCACACCTTTGATACGGACCAATCCGACCATGAATCTGTACTTCAGCAACTTGAAATATTGGTGAATTTGGTGATGAACCGTGCTCAAGATTTGGGCGTTTCGGGGCGACTTTGTGAAGTGAAGATTCGTTACACTGGATTTGAAACTCACACGTCTGGAAGAAGCATTCCGGTGGCCATGGACGATGAAGGTGTATTCCTTCGACTGGCAAGGCAACTCTTTGCTACGAATGTGGATTCACGTGCATCAGTTCGGCTCGTTGGGTTCCGACTGGGTCAGTTGGAGATACCTCAAACAAAACAAACCATGTTGTTTGATGAGGACGAATGAGGTCACTCCAACTTGTGCATTCTTGTGAGGGTGCCGTTGAACTCAGCGAGTGATTCGGGGACTTCTATGCCTTGAATCGGTTGATTGAGGGAGGTGCCAGCTTCTTTCTTTGCACCCCATACATGTCCATTGAATTCTTGAAGTTCTGTGGATAATTTACAAAGTCGTTCACCTTCTTGAGTACCTGCTGCGACCTCTGTAAATGCTTGCGGAGGGAACGCATCAACATCCACTGAAGAG
>DAVD01000033.1 GCA_002505405.1 Candidatus Poseidonia alphae | reverse complement strand
GGAACCCTCAATAAAAGGCCCTCTCCTGGACCGGTGATGAAGGTTCTGTTACTCGGCGCCAGTGGCTTTGTCGGTCGTGCCTTGCTCAACCACAAACCGCCTCTCATGAGCGCAGACCCCACCTACTGCCATAACCCTCCGTCAGGGGACGCTGAAACCTGGATTCATCTCGACCTCCTCAGGGTTACCGATTGGAACAAAACGCTTGATGGATACGATGCCGTACTGCTTTGTGCTCGACCAAAGGGGGCAACATCAAAACAACGGAATTCCATCGCTCTGGAAACTCAAACGGCCATGGTAGCGATGTTGAAAGCCCATTCGGAAATGAAAAATCCACCCCATGTTGTTGCCCTTCACGGAACCCTAAGTTACGGGGATTGCGGCCAACAATTGGTTGAAATCGGCCAACCTTACAAGCCTACAGGTTACGCGACGTCCTACGGAATCGGTGAAGCGCCTCTGCGGGATGCTGCTGAAAAGGGCCGAATTGGCGTCATGCGAGCTCCGTGGATCTTAGGGGGCGGTTCGTGGTTCAACGCCTTGTACTGCTCCAACGAAATCCCGTTATTTCCCGGGAAGCCGATTTGGATGGCCGTTGTTGATGTCAACGATTTGGCCAAAGAAATATGGCAACACGTTGAACGAAAAACAACGGGAATTTTTCATCCACAACTCTTGGTTCGAACGACGCAAGAACGGTTCGCAAACGCAGTGGGTCGTGCTCGGTTGATTCAACCTGTTCGGATGAGCCGTTGGCGTATGTTTCGCCGTTATGATAAACAAACGCGCCAATCGGTTCTTGCTTCCATTCGGCTGACATCCGAACAAGAAACGGACATTGAAGGCGACGATGCGCATGAGGCCCTTGATGGAGTGCTTCAATCCTTGATCTCGGGACGCTCGTAAACATAAAGAGAATATTCGCCAAGATTCCAGAAGGGAGTCCATCTCAGCCATCGGTCAAACCGCATCAAAAACCGACTGCGAAGGCTTCCCAACGGCGCCCAATGGTGGCGGTACCAGGCGGGATGTGTGATGCAATATCCACGTTTCATCGTCCGACGGAGATGGGGCGAGAACCGTTGATTCACTTCACGGGATGAGTAGCAACGGGAGTCGAGTTGACGGGTTGGAGAATAGCCCGTCCACACCTTCTTGAGTCTTGCAATTGCCTTTTTTGGACGAAGGGTTAGCAGGTTCCAAGCCACATCAAACATGTACCATTTGTTCACAAAGGTCAACACTGCCCTTCCACCTGGTTTGAGAACACGAGCAATATGCTCCGCTGCTGAATCGAGATTTGCACATGTGTTCAGGGCGCCGAAGAACACGTAAACCGTGTCGATGCTGCCTTCTTCCAGATAATCAAGGCATTGTTCTGGGCCGCCGAGATACGGGTGAATGGCTTCGATACTCTTTGCTTTTTGAGAGACAATCTCATGGAAATTGGGGGTGATGTCCAAGCCATGAACTGCAGAAACGCCATCCTGCTGGGCAAACCAAACCATGTCAAGTCCTGGACCGTAACCGATTTCAAGAAGGGCGGAGGTTTCGCCTTCAAGCACGACGTCGCGAAACCGTTGGCGTAAGTGGCCAAGCAACGGGTTGGTGTGGGCTCGTTCTTCAAACGAATGGGCTTCTTCATCGTAGTAATCTGCGACCGTTTTGTGGTACGAAGCGTCGTTCACTGCAACTCCTCCATGGCTTCTTCAAGTCGTTGTTCAATGGAGGTTCGGTGATTGTTTTCGTGCCCTCTGCAAACCGAGCGCGTGTATATTGCTTCAGAAGAATGGCTCAACCGCGTAAGTTCGCGAATTCGCCGCCTGGATTCAAACCGTTCGAACAGCCGGCCCAAGAGCGGCATACGGCAGATGGCCCACCACCAGGGTGTGCCTCTTTTCGAAGAGGAATGTCTGTTTGTCATTTTGTATGACGCATTGGGTAACATTGTTTCAACCCAAGGGTTGGCTTCTTGCATCGACGAGACTCCACCTTCATCCTTGATGGGCTGCATGAGCATCATCTCTCGAGCACCGTAGAGACTTTGTTCAATAGCAAGGTGGTCAGAAGCCATCACCATATTGGGGCATAGCCTTTGTCCGTTTGGATGACGGTGTGCGAGATAAACCGCCACAGCACGAACGCGCCAAACCCATCCGGGGCGAGTGATGATGAGAACGTCTACATCACCGCCCTCAACGTTGACTCCAGCTGCTACTGAACCGGTGATTGCAAGCCCTTCAATTTGAGGAAGCCCGACCAAGGTTTGGAGGACAGGTTGCAGCTCCTCAAGGTGCTGAGCGGCTCGGTCTTTCCGTTGTTCAATGGTGACTTTGGTAACTTCATGTTGGGCTGTACGAAGCAGGTCTCCCTCCTTGACGATGTGCTTTGAGTCGTTGATTATTTCTCGAAGCGTTTCAAGTTCAATCCGTTCGTTCATGAATGCCTGAGCCGTTGCTTCATCCAAGATGTGGTCAAACAATTTTGCCCACATGAGGGCTCCCAACAGGGCCTTTTCAGTCATCCTTTAGCCCCCACATCAACCATCGTTCATCATGATGGGTACTTCGTTCTAACTCCGAGCAAGTTTCCAATGTACGGCACAGTACATCCGGATGTTCTTCGCTTAGAAGAGCATTGAACACTCCCGCATTGGGCGACGGTCCGTCATAACGAACGATCAGGTGAGGCGCTGTATCCGTCGGCCATGAAAAGGTGGCTCCTTCATCCAACCACACCATGTCCCCAGATTGGCCTCCTGTTCCATTGAGGGCACCTTGATTCTCAAGCCACCAACCGCGTTCATCCAACCGCACATGGTCGGTTTCCCAAACGTAACCGTTCACCTTCTCGGTTGAAACATCGGCAAACGGTGTCATCGGGGAACCCAACAAATAGGTCCAATTTAACTCGAATGAAAACCGATTCATGGAGGTATGAGTGAACACATGCGTCCCATCAACGACCAGAATGGAGTCGCTCACCGGGTCGGTTGAGGGTCCAAAACGATAGGCTTCATTGGTTGCATAAAGTCCAACAGTGATGTCATTTCCTGCCAAAAGAATGCTCCCGTCGGGCAACACGTCACCAACACCAACGAACAATTCAGCATGGTCTTGACTTCGTTTCAGTATGTCAGCACCAGAAAATCCCCTAAGGTTTTCATCGCTCATCATGACATGAGTCATGGACAACATGCACAGCATAACCACGGCCCCAACTGCAACGACTGCTTTGGATTGAAGGCGTTCATGAATCAGGCGATGTGACTGCATCGCCGAAGGTATTCCAAGACTCAACAATGCAAGCCATGGAGTTGAATACCTGACCCATCCGAAATCCAAGATGAAACCGAAAAGGATGAAGGCCGGAAGCAAGAGAACCCAAGTTTTGAACAGTATTGGGCGATGTTCTTTTTGGATGAGAATGGTTCCAAGCAATGCGAAAATAAGCAAAGCTACCGGCCACTGAGCGATGAAATCTTCCGTGAAAACATCAAAGGTATACGATCCAAATTCGGAAGTTGCACTTAGGTATGTACCGGTAAGTTGTGAATTCATCGGCCCCAACGGGTCCTGTTGATTTATTGTGTTTCGAATCAAAAACAACGCGGTTGGAACCGACCACCCTGCAAGAACCAATTTCGTCTCAAAGCGTGTTCGTTCGTAGAGAAGAAGGACTCCTAGCCAAGGGCCGATGTAAAAATAAGGATACTTCACAAGGCCGCAGCAACCTGCTATCAAACCGATTTTGAACCATGAACGAGGAGTTGAGTCCTCATCTTGTTTGATCCAGAATACCACAACGCACAGAAGGCCACCGACAATCAGTACGTCCAGCAGCATCGTTCGCCCAAATTCAAGGACGATGGGGAACAAAAGGAAGGTCATTGGAGGAAACAGAGCCAGAGTCTTTGTTGTGAGGTGCTCAGAAAGGTGTTGCAGGCCCCATGCTGTACCAAGAAGGACAAGAAAAGGGGTGAATCGAACGATGTATGTTTCTCCGGACCAAGCGAGTTCTACGGCTGCAATCCCCGACATCAATTCAGGTCGAAACGAATACGGAATTCCTTGGTGGTAAGGCTCCCAAGTCCATCTGTCAAGAATCCGATTTGATATTTGGAGGTGATAAGCTCGATCGTAATAAGGAGGTACCGATGGAAACGACGACCAAATATCAATCAAAAGAATGGCTGCTGGAATCATTAAAAAACGTAGGTCGCGGCGGTTAACGTTGAACGTTCGGAGATGGTAAAGCCACGCAACCACTCCAACATGCACAATGATAATCAATACAAACGGGGGGAGCCAAAAACTTGCACCAAGCGACATAAAAGCTCCAACAAAGAGCAGAACAACCATGAATTCCAAGGTGAAACGCTCGCCCCACGATGTTGTAGAGGCCTCCATGAAGGGATGAAAAGAAGCGTTCATTTCATCTCTTTGGTCATTCGCCATTCTGCTTTACAAAGCATCCGCTGATGGAATCAACGGATGGAATGTTCCGGATTTGGACCCAAAAGGCAGTTTCAAATCCATGCACCACTTTGCTTATATGATAATTGAGTGAAGGGTGGGGCATGAAGACCGTTGCCCGTTTGCTGTGCATAACTTTCGTTGCCGTGATGATCGCCTCCGTTCCTTCCATTGATGGGAAGATGAACGGCATCCACAATCAAGCCGGTCAAGGTTGCACATGCCATTACAGTTCAGGGACCGGCATCACCGCAAACCACGACTTCCCCACAATCTACAATGCAGGTCAAGTCTACAACATCAACATCACCCATACCGGTGGAACTCAGGCCTTTGTCGGTGGATTCAACGTTGTTGTTGACAAAGGCACCATTCAAAATGCGGGAACTGGCGTCAAAATCCTAGGAGGCACAAGTGCAACCCACACCGGCTCAGGCCAACTCGGCTGGGCTTTTGACTGGCAGGCTCCTGCAAGTGGAAGCGGAACGGTCAGCGTTGACATCGCCGTACTCCAAGGCGACGCTAGCAATACAAATTCTGGAGATGCATGGGATTCAACCAGCGCCTCCATCACTGAAACCATGGTCCAAAACGCTGCTCCAGTGGCCTCAAACGTCTTCATCAGTATCACGGGACAATCGGGCGCCATTACCGAAGCATACTACGACCAAGCCCTCGACGGCAACTACGATTTCGCTGATTCGGACGGGGATTCGGACTCGGGCTCTGAAATCCGCTGGCGCAAAAACGGTGGCGTGGTCTTTGCACACAACAACAACCTGGCCCTTCCAAGTTCTGCGACCTCGATCGGAGAAACATGGACCATGTCGGTGACGCCAAGTGATGGTGTCGATTACGGGTCTGTTGTGACCTCTTCGAACACGGTTGAAATCATTGATTACGATGCCGATAATGACGGTTATGGCGACCAAAGTGACGTCTTCCCGGACGACCCAAACGAGCACGCTGATGCAGACAGCGACGGCACCGGGGACAACGCTGACGCATTCCCTGACGACCCAACGGAAACAAATGATTCGGACAGCGACGGTACCGGCGACAACGCTGACGCATTCCCTGACGACCCAACTGAAACCATGGATTCAGACAGCGACGGTACCGGCGACAACGCTGATGCATTTCCCAACGACCCAACCGAAACAATGGATTCAGACAGCGACGGTACCGGCGACAACAGCGATTGGGCTCCCAACGATGCCAGTGAATCCGCAGACAGCGATGATGACGGCGTAGGAAACAATGCTGATGCGTTCCCTAACGATGCATCAGAAACCCTTGACTCCGATAACGATAACGTCGGCGACAATGCTGACGCATTCCCGAACGATCCTACAGAAACGTTGGACTCAGACAACGATAACGTCGGCGATAATGCAGACGCATTCCCGAATGACCCTGCAGAAACGTTGGACTCAGACAACGATAACGTCGGCGATAATGCAGACGCCTTCCCCAACGACGCTACCGAACAGGCCGACAACGATTCCGACGGCGTGGGCAACAATGCTGACGCCTTCCCTGATGATGCCAGCGAAACCGTGGATGCTGACGGCGATGGAGTCGGAGATAACGGCGATGCTTTCCCGAACAATCCTGCCGAATCACTCGACACTGACGGCGATGGTGTTGGCGATAATGCAGACGCCTTCCCCAACGATGCAAGTGAAACCGTAGACGCGGATGATGACGGCTACGGCGACAACGGTGATGCTTTTCCCAACGATGTTTTTGAGTGGCTGGACAGCGATAACGACAGCGTGGGTGACAACAGCGATGCCTTCCCCAACGATGCTAGTGAAACCCTTGATTCTGACGATGACGGCATGGGTGATAACGAACAGGCCAAGGTCGAAGCGAAGATCGCTGCAGATGAAGACGCAGCTGCTGCTCAGCAGCGTACGCTTGTTGGCGGCGGAATCGGATTGCTTGTTATCGCAGGGGCGGTCGTTGCATTCCTGCGCCGCCAAGGAGACGCAGATGTTATTGAAACCAAGGATTTCACCTCACCCATGATGGGAATAGAGCCTTCTCCAATGACTGAAGCGGTTACTTCTTCGCCCGCAGTGGCTCAACCGATGGCTGCTGTTGCTCCCGTTCAAGCAGTGGAACTGACCGTTGAGAATCAATGGACGGATGAGCAGGGGCATACATGGCGCCTCATGAGCGACGGTTCCAATCTCTGGTGGAACGGCTCAGACTGGCAAAAAGTCTGAATTTCAACCAAAGTCAGGCAGGGATTTCCTGACCAAGGTTGAACAACCACAACAAGCACCTTTTAGAGAATGCAAGACGCAATTGGCCTTGATGATGGCATTCAGGAGGGCCTGAATGGAACGCTACAGTCCCTTGAAGAACAAGACCCTACGGAGTAGTGAGGGAAAAACATAGTAATCCGTTCTTGATTGGAGTGAGCATGGATGAAGAAGAATTCCAAGTTCCACCAACTTCCATTGAAATTGGTACGCTTCCATTTGCGGCCAACACTGGGCCTGCTCAAGTTGAGAAAGAAATCGGCTCCGATCCGGCACCAGAATCGGAAACCAATGCTACACCCGCCCCTTCAGAGCCCGATAATGGGGCAGTCAAAATGCAACCGCTCTCCGAGGAGGTGAACGATGCCTACATGAGGTACATTCGGGTCAAAGAAGCAAAACCCTCGAATGGAGCATCCTATGTCGGCATTGCTGTAATGATAGCCGGGTTTTTTGTAGGAGTTACGGCATTCGAGGACGATTTTGGGGGGGGGCTTGACGATTTGTTTTGGAGGTTGTCTTATCGGAGTCATACTCATCTTCTTGTCCCTTGTAGCAGAAGAAACATGGAAGAAGGATAAGAACCTGAAGTTGGAAGAAACCTTAGCAAAGGCTGGTATTCCTGACGTATACAGAAAAAACGAAAAGCCACTCGGCGCCGCATTACTGATGGTCGGTTTCTTTGCTATGTTTTTTATCAGTAATTTCTTCTACAACCTCTCCGCAATGGTGTTCATTTTTGGACTCGGTTCAACAATTGCAGGAGCAATCATCCTGCTCCGAGTTGCTTCGCAAGACAAAAAAGCCATGCAAATCCAAATGGCTGTTCTTGAGGATAGACTCAAGGGGAAATGAGGTTTTCTTGAAGACACTACTGTCTGTTTATGAGGTCAAATGCACGTTGTGTAAACGGTTCAAAATAAACGGTCGCACGTTGTAAGGAAAAGAAAGCGCTGAATGAGCGGTTCACTCACCGACACGCTCGATAACACGAACGTGGTCTCCACGCATGTTCAGCGTCATTGGAATGACTTGTTCGTACAATTCCATGCTGACTTCTTCCTTGGACTCAGCAACGCTGGTGATGCGCGCTTTTTCGCCCTTGAATGCTCCGGTAACAATCTCAACGATACAACCGACTTCAATTCCGCTGGTAACTGCCTTTGGAATGAGGTAAGGAAGAATGTCTTGGAGTGGCGCTTCGCCAGGAAGAACGTTCTTGGCGTTCTTGAGAGGGCTTTGGTTGAGGCCACGGCGAGCAGAGGGGTCGCGCCCTCCAGAGCGCCCAATGAGTTTCTCAACGTGATGTTGAGCACTGGACTCTACGAAGACGTAGCCGCGCATTGCAGTTGGATGAAGAATCGACATGATTTCACCGTTGAGTGAAGTCATTGAACCGCTACCGTGAAGACGGGCGTGCATCTCATCAGCAACGCGCTGTTCGGAGTTAATAGCGGTCTTGACGATGTAAAGGAAGGCTCCCACGCTACCGTACATCTCACGGAACAAACCGTCCGCGTTCTCCATATCAATGTCGGAGAAAATGCACTTGAATTCCTTGATGTTTCCTGGGTCGATCCATTCAGCATGCGTGTAAATGCCTGCAGGCTCTACTGCATCGGTATCAGCAACA
Organism: Candidatus Poseidonia alphae; assembly: GCA_002505405.1. Classification (GTDB taxonomy): domain Archaea; phylum Thermoplasmatota; class Poseidoniia; order Poseidoniales; family Poseidoniaceae; genus Poseidonia; species Poseidonia alphae. The sequence goes on along the minus strand of DAVD01000033.1, from coordinate 8,893 downwards.
ACAAGGATAGGAATCACATCAACAAGGGAACGTCCCATATCGATTCCACGCTCAGGCCCTGAGCCATGATAATGAAGTGATTCAACGGGGATTCCCGTGGAAGAAGCAACACGTTCGAGGACTTCCTCTGGCGTGGCTCCTACACCCCAAACTCCGTCCCAAAGGCCGGAAAAGTATTCGGATTGCTCCGACCTCTTGAGCAAGAGTAATTTTTCTTCAAAACGAACAAAGGCAACGAAAGCTTCTGACATAATTTTCACTCCAAATCAGTTTCCAATGCCGAAGACATCGTGAATCAACCACGGCAGGAAGTTATCCATCACCACAAGAATACCGAAACCAATAGCTCCCAAAACAAAGAGGCCGATACCGCAAATAATTGAGGTTTGTCGGAATTCTTGCTTCGAGGGTTTTCGCGCCATGCGGATAATGCGGGCCCAGGAGCCACGGGTAATCTTACGGAACTGAGCTTCAATCTTGTCTTGTTGCTCTTGTACCTTCATCTCGAAGGACTTGGTCGCGGTTGATTCATCAGACATGGTCTAACCTCAGCCTTCCGACCCACTAACACCCTCATTATAACGACTCCGCAGTCAATAGGCAGTGGGCGAAGCCCGAGAATCCTCCAATTGTCCCAAAAAACAGGCCTTTGAAAACAACTGTTCCATCAGTTTTGATGGGAGGGTTGATGTGGGGCAAGCGCTTCATTTGAAGATGATGGCCTCCCCTAATCCCTACGATGTATTGGGCGTCAATCGCAACGCAAGCGACGGCGAAATCAAACGCTCTTTTCGTAAACTTGCACGGAAATACCACCCCGACCGCAATCAAGGCGATGCCCAATCCGAAGCGAAATTCAAGCAGGTTCAGGCTGCTTACGATTCAATCGGCACAGCAGAAGCGCGCCGTGAACACGACCAACAAGAGCAAATGGCCAACATGTTTGGTGGACGAGGGCGAAGTAGCCCTGGAATGAACTTTGGTGGCGGCGGAATGGGAGGCATGGATGATTTTCTCGGCCAAATGTTCGGGAGCGGCGGAATGGGAGGCATGGGCGGGAGGCCGCGTCAACAACGCCAACAACCGAAAGCAAAAGCTGCGACCATTAACGTCGGACTTGACCTGACGGTAGAACAGGGCTTGGAAGGCGGGCAATTCGAATTCTCATTCAAACGATTTAAGCAACAAGGAACCAGCATGGAGACCAAACGGGTCACGATGAAATTGCGCCTTGATGCAGGCGTTGCTCACGGCACGACCAAGACGGTCAAGGGACAAGGTCACGACCATCCAGAAGGGGAACGGGGCGATGTTGTCGTTACCGTTCGAATTGATGCTGGAGAAGAGCGCCGCTGGGAAGATGGCGTCTTGGTTCAAGATGTTCCCGTCCCTTACTCCGTGTTGATGCTGGGCGGGAAAGTGAAGGTGCGTCTCCCCTCCGGTAAGGAAGGTCGATTAACCGTTGAACCGTTCACGCAAGTAGGTGATCGTCGACGAATGAGCAAGGCTGGCTACAATGGAAGTGACCTTGAACTTGAGTTCACGTTGACTGAACTTGATGCCCTCAGCGACCAACAACGGAAGGCTCTTGACGGGCTGAATAAAATCGGATTGTGACGTCGTTGACTTCATGACGGGTGGGCGCAACCAACCGTCATGGCGGGCGGTCAAAGGCGGAGAGGCAAGGGCTCTTCGCGCCCCAATCGTCAAAACAAGAGCAAAGGGCCAAAAGCACCCGAACATGAACGTTTGTGGCGTCGCGTCACCCAACACTTTGCTGCTCCTGAGGATTGGGAGCGTGCTTGGTCCAACGCTGATGTGGTGGCGTTTCTTACCGCTAAAGAGCGGATGGAAGACCAATTTTCTATGGATGAAAAGGCTGGAAGGGCATTTCAAAGCAAGATTGAGGAAAGTCTTGCCTTCGCACGGAAACGGCAGGAACGAATTGTTTCGGTTGAGGGTAAAACCGTACGCTTCCGTCGCCCTGCGGAAATTGACACACTCGTAGCATCGGTACGCAAATGGAAGGACTTCATGAGCCGCCATGCAGGGAAAGGTTCTGTTCCTCTGACGGGTTTACCTCATCCTGCTAAAAGTGGGATCGAAAGCGATGAGGACCTGGAACTCTATGCGCTTTTGGAAGATGTCTGGCAGGCACTGTTGCTCAAAGAACCGCTTCCAGAAGCCTTCGCCCTGGACGATTCGGGCGTGCGGACTTGGGAAGGTTACGACCTTGTTCGTGAAGCCAAGCGTTGCGCTGAACGGCGCTCTGGGCTCCGATTTCGGGACGACGAACCCGCCATGGCTCTGTTGATGCTGACTGGCGGCCGCTGGACCGTTCGGGAACTGTTGCAATACCGACTTCTTGCGCGGCGAAGAGACGGCGTTAATCCATTTCCTGAGACGTACGATACAGGCTTGGTTGACCATGCTGACCGCCTTCCGGAAGTCGATGGGGACGGCGAGGTCGCCAGAGGACGAACCGACCTTCGTCATCTTCCATTCGTGACCATTGACCCGCCCGATGCAAAAGATTTCGACGACGCCGTGTGCCTGATTGAACAAGACAACAAGCGAACCCTTTGGGTAGCTATCGCCGACGTTGCCCACTACGTTCGGGTCGACACTGCACTTGACCGAGCCGCCAGAGCACGAGCGACTTCTGTTTATCTCCCGCATACCGTCTTGCCGATGTTACCGCCGCGTCTTGCTGACCATTTGTGCTCCCTTCGGGCTGATGTCGACCGCCTCTCTATGGTCATCAGTATGGAATTGAACGCTCACCATGAGATCGTTAACACTCAGGCCTATGAAGCGGTGATTCACGTCAAGTCCAATATCGCTTATGGTGATGTGCTGAAAACGGACGAATACGACCAAATGCTGGCGTTAGCGAAACACTGGCAGAACCAAGAAATTCGCCTTGACCTGAACAACTCTGAATTGCGACCTCGCCTTCACGGAGACGAAACGATCGCTGTTGAAGTCAAATGGCCGAACGATGCTACACGCATGATCGAATCGTTCATGGTCGCCACCAATGCTGCTGTTGGCCATCTTTTAGGAGCCAAAGGGGCGCCGCTCCCCTGGCGCTGTCACTCACCTCCAGACCGCCCTGAAGTTGAAGGTTTGAATGCTAAATTGAGCGCCATGGACATCCCCATTGAATTGCCCATGCCGAGTTCGCGCAAACATGGTGAAAGTGACGCTCATGAATTGTCCAACATATTGGGCGATTGGGCCAACCTTGGTTCAGGAGAAATTGACCTCTCTGGAATTGAAGATACCACTACAGATGTCCCCGATTATTTGTCTACAGTCATTGACCCCGAAGCGAGGGACAACATTCTCATCTCATTACGCCAAGCACAACAAGCTGCAAGTTCACTCACGGAATCCACACGGAGAGTGGTCGACCAAGGTCTGTTCCAACTCATGCAGCGAGCCGTGTACAGCGAAGAAAATGGCGGCCATTTTGGTCTGAACTTGGACGCCTATGTTCACTTCACCTCGCCGATTCGCCGGTATCCCGATTTGATGGCACACCGTCAGCTCAAATCGATGATACACGGCCAAGAATGGGTTCATTCCCCCGAAGAAACCGCTGAACTCGCCATGCACTGTTCAGAACAAGGCTTGGTCGCTAAACGACTGGAATGGGAATTGGTCTCTAACGCCTATCACGTGCATCTGATGCGTGGAGGCTCCATCGGAGATTCAGACGAAGCGGCGCCTACTTCCTACAACGCTCGTGTCGTTGGTCTGAAAACACCCTGGGTCTTCCTTGACTTGGGCGATGATGGGGCTGTTTCAGGGCGCATGCATCTTGCGCAACTGGGTGGAAAGCAACGGCTTGTCGTCGATGAATTCGGACTTGAAGTGACAACGGCTGAACCTGACCGTTCTGGAAACACACCGGTCATCTTGCAACTTGGACAACGATTCGCCTGCCGCTTGCGAGGATTGGACGTTTGGTCCGGGTCACTTGACCTTGCGCCGATTTAAGCTTCTTCAAGAATCATGTTGACGTGATGCTCAACCTTAGAAATCTCGTCAGATTCGCCAGCTGCAATCAACTTCTTGGTGCCCATGAAGAGAATGAAAACGCCCAAGGGCAAGAACACAAACACTGCATTGTCCTCAAGCCAGTCTGAAATCAAAATCAGGAACCATATGAAGGCCATCACGAAAAATACCCCGCCTGTAAACGAACTGGGTTCAGTGAGAGAGGTCCTTAACTTGTCAGCATCGAACTTCCATCCGAACATCTGCAATCCCATTACACCATGAATCATGAAGGCCAACAGCCAAGCCAATTCAAAATCGCCGAACAGGAAATCCACATGATGGACATCCATGTAATCTGAAATGCTGAACGCCAGCGCTAACGGCATTCCCGTGTAAAACACCATGACCGCCGAGACCCCTGGCCAAGCTTTGTTGACCGTTGTTCCAGCGTAGACTTTGGAGCCAAACCGTCGAGGAGCGACTTCCATCCAAATCATCCAAGCCACCAAATGGAATGAGAAGTATAACATCCATGCTGTTTCATAGAAGACGCTGAACGCTTCGTCGAAGGATTCAACCAAAATCCAAGCACAAACGGCAGCAGCAAAGGCGTTGAACGTCGCTTGAACTGCCATTGAAGGCTTTCTATTACCATCATCCCACTCCACGAAAAGTTCTCTCAGAAGAGCACCAAGAACCAAGGTTGCGCACAAGAAAGCGGCGGTATCGTCCTGGCCGTTAAGGGCGTAAAAGAAGGGGAATGCACCCATGATCCATGTCGCAGTATAGGTGAAGCGAGCGTCCAACTCACGCGCTTTTCGGGTTGAGTATAACGCAAGTGCGAGCAAAGGAAGCCAAAGGCCGCTGTTAAACGGCCCAAAGTCACTGTTCCCATCGCGTCCACCTGGCCCCTCAACGAACATGATCCACGCCATCAGGGCACTTACACTGAAGGTGATGATTCGCGCTTCATTCAGAAAGATTTCAGCTTTACCGGAATATTGTCTTCGAAACGAAACCCATGAAGCGATAGCGAGAAGACCAAAACCAATGGACATCAACCATTCCTCGGCGTCCACGATAGCGTCGAAGTTCTCGCTGATCAACAATGAAAGGAAACCCACTCCAAAGAGAATCATGGTGGCCCCAGTCGCAGCAGCAGTGCCCAAAGCAATGCGCATCGCATGGTCTGCAAGTACGAATCCCGTGGCCTCTTCATGGCCTGCAACAGGCACACCAGCCTTCGGTGCTTGTGATGACTCAGCTTCGCTTATGTGGCCGAAAGATATTGAGGTTGGTCGCTGTTCTTCAAAGGATTTGATGCTCTCAAAGAATTTGGAATCCAAACGCCCTGCATCCACGTGAAACGAGAGCCGTTCAACAAATTCAGAAGAATCCATCGGCCTAGGTTATCTCGTATTCGCTTAACTATTTCCCCGCCAAAATTAACAAAAACAGTATACTTTTTGGTTTTGTAGTCAATACCACCCTTTTTTAATGACTACAAAAACCCCAAATCATGGCCCGCATTACTGCCGAACGTTGTGAATGCAATTGCAAGATGAAACGCCTTTACACCCGCGCTGAAGGCGGGAAAGGCTGGGATGGTGTAGGGTGGATGTGTGGCTGCGGTTGTGGCTGTGTCACTTTAGACGAAGGAACATGGCAACTCATGACCTGTTGCAGTACTGAGGATGAAATCAATGAGTGAACTGACCCTCCAAGTGACTGGAATGAACTGCGCCTCGTGCGTTGCATCCGTTGAAAGAGCTGTCTCCGACATGGAATTCGTGGCGTCAGTAGCGGTCAATCTTCCTCTCGAAAAAGCACGAATCGTGTTGAAACCATCCGCTGACCTCAACGCCAAAACCCAATGCATTGAGGCCATCAACAATGCCGGCTTCAAAGCGACAGAACCAGCACCAACGCCACTGCTGCGTGAACGGCACAAAGCCGACCTAAAAGCCCATTTTTCAAAGGTCACTCTCGCTTTTGCCCTCAGTATTCCAGTATTTGTGCTTTCAATGGTGTTTGAAGATTTTGGGACCATTGGTGGCATGAACGCTCGTCTTGTTCTGGCCTTTGTGGCTGCCCTTCCCGTTTATCTTTGGTCGGGGGCTGAGTTTCATCGCAATGCCTGGGCTTCATTGCGCCGTGGAACTGCAAATATGGACGTACTTGTCCATCTTGGGACGACGGTGGCAATGCTCTGGTCCACTGCAGTGACCTTCGCTCCGTTGTTCTCATGGAGTCCGATTTTCATCCTCCAATCTACGCATGTCTTTTTTGATGGAGCGGCGTTCATCGTCACCTTCGTCTTGCTGGGAAATTATCTGGAGGCAAGGGCCAAACTCAAGGCGACCGACGCTGTTCATCACCTGATGGAAATGCAACCCAATGAAGCCTGGGTGGTCTTGGAGATCGGAGGTACAGAAGCACGGCGCGTCGAAGACATCGCAAAGAACACGCTCATCAAAATCCTCCCCGGTGAGACCGTCCCATTGGACGGCCGGGTAGAAGAACATACGGCTCTTGTTGACGAATCAAGCATGACCGGTGAATCGTATCCTGTTCGTAAGGAAGAGGGCGATGAAGTGGTTGCTGGGACGGTCGTTCTCGACGGTACGCTCTATGTGCGCACCACTGCGCTGGTTGGCGATACAATGCTTGCGAAAGTCATCCGCTTGGTCGATGAAGCGCAAATGGGCAAAGCCCCCATTCAGCGTTTGGTTGACCGCGTAGCAAGCGTATTTGTTCCCGTCGTCGTCGTTGCTGCGATTGCAGCCGCCATTGTGTGGTGGCTGTTGGCAGAATCGTTGGCTCCAAATTCCGATATGGAACCGATTGAAATGGCGGTCATGGTACTGGTCTCCACACTTGTCATCGCCTGTCCGTGTGCTCTGGGCTTAGCGACACCTACCGCCCTTGTGGTCGGGACGGGGCGAGGGGCAGCCTACGGATTGCTCATCAAAGGCATTGAAGCATTGGAACGGGCTCATGCAACCTCAGTGGTCGTTCTTGACAAAACGGGGACCATCACGGCTGGAACGCCAAGGGTCAGTCACATCGAATTGTTGGACAGCGACGTGCGAGAATTGCTCGGCATTGCTTCCGCCTTAGAATTGGAATCAACCCATCCACTCGCTCATGCAGTTCACACCTCTTGGTCCAATGTCACGGACAAAAGGCCTGTTGTTAGCGATGTTCGAACCCTTCCTGGCCAAGGTCTGGTTGGGGCAATGGATGGCGAACCCGTAGCCATTGGGACCTACGAATTGATGAACGCCCTTGTCAATGAATTACCGGATGATTTGGAGCAGAACGTCATCAAACGAGCCAAACGAGGTGTAACGATCATGATGGTTTCCAAAGGCCAACGATTGCTCGGATGGATCGAGGCGAGTGACCGAATCAGAGAAACTTCCGCCCCAGCCATCAAGCGACTCAAGCAATCCGGGATCAAGGTCATCATGTTGACTGGAGACCGAGAAGAAACGGCCCTGACCGTTGCCGAATCGGTGGGGGTTGACACCGTTGTGGCCGGCGTAAAACCGGATGAGAAAGCCGAGCATATCCGTGAATTGCAACAGCAAAACGAGGTCGTAGCCATGGTTGGTGACGGCATCAACGATGCTGCTGCACTCACCCTTGCCGACGTTGGATTGGCCATGGGGGCAGGAAGCCAAATCGCTTTGGAAAGCGCAGATATTGTCCTTGTTCGCAATGATTTGGCTGACGCCGTAGCGGCGTTGGAACTTGGACGGGCAACGATGACGAGGATCCGAACCAATCTTGCTTGGGCCTTTGCTTACAACATCATAGGAATCCCTCTCGCCATGGGGCTGTTGTATCCATGGACGGGATGGTTGCTCCCTCCAGCATTTGCTGCGGCAGCAATGTCGCTTTCATCGGTGAGCGTCGTAAGCAATTCTTTACTGCTGCGCTGGTGGCAGCCCTCAAGCGTTCTTCGTTGACGATGAATTCAAAGCATACGAGTTCATGGTATCTGCATGGAAGAAACAACCCATCACCTCGTCATCACCGGCATGACCTGTCCGTCTTGTTCCACGCGGGTTGCAAATGTTTTGAACGGTCATCCAGGAATTGTTCGTGCTGAAGTGTCACATGAAACTGATTCAGGCACCGTGGTAACCCGTGACAATGTTATGCTTCAAGAGGTTGTAAACATCATCCAATCCACTGGCTTTACGGTGAAAGCCTGAGCGACGGTTTGAAATCCGCGAGGCGCGGCCATCAGTTTGCGCGGGGGTCGCCCAGCTTGGTCAACGGCGGTGGGTTTAGGTCCCATTCCTTATCGGTTCGCAGGTTCGAATCCTGCCCCCCGCATCTCTTTTCATCAACAGATGAGAACTGCACGGCTATCTAGCCGAGTAAGTTCGAATCCTGCCCCGCACGATGGTTTCAATTGCACAGAGTTATCCTTATACCCTTTATTCACTCGTAGATAATTATGCCCAACCCTCAGAGAAAGATGTCTGCCCTGATTTTAACAACATTGCTTGTCCTCTCAACCATCGCCTTTTCAGCATCAACGAATGCGCAAGAAACAACAAGTAGGACTACTGGTAACGAAGACCTCACAGTCTCATTAACATCTGGAACCAAACATATCGAACGGGATTCTTCGTTTACATTAACCGTTCTTGCTAGTAACCTCGATATGAGTTCTGAATATACGCTTGAGTTGTCATTCTGTGAGCCTCAAGTCGACCAAAATTGGAACACAACGACGCAATCTCAGGAGTATACTCATTACTGCCACGATCTTATTGAACATGAATCCATTGATGATGTAGACCTCGGTTCTGGGAATTCCTTTGTAAGCACAATAATTACAATTGATGACCCTGGTTTGTACGCGAAT
>DAVD01000008.1:16334-16714 GCA_002505405.1 Candidatus Poseidonia alphae | reverse complement strand
TGATTTGCATGAAGAAAGAGAAATGGTGCGAAATATGGATACAGATAAGTTGAGGACAGCGCACACTGACTCTGAAGGAAATAATCCAGAATGGGTAGAAGATGTCGCAGATGCTATAGATGCATATCAACACCGTAAACCTACTCGATTCCACCCCAGTGATGACGGCTATCCAGAGGATGAAATTCCAGAATATGAGGATTGGGATAGTGGCGAAGAATATGATAATCATGATTGGGATTCAGCTGACTAGGACGGAAAACCCTGTTTGAACCATCGTACAATCATTTCGGATAGGTTAGAAGGGTTAATGCGAAACTCCTCTGTATTTTCCGAATCCGATACGAAGGAAATTAGTGGGTTGATACAGACAACCGACA
>DAVD01000008.1:0-16259 GCA_002505405.1 Candidatus Poseidonia alphae | reverse complement strand
TATAGGCGTATCATGAGTGGGTACCCATGCGATACCCGTTTGTTGAATGGGGATCCCATGCAACTTTCGATGAAGTAATCACAGAAAATCAATCAACAATTCCATGCCCAACATACAATAACACAATCGCAATTATTGACAAAGCCCTTTGCATGTGAAGAATCCTTGCACCTTTTCTGAACTCTTTCGGTGGCCATTTCCATTGCATTAACGAACCACTGAAGATGAGTATCCAGATACCAGCCATTCCAGCCCACAAGGTCCAATGCCATTCTAGTACAAAACCATGAGCAGTCCCTACAACTGCTGCAATCACTCCTAGCCAATTATGAACTTTCATGAATCGTCGATTGAAGACTCCAAGCTTTTTCTTGAATGGCCTTGGTTCAGTATTGAAGAGTTTTGGACCGTTCTTTCTGAGCCATTTGAAAGATGGCTTCCAAATTGCAATTGAAAGGGTTGCTATTAGGAAGTAAAGTGCAACATCACCGAGGCCTTCTGCATCAATTCCAAGGATTTTCTCATCATCATCATCATCATCACCATCATCATCACCATCATCTGCAAGTGCAGTGGAAGTCATCAGTAGAAATGAAAGTGCTAGAACCAAACACCATCTAAGACGCATGAGACTAGCCAATATTTGTTCATAGTTATGAGTATCTATGTGAGATAAACTCAATCATCGAAGAAAGGGTTCGGTGTTGCAACCATCAACGAATTGAATTCGGATGGGTTAGATGGGGCTATCCGAAACCCCTTCCAACTGGATATGGTAGTTCGATGGGCTTTGCGTGGGTCGGTTTACTCGCTACCCTTTGTTTGTACGGGTAAGCAGTGGGCCGTTTTCTCGTTCGGGACATGGCCGTGGGTGCTGAACAATTGGTGCAAAAAGTGGGTGCCCTTGAAGCATAACTTCCAACTTTTACTCACGGATGGCGTGCTTTCAGTATGACGGTTCTATTCAGGCGCCGATTGTGGGGCTCGAACCCACGACCTTGGGATTAACAGTCCCACGCTCCACCAGCTAAGCTAAATCGGCAAGGTTGGCGACAGGCCTCCCCTTTATCACGGCTTCGCCACCATCAGTCCACGATGGCCATCAGGCGTTCAACCGGTGGCACAAAACCATTCACCGTTTCAATGAGGTTTTGCAGGGTTGAATGCTCTTCATCGGTCAATTTTTGATTGTGATGGAAGGTCAGCAAGGGTTGGTTTTCTTCGATGCTTGTGCCCTTGGAAGCATGGAATACGAAGCCGATTTCAGGAACCACTTCGTCGTCAAGTGCGTATCGTCCAGCCCCATGTTGCTTGGCCAAAAGTGCTGCAGCCATTGAGTCAATGGTTCGTACGTGTCCCTGCTGGCGGGACAAGACTGTGGTTTGATGCTCACTTTTAGGTAAAACCGAATGAGGGTCCTTGACCAGCAAATCAGCAATTTCCTGTGATACTCCTTGTTGAATGCACATGAGCCTAAACTTTTCAAGGGCATCACCACGGTCCAGCGATCGTTCAATTTGTTTGTTTGCTTCTTCAAGGCTCAGGCCATCCTCAGTCATGGCTAGAAGCGCACCACCTTGAAGAATGACGAGGTTTCTGGTGTCAACGGAACCTTTGCCTTGCATTACTTCGATGCTTTCAATGATTTCTAACGCATTTCCGACGTGACTTCCAATCGGTTGTTCCATCGATGTGATGTGTGCAATGGTTTTGATGCCGAGCCCCTCTGCCGTTCGTACCATGGATTTGGCCAATTCCTCAGCTTGTTCATGCGTTTTCATGAAGGCTGCGCTTCCGCATTTCACATCAAGAACAAGGGCTTGCAATCCTTCTGCTGCTTTTTTTGAAATGATGGAGGCGGTGATGAGAGGGACACTATCGACGGTATCCGTGACGTCACGAATCGCATACAGGACACCATCGGCGGGAGCGATAGCATCGTTTTGAACGGCAATGCAGCATCCGATGGCATTGACAGCGTCGTTCATCTCTTCTGGGTTGAGTCTGCAATTAAAACCAGGAATCGATTCCAATTTGTCGATGGTCCCGCCCGTATGGCCAAGCCCTCGCCCAGCAAGCATTGGAACACGACGCCCGCATGCAGCCAGCGCTGGCGCAAGCATCAGTGACATCTTGTCTCCGACCCCTCCTGTGCTGTGTTTGTCCACAACGGGAGGTCCATCTTCCCAAGTGAGTTGGGCTCCTGATGCGATCATTGTTTTTGTGAGTTGGACGGTGTCCTCTACGCTGCAGCCAAAGGTATGCACGGCTTTTAGCCAGGCTGTTGCGTCTTCTACAGCAACTTCTCCATTGGCTACGCCCTTCACAAAGTCGTCAAGAAGTGCGTGGTCTTGACCTTGTTGAGCCACAACGGATTCAATCAGTTGAGCAACGTTCATCTCTCAACCTCAAATCAGACCTATTTCACGCAGGCGTTGTTGGAGATAATCTCCCGCCTTGATGCTCTGATATTTTGCAATACCACCGGTTTTAGCGACAAAATCAGAGTGGGGGGTGAGGTCGATTTCGTTTCTTGGATGGACAAACATCGGCATTGAATATCGGCGAGAAGTGGAATCTTGAGGATTGACCACTCGGTGAGTGACGGAACGAAACAATCCGTTGGTAAGGTTTTGGAGCATGTCTCCTGAGTCAACAATGATTGCCTTTTCATCCCCCTTGACCTGTATCCATGAACCATCGTGGTCCATCACTTCGAGTCCATCAGCCGTAGCGGTTACCAGGAGCGTGATGAAATTGATATCTTCGTGGGCAGCTGAACGAACAGCACCTTCGGGCATCGTTGGGTCAAGAGGCGGATAGTGAATCATTCGCATGATGGTATTCCCTTGGTCAGCCATTTCGGGAAGCCAATCTTCTGGCATGCCAAGGTAAAGAGAACATGCTTCAAGCAATTCTTTTGACAATTCTTCCATGTCGGTGTAGAGGCGGTCAATGACGCTACGAAACGCTGGAGCGTGGTCGTTGGGCCACACGTTTTGAGGGTAGGTTGGTGTTGGTCCGTCAATTGGATAGCCCCTTCCGGTCTGCCAGAATTCTTTGAGGTCAGGTGCTGGATTGTCCTTTGCGTGTTCAACTCCAAAAGCCGTATAGCCGCGCTGGTGAGCGATTTCTGGAAGAAGATACGACCGTTTGGTGTTCTCGTCCAATTCAAAGAAACGGTCGCACTGTGCGTAAGCATCCATGATCAGTTCGGTATCAATTCCGTGATTGACCAAGGCAAAAAACCCGATGTCATGGAGTGCGTCTCCGACCTGTTGGACGAACGCCTTTCGCTCGTCTTCGTTTGAAGATTGAGCGAGTGTGAAATCAACGGTCGGTATCGTTCTTGTCATTGTGGTCTCAGTCCTGCATGAAGGTTCTTAATTTGGAGAGGAGTCTCAATGTTTCAATGTAAATCCAGATGAGTGAAATGAGTATCCCAAACGCAGCATACCATTCCATGTTCTTTGGTGCACCGTTCTTGACTCCCGCTTCAATAAATCCGAAATCGCTGATTAAGGTAAGAGAGGCGACGACAAGAATGAACAGTGTGAGTCCGATTCCAATCGGTCCTGAACTGTGGAGGAAGGGGACATCGTATCCGGAAAACATGCTGAGGACGAAGGAAGTCATGTAGAGGAAACAGATGCTGATGACAAGTCCTCCAATGACCTTGTTGAACATGGGTGTTGGGCGGATGATTCGTGACGCATACATGGCGTACATGGTGCCGGTAATGCAAACGGTTCCAAACGCCGCCTGGAGTACAATGCCCGGATAATATGCCTCCATAACGAGGGACATGCCGCCCACGAGTAAGCCTTCAAAAATAGCATAAAGACTCATCAAGGCTACGGGATTTTGCGGTCGAGTCACGAAGGTGATCATGGCTAGAATAAAACCGAAAACGGCCCCTACGGTCGAGAATAGGCCGGCGTAGAGGAACATGTTTTCGCCAGCAGTCAAACAGACAAGGGCAGTGGCGAATGAACTGATGATGGTCAATGTTAGGAGGAAACCAATCTTGCGGAGGCTGCCCTGCAGGCTCATGGTCTCGACACCGGTAAGTGCCGCCATGAATTTGTTGTTAAGCACGGGATTGCTGCTACGGTATGCGATGGCCATAGCGTTTGGTCCACTCGGTCCCGTTTGAATGTTATTCTGTTTGACCGTGCTGAACGACTTGTTCTTGGTAGTAGTTGGAGAGTTGGTCCATCGTCCATCCTTGGAGGAGATAGTCCTTGACCATGTCTTGACTCCAGCCGGGAACCAGCGCCATCATTTCAGGAGTAACGGTCGGTCCAGATGCATCCAGAACGGGTGCATCCCAGGCGGGTGTTTCTCCTTCCGGCATGACTTGTGCCATAGCAAACGATTCAGCGGTAATGCTGTCTTTGACATCTTCAGAATCGCTACGCTTGTTCTGAAGGATGACGTAGGCTCCTCCCGAGAGTATAAGCGCACCAATCATCAAACCGAGGAACAAATTCTCTCCAGAACTTCCCGATGTATCATCTCCGTTATTGTTGACCAATTCTGCTCGTTGTTGGGATGAACATCCATCCGGGTCGGTTGCGGCTCCTGCTGGTGTGTTCGGACATTTGTCTTGCTCGTTGAGGATGGTATCGTTATCCTCGTCTGCCGAAGGAGTGGTTGTATCGTTGGAGTTGTTATCGGATGGCGGGTTGACCACAATGCCTCCAAGGTCACAACCAAGTGCGTCGGATTCGTTTTCTCCGTCGTTATCGGCGTCAGCCATGGTCAGCGCGTCACGCGGCGAAACATCGGCTACACTATCGCTAAGAATTGAGGCCTGAGCCCAAGCAACTTCAATACCGTCAAGGATGCAATCTCCATCGGTGTCAGGATTGAGCGGGTCGCCTCCATGCAGCAGTTCAGCTTCGTTGGTGAGTCCATCAGCATCGGCGTCGTACATTCCTTCATCATAGGATTGTCCGATGACCGTTCTTCGGGTTCGGTTCAATCCGAACATATCTTCCCATTCATCGTTGAGTCCGTCTTGGTCGGAGTCCACTTCGGGGTCCAATCGCTGCCAGTCCTCATTCCATGAATCGATGTAAACCGAAGCGACATCATTGCTGCTGATGAGCAGCCCCATCTCTCGGTTTCGAACCAAGGCGGAGTCGCCCCAGTTGATTGAAGATACAAGGACGGCTTCTTTGTCAACGATCGCACCTTTGTTGTGCAATTTGTTAACGCCATCTCCAGCACTCATGACAACAGCATTTGTGTCGTAGCCCAGAGTGGCGTTCCAATCCTCATTCATTTGGTCAACGACCTTTTGGATGTCCTCGTCGAGGTAGGCGCCGTTCAAAATAAGGCGGATTTTAATCCCACGTTGAGCTGCATCTTCCAATGCAGATACAATGGGGTTGTCTCCCCAGCCGTAGGACCAATCCATGTCAAGGTATTGCAGAGAGAGAAGGATTTCATCATCTGCACTGTCCAACATCTGAACCAATTCATTGATGCAATTATCTGGACAAACCAACAGTGTGGCTTCAAAGGCCCCGTCAATCGATGTTGAAAGGTTTCCAACAATTGGGGACGATTGAGGCATAACCCAGCCGGATGGCGCATCCGCCATGGTGACGGGCGTGATGTGAGAGCGTTCAGCGGATTCATCAAAGGCCAAATGCGAGCGTACGAGGGTGGCTAAGGCCGCATCATCAACGATGACACCCCAGTCTCGATTTCCAGCATCACCGGGTGCAGGTTGAGATGAGGACTTCCAGTTTCCTGAACCGATCCAAACGCTTTCATTATCTCGGACAGCGACCTTGCTGTGGATGTAAGCATAGGGTGTTTCCCCCATGTCTCCAAACCAAAACACGTCCACTCCAGCAGCGAGCATGGTCGTTGCCATCCCATGGTTTGCATCCAGGTCGTATTCAGGCCACCAGTTGTCACCGTAATCCATGACGACGGTCACTTCAACACCGCGTTGGTCCGCTTCGATGAGGGCCTCCACGAGATGAACTTCTTGAAGTTGGTACATGTGAACTTGGATGGATTCATCGGCATCACCGATCCAAGCCAAGAGGTCAGTGAGTCCGTATTCAGGAGCGAGGAGTGGGGTGATGTTACCCGAACTGGTCACGGTAGGTTCGAGGCAGAAATTGCTTCCACCAAGGCGGCTCCATCGGTGGTGCCAGTCCGCAACAACATCGTTGTCTGGTGCGTCACCGCAACCGTCTCCACGAAGGTAAATGAGATTGTCCAAATTTGTCAAAGGTTCAACCAAAGCAATTCCGCTCCATCCATCAACATCAACTGGCCCGTTGCCGTAAACAACCGTGTCAACAGCATTGCCTGAGGGGTCAAGCAACTGCACCGCAGCCCCCGAGTTGGCGAGGTAGAAACTTCGGTTAAGCGCCAAATCAAGTTCAACAACCATTCCATCTTCGTAGAGGGTTACTGCTGATGCGTCATTTGCGAGGATTGTTGCACTTTCTGGTTGAATCATGAAATTGGTGAACGAGGTGTCGTAGGGAACTCCAGCGCTCGACGTGGTTCGCAGCTTCCAGCCGTCCATGACGGCGAGTTTGTCACCGGAATTGGTGATCTCAAGGAATTCCATGGTGCTCGAAACCGACGACGAAGCATCGGGCATCAAGCGTGTGAGACGGAGGTCGTCTGGACTTGCAAGGTTGCCTGCATCAGGCTCTTCTTCGCCCGGCGTTGGCCAAAGCGTATGGGTCCATGGGTCATTGCTCGTGGGACCTGCTTCCAATGTTTGACAATCGGTTTCTATGATCCAACTCGCACTTTGAATGAGGTCGCCGTCTGGGTTCAGCAACTCTGCACTGTCTCCGAGGCCGGAAAGTACGTCCTGATCCATCAAAAAGACGGCGCGTGCTCCAGCAGCAAGGACGGTTGACGAAGTTGCGTTACCGTTGGCCCACATGCTGTCAATGCGCATGAATCTACGATGGTCGTCAGGAGATGCAATTGACCACCTGCTGAGATTGATGTCTTCCATGCCCGTGTTGAAAAGTTCAACCCAGTCTGCATCCGGGTCAATGGTTTCATCATCGCAATAAGGCAAAATTTCAGTCATACTAACATTGCTTGAGCCTGAATATGCAGGCCATACGGGGTTGAGTTCGCCCGGTGTCGCCCATGCAGATTGTTTCCAATCACCGATGTTCATAGCACCGGATGAACCAACTCCAGCGTGCGTGCTGTTGGGTGGGATGAGCGATTCACCTTCAGCCGTTGCTGACCAAGAAATAGTGTCTACTGTGGCTCCAGCCAGGTCCAATAGCCCAATTGAGTCGGCACTGGTATGCTTGAGATAGAAACTGCTTGTTCCGTTAAGGGCAACCAGTACAACCTCTCCAGCAGGAATGATTGTGCTGTTTTGAAGCGGCATGTTGTATTCATGCAAGGTTAAACTTCGGGAAGGGGCTTGGAGTTTCCATCCTGCAACATCAATATCTTCATCTCCATAATTGAGGAGTTCGAGCCATTCCCCTTTTGGCCATGTTTGACTGTCACTTCCAACCGCGTCGGGTAGAACCTCTGTAAATCGGACGTATCCATCGGATAGAACACTGCCCGGTTCAGGATGACCAGGTGTCTTCCAAGCTGCTGGAGTCCACGGGTCTGTCGGGGCTTGGGAACGAATGAGAGCTACGTCTTCGCCATGGTCAGTGACATACATGGCTGTATCTTGGATTTGCCCGGTGAAGTCACGGAGCATAATGTGATTGTAATTGTCCCAAAGTTCAGTGTCTCCAGTGAATTGAACGAGTCTTCGTTGGTCGGGGGAAATGCCCGTTGAGCCCTGAGTTGAATTGAAGACGAGGGTTGCAGGGTCAAGGAACGTGATGTTGCCCATGCCGTCAATCAACGACCAGCCCATGAGGTCAAGTTCTAACGTACCGGTATTGTGGAGTTCAATCCACTCACCGTCGGGGAAGGCAGCACCTTCTGTTGTTGCATTGACGAGGATCTCGGAGATTTGAATATCATTCATCTGGGTCGGCATCATGATGAGTTCCACAGGATTCATTCCTTCTTGTGTTGGATAGGGTGCAGCGCCCCACATGCCGTTGGGTGAACTTGTAGCCATCAAAGAAAACCCTTGCTCGGTTGACGAATAGGACACTTCTTGAGACGGGCTTCCGTTAGGCCATTTGAGGGTGAGCGATTCGGGGCCATTGTTGAGGATTCCGTACGCACTGCTTCCGTTGACTGCTACGATTCTGTGTTGCCCAGGGGAGATGATGTAACTCGAGGGCGATGAGGTAGCATTCACCAAGTGTGATGCATTGACCGGGAGAAGGTTTCCTGCTGCATCCTCAAGGGTCCAGCCGGTCAAATCAATATCCGAGGTTCCCGTGTTGTACAACTCCACCCATTCGCCACCGGGCCACGATTCATTGTCGTAGGACGGCCAAGGATTCGCCATGATTTCACTGATTACAAGGTCCGATGGGACCATCACAGCAGCCGTGCCAGCCGAATTGACTTGTCCTGGAGACGGTGAACCCGTTTTAATCCAATTTGCCGTTGCATTTGTAGGGTCTTGTTCGTAACTCTTACCCGAGGTTGCTGAGGTCCATGTTGCTTCGTGAACGTTGTTGTTGTTTTGGTCGTAAAGGGTCAATGTCATTCCTGTGTTGGTCAGGTAAAAATTGCTGTCCCCGTTTCTTGCTATGACGATGTAGTCGCCTGGGGAAATGGTCCATGACGATGCGTTTCCTGCTTGATAGCCAACGATTGTATTGGCATCGAAATTAAGCGTTTTACTTCCACTGTTGACGGCTTTCCAGCCGCTCAAATCAACGTCAGTTGTACCGTTGTTGAACAGTTCAAACCATTCACCATTTGGCCATGCTGCATCATCGGCGCCGCCGGGATTTGGAATCACTTCGTTCAGGCATACATCTCCCGAACAAGCAGTCGACCGGGCGCTTGTGGGCATGAGTTCAGATTCTTGTTTGAGGTCGGTTTGAGCGAGAGGGCTCGTCAAGGAGACAAGGAAGAGCATTGTTAGGGCAAAAGCAAGGTTTCGGTTATTCATAGTATCACGTTCTTTGGTTCAGATAAATCCGAAGGAATCGAATTTTTGTGCGAAGGTATAGATCATAATAGGAACAAGAATAATTCCCATTCCGTGAGAACGGCGGATGCCGATACGAGGGGGAAGTAAGCCGATGATCGTACCTACGATGAGGACGCCGATTCCGACAAATCCGGTCGAGAGCCAAACAAGAGCAGCAACAAAGATAATGACTCCCATGACCATTTGCTGGAGAGGAATTGCTGCGTGAAGTTTCAGCATTCCCTTGCCCACATAGCGCATCATGGGCATGGCGAGCAATCCAGCGGCCAGTGTGACGGCCAGTAGGCGGATGAAATCCGATGTTGGCTCAAGAGCCGACCATGTTTCAATAGGATACATCATCTTGAGCGCTAGTGTTGCACCGGAACGTGAGCGACTGATGATGTAAAGGAATCCAAGGACCATGACAGTGACGGCGGTGTTGACTGCAGAAAGGATGGCGATGATTTCCAAATCTTGTTTGGTTTGTGGGCCTTCTACACCCTCTGCAGCTTCAGCCTTGGCGACTTCAAGCAATTCGTCGTCGGTCATCTCGGTCAGCCTTCGGGTTTCCCAATCCATTCCATATCCTTGTTTCCCCTGTGCTTTTGCAGCGAGGTTACGTCCACCCATCACGAGAACTGTAGCTTGGGATGCGGTCATCCCAGGCAATACACCCATGCTGGCTCCAGCAACACTGGACCAAAAACAGGGTATCATCAAGGGACGAACAGGAGGAAGTTCCCAGTTCTCCTTTTGTGGAGGTAGGTGGGAGGTGGTGGCGTAAATATCGAGAAGGTTGGCTACACCAAAGAGTCCAGCCAAACTTGGTAAGAGCAGGCTTGCATCAGGCATACCTATGGGTGAACGGGCAGGTAGAGTAAACACACCCCATCCATACAAGCCTGCAAGTAAGAAGAATGCCGATGCTGCGATGAATCCTACAAACCTAGAGTCTCGCCCGAGTCGCCCTCCCGTGAGTCGTTGGATCCACAAAGGCCAGTCGAGTCGTGTGGTTTCGGTGGCGAGAAGAAGGAGAGAGATGGTCAGCAACACAAAGGGAAGGACTGAACGCAGTGAGTCGTACCATCCGAGTTCCGGACCAAAAGCGATTCTTGCGAGGATGATCAAAGGGAGTGAAAGGAAAAGCCCGAGTTGTGAGCCCCGAGCAGACCAGGCCACTCCTCGGGCAGCGTTTCCTGAAAGAAGCATGCGGTGGCCCGGAAGTAAGGATAAAGCCGTGTCCCCATCAGGTGCTCCGATGAGTGCCGAGGGAATGTAATTCAGGAACGTGTGTACCGTTCCAGTCGATACGATGATCGCAGCTACTGCTGAAAGGGGAATGCCCAAGTCCAGCAAGGCTGGAGAAAGCGCTAGTAAAATGAGAGCGACGTTGTTAACGTGGAACCCCGGAATGAGTCCGGTTAGCGAACCCATCGCTACACCGAAGAACAAGGCCCCATAGAGCCAAGCCAAATCCAAAAAGTACCCTTCGAGCATGTTTATCCCTCAACTGTTTAGTGACGCTTCATATTCAACTCGGTCCGATACACCATCGTTATTGCTGTCTTCATTGAGTGCCGAGTATCCGTTCAAACCATCTTCTAAGGTGTCGCCGAGGCCGTCCCCGTCCGTATCCAATACGTCAGCACTGTCAAGAGAGTAAATCAAACTCATTCCGTCTGCACTTTGCACTTGACGGAATCGTCCCGTCCATGTCATTGACTGGTCAGCATGCAGTGAGTCGGTTCCGATGCATTGCGATTTTGT
This sequence comes from Candidatus Poseidonia alphae, assembly GCA_002505405.1. Taxonomy (GTDB): domain Archaea; phylum Thermoplasmatota; class Poseidoniia; order Poseidoniales; family Poseidoniaceae; genus Poseidonia; species Poseidonia alphae. The sequence continues at coordinate 5,413 of DAVD01000008.1, read as the reverse complement.
GTTGAGCACAATGGATTGATTGGAACCGTCCCTATACAGGAGCCATTCTCCGTCTTCCATCATCGCTTTTCCATTGATCATCACGTTTTGGTCTCTTGAGTAACTCCACTGTGTGGCTCCATCGTCCCAAAGAAGCGTCCGTGCAGAGGGAACCGTTCCTAGCGTGTAATCATGGATAAGCAGGCGAATACGCATGTCTTCATCGTCCCACGTAACCGATACATTCGCAATGACATTCTGCCCCGTTTCCAACCAAGATGTACGTGGGCTAGGGAAGGTGACCGCAACGGTTGTCCAACCAGGAGAATATGCTGCTGAATCTACGAGGTATCCTTCTTCGTCCTCAACCGACGGTTCGATGGCGTACTTGACGTAGGCAGACAGCGTGTATCTGGCATCAGGGTCATCGACCATGCCGACAGGATTTGCAGATAACATGGCCAAGAGATTCATTGGGGTTTCTGGGTTGACCAGTTGGGGTGAACTTCCCTCATTGGCATCAATGCACCATCCTGATGTGGCCGTTGACCACAGCAGTCGGCCACGAACGGTTTGGATGGTCCCATCCATTGAAGCCGCTTCTTCGTTGGCTCGGTCCTCGTCGCTGGGAATCAAACATATCTCGCGACTGTTAGGTCCAATCAACCTCCAGGCCTCGTCTCCGGTAAGGAGCATGCCCGACATGTCGACGGTCTGCCCCGATTGGTAACTCCATGTTGCCTCCGCACTCCAATCGAGCTGAGGGATGTTGATGGTGTGCGTGCGGTCTTCCAGAATATCAGTTCCTTGAACTTGAAGACTCCAGCGTAGGTCACGTTGTTGATAGGAGAGAATTCCTTGAATCTCGACCTTGGAGGTGGCTTCAATCCATGTGCCGGTGGACGAACGAATCGTTAGGTGCATCTGGTGTTCCGAATTTCCATAATTGGGGTGGTCGCCAAGATAGGCCGAAGTAAAGGTGGCATCGGGGCTGATCGATTCGCCAATGAATCCGGTCAGTTGGATTACTTCACCGGAATAGGCTGCTGGGTCTTTGGCCACGTCGGCAAGAGCGAGCCTTTGTACCTCCGGATAATCCGATGGTGAGAACTCAAATGCTCCGGCACCGAGTGACTGAAGCCATATTTTGCCGTCGTATTCAATGACGTCTCCCATGACCGTTACGTTGGTTCCAATGGGCGGCATGTCTCCCGGGCGATACCAACGGGCCTCCACCACTCCAGTGCCGTCGTCGATGATGGCATCAATACGGTCGTCACCTGAGGAGTAAGGGTCTTCAACCCATGATATGAGTGTACCCTCAACCTTCACGACTTCGTTTTTGTACTCGAGCAAGGAACCGATTTCAATGGTCTCCGGTTCACGAACATAAGCATACCAATTCAAGGTCGCTACCAAAAACATTGCAAGTGCAAACATCACCCAAAGTTGTTGACCCCGAGTTTCAGGATCTTCATTGGTGATGCGGTCCATGAGTCCCTTTACTGCATCGGCCATGTTCTCTGGAGTTGGACCATGTGTTTATTCATTCTCATCCACAAAGACGGTGGGTTTTACCGATAATGGCTTTAATACGATGCGTTGAGGCCTTCACAATATGACTGCACCTGACCGCGTCATCCGTGACGAGATTCATCGGGACATTTTAGTCCCCGCAAACCATGCACAAATCATCGATACGCCTGAGTTTCAGCGCCTTCGCTCCATTCAACAACTTTCAACATGCGAATACGTGTTTCCCGCTGCGACACACAACAGGTTTGCACACTCACTGGGCGCATACCATCTTGCTGGTCGGTTGATCCATCACCTCGATACGGCTCACCCTGGAATCATCAGCGACGGAGATGCTGAATTGGTTCAGTTAGCGGCTCTGCTCCATGACATTGGACACCCACCCTATTCCCATCTGTTGGAAACTCCGAAAGTGTACGCAACGTTTGCATCCCATGAAACATGGGGGCGGCGTATGCTTGAATCCAATGAAACCGCAATCGGAATCATCGTTGAGGAAGTGCTCGGGAAACACCGGCTTCAACGTCTTTTTGCCATCATGGACGGCTGCGATGAATATCAAGGCGTTTCCATCCCTAAGTTCCTGAAAGAAATCGTCAGCAGCCAAGTTGACGTTGACCGTATGGATTACATGATTCGAGACCAAGCCAACACAGGGGCTCAAATCGGAGGTTTTGATAGTGCTCGTGTCATGCGTGCTTTACGAGTTGGAGACGACGGAGGATTGTTTGTCAAACAATGGGGTTTGCCGGCTATCGAAGCCTATTTAGTTACTCGATATCACATGTACCAGCAAGTGTATTTCCATAAAGTCAACATGTTGACTCAAAATTACCTGGTCAACATGCTCGGGCGGGCGCGTGTTCTTGCGCAAGAAGGTTCGTTGGCGCTGACCGAAGAACTTGAGCAAATGCTGCTCAATACGGAACTTACTGCTTTGCAGTATGCAGCGCTTAACGATGCTCATGTCAAAGTGGCCCTGCCTCGTTGGGCGCGTCATGACGATGAAGCATTGTCCGGTTATGCCAAGCGATTATTGTCCCGGAAAGACTTCCATAAATCGCTGCGAATTGATGATTTAACCATTGAGATGAGTGAAGTGATTCTTCCTCGGCTTCGGGAAGCCATTGAGGAAGCAGGATTCAATCCTGAACTTGATGTCATTCAAGCCACCATTCGTAAGCGGGGATATTTGCCTTACGTTGAAGGCATCGTCCTTGAAGACGGGAGGGATGCTTCGGAACACTCTGCCTTGATTCGGTCGTTGGCTCAGCCGGACGAACGGTCGATGGTTTTTGTTCCTGAATCCATCCGTGATGAAATGGAATTAAAGGTTAGGGAATGGATCAAACCAACCCAATCCTCCCTCGCTCATTTTGATTGAGTTTGGACAGAAGGTTCATTTCACCTACCGTTGCCCACCGGAACAGGGCCTGTAGCTTAGTAGGTTAGAGCACCCGGCTCATAACCGGGAGGTCAGGGGTTCAATTCCCTTCGGGCCCATCCCATGTCGCCAATTCAATGTATGAAAATCCTTTTTTCGCACAAGTCGCCCATAACGGTTATGAGGTGGTGGGGGTTGGAAGGACTGTTAGGTGAGACAATGTCAGCATACAAACGCGTCATCGCTCTTTTGAGTATTTATCTGTGTTCGCTTCTTCTCGTTGCTGTTCCTGCATCGGCCCAAATCTCAGGTGCCGCAGTTTCAATGACCTGCGCACCCGGTCAAATTCAGGTTGAAGTTAAGCCCGGTGCTACTTTGACTGGCTACACCACATGCACCGTTACTAACCCAACAACCTATGTTGAGAAAGTCAACATTCAGGTGACAAGTGATGGTCTGGCGACTGCAGCCCCTGGTGACCTCTATGTGGGTGCCGGACAAGAAGTCGACTTCCAGGTTGTTGTTCGGGCAAATCCATACATGCAAATGCAATCTCGCCAACTCACAGTTTCTGCCGATGTCCAGGAATTGAACAACCTTCCACCCCCCAATCCTGCATCCTCCAGCGTTAACGCACTGATCAACATCATGCAATTCAGTATCGTCCAAGTTGAAGCAGTTGAACCCTTTGTTCAACTCATGCCGAAGACCGACAAGAACTTCCAGTTCAAGGTTTACAATTTTGGAAACCAAATTGACAGGATGAAAATTGGTGTGACCCAAAACACCCGTGACTCTCTCGAAGAAGCCGGATTTACCGTCAACCTCCCACAGACGGTTGTTACCATTGAGCCAAACACCGCCCCAGAGACTGCTCGAATTATGGTTCGTACGCCCAAGAACCAAGGTTGGTCGGATGCCTACCACGTCCTCGAATTCTATGCTGAGTCGGAGTTTGCATGTCAAAACAGCGGCTGTAACACTGAATCACAAATGATCACGGTCTATGTCCGTGGTGTTTACCTGCCTGGCTTTGAAGTCGTTCCTTCACTCTCCATGATCGCACTCGCTGGTGCAGCCATCGGTCGTCGTCATTTGAACAATGATGAAGATGACTTGGAATGGCGTGATGGTGCTCCTGGCCTTTGAGACTTCGTCTCAGAACTGCAACATTGACCGCACGAACAGGGGTTGGTTTCATAATCCCATCACGGCAACGGGATGATATCGGGGATGTACTATGGGTGGATTATTGGACAAAGCGAACGCCGTAAAAGATGCTGAAATTGACACTGAGGAGCCAACTCCTGTCAAATCTGAAGCGAAAACTGTAGATGCTCCAAAACCAGTTGCATCAAAAATAGAATCATCTTCTACTCCATCACTTGGAGGAAATCCAGACACAGCCATGAAACTCAATCTCGGAGGTTGGGTCATCATCCTTATTGGTGCGATTCTATCATTGCAAGGAGGTGCATGGGGCTTCATCGTCGTCAGTATCGTACTCGTGCTTGGAATCGGGGCAATCGTGCAGGCCGACCGCATGCGTGGTGGCTTGAACAAGCCCAAACTGTATGCAAGTATCGGAGTAGCCCTACTGATCGCAAGTGGTCCTTACGCCTTGGTCAGTATTTTTCCCTCAAATGCAAACATTGCGATTACGGATGTGAGCATTGATGAAGCTAATGACGAATTAGACTTTGCCATACGGGGTAGTTTCAGTTCAGTTGATATTGAAATAAAATCCGAAGGTGAACTTCTTTGGGATGGCTCAGAAGATATGAGCAATAACCTAAAGAGAATCAACATTCCGATAGAAGAATTCTTTGATGGAAATACCGAAGACTATGATGGCTCTGTATTGAAAACCTATACTATTCATGCGACCTCTTCCGATGGTAATGAGGTTGAGTTGGACATCAACTCAAGACACCTGACCAGGCAAGCAAAGGATGCAGGAATACAATTCACCCCATATGTTTCCACCAGTAACAGTGGCGAGGGAGCTGAATCTACATACGAGGGCATACGAGTCGAAGCGTTTGTAGGGCTTTTTGCGGATGGTGAGAAAGAAATGGACGATGGAAAGCACAGTTATGCTGCTAGCAGTTCCTCAGGTGCAACCAGTAAGATTAGAGAATTTACCGGACAACAAAATTTTACATTATCTGTTTCAAAAGGTTCATCTTCAGGATACACACACCCAGAAGTTACGCTTGACGGGGATGTGGCTAAGTGGACATCAGACTTTTCGGGTGCTGCGAGTTCTCCTGTTTTCGGCTTTGTCACACTTTCTGGGACAGCCCTCGATAATGAAGGGTTTGAATACATAGAGTCTGATAAATTCTTCGATGGGAATGGTTGTTATGACTTCACGATCACAGTGACAAATCAGAATCTCGGCGAAACATTTTCCAACTCTTTTACTGTTGTGAATTCTTGGGAAATCAATTGGGATAGTCCACAAGAAAACACTCGTAATTCTTATCCGACCTGCTGATCCCTACATCCGTC
>DAVD01000014.1:31868-33593 GCA_002505405.1 Candidatus Poseidonia alphae | reverse complement strand
GCCATTGCGATGCAATAGAGGCCAAATTCTCCATCGCCCAGGGTACCAAAGTGGTTTGCACCAAGAATTCCACCTGCAATCAGAAGGATTGGGATGAAAGTTGACATCATACCGACTGAAAGTCCGGCAATAGCATTGGTTGCAGGTCCAGTCTTGGACATTTCACCGATGTGAGGAATGGCCCTGGTTTTGATTCCAAAGACTGGCTCAATACCGGTGTAATATTCAGTGACTAATCCAATGAAGATTCCTACAAGACTGCCCAGTACGACTGAATGCATAACACCTAGATGGACGTCGATTAAGCCAGCCTGGATGGCACCATAGCCGCCTGCCCAGAACAAAGCTGCTGCAATGAATGTGGTGTTACGTAGCGCTGCTGCTGCGTCTTTGCCGTTCTTGAGAACGAACATTGAGAACACACCAACAATGGATGCTACATAACCAATGAGACCAAGCATAATTGGCATCATGATGTAATCGCTCGAATTCCCTGTGAAGAGATCCCCACCAAATCCCTTGGAACTTGCAATAATCATTGCTGCGATAATCGAACCAACAAAGGATTCGAAGATATCTGCACCCATTCCAGCAACGTCACCAACGTTGTCACCAACGTTATCTGCGATAACACCAGGGTTTCGTGGGTCGTCCTCTGGGATTCCCGCTTCGACTTTACCAACCAAATCTGCGCCAACGTCTGCAGCCTTGGTGTAAATACCACCACCAACACGAGCGAAGAGCGCAATGGATGAAGCACCCATACCGAATCCTGCTGCGGGAGCGAGGTTTGGACTGGATCCATCCGCACCGAGCCAGAATGCGATAAGAGAAATACCGAGGAGCCCAAGTCCACCAACGGAAAGGCCCATGACTGCACCACCGTTGTATGAAACTGCGAGAGCGCCGGCTTTGCCGTCGTTCTTTGCAGCCATTGTTGTTCGGCCGTTTGCTGAAGTTGCAGCACGCATCCCTGAGAATCCAGCAGCAACAGAGGCTAGAGCACCTGCGAAGAAGGCGATTGCGGTATCCAGGCCGTTAAGTGGTATCAGCACCAGGCCGACGACCACGACGAATACCGAGAGTACTTTGTATTCTGCAAAGAGAAACGCCATGGCTCCCTTTTGAATTTCCTCAGTGATATTAGCAACCTTTTCGTTGTCAATTTTCACTTTGTTTACTTGTTGATACAGCATAAACGCAACGGCAAGTCCGAAAAGACCTGCACCCGCAGCTATCATTGGTATATTTCCCATCATTATAGAACACCTGTTGATTTGGCGACCTAAGAACCCCTCATAAGTGGTTCCCTCCAAAAAAAAGGCACTGTGCTGATTTAGAGTACTTTCTCATTGTACCGAGCGAGCATACGCAGTTGAATGGCCCACACCATGATTTCAACAGGCAATTGTTCAAAGAGGAGAGAGGTTTGGGTAAAGATATGTCCATCAGTGCAGAGGAGATTTTGGCTGAGATTGGTCCAGTCCAAGAAATCCTCGACGAACATGACGGCGTTGTCAACGTGATTGACACAACCGATGGGAACATTATGCTCTCCTTGGACGGAGGCTGCAACGGCTGTTCATCCACTCCGATGACCGCCATGCAAATTTATTACGCCTTGAAGAAACTGGACCATGTCAACGATGTCATCTTCGTGAACGGAGAATTGCCCGAATACATGCGGACCTTCATTGACCAAAAAATGGCCAAAGAAGCACAAAG
>DAVD01000014.1:8684-31786 GCA_002505405.1 Candidatus Poseidonia alphae | reverse complement strand
AATGCTGTGAGGGTTGGCGCCAAAGGACAGGTTTTCTCCTTTGATGTTCATTCGAGCCGACACCGCGAGAATCACGCAGAACAAAGCAAGGGGCTTTGGAAGATAGTTTGAGCCCCACAATACTCCACCTGCATAGGACAGCCACCAGAGAACTCCTGCAGCCAGCATGAGGGTGAAGAAAATGATGTTTTGAGCGATCTCTTCGGCCATTTCCGACCGTGAAAGTGTGGCTATAAACGTGAACAGGACTGCAGACACACCGCACAAGGCCTCGGCCAGGTGTTCCAAGAACGCAACATCCACCATGCAATGTCCAAGAGAAGGACCCTCTTGAAGGTGGGGGCGAGGTTTGCGAACCTTTGTTTAGGGTCGTCGTTTGTTTCGCTCCATGGCAGTCGGCTCCTTCACGCTCCCAACGCCTCGGCCGACGCCACCTCACTTCTCCAGAAACCAAGTGGCTAAGGTCTTGCATCAAATGGGGATATTGCTTGAACTTCAGGGGGCCAACGTATTCCGAGTCCGCTCCTATCAAAATGCAAGCAGGATGTTGGGTACGATTACTCAGGACTTTGGTGAACTTGTTGCCTCGGGACAACTCTTTGAGATGAAGGGAATCGGCAAGGGCCTTGGAAGTGCCCTATCTCAAGCCGTCCTCGAAGGAGAGTGGCCTGAAGATTGGGTCGACAAGCATGCATCCACGCCTGCTGGAATGATTGAGATGCTTGGAATCCCTGGCCTCGGCCCCAAGCGAATCAAATTGATGCATGACGAACTTGGAGTGGATTCAGTGGCCAGCCTCAAAGAGGCTGCTGAAGAAAACAGAATCGCCCCGATGAAGGGTTTTGGTGCAAAATCTCAGCAACGAATGCTCGACGGAATAGAACTCCTTGCACGGTTTAGAGAACGAAGGCGCCTCGACATAGGATTGCGATATGGAGAAGCGTTTCAGAGAAAAATTGCAGGAATCGACGGCGTCAATCGTGCTACGCTTGCAGGAAGCGCTCGTAGGCGGAAAGATACCATCGGAGATTTGGATTTGGTCGTATCAGTTGATGCGGCTCATCATGAAACCGTGGCGGAAAGAATTCTCTCACTCCAAGGCATTGCCGATGTGAAAGGGGCAGGCGACTCTAAAATCAGCCTCATTCTTGACACATCGGTGTTTGACGATACCTTCGCAGTCGGCCACATTGACCCGAATGTACTGGACGCCATTGGAGGAGATGATTACGAGCAACTTGAAGCGGGCGGAACCATTGATGCGCAAGTTCGCCTCGTGCCTCCACACGTCGAACCGTTCACCCTGGCCTACTTCACAGGCAGCAAAGAGCACAACATTGCCTTGCGCCAACGAGCCATTGACCGTGGCCTTCGATTGAACGAGTTTGGACTCATACCTGAAGATAAGGCAGGCGACCTCAAAGGAATGGAAGCAGCAGTTCATTCCCTCCAAGCCCTTAGCGAACAAGAGATCTATGCTCATCTCGACATGGAATATGTGGTGCCTGAATTGCGCGAAGACATGGGCGAAGTGGAGGCTGCAACCTCTGGAAACCTTCCCAAACTTTTGGAGATGAACAGCATCAAAGGGGCACTCCACAACCACACCACACTTTCTGACGGTGAAGCGAGTCTTGAGCAAATGGCGGATACAGCCCGGAAGATGAACTGGTCATGGCTGGGTATTGCTGACCATTCCCCCTCCCTTAAAATTGCAAACGGGGCAAGTTCTCAAGACCTCCTGGACCAAGGTCGAACCATCAAAGCCTACAATCAAAAATGGGCAGAAGAAGGTGTAGATTTCCGCTTATTTCACGGTGTCGAATCCGATATACTCGCTGGAGGTAAGTTGGACCATCCGGATGAAGTGCTCAGTGAACTGGACTATGTGGTAGCAAGCGTACACGCCATGACGAAATGGCGTTCAAGAGATGAAGTCGAGAATACCGAAGAACTACTCAAAGTCATTGACCACCCCGCCACGACCGTGCTTGGCCACCCAACTGGACGAATCTTGCAGGGGAGGGATGGCTATGAGGTCGACTTGTTTGCTGTTTTGGAACACATGGCGGACCACAATCAAGAAGGACGCCTCAAGGCCGTTGAACTCAATGCAAGTCCATACCGTCTGGATTTAGATTGGCGCTTGTGCAAACATGCAAAGGGCCTCGGCGTTCCGGTCGTCATCAATCCTGATGCGCATTCAATCAGAGGACTTAGCGACATCACCTACGGCCTCATGACCGCTCGAAAAGGGTGGTTGGAAGAAGGGGATGTCCTCAACTCACTTTCTGGTGAAGGACTCGCTGCAAGGATGAATTGACCTTAGGGCTAAGCACACCTTCATGACACACCTCCGCTTGGGGGTGTTATGCGCACCCTTCGCACCATCATCATGGGAAGCATGATGATCATACCAGGTCTTATTCTTGGATTCGTTATTTGGTACATCGCAGGGAAACCTACGACTGAACCTTTGGAATCCCTCATTTGCAACGTTATTCCGTTAACTTCAATCTTTTTGGGGCTCTACTTTGGATGGAAGACCGGTGAAGAATACGACGTAAGAAATACGGAATAAGCAGGAGAGTCGGCCCGTGAAGCGTTCAGAAAAGGCAGAACGAATTGCACAACAGTTGGAAGCATTCTATCCGGTCATCCCTATTCCTCTAGACCATAGCAATCCGTTTGAGTTGCTCGTTGCCGTGCTGATGAGCGCACAAACAACCGACCTCAAGGTCAACGAAGTCACACCGGCCCTTTTTGCAAAAGCTGACAACCCACGAGCGATGGCGAATCTCTCAGTTGATGTCATTCTTAACGACATCAGGCAAGTCGGCTTGGCCCCTACCAAAGCGAAGAACATTCGCCGACTTTCTGAAATGCTCAACGAACTGCATGGGGGGGAAGTCCCCGATTCCTTTGAGGCCCTTGAAGCACTTCCTGGTGTTGGGCACAAAACTGCTGGCGTTGTTATGGCACAGGCCTTTGGCGTACCAGCATTTCCTATCGACACCCACATACACCGGCTTGCTGCTCGCTGGGGGCTCTCCGATGGAAGCAATGTTGTCAAAACAGAGCGGGACTTGAAGGCAGTTTTCCCAAAAGAAAAATGGAACGATTTGCATCTCCAAATTATTTTCTTTGGGCGTGAGTACTGTCCCGCTCGTTTCCACGACCTAGCGAAATGTCCCATCTGCTCATGGTCGGCCACCAAAAAGCGAATTCGGGAAGAAGCTCGTAAGTGAGTTCAGAACAACGAGAAGTTGCGGCCAACCATGCTCGTGACAAGGATGATTGCAGCGAGAACCATCGTCACACGCATGGCCACATGCATCCCTTCTTCTTCGTGTGCCTCACGAATGAATGCATAGGCAACAAGCGACAAGGCTGTTGTCTGGAGAATTGCGCTCATGGCCGCAAAAAGAGCCACTTGACCTTCAAAACTATCATTCGCTTCAGCCAAGTCATCAATTCCCTTCTCGGTCAGAAGGTCATAATCTGAAGCGTTTGGGGACGATGATGACAATGGGAATTCAGCAAAAACGGTCGAAAAAACGAGGACGATGAGACCGATCATCAACCATTTTTGAAAAGAATACATCGAGCCTTTCGCCATGTTAGCGGGAGGTTGGTACGGTGAAGCAGCAGGATTCATTGCCGGGGGCATGGGCGGTTGCATATCCATTCCACCCAAAACGAAGGGTATGAACATTCCTCAGATTCATCAGGACCCAAAGACGCCTGAAGCACTCTCTAACATAATGGCGGTCAAAAGGGAGGCGATACCCGAAACCCATGTAAGAAGAATCATTTGCCCCACTGCGCTTGAGCGAGTACCACCTCGAAGCCGTGTGGCAATCGACGAAACGGCGACCACTTGCATCAAAATCAATAAGGAAATGATGATTTTGAACATCCTGATGTTGTCATCTACAGATGATGCATCTTCCATGACGGGAAGAGCAACACCTGCCCCGAAATCAGAGAGGGCAGAAACATCGGTTTGGGTAAGGCCACCTGCAACCCCAGCAATCGATTCTCCAAGTTGCAGCACAATGGCGGTCGTTACGTTAAGAGCGGCTACACTCGAAATCAAAAGACCGAGGGCAACTCCCCACATGGTATTTGCAGACAATGACCTTCTGTTCCTCAGTGAGAGGAGATTTCCAACAGATCTTGATACCATTTCTGCTGTTGCTGCAGGTTGGCCGGATGACTGAGAGCCTTCAATGTAAATTCGAGTGTAACGAGAGATAACGGCGGAATTGGTATCTGCAGTAAAATAGTCCCATGCACGGTCCGAGTCAATTCGGGTCGACAAGCGCTTTTCCAATCGGTCAATGGAATTGTCAAGCATTCCAAAGTCAATACCTCGGAGCGCCTTGATGGTTGCGGAAGGTTCTGAGGAACGAGCTTGTGCGGTCCCACCCAGTGCCCGAATGAAATCCGGATATGTTTGGTCCCTACGCTGGATTTGGTTTTCTTCCCTACGAATCATCAACGATGGTATGAGAAGGGGTGAAAGTGGAACTGCGATGAACAGAAGACCGTATTTATCCCATTGGGATGTTAACTCTTCAAAGACCCAAATGAGGGTTAAAACACTGGTCACAACGAGAACGATGGTGACCAGGCCTGAAATCAATAACGAGCGTCTGAAATTAATTCTAAAGGGTGTATCCATTTCATCACGGGCAAAGGTGAGGTCCTTTGGAATCGTAGCCCTGAAGGCGAAAACTGCCCCCATTTGTACGAAGCCGAACACCAAGGAAGCCAGAAGAAGAAAACGAAGACGGCTGGCTACTTCGATGGGTGTATCGGTATCGGAGCCCACCTCGAAGAGAACCAAATGAATACCTGCAATCACAAGACCAAACAGCCCAGCAGTCACCAGGGAAACATAAATTTCCTTGAGCGTGTCAACCGACTCCAGTCGTGTATCGTACAGAGTATTGTATTGTTCAGCAATCGTTTCCTGCTCGGAACGCATGAACTGATCGATGGGCTGGCCTGCTTCAATTGAAAACGCCATTCGACTCAAAAAATCAGACCAAAGCGGACTTGGACTCTGCTGTGCAACAATCCGAGCAGCCTCTGGAAGCGACGTGTGCCATTTGTCAACCAAGGTCTCAATTCGTTGGACTTCAGTAGCGAGTTCTCCATAATCCCTCATCTGTTTGAGAATGTCAAAGATTGATTGAGCTCCAACCTCACCAATTGAAAGGATACCCATGCGCGTGATGAACATGTGCATTTCTGCTTCAATGAGACTGGCAGAACGCTGGACATCGAGGATTGGGAAGCCAATTGCAGCAACAGAGGCCATAGCAGTGAGGAGGATGACCAGTAAAATTCCAGTAATTCCAGAAAAGAGCGCCCCTTCACTGAGGCCTCCGGTAAGAACTACAAGAACAATCGAGAAGATGAAGGTGAAAATCGAAACCGGAAGAACATAGAGGCTAAGGAAACGCCCAATAGGCATCTCTAGACGACGCAGTGCAATGTGCCAGATCGGCATGCGCTCCATGTCTCATCATCTCCTCATTTCTGGTTGACGCCGACCCATGTGTCAATAGCTCGGCTGAAATGGTCCCAGCCGTTGGAATAGTAGAGCCCAAGGAGGTCAAACACGTCGTCATAATGAGTCAAGCCACGGTCAACCATTCGCTGAATGGCATCGGCCCTACGAAGCATCTCATCGTAGATATCTCGCTTGTTCGCAAAACCTGCCATTGCAGCGATCTTGTTCTCAAGCAAATGTGATTGGAACATACCACGGAAATAGTGTTTATCTTTGACAGGGTCCCATTCGAACATACCACGGGTCAGCACACCGTCACTGTGTTTATTGTAACCAATGACTTCGTCAATTCCTGTGATACGACGGGCAATACCTCCACCTGGGGCCTCAACCACTTCTTGGAAAATCGCAAAGTTAAGATTGTCAAAGAAACGAATGGGAACGTTGATCGGGTCGCCGGTAAAACGTTGAATCATCTTGACAATTGATGATGCGTGGAACGTAGCGATGACCGGGTGGCCGGTCTGCATGGCTTGGAAAGCAGTAGCACCCTCTACACCACGAATCTCACCGATGATGATGTAACGAGGACGGCTTCGCAATGCAGCCTTAAGCAGGTCGAACATCTCGACACGAGATTCTTCATTTTTTGCATCACGGGTGACGAGACGCTGCCAAATCTTGTGGCGAACCTTAACCTCAGGCGTGTCTTCAGCAGAATAAATCTTAACGTTGTGGTCAATGAACGGTAGAATCGCATTCAGGGTTGTTGTTTTACCGGATGCTGTTTCCCCAGACACCAAAACGGACATACCGTATTCAAGGCAAATCCAGATGTAGGCTGCGACTTGAGAAGACATCGTACCCCACTGAATGAGTTGAGTAATCGAGATGGTTTCTTCTGCGAATTTACGGATGGTGAACGACGGACCAAGCATAGATACGTCGTCGGAGAAAATGATGTTGATACGTGAACCATCAAGAAGAACACCGTCAATAATTGGTTTGTTGTCCGAAACAGGCCTACCAATACGTTCCGACATAGCACGGAGGTAACGGGAGAGAAGTTCTCGTTCACGGAATCGAATGTTGGAAGTGACCATTCCGAAGACCTTGTGATCCATGTGAATGTGCTTCAATCCTACCGAGTGTATGTCTTCCAGCATCTCATCAGAGAGCAGAGGTTCAAGCGGTCCGTTTCGAATCAGGTCACGAATAACGACATAAGTTAGTCGTTCCCGCTGTTTTTCATTCACGGTCAGACGCTTGTCATCCATGCCGAGCATTTCCCAAAGCCGACCCTGTCGACGAACGAGGTTGTTGGCTTCTGTATCAAGGATGGTGTATCTGTCAATCATTTGACCCAAGATGTTTTCAAATTCTGAATCGGTGGTAAACGAAGGGGCTGAGGGAGCTTCTTGGAGAAGTGTTTCAATGAGTTCACGACGGATGTTTTCCTCTTCCTCAGTCAATTGAGGCTCCAATCCGAACCAAAGAATTGTACCACCGCCATCGTCATCTGCCGGAGGTTCGTAGATATGGACAAAAATCGGTTCCCTCGTCACATAAATCAAGTTGAGAGGGCGAGTTTTCATGGCGCCACGGTCCAATGGGCCGTAGTACATTGGCCGAGTACCGTAGCGTTGCTCAAAGTCACGAACCCAGTCGGCTACGTGAGGATAAGCCGCCATGACACCGTTCAGGTCTCCTTTAGCAAATCGAGGTTCGTCGCTCATAATACATCCACCTCCTCAACTGACCGCCGTGATGTCCACGATAAAACCCATTCCTGGCTCAACACGCCATCCAATACTTGATTGAATGGGCCCTGCTGCCCGTAGGAACCGTGTGACAACGATATTACGTTTGATTTCTCCACCGATAAGTGCGTTTTCCAAGTCAAGAACAACCTCGGCCGATGCACGCAATGTGTGAAGCAGTTTGCCGTCCATTTCGTCCGGGTCCAAGCAGAGCATGAACGAACGTCCTTCGGAAGCGACCTTGCGCATTTGTTGCATTAATTGAAACCGGCCGTTATCATCAAGATTGTCAGGCATGAGCGAACTTCCAGAGTCAAAGAGGATGACGTCAGCAGAGGGAACTGCTGGACTGGCCAGCACATCCTCGAGCGTCACATCACTTTTTGATTCGGCAATGGTTCCAAACCGACTGATGACCATCAAGCGGCCTTCCCGAATTGCATCGGTAATGCCGTAGCCTACACTTTCCATTTGTTCAATCCAGCCACGAGTCGTGAGTTCGGTCGTAACGACGAGAACCTTGACTCCGTTCTGAATCATACCGTGTACAAGGCGCTGAGAAATCAACGATTTACCCGCTCCGACTTTTCCTTGCAACACATAGAGCGAACGATTTGGCATTCGAAGACCCATTGAGTCTCCGAGCGAGTCGGTTTCAACATCAAAGGGGAAGCCATCTTCCACTGGTTTGTGAGCAATTAGGAATGGATTATCTTCAAACGACATGTAAACGCACCTCTTCGTCGGTTGTTACAGAGTGTATGAATCCACCAACTTTAACCGATGAACCTGTAAAAAATATTCGAACATCGTCGCCGTTACTGTATCCAAAACTTGTGTCATCAGCTGTGACTTCAACCATGTCACCGGGACCCCATGATGTAGCAGAGGCCACGAAGGCGAAGGATACACCTGACGGTTCAATTCCATCGATCAGCAGTTGGTAGTTGGTCGTAGAAAGTTCATGCAATCCATCGTTTAACAGATAAAATGTCATGCTTTCAAAAGCTGGAAGCGTTGGATTGTCATCGTAGGAGACCATCGCTGGGTCCCCTGCAAAAGTCACGCTTATTTCTCCGGATATCATCGCCTTACGGTCAGCCTTGGTGGTGACTTGAACTGCGTCGGACCATTCGTTAATCAGAAGGGAACTTGCACCGCCAGAGACCAGCAATGCCGTTATCAGCATGATAAATGAAGATGCTCCGCCGTCCGCCATGCCATCACCTCAAGCAAGAATATGGCCAACGGTTGTTGGTCCAACGGTCATTGAAATCCTGTCTTCTCCAATTGCACCTGCATCAATCCACTGGAGAAACAACGTTTCCCCGGAATACCAGTTGGTCGACGATATCGTCGAAGTGTAAATGGTGTCAAACTGTTCAGGGTTGGCTCCGTCAGTGAACACCCACATCTCATCGTAGTCAATGGTCAGCGTTCCTGAGTTGGTGAAGTTAGCATATACGGCTGCACCTAATGTTGCTGTCACGCTTGCAGTACCAGAATTTCCAACACAAGCGGTTGAACAGGTCGTAACAAGGGTCGGTGCGGAGGAGTAATTTCCGTGGCTGGTGATTACCACATCAATAATTTCTCCACTTGACCCTACCGTGTACGTCCCTGCAAATCCACCGTTGCCTGTTGTGGTACTCAAGGTTCCGTTTGTATATCCTGTGCCCGGTGTCGCAATGGTGGTGGCAACGATTGCCCCCTCCCATAGCGTAGCATCATCGATCGTAAAGGTCGGAATAGGCTCATCTGCATCGTCCAGTCGTTCAAGACCGGTATCGATTTGAGATGAAATGGATTGATACGCCATTGAAAAAACGACGAGCATCGAAATGCCTATGATCAATCCACCAATTCCAACCGATGCGCCCATTCACTCTTCACCTCTGAGGAGTTCCATTTGGCGCCATGAAGACACAAGAGCTGAAAAGGTCAACAGTTCACGATGTGGGAGATGGTCTTCCAATGCTGTTTCAGGGTCACCCGGTTCAGCAAGTTGGACGATCGCCATAACGCTTCTACCTTCAGTGTCTGTCAACATTCCTGAATCAATAGCCTTCTGAGTAAAACTCACTGCAGCCATGCCGGACATGTGGTCCAGCAAAAGTGCAGAAACTGTCGGAGCACCAATTTGATTTGCCGAGCCAGTAACTGTTGCCGCTGGTGCGTTCAAGAACGGATTAGCAGCGAGAGCTTGGGCTTCATACAATTCAACCAAGGGAGCTTCATCATGCTCCATCATTCGGGATTGCCCTCCAACTTCAACAACTTCTCCGGTGGCTGTAATGATGCGATCTCCTGCACCTAATTCGTCACTTTCGTCGTCGGAAGAGGATTCAGCATCAGAAGATGAAGTTCCATCTGCCGAGGCTTGAGGAAGTGCTCCGTCTTCTAAGCGACCTTCAACCATTCGAAGAACGTCTTCCACCATGTCGAGACGACTGCTGATGAGTCGTTCAAGACCTGATGTATCAACCGTCGCAGGGGGAAGGTTCACCGGTGCGGCTTGTGGAGCAAGTGTTGCTGCCACGTTTGGTACGCTCTGCTGACTGTTAATCCGAGCTTTGGTCGGTCCAGGGGAAATGGTCCATGCATCTTCGTCGCTCAGCATTCCCTGTTCGGGAAATGGGACTTGTTCAATGGCCACATTGGCCAATATCTTCAGTCGCTCTTCGCTTAACGATTGGTCTGCACTTTTATTTCCGCCAGAGATTCCACTAAATGGCCATGCCATATTCATCTCTCCTCTAAGCAAAATGCTTAGAAATCAGATAATTGGCTGGCCAGCGGTACCAGAAACTTCGAGCACTTGGTAGGTTGAACCGCTACCTTCAATGTGGATCCACATTGTTACAGTCCCCGCACCACAGTTGTTGGGAGTAACAACGAATGCGTATCCCGCACCGGGGTTAACAGTTGCCTGGGCGGCTCCGTTAACATCGTCCATGTCATAGAAGACGTGGTTTCCTGAGTCGACTGTGTCGCTTTGTGTACCACAGTACAATTGGACCACAACATCAGTATCCGCAACGGCAGTACTGCCGGGTGCGAGCTTGACAAACAACATGTAATCGTTTGCAGCATCTTCAGAACCAGCGTTTACCATGAAACGAGATGTGCTCTGCTTTGCGGTATCATCACCGGTCTTTTGAGCATTTTGTTGAAGTTTTTCAGCGGTTTGGATGATGACTGCTGCAGCAACTGCGGCAACCAAAATCAAAGCAATAAACACGATCATAGCACCGATTCCGATTGCTGCAACTGTGTCTTCTTTTTGTGAATTATTTTTGTTCTCCATCTTTCATCACCTCAAATAACTGCAAGGCCTTGTGAGACCGTTGCATCAAATCGTTCGTATGTAAATCCTGCACCTGCAGAGTCAATCAAGAGAGTGACGTCCGCATCGGTGGAGCAAGTTGGAAGAGCCATTGTGTACGAGTACATCTCGTTAGGAGCAAATGCAACAGGGTTGACTCCAACTGTATTGATGTTGGTAGCAGCTGCCATGTCTCCGTCATCTACACCAGCAGCACAAATAACAGTCCACTTGACGTCCCCACCATCAACATTGCTGCTTCCGGCTGCAAGTTCAAGGGTCAAGACAACAGTGTTGGTTGCGCCACGGACGCCTCCAATAATGTTGATCTTGTTGGACATAGACTTTTGAGTATCGTCGCCAGTCTTTTGTGCATTTTGTTGCAATTTTTCAGCCGTCTGAATAATGACGGCTGCAGCAACTGCAGCTACAAGAATCAGAGCAATGAAGACAATCATTGCACCAATACCAATAGCCGCAAGTTCATCGCGGTTTTCGTTCGTTTTTTCGTTTTTCATATTTTTCACCATTTTTGTTTTGTTCACTCGTCTCTGCGAGTGGAATGTGATGGGTCAAGAAGAGCCTCCTTGACCGAGGTTAATTCGAAGTGGCATGCGTATGATGGCCACTTCATCTGGAGCGAGATTACGAATAAATGGAAGTTCTTCAGCAGTAAAACCTGCTGGAAGCCATGGGGAAAGAAGAATCTCTGAGAGGGGTTCCATTGAACGATTTTGTGCACGCATGGTGATGGTAATCTCTCCGGAGCGCATCTCATAAGAGGTTGCTACCGACAGTTTACGGGTGAGGGGGATGTCTTCGGAAGTCATCCGGTAATCCGGTTTAATCTCAAATCGCAACGGGATGTTCCCGCCAGGTGCAATAATTGGTAGGTCAACGTTCGGAGGGAATGCAGTCCAACCCTCTGGCACCGGTGGCTTGAGGCGTAGCATAGGCATTGGAATCGGACCGTCGTTGATGATCCGAACAAGAAGGACACCCGCATCACCGCCTGCTGGCCATCGTGTATCCACACCCATCCAGAAGTGACGGAACAGGAAGGGGTTAAGCGTGGAGGAATTGCCTCCAATGAGGTCTTCGAGGAGGTATTCTACTTCCTCCGTTGCCGCCCTGATGTCACCTACTTCGGCAGCCGCTGTGGATTCTCGTAGTTTGAAGAGGATGTGTTCCGCCTCGTCAAGGCTGATGCGCTTGTGTACCAAAAGCCTGTGAAGCATCGCAATGCTTCGGCGAAGATGCAAGACATCCTCTTCTAGAGATTCGAGAATGGATTCAGCATGCTTGATGTTTTTCTTGGCTCGCGAAAGGTTGTGCATGCCGAGGTATACCTTGGCTTCTCCAAGGTCAAGTTCAGATTCTGTCAACGAGGCATTGTTTCGGCGAGCTGCCTTTCGAGCAATTCGTTCTAACGTTTGTGACGCTTCTAGAATGCCCGCTTCTCGTGAGGCGAGATCCTCTGATGAGGACTCTTCGAAATCCATCTCAGCATCCTCAGACATCGGTATCCACCTCCGTCTCAAGGGCTAGGGAGCCAACATCAATCGGCTTCGGGGCCTCAGGTTCCACCATCTCTTCGTTGCCGTTGTCACTTGGTCCGAGCAACGAACTCAGGTCCAATCCATCGTCTGCCAGATCGTTGAGCAAACGTGCTGGGTCGCCGAGGTCTCGCTCGATACGAATACTCTTGATTTCAGCATCGGTCAATCGACCGTAGAGGTTACCGTACATCTTGTCTGAACGCTTGAGGAAGTACCAAACTCCGATCATGATAATGAGGAAGTATGACCCCATGACAACGAGGTTCTGAGAGTTCGCTGAGAGTTGAGGGGGGAGGCCCAAAACGATAGCCAACATACCAAGCACTGGAATTGAAAGAATGATGGTTAATTGGCGACGACCGTCTCCCAGTGCTTCAAAGTGGTCCGAATAGATCGTTGATATCCCCTTGCGGGCTCGCTGGTAATCTTCGTGGATGAGGCGGAATTCTTCGCTGCTCTTCCACGTCATTCGCCAAATCCACAAGGCATTGAGAATCAAAATTGTTGGACCCCATATGGGGACCCCTTGGACTTCGTAGCCAAATCCAAGATGGAATGCAAATCCAAAACTCAGGACGCCGGCATATACTCCGCCCAACTGCCACTTTTCAGATTGCGAAGCAAGTCGGGTAAAGGCAAAGGATACAAGAGCTGCAACGATACATGCTATGAAAGCAATGGATAGACCTGGGGAGGCGGATTGAACGTTTTGTACGACCAATTCTTGGTCGTTGGATTCAAGGTTGTTGTCTCCAGCGTAAATGGAGGTGAGGGATATATTGCAATCAGCCTGCGAGCGCACTTCCCACCAATCGATGGTATCGGGCATGATGGTCCATTCAAGATCCACTGTTTGACCAGCGGTAAGAATTGGTATCATACTTCCGTCTTCAAACCTTTCAGGGGCCATGAGGACTGCAATATCGGAGCCACAGTCCAACTGTACCGAAACGCCAAGGGCGATTGCCGTGCCCTTGTTCTTGATGGAGACAGAGTACTTGGCCTCTTCGCCCTCATAGAGTACATCCGCAGTTGGCCCATAGTCGACGATTGCGGGGTCTGCGAATACTGCAAGTTCGTAAGTGAAGGTAGCGTCGTCATAAACGGTATACCCGGCGTTCTCACCAGGATGATAAAGTCGCATCGTCAGATCCCAACCATCTCCTGGAAGAATGTCATCCCTTGGCGGCGTGACCTTCAGAGAGATTGGCGCAGTGGTCTCGTATGCATTTCGCGTGGGTAGAGAAATTCTAGAATCAACTCCAAGCGAATCGGAACCACATTCTTGGGTCAAATCAAGAGGATATTCTGTTTCATCTACAACAATTGCAAACGACCAAGGGTGTAGAGTCTCATCTTGACCCAAAGATGAGAAGTCAAGCAAACGTTCAGATTTACAAAGTTCTACTTCATAGGCCACCGGAACCCCTGGACCGTTTGGAATGTGAGAATAGGAGATCGGGTAAGTCGCGCTTATCCCATCGCCGGGGTTAACCTTGGTATCGGAGACCTCAAAGAACCGGTTCATCGTGAGATCGGTGAAAAATTCTGCACTTCCTTCAACATCTGTATCTGTCGGTGTGAATTTTACCGCCAAGTTGGCTGCGAGCGTGAGGTCAGGTTCTGTATTGGTTGATTGAATTGAAAAGGTGAAACTGGTTGCACGGCCTTGGGGCAAAAGCAGCGTTTCAGGAGCAGGGCTGACGAGAGCCCAATCTGTGGAGGGAGCTGCTAGGCCTCCCTTGAGGAGCGTATAGTCGACACTAACTTCAACATCACTGTTCCCAGTGTTGGTCAATTCAACGTTCCAAGTACGGGTCCAGGTCGCGTGGTAGAACATTTTAGAAGGCCATTCATCCGCCTCTACCATGAATAATGGGGCAACGACGAGATTGAAGCTATGGGTACCCAATTCCTCGTAAGTGTCCGGCTTTAGGACACGAATGGTCACTGGGTAGATAGCGCCGTTAGTCAACTGATCATCTCCTCCAACTGAAGGGACTGTAATGTCAAGAGTGCCCTGATAAAGTTCGTCAATTTCAAGGCTAAGTGAAAAGTTTGCATCGGTAACGACCCAATCGCCGTTCACCTTGGTTTCAACAATAACATCCTCATCGAGGTTTCCGTTATTTGTAATTTCAAAGTCTACGGTTTCCACTTTCCCGGGGATAACACCCATGGTTTCCACCGTCGAAATCGCCATTCCGTGGCTTTCGCCCATGTTTCCAATAATTTCAGCGGATACGAGAAGGTCGGATTCGGGGTTTGAGACCCATACGATCGCTTTGTATTCCTCATCGGCTCGTGCGTCATCGGATGGGGTCAGGCGAATCTTGATGGTTTCCGCATATCCTGCTCCAATTGAAAGGGTAGCAGGAGTCTCCATTGTGAAGGAAATCTCACCAGCATCTGTATCATCAATCCAAACCAAGAAATCCGCAGGAGTATTGCCTACATTGTTCACTGTAATTCTCGTTGTGAGGGATTCTCCAGCGGTAAGGTTGACCTCTTGGGTCGCAGGACTGAGGTCTGCGTTGACCTTTTCGCCGACCCGAATCGGCAGGTCGTAATGGGTGATGACCGTCCCAGTTCCAAGTTCTTCGACCCGGATTCTAAGATTCTCTATGCTTTGAGCAGGCGCAAATTGGTCGGTTGTTACGACGACAGTGTAGTCGCTGATATGGGAGTCTCCTAGAGTCGGATAATCAGCAACGTTCGCTGGAACATCAACGAGCGTGGTCGAAACGAGGGCCGTTGTTGACGAAAACGAAGCGACCCAATTTTCCGGCAAAGTATCTTCCATGACCAAGCGATAGGAGGTCATGTTGTTCCCCGAGTTGCTAAGGCTAAGGGGAAACTCGGTCATTTCGCCAACCACGGCATCCAACGGGCCGCCTGAATATCCCTCTGCGCCGAGCACTGGAGGGACATTGAGGAGAAGCGTCTGAGTGATGGCTGAAGGGATGACGTTTGAACCTTGATGGACGGCTCCTAATGTGGGGGTGGCGGTGATCGGGATGGAGAGTTGCCCCGACACGGGGTAATCATCGGCTGGCCCCTGAATGGTTAATTTAGACAATTCTGTATCTCCAAGAGACATGGTCGGGAAGGAAGTGGGCGTGAGACCGATGGCCCATCGTGAGGCTTCGTCGAAGCCTCCTGAAGAATCCGATGTGAACACTGAAGTTCCAAGGGAAAGGGTCGCATCTACTTCTTCAGTCAATTCGCTCACAAGGTTATGACGGACCTCGACCTCAAGATCAAGGATTTCTTCTAAACCGGTTCCGGCACGTGCTGCCAGGACCTGTTCAACGGTCATGTCAATGGCCTCAGATGGGAGGCCAGGGTCGACGATGATGACCGGGCGTATTTCGATTGGCGTTGAACCCATGCCAGGAAGCCCGCCCAAAACGGATTGGGCCTGCACGTAGACTCCCATGGAATCTCCAGCGCGATTGTGTTCAGATGAAACAAGTGGATTCTTGATGGTCGGTGGAGTCACGCCAAGCGACACGCTGACGGTCTCCCCTGCCTGCAGTACACCCGTGACGGGGTGGGTGAATTCCAAGTCCCACCCGATGGCGTTTGTGGTGAGCCCCGCAGTGAGCGCGAATGAACTCGGCGAATTCCCATCGTTTGTTACATCAAAGAGAATCGGTGATTCATCACCGGGCACCAGCATAACGGTTGCTGGAGGCATGGTTACAGTGACGTCGTACGACTCCCCCGCCAATACGGTGGTTTGCATGGTGTACACGAAACTGCTACCTGTTGATGTGAGGGTAAGGGTAACGAGGTCCGAATCCGTTCGAAGTGCTGTATTGGGCACATCAACTTGTACGAGAACGGAGGTTGTCACGCCAGGTGAAATCGTCGCAGTACTTCCGGGAGTTGCGGTTGCATCCACCCATCCACTTGCAGAAGTCAAGCCAATTGAATAGTCATCGCTTAGCAGTCCAACGTTCTTGACCAGATAGGTGAGCGTAGTTCCTTGGCCGGGCTCAACGCTTCTGTCCTGAGCCGCAGTGACTTCAGCGTTGAAATTTGAAAATACAACCGTAAAGTCCAGGAATTGTACCTGTTGACTCCAACCAATACCGGTTGCAGTCATCGTGCCGACGACCGCCCATTCCCCCGTGCGGGCCGTAGCATCAAAATTGAGAGAGACGATTGAAGGGGTGGCTCCGCCGTCGTACAAAGACCCGGGCCTCACGATTGGAACCGTGGCGGATGTTTCTGTGAAGGTGTTGCCCGGATTTGAGGGGTCGGTGAATACGAGATCGTAAGAGGCCGAGAAATTCTTCACCCCGTCATTGCGGACGTTGATGTTGAAATCATGAATGGATTTGGACCAAACGACGCTTGTTTGGCCAACCGCAGGTTCTGGTATGTCGATGATGCTCGGCACCGATGCCGCCTGATCGGTCGTCACATCAACGAGCAACTGTTCTTCATCGTTTACATTGTTAATATCCGTAGATGACGAGACTTTAGCCTTCAGTATTTGGTCAGGGCCGAGGGTTGCTGCCCAAGCAAAGACGATGACATTGCTGCTGGAACCAGCGTTGATGACGCCCAAATCAGTACTGTCGATTACAGTTTCTCCTGAGGTCGATGTGCCTTGATGGTAAAGGGCGAGAGATGCTTGGCCGGCGGCGAGACCTATGTTTTGAACTTGTATTCGAACGATATGCGTAGCAGCTTCTGCAACCACAGAGCCTCCATCAATGATGGAGCCTGCATCATCGAGAGTGAATGAAGTGACGATGAAATCCGGAGACGAACGAGCGCCTTCATCAGCCATAGTGAGCGGTGCAAGGCTCGTAAAGAGAAGCAACCCCACTAAGAAAAGCGGGGAGGTGCGATTAGACATTGCCCGCACCTCCACTCGGTTTGACGAAGCGATCGATGGTGACGTTCTTGCCTTGGCGCTTCCATTGGGACAAAAGTTGAGTGAGGAGGTGCTCGTGCTCGTCTTCACTGATTCCCAATCGACGCCGCTCCTCCCAAAGTAACAATTGTTCTGTTCGGGTGAGAAGGGCGTCCCTTAGATACAGTTCCAACGTTCGCCGATAGGCATCTCGGTCCGATATGGCGTAGACGATACCATCTCCGGGCACCTGGTCAGCTCGATTTTGGATAAGATTGCCGAGCATAAGCGCTTCATCATAGGAAAGATGACGCTTGTCAAGGTCAGTTTGAATTGCACTGGCTACTTCCTGAAGCATGAACTTGGTCGTAGCACGCTGAATTTTCTTAAAATGGCGGCGTGCCTTGCGAGACATACGTGAGCCGACCATGGCTTGGACTGTAGCCCGCCGGTTATTGAAAGAATCGGTCCGAAACAGTGATTTCATTCACGCTGGGTGGGTTTTTATTCAACCTGCATAATCTAAAAAAGGGGCAACTGAGGACCAATTCCCTCACCCCTCGGGACAAAACGAGATGCAATGGGTTTAGGAGGATGGACCCTTGCCTTTTACCATGAGCGACACCGTATCCCTTTCCCCTGGTGAACAATCCCCTGACTTTAGCGTAACGGACCAAGATGGCAAGGTGCACAAATTAAGCGAATACATGGCGCAAGGTAAGCAGGTCATTCTCTATTTTTATCCAAAGGATTCTACCCCCGGTTGCACCACTCAAGCCTGTGATTTTCGTGACAACATGGCTCGATTCGTGACCGAGGGTTATATCGTTCTTGGAGTTTCTAAGGATTCATCAGCATCCCATGGCCGGTTCGTGGAGAAGCAGGAGCTGAACTTCCCGCTTCTCGTTGATGAAGACCTTGCTCTTCATCATGCCTTCGGCACGTGGCGCCTCAAGAAAAACTACGGTAGAGAATACATGGGTTGTGCTCGTTCAACATTTGTCATTAACTCGGATGGGGCTCTAACTTGGTGCAGATACAACGTGAAAGCCAAAGGACACGTGGACATGCTCATGCGTGAGTTATCCCTCAACGATTGAGGCGATTTTATGTCGCAACACCCACTTACTGGAGAACGCATCGACCTTGGACACGGTTCCGTTGCCTGGTGGCCGTGTCATATTGGAACAGGGACAACCGTTGGGGCAAACACTTCCATCGGTGCTTTGGCCCACGTAGGCCAGCATGTCAACCTTGGTGAAAATTGCAAAATCCAAGGATCTGCATACATTGCTGACCGATCTGTTTTGGGAAACAATGTATTTGTGGGGCCAAACGCCACCTTGCTCAATGACCGATACCCGCCTTCTGGCGACTCGACCAAATGGGCTCCAATTCGCATCGCTGAACATGCAGTCCTTGGAGGAAATGCCACGGTCATTGCCGGCTGCCATATTGGTGAAGGAAGTGTTCTTGGTGCTGGTTCGGTTCTTACCAAAGATCTTCCAGCAGGCGAAGTATGGGCCGGAAACCCAGCTTCATTCCTGATGACTCGACAAGAGTACAACGATAAACAAGAGGCGATTTAAATGGATGAAAAATCAATTATCACGGCATTTTTGGAACGCTGCAATACTTATGCCAGAGCATCCATTGCGAGGAAAAAAGAACGAGGAGAAGATGAAGAAATCCCTCGATGGGAAGCCTATGTTGAATTCAATCAGCACGCCATTGAGGAAATTGCAGACGGAACCCTCAACCGTTGGTTTGAAGAAAACAACCAACACAGCCAGCCTCTAAATCGTCTTGATGTCGATGCGATGACGCATGTTGAACGCAGTACATGGCTGAACAATGTGCTTTCACCACGACCTGTTGTGGTCGCGGGAACCCTTGATTCGAATGGAATTCGCAATTTCGCGCCCCTTTCATCGGTCATGGCCGTTTCAACCGCACCCCCTTATCTCACGGCTTCTTTTTCGGTCCACAAAGACGGACGTCACCGTGATACGCTGGCCAACATGCGCTCGACAGGGCGAATTCTACTCAATTTGATGCCAGCCACCCAAAGAGGTGTCGAACTGGTTGATGAGACCGCAACGCCACTCCCACCGGGAGAGGATGAAGGGCTGCTCTTCGACGCTCTTGAAACCGTTGATTCACAACCCCTCTTGTTATCGGAAGGTATCGCAGCGATTGAAGCCGAATACGTGGAGGAACACGAGCTTCCCGGCGCCGTGGCGAGAATAGCGGTCATGCGCGTCACGGCTGTCTGGTTTTCCTCAACAACTGCACCGGCAGGAGGATTAGCGGTTCTCTGCCAGCATGGAAGGGACGACATGACGCCCGCCCCAACCGGATGGACAAAACGGGTCACCAAGCATTACGGCTGAACGTCGAGTTCCCGCCAAACCCGCTTCAGGCCAGGCCCTAATTTTGTCGTGCAATGCCAACCAAGCAACTGTTCGGCTGCAGTGCAATCCGGGACCCGTCGCTTTGAATCGCCGTAATAGCCTTCGGAATGGATGACCTCTATGCCAGCATCATCAACGGCGGCTTTGATGCAACGAGCTAATTCTGCGATACTGATTTCCTCAGTGCTCCCAATGTTAAACGAGCAACCCGCCAATGGTTGGCCGTGAAGAAGGCCAACATCCAATTCCCCAGCAAGAATGAAGCCGTTCACAACGTCATCAATGTGAGTGAAACAGCGTGTTTGAGAACCGTCACCGTGGATTTGAACGGCTTGTTTCAATTTCACTGCTTGGAACATCATTCCGATGACTTGGCCATAGGCGTCACCGAGTAGTCTCGACCCATAGGCATTGAATGGGCGGACAATTCGGGCATCAAGGCCCGCACCAACAGCATGTTGCAGGGCCACTTCTCCAAGATATTTGCTCCCACCATAGGAATGCCGTTGGTGTTCTTGTGCTGATGGGAAGGTCGTTGATGTTCTCTCGCTTAGCGGCATGACTTCCTCTTCTCCAAAGGCCTCAGGGGAAGATGCGAACACATACCTCGCATTCCAGCGTTCAGCCGCAGCGAGCGTGGAAAGTGTTGCATTGATGTTCACGTCAATGACGTCCCTCGCAGCCTCGTGAAACCAACGCGTCCCGTTGATTGCTGCAAGATGATGAACGAGATCAAAACCCCCAAAGATAGCCTCACAGGCATTCAGAACAGATTCTTCACGGACATCTCCTTCAATAAAATAGAAGTCGTGAACCTCTTCAAGGGCGCTGAGATGTTCACGACGGCCTCGAAATAAGTTGTCTACGGCAACAACACGATGCCCGTCGTGGACCAAGCGTTCACACAAGGAAGAACCAATGAAACCCGCAGCCCCTGTCACCAGAATACGTTTCGTCATGAGTCCACCTTTGCTCGCTCAAGGACCGTCAGGGTCACGGTTGAGCCGCTTCTTCGTAGTTCAACCAAATCACCATTGTTAATCGCCAAGCATGGATCCTCATCAAATCCATGACCGTAAGGAAGGTTCAGCAATGAACAGGCTGGGAGCGTTAATGCACACACGTCTCTATTGACAATTCCTTTGGGCCCCTTGCCCGTGTAGAGAAGCCCCATCAACACATAGGGAGCGACGGTTGAGCCTGACCCTTTGGGATAAATCAAAATCGTGTCTTCGATCGCTTGGCCGTCCAGTGGATGTCCGGTTTCCTCAATGACACCCGTATCTCGGTTGACATAACCAAGGTAGGTGATGGGTACATCACTGACCATTGCAGGTCCTTTGACGACGAAATCATCTTGGGAGTTCAATCCCTCACCCAAAAGACACGCTTCACCGGCCCGATGGGTCTTGTTGCTCGCATGTTGAGGCTGTGCTTTTGCCTGAAGCGTTGGGCGCTCTCCAGCACTGAGTGTTGGGTCAAAGGCGTGTAAAACACATGCTTGAATGGGCATAACGCTGGTGGGCAAACGGTTGAGCCCACTCGTGAGGTAATGCTCAGCCTTCAGTGAGTTGGTGAGCAAGTGGTTGTATTTGGCCCGATTGTAAGGTGTTACTTCAGGGCATGTATCTTTGAGAATCAAAGCTCCCGCATCTTCCAATAAATCCAAGGAACCGTCGGCTCGTGCGAGTTCATAATTTTCACCGGAAGTAAACACCCATAGCCGATGGTCAGGGATGCGTTTACCCATTTCCATGTGTGATCGCACCGCGGAAGCCGTTGTTCTGATTTCTTCAAGGCTGGCTTGTGGACACCCAATCACGACCAGATCAACTTGTCCAGTCGGAGCCAATTCATCGTACCTCTTTGCAAGGTCCTCTTCAGTGAAGGTCAACCTTCCCTGCCAACCTGCCTCAGGTGGATTCCATCCGTCTTCTGTTCGAGTCAATGGAGGTTCAGCAGAATGGCCATCGGCCCAAAGAAGCGCACAGCCGTAATTTGCTGCAGCAGCAGTCAAGGCTTTCTTGGAGGCGAAACTGATGAATGAAGGCAGCCCCGTGATCAAAGGCATTGGACCAAAAGGCATGTCCCATTCCGGTCGCACTTGCTTTCCAATCCAATCACCAAGCACGGACCAATCGGACAAATCCGACAGGTTCGCCTCAACATGAACCAACATGTTCGGCATTCGGTGTTCGGGCAAATGCAGGCCCCAGCGTGGAGCGTATCCAGTCAATGCAGTAGCAAGGGCAGAAAGACCGGATTCACGGTTGGTCAAGAGCGACGTCCATGTGTTTGAAAAGCACACCGCATTGGATTCCGCCCAAGAAGCAATGCCCGAGCCGTCATCGATTCCGCGGTCGTATGGCGTGCAGGAAAGGGTGGCTTGAATTCCAAGTTCTTCGTACGCTTGAATGATTTCAAACTGCTGTTCGAGGAAATTTGGCCATGCTATGTCCATTTCGTCCATCTTTTCATGATCGCAGCCTGCTGAATTGAGCGTAGTTGGAATCGAGACCTTGCCGTCGCTGCTCGCTGAAAGGTCAGCCAGAAATTGACGAAGGCCGTGCCCTCCAGTGATCACTGAAACGCCTGAAACGTGGGCGTGTACTGCTTCAACAAATCCATCGGCTTTAGCGGTTTCAGCGAGGTCAAGAACCAGTCGAGCGGCTTTTTGCCGAGTTGGCCCTTCGTCACCGTTCAGTTGACCAAGCAACCGCTTTGGGATGTCCATAATCCCTCCAAGACACGATGCTTCATCAATTCACCCCTTCATTGCAAAGATAGGCTTCGCTAAATGATGAACGGGAATAACCTTGAATCGGATGAATGCAATAGCCATTCCATGGAATCCCAAGGTCAAGAAGAACGTCATGGAGCACGAAATCAAGAACAAGATCAACACGATGGGCATCATGAAAACGAACAAGATTCCAAAAACAAAATGTGGACTGTACTTCATATTGTTCTGATCATGTCCGCCTTAGGGCTTGCAGGATACAACCAATTCTTACTCTCGCAGTTCGACGATGAACGGACTTCAGAAACGATGTTGGTACAGAGCCTTGAGGTCGAAGACGGAGATGTATGCTATGATGGCGGAACTGAGCTCCAAGCAGGAATTGACCTCAACGGAAACGAGGCCTTGGACTTGGATGAAGTTTCTACATCGGCCGTCTTATGCAACGGAATCCAAGGAAGTTCCGGGTCGTCAGGACTCCCAGGGATTGACGGGGCATCCGCACCCCCCTCAATCGTGAATACTGCTCAAATTGCTCCTGGAGCCAGTGAATGCTTGCAAGGTGGGGCTACCATCACCACTGGAATTGATGAGAACATCAACGGCATTCTTGAACAGGAGGAACTTGAAAGTTCTCATACCATTTGCAATGGAGCCAATGGAGCAGCGGGAACGAGCGGCCAGGACGGAAGCGATGGAGGTTCTGGCGTCAACGGGTCATCTGCCCTCATTGAGCGGCACGACGCCCCTGCCTATCTCTGTCACGAAGGATTCATTCTCTTGTTTGGGGTTGACGATGGTCGGGGCAACGGTGTTGCCGGTGACGAACGCTTGGATGAGGATGAACTTCGTTCGTCGCTCAAGTTTTGCTTTTCACCACTGATTTCAGAACGCATCACCGATATTTCTA
>DAVD01000014.1:0-8587 GCA_002505405.1 Candidatus Poseidonia alphae | reverse complement strand
GAAACTACGGGATTGTTAGCAAACATCAACCCGACTGGCGAAAGTTTACCCGGAAGGGACATTGGATTCACCTACCTCAACCAATCAACTGCGGAAGCACTCATCTTCGATGCCGATGATGGCGTCAATGGACGGCAAATTTGGGTCACAAACGGAACGCAAACGGGTACCTTTGCACTGGGCGCTGCCGTTTTGGATCAACCCGTGTATTGGATGGACGGAGTCGTACTTCGTTCAACGAGCGGTGGCCTCCTCTGGACCAACGGTTCTGAGTTGATTTCCATCGATCTTCATCCGTCTTGGGAGGCATCGGTTTCAACAACTGTTGCGGACGGATTGGCGGTGCTCTCCTCGGCCGGCAGCAGTATGCTTCATGGGGACGGGACCCATTTGTGGTTCAACGCAGAAGATGGAAACGGTGACGATGAGCCCTATCGGCTGAACTCGGAAGGCCAACTCCTCAATTGGAACCTCAGCCCTTCGGGAGATACGCTGGTTACGAATTGGGTCAGTCATGAGCAAGACTTGTTCGCAGTTGCTCTACGAGGGAGCGTGCGCCAGGTGGTTCATCTGATGGACAACGGGACTTCGCAGTGGTTGACCAACCTCGCCCCTTCTTCTGGTGATTCGCACATTGGCGAAGGGCTTGGAATACACTTGCTCAACAACACGTTGGTTTTTGACGCCTTACTTTCAGGAACCGATGCAATGCTGTGGGCAACCAACCTGAGCAGCGGTGAAACCAGCCAATTATCAACGTCCCTTTTCGCGCCAGGAGCAACGATTGGCGGGTTTGTTTCCGGACATCGCTTGTTGTTTGATTGCTTCATGGGAGCACACGGAACCGAACTTTGTGTGACTGACGGGACAGCGAATGGAACATCGCTCATTCAGGACATGACTCCAGGCGTGAGTTCTTCAACGCTGATTGATGCAGTACCGTTGAACGGTGAATGGCTGGTTCTCTCTTCGGGACAAGATGAATCCATCGTGCATGGCGTATCGCTTTGGTCGACGGACGGCAGCGGCATGTCCATGCAATACAATCCTTGGCCTGGCGCCTCGAATTCCTCACTTGGAGGGACATACGGTTCACTTCTCCTCACGGCCACACAAGCCTTCTTCATCGCACATGATGGAACGACTGGCCATGAATGGCACCGCTTCAGCCATGGTGAACTCTCCGATGATTGGATCGTGCTCAGCGTGCAGTAACATCAGGGTTGCGCCCGATGCAATACGGACACGATTCACCGATGGTGTAATCGTCCGAAGTTTGTTCTTTGGAAGACAGAGGTTCTCGACATGCAAAGCAGATCACCACCTCGGTTTCTTCAAGCTCTGGATTGACGGCTACACGCTGGTCAAAAACAAAACAATCACCGTCCCAATGGGCACCTCCAACGGCTTCAAAGTAACCGAGGATACCGCCTTTGAGTTGCTTAACCTTGGTGAAACCTGCATTGAGCATAATGGCGCTGGCTTTCTCACAACGAATACCACCCGTGCAGAACATAACGATTTCTTCGTCCTTCATCGATTCGGGTAACTTTGAAATCGCTTCGGGAAAGGCACGAAACGTGCGGATGCCGAGGTCAATGGAATTTTCAAACGTTCCAACCCGTAACTCGTAGTCGTTGCGCGTATCCAGAACATGAACCGGAGTACCTTTGTCCAGCATGGCTTTGAAGGCTTCTGGTTGAATATCATCTCCCGTAAATTCAGCAGGGTTGATGCCGTCCATGCCTACGGAGATGATCTCGTTCTTTTTCCGGACGTTCATTCGATTAAAGGGTTGATATTCGGTAAACGAGCGCTTGAGTTGAATGGCTGTGAAGC
Organism: Candidatus Poseidonia alphae; assembly: GCA_002505405.1. Classification (GTDB taxonomy): domain Archaea; phylum Thermoplasmatota; class Poseidoniia; order Poseidoniales; family Poseidoniaceae; genus Poseidonia; species Poseidonia alphae. Next base: position 6,748 of record DAVD01000014.1, on the reverse strand, counting down.
GTTTGTCCCGTTCAAGATGTTCCACGAAACCATCAACTGAAGGTTCAGTTCCGGCAACAAAGAAGTTAATCCCTTCAGGTGCAAGAAGAACGGTCCCTTTCAATCCCAAGTCTTCACAAACGCTGCGATAGTACGTTTGCAATTCGTCACGATCATTGAGGTTCACAAAACGGTAGCCCGCAATGTTGTGAATTTGCCCCGCCATGCCATGCCGTCATGTTTTGGCTTCTTGACTCCACCGACGCTACAATGAACTTCTCCAATCGTGATGGGAGGCCAACGGCCTGCGCCATCCTTGTCCAAAGGCACGAGAAGTGACTCGGGGCGCTGGAGCCATCTGCCAACGCTTGTGTTCGTTTCGCTCCAACCGTGACAATACATCGGCGACCGTGGTCGCTTCATAGCCGTGCTCAATCATCTGTTCTGCGTTCATCCCCAGTTCAATATGCGCTTTCAGAAGTTCGTCCAAGAGCGCATAGGGCGGCAAGGTATCCTCGTCGATTTGATCCGGAGCAAGTTCAGCAGACGGAGGTTTTGTGAGCGTTGATTGGTTCACCGGTGGAGCATTTCCTGCATTGATAGCGCGACGATTGAACAATTCCGCCATAGCGTAAACCTCCATTTTGTAGACATCGCCTAACGGAGCGTATCCTCCGGCCATATCGCCGTAGAGCGTACAGTATCCCTGGGCAATTTCTGATTTATTTCCAGTGGTGATGGCCATGCTGGATTGAGCATTGGCGTAACCCATCACGAGGAGGGCTCGTAAGCGTGCTTGAAGGTTCTCCCCAGCGACTGCTTGGCCGTCGACCAGCACTGCTCCAAACTCAAGTTCCGTTGCTTGATGCATCCCATCGATGGAATGAACCCGATGATGCATTCCGAGCGACGTGGCCGTGTATTCTGCGTCATCGATCGAATGTTGTGAGGAATGTCGACTCGGCATGGCCAAACCGGTTACGCTTGATGGGCCGAGGGCTGCAACTGCAACGCATGCAGCCACTGCTGAATCAATTCCTCCAGAAAGCCCCAAAACGATGGAAGTAATTCCGGATTTGCGACAATAATCCGCCAACCCAGTGACTACGGCGTCGGTGATTTCCTCAATCGTGTGTTCTCCGGGGAGGTCTGAATCGTTCGGTTGAAGCATGATGAATTCACTTTGGCCAATGGAAAGGGCATCATCTGCAGAACTCCTCACCCAGGTACAAGCCTCTGGGTCGTCAAGATCAATGAGCAGCACACCCTCCTGCCATGATGGGGCAACAACTGCACGACCGTCAGGCCACGCAACCATGCTTCGGCCATCAAACAGAAGATCATCGTTCCCGCCCACTTGATTTGCTAACAAGAAGGGGTGGTTGAGAACAAGCGCTGCGTGACGAGCAACCTCCAAACGAGTGCTGAATTTCTCACTGTGAAAAGGAGATGCAGAGAGGTTCACTGTGGCATTGATATCAACGCCTTGACGGCACCATTCCGCAATGTGTTCAATGGGGTCTTGTTCGTAAGCAGACGGTGTTTTCCCTGCCGACTGCCAGGCATCTTCGCATACCGTAACACCGAGGGTCATTCCCCCGATGGAACGGGCGAGGCCTGACCGGTTTTCTGCAGCAAAATACCGAGCCTCATCGAAGACATCATAGCTCGGAAGAAGTTGCTTTTGGGCAACAACTCGTGAACTCTTATCGGCCGTGATCGAGGCAACATCAGGCCCGCATCGAATGACGCCGTTGGTCGGTAATGAACGAGCATCGGCAGGAGGAATCGGTGTGCCGATCAACAGAGGCATTGGGGCTGTGATATCAAGAGCCGTATCCAACGACCGTTGAACGAAATCCTGCTCGAGCAAAAGGTCACGCGGCGGATAACCGCACACGGCCAATTCGGTCGAAATACCAAGGGTTGCTCCTGCGTCGTGTGCCTGTTGAGCAAGTTGCGAAAGGCGAGCGGCGTTACCGTTCAAATCGCCTACGGTAGCATCCATTTGCAACAGTGCGATGATGCTCATACATTCACCTCAAATCAAGGATGTTTGACAATTTCGCCATCAGCGTCTTTGTACCACCATTCATTCGTTGCTTTATCGTGATACCACCAGTAACCATCGGCGCCTTTGACCCAGTCGGTTTCAAGCCCGCCATCGGATTGTTGGGCTTCACCAGAATCTGAATCATCATCGTCCTCATCGTCATCCTCTTTATCGTCCTCAAGTTCCGAGGAGTATTCGTCCCAATCGTACGATATTTTTGAACCTTGATTTGCAGTCATGCGTTTCATCATGACCAAGAGGGTGACGATGATGGAGAAGAAGAGGAGACCCGTAATGGTTCCAATGATGGGGTTCACGTCTCCAAACACCTTCTCTCCAAGGGATGGTTCTACTGCAGCACGGACGTCCACAGTAGGGCCACTGCTGGTAGCGCCATTATCAAGGGTAGCGACGACCCATTGAACACCTGGGCTTGTCGGTCCCCAATCCAAGGTCACAAGCCCAATTCCACCTGCTTCGGCAGTGACGGAGGTTCGTTGGATCAGTTCACGGGTTCCATCAAACTCAACCGATTCGAAGATGACATCGATTGAGCCTGCAAGGGAGCCTGTGTTTTCTACCTCAAGTTGAACCGAAGTGGTCTCACCAACATCGATCAAGAGACGCGAATAGGACACTGCAGACGGTGAAAGTTCGAATTTAGGTTGGAGCCATTCCATGTTCCACGTCGAAATCATGAGGCCAGCAGGTTCTCCTCCAATGCTGAGAACATCGTTACCAGCAAGGTCACGACCGTCGATTCGAATGGACACAATCATTCGGTCCAACATCATCTCATTGGTGATTTCAGTCAGGTCCATACTGGCATAAACCTCGAGATAATTGCCATCAATTTCGTCTCCAACAAGACTCATTGGAACGCGTCCAGAGCGAAGCGTATCGCCGGTAAGGAAGTCTTCAACACGCCAAACCAACTCCAACGATTGAACGTCTAAACCGCCCAATTCTTGGAGAACTACACGGACTTCGTGGTCTTCACCACCAAGGATGGCCTGCGGACGGGGCGAGAGAACTTCAATCGGTTCAGGACCGGTTCCATCCACTCGAATCCAGCGGACTGAATTTTCTTTGTCCGTGAGGTCAGTACCTTGTCCCTCAAGGCAAGCCACATTCCATGTTAACGAAAATGAGCCTGAAACCACAGGCGCCTGTAATTCAACAGACCAAATGCCATCAACCGCCATTGCTCGAACAGTCTGTCCCGCAAACAGAACTTCAACATCGCAGTCGAATTCTGGAATCGTATGAGTCTCTACGAACTCCAAGGCCCCAGAGACTTCCATTTGAGTCAATGGAGTAACACGTGCACCGTCGCCGAGGAAGGAACCTGAGGTCAAGAAGAGATTGACGGTTTCATCAGGGACACCCAATCCAGCAGAGAAACGCCAACGGTGTTCGGGGAATGTTTTCACGGACTCTTGTCCTGCTCGGTCAACAACTCGAATCGATGGTTCACGACGGTTATCGCCCAAATCGGGCGTGTTCCACCCGAACTGCAGTTCAACATTCAACAACATATCCTTTTCAAACGGATCAGCAGGACCGTTTGCACCCATCATCTCGCAATCTGAAATGAGTAAGTGAATCGATTCTGTGGTACAATTTCCGGTATTGAAATCCCACACGATGGACATCGTATCACTGCCTTGATTATGAGCAAGTTGGATTTCTACGGTCGCAAGGTCTGAGCCACCGTTGGGTTCAGTAATTTTGACATCCAGTTCATAGGGCTGTGCTGGATGAAGCCATGCTTTTCGTCCACCCTGCCATGCGAATGCATCGGCTTCAAGCGAAGGTGCCCCGTCTACAGCGAGTTGGTAAACGAAGAGTTGTTGTCCTTCATCGGATGACCCTCCATCAAGAATGGAGTAGCCTGAAGGGTCGGTCCCTTCAACGTAAACGGCAACCTTCTGGCCTAAACTCGCCGCAGTATCGTCAAGCATCAGCGTGTAAACTCCTGTAAGTGCCGTCAAATCACTCGGCAGAAGCATGGACTGAGAGTTGTATTCTCCCTCGTCAGGCCATCCGTTGAGGTTTGAATCGTCGACCCACTCCTTCCATACCATGGCGTTCACGTTGGTCGGTAGAACGGGTTGGTCGGTGATCGTAATTTGCAGAACCTGTGTTGGACTTGGCGTGCGGTGGTCATAGCGTTCAACGGAAGAAGACATCACACGCGGTTTTACAGAATCTACGGTGAACGTACGAGACACTTCCACCGGTTCGAGGATGGTTGAGCCATTGAGGGCCTCAAAACCAATCGTCCAAGTCACATCGGCATAGGTGAACGGAATGTTGAGGGTTGTATTCCAATACGTTCCATCCAGCGAGGTCGTGTTGAAGAGTTCGTTTCCATCACGGTAGAGGGTCAATTTTGCATCACCATCTTGGAACGCTTCATCTGTTGAGAGCCCCTCAAATCCAATGTTGACGGACACGTTCATTTGCTCGCCACCTTTCAGATATTGTCGGCTTTCAGTGAAGAGGCCGAGTTGATTGGAGAATTCTACACCTTTAATCTCGAGGTCGTTTTCATAACCCTGTGTGTTGAAGTCGCCCCATGTGTGAGAAAATGGGATGGCGATAACACTGCTTTGCAGAACCAGACGTGATGTCGCCGTGACCAGCATTTCATCGTCCCACATCGGTCGCAATCGGAACGTGATGTTCGTAGTCACCGTCGTGCCGTCTACAATCGATTCAATGGGCATGGTTGGGTGAAGTTCAACCAAGTTGGAATCAAGGATACCCGCAGGGGATCCGCCACCAGCTGGGAAAAGCCAGACTGCTTGATGGGTCGCACTGAACACATCGAGTCTATGGTGTGTAATGGAACTTCCTAAAACTTCGTATTCGGTGGTGATGGTCTGCCATTTTTGACTGGGCGTTAGGACGGTTTGAACATCATGCATCGCACCGTTTTGCAGGACAACTGCGCTTGAAGTATCCAATTGAACAACTTCAACCGTCAGGCCTCCACGCTCACTCGATAAAAACGGCAATGGGACCGATTGAATTCCCCCGATGTTTGGTACAGATGTTCGTGCTTGATTGAGATTCATGACAAAGGGCGAGTCGGCATCGGCCACGAAGTTGTGAGATGCATTGTACGTGGCTCGCAATCCTCCAAGGATGGCTGTGCCTTGCCCGGCCAATTCAATTCGGACTTCGGTGAATTCAGTTCCGGATACAGAAATCGTATTTCCAACCTGGCCCAATTCGGCAACCAGCGCAGAGAATTCACTTGTTGTCAGTACGAATGTGTCGGCTGAGTTCGATGAGGAATAATTGGCGATGGGTGTGTTTTGAACGAAGAGAGCGACATCGTTTATTTGGCCGTTTTCGACGAGATAACTGAACCTGAATGATGTCAAATCATCGGAAGGCACCAATGCTTTGACCACAGCCGGTGAGCCGGCATTAAGCGTCACTTCCGCTCGTTCTTCGGTATTACCGAACCGGTCCTGAGCGCCCCAACTCCCAACGCGAGCTTCATCCCTGCCCCATTCAAACCGACCGTCGAGGTTGATGTCCAATCCTGCTTGAGACGGAACTTGACCGCCGTAGAGGCCTACTTCTGTGCTTTCAAGGTACCAATATGAAAAATTGCTCATGTTTCCATCGGTTGGAGGAAGTGCAGAAACACGAATCTGAAGTCCGACTGATTCTGCATCCACTGTGGGGTTGTGCGGGAGTGTGACAACGGTCCAAGGCTGCAACGGATGATGACGTACTTCGAATTGGGCGTTCGTGGCAATTGCATTGACCTCAAGATCATAAAGCGTTGAACTACCAAGGAACCAAGGCGAGGTTACAGAATCGAATGCACCGCCGTGAACGGTGTTGGGTAATCTCTCATCAATCGTGACCTCAAACGTGCTCGTGTCCAGTGCAAACCATTGAGAGGATGAGGTGTTGAAGGCTTCTAAATACACGTTGATGTTGTAGATGCCTGGAACGGCGTTGGTGAGGGAAAGGCCGTTGATTGACCGGCTCACGACGGGGGTTGCCGAATTGCGTGATACTTGGCCTGAATGCAGCACTCCTCCGGAAGGATTCACAAGTTCCCAAGATGCTCGTGTCGTTGGAAAGTTACTGCTTGGATAGCAACCACCAAAGATGACCATGTCCAAAAGTTCCCCACGGGAATAAGCGTCTTGGGTTGCGAACACATCGACGGATGAATAGGATGGGTCGGAGATGCATGGATTTGCCGCAAAGAGTGGACTTGTACCGCTACCTGACCAATTGACCGTTGAAAATGAAGCATTCGACCAGGCCACTTGGGTGTAGCCTGGCGATGTTGGACGAAGGACCTCATACACGGTACGCAGGGTGTAATCCTTTGGGACGGTGTTATTGAGTTGCGAAGAGAAGATATTGAACGACGTGTATGCACTTGAGATTCGGTTTGCTGGGACGGCCTGAGAGGAACCTGAGGCCACTGTTGCCCCGCTGTTGTCTACAATGGACCATTGAGCACGAATAGGCATTGCAAGCGGGTTGCATTTCAAAATCATGGTTCCTTGGAACGATTGACTGAGATTGAAGACCGGGTATTTGGCGAACGACACAATGTCCGCAAAAGAGTCATCTACGCCACAACCGCTGGCTGAAGTGTTAATGGGTACCTCTTCAATAAAGGAAGAACCGTTCAGTTCCCATCCGCGCTCAGTTGGGGGTTCTTGGAATGAT
>DAVD01000013.1 GCA_002505405.1 Candidatus Poseidonia alphae | reverse complement strand
TATCAAAAATGCTTCTTATTGGTGGCCTTTTGACAGGTTTGGGCGCAGCTGCATACTTCTTTGTTCTTTGACGGGTTGAAGCAAGGCATTTTGAGTAGGAACTCCCACCGCGATACATGTCTCTTAACATTGGCGATGCACCACCCGACTTTCTCCTTGCCAATGCCAATGCAGCCGTAGGGGGCGACCAGATGTCTCTAGAGCAAGCCTTCGACAAGAACGGGCTGGTCGTTGTTTTTGAGTGCAATCATTGTCCCTATGTTGTAGCAAGCATCTCTCGAATGAACGCCATGGCCGAGCAATGTCAAGAGAACGGAATCGGTTATGTCGGCATCAACTCCAACGATCCTCTTGTCTATGAGAACGATTCATTCGCAAACATGGAAAAGAGAGCGCAAAAGGGCATGCCCTATGCTTATCTCCACGACTTAGAGCAGGAGATTGCACATGCTTACGGGGCAGAGCGAACTCCAGAATTTTTCTTGTTTAACGCCCAGCATCAACTGGTTTACAAAGGCAGAATGGACGACAGCCCACGTGACCCTAGCGACGTTATGGTACGAGACTTAGATGGAGCAATCAATGCAATGTTGAGTGGAAAGAACCCCGATGTTGCAGTCACACAATCCATTGGATGCTCGGTCAAATGGAAATCAAGGTGAGATCGATGACTGGATGCAAGCGACAATGCGACTGGGACGACGAGATGGTGTGCAGGTCCTGTGGGATTGATTACTCTCCACCCAAGCCTTCGAAAGATGACGATGAAGGCGAACAGGAATAATCAGTACTGTTCCAAAACCAACTCAGTGGTTGTGCTTGCAATTTCATTTGGAGCGGCGAGCCACATTTTATCCAACAGTTTGCGCAAGGCCATGGTGTCGTCAACGTGGACAAGGGCGACCAGATCAGCTTCACCAGAAACTTCGTAGATGATTTCAATTCCATCCCATCCAGTGACCTCAGAAGCAAACGAACCGATTTCGGACCCTGGGGCCACCTTTATTCGAACGAGTGCAGTAAGGCCAACGCCTCCTTCTCGAATGGTGTAGCCACGAATGGTTCCGTTTTCTTCCATGTTTCGGATGTGTGTACGAACGGTTCGTTCACTGGCCTCGACTTTTGCAGCGAGGTCAACATAGGACATGCGTCCGTTTTTCCTCAGTTCAGCTAGGATGGCGCGGTCAATTTCTGCTATTCGGGGCATGGTTTCCGGTTATCCAGTACCTATTTGAATCCTTTTACGGGCGTTATACGGGGGTATTGAAGCATCTTATTCCAAAAAACCTTTGAAAATTTACATTAAACGGAAAAACTGCCGAAATTCATCACTAGCAAGCACTTCGGGGGGTTCAAAAGGAAGCCACCCTACAAAGTTAACATGCGGGCCAAAGGTTACAGCGAAGAAGCCGGGCTTCAAGCATTCTTAGACCACCTTTCGCAATGCGACCTTTCTGTCAGTCAACAAGATTGGTTTCAGATCGATATTGCGGCCATGTTCGGGGATACCCCAATACATTTTCACGAACTCAACCCTCTAACGGGCGAATCACTTCTTTTTCTCAACGAATCCCTGGTCCTCATGTGCCCGCAGCAATCCATAATCCATCACTTTCCTCGTCAATTGATTCACTGTTTTGTAGAAGACCGCCGCCGCCACATTCTCATGGATGACGAACCGGTTTTCAAGGCAGAACTGTTCTCCATCTCCCCGCTTGAGGAACAACTCTGCTGGATGGTTCAAGGGCAATCAGAGTTAGAAGTCCCACAAATCCAAGCCCACGTGGCGCGATGGATGGCTTGGTTGAACCGTACGAACCAATAACTCCCGTTTGATTCAAGTCCTCTCTTCCCTTGGGCGGGTTGAGGGAGTATTGTGTCAGGTCACATCACCGGTTTGGACTCACGAATGGTATTGGACAGTCGAGGGCAGCCGACCGTTGAAGTGGATTGTTATGTTGAGGGTGCTCTAATGGGACGAGCAATCGTCCCATCTGGTGCTTCAACCGGTGCATACGAATCCCTTGAACTACGGGATGGAGACGCAAGTCGGTACATGGGGAAGGGCGTAGAACAAGCAGTGCTTAACGTGAGGGAACGCCTCGAAGAAGCCCTTGTTGGTCTCCCTGTGGACGAGCAACGTATCATCGACGAAGTCATGCTTGAACTTGATGGAACTCCGAATAAATCCAATATTGGAGCTAATGCAATGCTTGGGGCATCGATGGCTTGCCTCCACGCTGGTGCTGCCTATCATGAACTGCCTTTGTGGAAATACGTTGGTGGCGTTGCAGGTGGGCTCATGCCCGTGCCGATGCTTAACATTCTCAACGGTGGAGCACATGCTGCGTCCAATGTTGACGTACAAGAATTCATGGTCATGCCTCACGGATTTGACGATTTCAAAGAAGGACTCCGTGCTGGAGTAGAGACCTATCATGCGTTGAAGAAGGAACTCAAGAAAGACGGATTGCTTGGCGGTATTGGCGACGAAGGAGGCTTCGCTCCAAATCTTCCATCCAATGAAGAGGGCCTCAAATACATGGTCCGGGCCATTGAAGGGGCGGGTTATTCAACTGAAGAAATTGGGATCGCGCTTGACGTTGCCTCTACAGAATTCCTCAAGGATGACGGATATCACATGGAAGGTCGCGTTCTGTCAAGCGAAGAACTCTCTGACATGTACTCGGGTTGGATTGACGAATATCCAATTTTGTCGATTGAAGACGGGTTTGGCGAAGACGATTGGGCAGGTTGGGCCGCCTTCACCAAGGCAAACGGTCACCGTGTCCAATCCGTTGGAGACGATTTGTTTGTGACACAATCACAACGTCTTTCTCAGGGCATTGAATTGGGTGCTGCGAACGCAATGTTGGTGAAATTGAATCAAGTGGGCACGGTTACAGAGACGCTTGAAGCCATGGACATGGCTACAACTCACGGATTCAACAACGTCGTTTCTCACCGCAGCGGCGAGTCCGAAGATGTGACGATTGCAGACTTTGCGGTTGGCACTCGCGCTGGACAAATCAAAACCGGAGCTCCTGCACGTTCAGATCGAGTGGCAAAATATAACCAACTTCTGAGGATTGCAGAGGATGTCCACGAATACCGGTCACCCTTTGTTTGAGGAAACAATACGGCCCTCTATAAGGGGGGGAAATTGCGTTATGGGTATGATGCGCCTAAGAGTCTTCATTTTGACAGCCAGCCTATTACTAGCCACCCTGCCGTTTAACGTTACTGCAGATGCAACCGACGACATACCAACCAACGCAACGAACAGCGAGGTTCATGATTCTCTCGTGGCGGCCCTGGCACACGCCGATTTGGTCACAACACTGCAAGGCAGTGGGCCGTTTACGGTCTTTGCGCCAACCGATGCGGCATTCGCTGCAGCCGGCATTGATCTCGCAGATTTCGACACCGATGAAGAAAACGCCACCCTTCAAGACATTCTCCTCTACCACGTGTATTCCGGTCAGGTTGAATCCTCAGCAGTCACTGACGGGCTGAGTGTTGAGATGGTGAACGGAGACAACGTCACCTTTTCCGTCGTTGACGGAGTCGTGTCGATTGAGGATGCCACAGTCACCACCGCAGACGTCATGTCCTCCAACGGTGTCATTCACATCATCGACAAGGTCCTCACGCCACCAGCAGATTTGGTAGACATTCCTTCAGTCGCAACATCAACCGGAATTCACACGGCCCTCGTTGAAGCCCTCATCCAGGCCGACCTCGTGGCCACGCTCCAAGGAGCCGGACCGTTTACGGTGTTCGCCCCTACAGACGCAGCCTTCACTGCGGCAGGGATTGACCTCGCTGCATTTGACACCCCCGAAGAGATGGCGGCGCTGACCGACATTCTCCTCTACCACGTCGTGGCCGGTGCAACATTCTCTACGGACCTCGCCGACGGAACAACATCCGTCAGAGCCGTTAACGGAGACAGTCTCGATCTCACCGTCTCAGCGTCAGGCGTTACTGTAGGCGCAGGAAATGCCAACGTAACCATTGCAGACGTGGCTGCCTCTAACGGAGTAGTGCACGTCATTGACCAGGTATTGTTGCCTCCAGCTGGTGACATTTGTTACAACATGGTGTCTCATACCATCGTCGCAGGTGCCGACAAAGTCACATGCAATTCCTACATGTATGTTGAAAATTTCTCCATGGGAACTCAAACCATTACCGGATGTTACAACACGGTTACACACGCCGTGACCAACTTGACTTCTGCAGAATGCATGGCCTACGTCTGGACTCCAGCCGTTAACCTCGCCATGACCGCAAGCGCAACCACCATCCACACCTCCCTCGTCGCAGCATTGACCAAGGCAAACTTGGTTGATACCATCAGCGGAACAACCGATTACACCGTGTTTGCCCCATCGGATGCAGCCTTTGCTGCAGCTGGAATCAATCTCGATGATTTCACCACCGATGAAGAGATCGCAACACTCGCAGACATCCTCCTCTACCACGTTGTAGCAGGGACGACCTTGTCGACTGACCTCGCCGAAGGAACGACTACCGTAAGCGCTGCAAATGGCGACGAACTGTTGATTCATGTTGACAACGGCTCCGTCATGGTCGGCTCATCAATGGCCAACGTCACTCTGGCGGATGTACCTTCCTCCAACGGCGTTATCCACGTGATTGACCAAGTCCTCACGCCCCCGGCAAGTGTTGACCCGTTCGAAGGCGTTACCTGTGACGTTACCATCGGTATCGGTTCAACCGGCTACGCATACTCTCCAGCAGTCGTCAACATCAACGTTGGCCAGACCGTCTGTTGGTCTTGGGAAGATGCGAGCATGCCTCACAATGTCAAGGAAATTACAGGCAGCAAAGCTACGACCTTTGTTGACAATGGAATCACATCCGGAGAAGCAGCAACTACCGTAGCATTCTCATACACGTTCACCGAAGACACAACCTTCTACTACGCCTGTGAGCCACACGTGGCCCTCAACATGTTCGGTGAAATCGTCGTCGGAGACGGCGGAGCAGATGAAGCCTCTACCGACATGTCAGATGACGACGGTGAAGACACCCCAGGGTTCCTCATCACCACAGTGCTTGTCTCGATGATCGGTGCACTTGTATTGATAGAGCGTCGCTCTAAGGGCGAGTGAAGCTGAGTATCGTGTCATGGAGCCGTGTATTCCTCGGGCTGGCCTTAACGCTGGTCGTCATCACTGCCGTGTGGTCGTTGGTTATCGTCTCGTACGAGAGTGACTTAGGGACCGAAAACGGGATTCTAGTGGCCCAATACAATGCTCAAGCCACGAACGGTTCAGACGACGTTCTCGCAACCCTCACCTTCGATGAAGGTGGAGAAGCACTCCCCTGGTCTTCGCTCCAACTCCAGTTGGAAATAGATGAGGAGTCGTACGGTTGTACCTTTGGTAGCCAGTCGGCCGAGACCGATGAAGCATCAAGGGTACAACCCTCCTTGGGGGCAGACGGTCAGACCTTCTTGACGCAAGTTGATGCAACCCGAGAGGAGCAATTCACGTACCTTGATGTTCCAAATCAGACCTCTTCGAATGAAAGCGATTACACCCTTCGCTTCTCTAAAACCGATGTCTACATGAACGACGGAATACGCTGGCAGTTTGTTGAAGGGGAATCGATTGAGAACGACTTTGAACTTGATAATACGCAATTTGTTAACGCGACCGAAGAACGGCTGGACTGGTATACGTACGACCTCTCTGTACACCGAGTAACACCAAATGACGGCGTCTATGTTTTTGAACAGACCAATCAACGCTACAAAATTCAGTTCTTGACCTATTACGACGACGCCGATGAGGCGCGCTACCCAACCATGCTCGTATCATCACTTACCCCTGATGCCTTTCCTGCACTGAACAATCCCGAACTCGTCTCCCCGTCCCCCTGTTTGATCGTATCAGAGGATGCTGACAGGGTAAATTGGGATGCAGATGAAGCAATAACACTTCGAGAAAACGGATTGAACATTTGTGCGGCGGATTGCAACTTCTCCCTTGTTGCTACTTTTGAGGGCGTTCCCGTACGAATTGTTCAAAGCGAAACTTCAGGTGCGTAGGCATACCATGCGTAAGCACATCATGCCCATGGCGATTCTCATCGTAACCCTTCTCGTTGTACGGCAAGTTTACCCTTATGTTTCCGGGAATGACCCAAGCTTGGTCGATGGATACAGCGTTGAATCGGTCGCTCAGGGTTTGGGCGGCCCGACATGCTTGGTATGGGCTGATGACGTACATCTTCTCCTCTGCGACAGAGACAGCGGTCAAATTATTGAACTCAACATCACGTCAGATGAACGAAGAACACTGCTTGATGGTCTCGACCGACCCCACGGGCTGCTTCTCAACAACGGCTCAGCATATGTCTCTGAAGCAGGCACGCTGACAAAATTCACCGTAGGCGAAGACGGTCAATTCGTTAGCCCACAACCCTTGGTTGAAGGAATAAAAAGCGGCAATCACCAAACCAATGCTGTCAACCTTCTCTCGAACGGAACATTGGTCTGGCATAGCGGATCAACTTGCAACGTCTGTGAAGAAAAAGACGACCGAAACGCTGCTCTATTGTGGGTCAATTCAACCACCGGGGACCATGGTGTGTTGGCCAGCGGTGTTCGAAACTCATTTGACGGAGTGTGGGTTGATGGCCACGGCTATTTTTTCACGGATAACGGTAGAGATTTGGAGTTTGACCATCCCCCAGAAGAACTGAATGTTTTGATTGAGGGAGCAGCATACGGTTGGCCTGACGATGACCCGGAACACCCCGTTCCGGTTGGAACCGAAGCGCCAATTGGAACATGGACTCCGCATACTTCGATGAACGGGATTGATGTACGTCCGGTCCACTCGGCACTCCCTGGCCTTGAACCATCAGAGGGGTTCACTCTCTACGCAACGGTTTACGGCTCGTGGAATACCCTTCTGCCTCAAGGCCATGAAATTGTCCGCATTGACGTAAACCTTGGAGACGACGGCACCTACACTTCTGAGATCACTCGCTTCGCATGGGATGCAGGAACCCCGCTACCTTTGGTATTCCATCCTGATGGAACGTTGTATTACGCTACTTTTGGTAACAATGGAGCATTGTACAAAATTGTAGAATCTTGACGAAGCCCAACCATGCAATGCTCATTCAACGGGGCCTGCAAGGCGTTTTGCTGTCTCTTTCAATGATTCATCGGACCTTTTTAAGGACCGAATGTATCTTGGAATTGTGTGTTCTGATGCCCTCAAATCATCAAGGTCCCCAACCCATTCAAGCGATTCACGAGGAGGAGTCACCGTTGATTTTTGCCCATGAACCTCCCATACAGAACACCCATCTCCGTCAGATGAGGCCGTTTGGAGGTACCATTCATCATCAACCTCTTGCTCCGCAGACTCCAAATGATGACGTTGCACAAATCGGACGATACAGTCATCAACAATGTGTGTGATGTCCGCTTCGTTTAACATTTCAAGGACTTCTTCATGTTCCGACCCAGGCTGAAACCAAAGAAGCGGCATTTCAATCAGAGGAAACCGCACCATGAGTTCCAAAACAGCCTTCCTTGCACGCTCGGGTGCAAGGAAAAACACAACAATTTCGGGGACAACGCCTTCCTCGATTCGTGGACGAATTGGCCTTCCAAGAATGCTCCCACCTGCATCACTCGGATGAATTGGAACAAGCCTCCAACCCCTGCCGTCCAAATCATGGATTGCTTGATGAGCGGGACGCTGTTCGTTCATCCCGGCACCCAAAATATGGATGCTTTGAGCATCTCGAACGGTTTCGTAAATCGCTGGATGAGAATCTCTTAACACGAGCCGTCCTTGCCGCTCGTCCTTTTGAATGAATGTTCAAGGGCTAAGAAAACAGGAATATAAAAGCAAACAGGAAGGATTGCAATGCATGTCAAAGTCATACCTGTTGATTGGAGGAAGCAGTGATATTGCCCAAATTCTCGCAAGGGAATTAATCGAATCAGGCCACCTCGTCACCCTTTTAGCCCGTGATGTGGAACGCATTACTCACCTCAAGGACATGGGTGCTGACGTCATCCAAGGCGACGCCCTTGACGAATCAATTGTATCTGCGGCAGTGGACCATGCAAAAGGGCGGTCGGAAGAAGGGCTAGCTGGCGCGGCCCACCTGGTAGGTTCAATCGCCTTACGCCCTCCTCACGCTACCAAATTGGAAGATTTTGAGGCTGTGATCCAAACCAACTTGGTGTCCGCATTTCTCATGTTGAAACTGGTTGGCAAATCCATGCTCCGAAATGGAACCGGACGAATGGTGTTTACATCAAGCGTCGCTGGGAGTTACGGGCTCACCAATCATGAGGCGATTTCAGCTGCCAAAGGAGGCCTTGAAGCCATGGTGCGTTCAGCGGCCTCGACCTACGCTCAGCGCGGTATTCGTGTCAACGCCGTCGCCCCTGGCCTCACGGAAACCAGGCTCGGAGCTTCGGTTTTACGCTCGGATGCAATTCGGGAAGCATCTGTAGGAATGATTCCACTGAAACGGATTAACGAGCCCAATGAAGTAGCACAAAGCATGTTTTGGTTGCTTACAAACGCTCCAGACAACATCACCGGCCAAATCATTCATTTGGATGGCGGTATGTCCAACATACGGGGCTGAAGGGATGAGGGTAGCAGTGGTCGGTGCAGGAATTGCAGGACTCGCTGTTGCTGTTGGCCTTGAGAAAGCTGGCCACGATGTTACCGTTTACGAAGCAGCAGGTAGCGTTGGAGGGCGAATGAGTACCGTTGTTTGCGGGGATTACCCCGTCGACGTTGGATTTCACGTTCTTCACACGGCGTATCCAACGGTGAAACGATGGATTGAACTTGACAAATTAGACGCTAAACCAATGGACCCGTGCACGGTATCCATCGACCCACGATCGGGTAGAAAGCGCATCATGGGTGATGCGCTAAAGGCTCCTCGGTACCTGTTGCCAACGTTGAAAGCAGTGGGGATTCGTGACGGGCTGCGGTTTTTCAGATGGAGGATGCAAACGTCTTCAAAAGATCTCGAACGTTCAATGGACCGCATAGCACCAAACATTTCAACCGGTTTACAACAGCGCCGATTCCGCCCCTCTACTCAGCGGGTACTCAAACCGCTCTTTGCTGGAATCACACTTGACCCCACGCTTTCTGAACGATTCTCATTTGCAGATTTCACATGGGGCGCGATGGCTCACGGGACGATGGTCGTTCCCAAGGAAGGTATTGCTGCTGTACCTCTACAGCTTGCACAACGGCTCGGTACAGCGACACTTCTCCTCAATATGAAAGTGGAGTCAGTATCCCAACACGCCGTTTTGGCTAACGGCGAAGGTACTGAATTCGACCGTGTTATTCTCGCTACGCCTCAGCATGTTGCTGCCGAACTCCTCCCAGGGTATTCAACCGAACATCAAACCGTAGAACGGCTTACCAGCACCCTCGTGTTTTCAACACCCTCTCCGCCGTTTCGACAGGCGCGATTGCTGCTCAATGAACGATGGGGCGAACAAGGTTGCAAGGTTCTGCACGTCCACATCCCAACCAACCTCCATCCGTCCTCAACGGGCCGACATTTGGTGACGGCCACACTGGTAGGCGAAGACGCCACCAATCCTTCGGTCGACGAGATTCAACATGAACTCAAGTCTTGGTTCGGTCAAGAAGTCCAATCATGGGATCATGTTTTGACAACAACCGTGCGTCACGCCCTCCCCCATATGGATCCAAATCACCATGCACGCTTTCTTCCAGATGTAGAAATTGACGGTGTCTTCCTCATCGGAGACCACCGGGCTCATCCCTCGGTTCAGGGTGCGCTTGCTAGCGCAGAACGCCTCCTTGAACGATTTGAAATCCCTTTACCAAGATGGTGATAACATGACATGGCATAATGCGATAAAATCAAAACGACTGAAAGAAGGTAAGAAAAAAATGTTGACCGTAAAAGGAAAATTGCTCATGGTCACGAGGCAACCCGAAGGCCTTCATGCGACAGAAGCATTGTGCCGACACATGCGCTGGCCGCTGGCTTACGGAGGCAAAATTAAGGACGGGTGTATTCGTTGCCCTCTCCATCAAACCACGCATCGCCTCGAAGACGGAGCCATAGAGGAATGGGCACCGTTCCCTCTTGTCCCATCATACGGGCGACTCATTGGAAAACTCTCCAAACAGAAGGAACTGAAGATTTATCCCGTTCGTGAACTTGACGGATACGTCCAAGTTGATTTGGTATGAACGCCACGAGTCAGGTTCTGTTCTCAAGCCACTCTTTCAGCCTTTTAACTCCCTCATGAATGTTCTCCAGGGACGTAGCGTAACTCACGCGGATGAGTCCTTCCCCACCTTTCATGAGTGAGCCCGGAATAACCTGTACTTGCGCCTCTTCCAGTGCAAGGGTAGCAAATTCAATGTCAGTCATGCCCGTTCCTGTGATGTCGCAAAGGATGTAAAATGCTCCTTCTGGCTCCGGTACAACAACACCTGGGAGTGATGAGAACGCTTCATGTGCAACCGTTCTACGATTACGGAATGACTCATTCATCACCTCAAGTTCTCGCGTGAGCCCTAAGGCGGTTTCCGCCGCAGGCATGAGGAATGTGGCAACGTGAGTTGCAGAACTGACATTAATTTTCTTCACGCCGTCCATAACTTGAGGCGATGCAGTAATCCATCCAAGACGCCATCCCGTCATGGCCCATCCCTTTGACCATCCCCCGATGGTGACGGTTCGTTCAGAACCACCTTCAAACTCACAAGGTGAGGTGTACCCTCCCTCGTTCCAAACCAGCGTTGAGTAAATCATGTCGTCAAGAATCCATAAATCATGCTCTACCGCCATCTGAACAATGGCTTTGGTTTCTTCACGCGTGTAAACTGCACCCGTGGGGTTGTTCGGCGAGTTGAGAATGATAGCTTTGGTCTTCGGAGTGATGTGCGCCCGAAGCACATCAAGGTCGGGGTGGTAGTCTTCACGTTTCACGGGTACATGAACGGGGATTCCTCCGATGAGGCGGATCATTCCGTCATACGACGGCCATGCTGGAGAAAGGAGAAGCACCTCGTCTCCCGCTTCAACGGTCGCCATCATCCCATAGAGCAGGGCTTGTTTGCAACCAGGAGTGATCACAACATCATTGGCATCTGTGTGGATGTTGAATTGTTTTAGATGTTCAGCAACAGCTAGGCACAATGTTTCGCTTCCTTGGGGGCGAGTGTAGGTGGTTTCTCCTCTGTCCAGAGCGGCCTTAGCAGCATCGACGACAGGCAGCGGGGTGTCAAAATCCGGTTGGCCAACCGTAAAACGAACAACTTCAGGGCCGGGCGGCGCAAGAAATGCAGCAAAACCCGAGCCGACCAGGTCCAATTTCGGATTGAGTTCAGGCATGTACGCGTCCTCCCGTTGGCCGGTCTGTGTTGCTTCGGGTTGCCCGTTTGGCTTTCAACTCTCGCATGATAAAATTGCGTTTTGATTGATTTTGGAGCACAGGCTGGGATTTGAACCCAGGTAAGAGGATTTGCAATCCCCGACGTAACCGCTCCGACACCCGTGCTTTAAACACGCCAGCGAGAGGTCCTATTTCAACGCGTCTTCGCTCCTTTGTTTCAATTCGATTTAGAATTCACCTAGGGCGCCGCAGGAGATTTGTTTAAGCCCTTAATTCCCGTCCAAAGAACATGAACGATGAAGATGGGGCCCCAGCTACTCCAAAAGAAAAACCATTTTTTGACATCGAGCACGAACCTTCGGAGAGCGCATTGCAACAACCCCCGCCTTCGGGAATAGTGATGGGTCAAGTTGCTGCTCAACCAGCATCAGAGCCGACATCGCAAATTGGAGCGACACAATCCTCTCTAGGGGCGCCGCAACTCTCTGGACAAGTCAACGCCTTTACTCATGGCGGCCAACAGTTTGCTCAAATCCAGCCCCAAAATGTAGGTTTCAGATGGGGCCAATTCTTTTTGGGATTCATCGTCCCCTGGGGGGTGCTTGTTGCCTCGGTATTCTTGGTCGCCTTAATTGAAGAGAGTAATGATTATGATCAATTTATAGATTTTCAGACCTATTCAATGACTCCTAATGAGGACGGCTGGTTTGTCAAATCTATTTCGGTTTCCTCCGGAGAAAACCTTGATTGGATTTACGGTTGTTGCCTAAATGAGAGTGATGGGCGCCTCGGCATCCAATCTGTTTGGGATTACAACGGGATGCCGGGAGATATGAGCATCGGAGAAGAATATTTCAACGAATCATCGGGCTATTATGATTCGGCCATCATCGGCAATTATACGCTACAAAATCAAACATTGTGGTTCAAGCCTTCGCAATCTAACGTTGAAAGGCTCACGGTAGAGGTTCAAATTCACGACCATGAGGGCGAGGAAAAGTACTGGCAAAATGAACAAGATTACGGAGAAGCGGTGTTCTGCTTGCTGCCGTTCATCTACATCGGCAGTGTAGTTGCAGCCTTTGTCAGAGGAAACAAAGCCCTTGGAATTGGTCTGCTCAGTGCGATTCCCGGCGCAATAATATTCTTCCCGCTTTTGTTCTTCTTGCTGTTAATCTCCTTCGGATTCTAGGTGCTTTCAATGCCCCATGAAGGATTGAACCACCGAGTAGGGTCGCCAGAGGAATCTTATTTCGCAACCCGCTATGCGGTTTTGCGTGAGCCACTGGGCATGCCTCTTGGGAGTGAACGCTTGAGCGATGATGGAGAAGCAGTTCACGCTTGGATTGAATTCGAAGAGCGAGTCCTCAGCGTGGGACGCGCCCATATCATCCCACCTTCTTCAGACGGCTCGGGCGCAGATCATAAAGGTCCGAATGCGCCAACAATCCCCGCCTTTGGGCCACTGGCGACCTCGTCTGCAGAACGTCCTGCGTTTCAGATACGACAAATGGGAACGCTCCCACAGCATCAGCGCAACGGTTTCGCAGCTCAAGTGTTGGCGGAACTTGAACGCATTATGGCTGAGGATTTCGGCTCAAAAACCGGTTTTTTGCAAGCTAGGGCTCATGCCGTGCCGTTTTACAAATCACAAGGGTGGGTGATTATCGACGAGCCATATGAAATCACAGGAATCGGGCCACATTACTCTATGAGTAAGAAATTTTCATGATTGAGAGTTCATATATGCTTACTTAACTTAATCATTAACAGGCATCGTTCCACGATTGGCTCATTAATAAAACAAAAACGAGTGAAAGCGTAAAATAAAAACGAATTTGCCCCGAAAAGAGGGACAAAAATGAAATTTAAGCAAAACACATTGACAAAACAAAGAAAAGCAACGAGCACCCCCCTCAATAACATGAAAGGTTCTCGTTCATCCCAAGGCGCCGAGATTCCAGAATCCGATTTCGAGTATTATCTGAGCAATAAATACAGAAGAAATGCGGATAAACAGCTTTACTTCGAAAAATTATTGGATGCGTTTCGGACACTTTCCGAAGAGGCCCCCGAAGTGTTCGACTCGATTGCCCCCGAAATGCTCCAACGAAGCATATGGAGTTGGAGGGGCGCCGACCCACTGTTGTCTAAAAAATTCAACAATTGGATTTTAGGAGATTACCAATGGACTCCATTCAATGAAATTTTGCCTAATGAACCAGCTTATGCTGACCAAAGCGACATCCTTCCTTTGAATCCAGAAACCCTTAGCAAAGCCCAACAAGACTTCCTCGGAGTCTTATCTGAACGTTTCTATGGCGATCCACATCGATGGGATGCTTCAACTCGAGACCAGTTCATCATCTTGGGTCTTCTTGCCATGGCTGGCGGAGGTGGGGTCCGCCAGGGTAAACTGATTCACTCGCTTGGAATGGGCCTTTCAGAAGAAGGCGTCAAGGGCTCAAACACGGTTCGTGCAGCAAAAATAGCTCTTTCTCGACTTGCAAACCCCTATGGAATCAAACTGTTCGCCCCTGCAACGGGCCATGGGGGAGAACGTCTTCACTCGTTTTCCGATGTAGATCTTGCAGAAACGGTTCTACGTTATGTCCTTCACCACCAAGCATCACTGCTTTTACCCTCTGCTCCCGAGATGCCTTCAAATTATTAATTCCCCCAGGACTTGGGGGATACATCCCAACGCGCCTTTCATATAGGGTTGGGCTGTTCTATGGATTAGAGGGAACACTGGGTTCCCTATGAACTGCCCGTGAAAAACGATGAATACGGAGGAATTGAACAAGCAACAATGTAAGGGAACCACACAGAAAACCGATGTTCGGTTTTCGCTTGCCTGCGAGCCAGTGCAAGTTTCTACCCTTACATTTTTCTTGGAGACTTTATCCAACCAGTGCGTAGCATCGTGCACATCCCAAATCGACTTGCCCACAACGTGCGCTTTCGATTTGGATAGAGAGAACAGCGGGTTCTCTGTGTAAAAACAACCAAAATAAAAGGAAAGTGAAAAACATGAAAACGAAAATGATGAGCGTGCTAATATCTTTGTTCCTTGCCCTATCTGCTGTTTCAGCAGTTTCAGGCGACGGTTCAGATCCCCTAAACCCCTCAGACGGCGGCGCCGACTGGGATGGCGATGGTTTGACGAATGCAGAGGAGCAAACACAAGGCACCAATATGAACAATGCAGACAGCGATGGCGACGGTCTCCCCGATGGTTGGGAGGTTGCTAACGGATTGAACCCCACAAACGGCGGTGACGGAAACGCAGACCCTGATGGAGATGGCTTGACCAACTCCCAAGAGTATGCAAAGGGTACCAACCCTAACAATTCCGACACTGACGGTGACGGCAAGTCCGATGCAACCGACCAATTCCCGAATGACCCCAACGACGGTGAATACTCCGACTCTGATGGTGACGGTATTCCTGATGCTTACGATCCTGACTTTACCGAGTCAGGAGCAGGCTCAGGTAACGGCGGTACCGAAGGCGGTGGCGAATCCGAAGCTGGTGGTCAAGGAGAAGGCGAAGGTCAAGGACAAGGTCAAGGACAGGGTCAAGGACAAGGTCAAGGACAAGGTCAAGGTCAAGGACAAGGTCAAGGACAAGGTCAAGGACAGGGTCAAGGACA
>DAVD01000025.1:77208-77467 GCA_002505405.1 Candidatus Poseidonia alphae | reverse complement strand
GTGGACGCTGGGGGATTTGAACCCCCGGCCTTCTGGTTGCAAACCAGACGCTCTTCCAACTGAGCTAAGCGCCCTCGTAGTTGTGGCGGTGAGCCTCTCCCTTTTGAGCCTTCACCTCTCTACAGCAGAGGAATCAGACGCAGTCAATCGTTGCATCACGGTCAGGGCCTACGCCGACGCTGGTGCAAGGTACACCTACGATCGCTTCGAGTTTTGCGATGTACTGTTGAGCTGCTGTGGGAAGTACTGAAATTCCCTT
>DAVD01000025.1:52511-77133 GCA_002505405.1 Candidatus Poseidonia alphae | reverse complement strand
AGGGAAACCGGGCATTGAGATGTAGATTGGTTTGCAACGAGCGATGGCTGAAGCAGTAGAAGGAAGTTCAGTAATCTCTTTCCCGTCTAGTTCGTAAGCAACACATATTTTCAGTTCATCAAGCCCCCCAAGGACGTCCAGTTTCGTTAGCGCAAGGCCCGTAAATCCGTTGATTCGTTGAGCATGCCGCATGACCACTGCATCAAACCATCCACACCGACGGGGGCGGCCTGTTGTGGTTCCAAATTCATGGCCGACGGTCCCGAGGTGATTTCCAACTTCGTCCTCGAGCTCTGTTGGCATTGAACCGTGACCAACACGGGTGATGTAGGCCTTGGTAATTCCAATGACTTCCTCTACGTGACCGGGGTGAATCCCTGCGCCATGTGATGCATTTCCGCGGGAGGTTACCGATGAGGTGACGAAAGGATAAGTCCCTTGATCAATGTCAAGGAGACAGCCTTGGGCTCCTTCAAGAATGACGTGTTCTCCGAGTTTGAGAGCATTGTCCAACATCAAACCGGTATTACCAATCGAGGTGCGGTAAGCATTGTGAATCCATTCAATATCGCCCATCAATCCCTCAACAGAGGTACGGTCCTCTGAGCCTGCTGCTTCAAGAGAAGCGTTCATGCGCTGGACGGTTGTTTTGGCCCATTCCATGTCGTTCAAGACTTCTGCAACATCTCCAAATCGCAAACCTACACGATTGATTTTGTCAGCGTATGTTGGTCCGATTCCACGACCGGTCGTACCGATTTTCGTATCCAGACTGTCCATGTACCGATGGTAAGGAAGAATGATGTGAGCACGTTCACTGACAAACAGACGTTCACCCCGAGGGTCTTCTCCTGTCAATTCCATCCATCCGTTGAGTTCGCTGTCAAGGACCCATGGGTCAACGACCATTCCGTCACCAAGGACAAGATGGCACTCTTTTCTCGTGATCCCTGAAGGAAGGAGATGGAATTTCAGAACTTGTTCACCGAGTACAACCGTATGCCCTGCATTGTTCCCGCCTTGAAAACGAGCCACCCAGGTGGCTTGTTCTGCAAGTCTATCAACCAATTTTCCTTTTCCTTCATCGCCCCATTGGGCACCGAGAATGACCGTAGCAGGCATGTCCTTGTCCTCATGACGCCGTCGGTGAAGGCCGTCTTTGAACCCTGTGGACGCCGGCGAAGGAAGATTCAACCGAGCATCGGCTCATTCAGTGGGCGTGATTATGAACGACGCTTTATATGCTCCAGCGATAAGTAGAGGTAGTAGAGGACCGATATTAAAACCGCTAGTAAACGTACCTTGCTCTGTACCAAGTATCATCAGAGCAACCATTGGTTTATATAATACGGCACCCCACTACTAAACAAGGAGTTTAGAAGATGAAACAACAACGAGAAAGCAAAGACGCTCCCCGAACAATGTCAACACCTACCCGTGAAGGATTTGGCTCACAACGGCCCTCAAGAAGGGTAGTCGAGGGCCACACAAGGCCATGCGAGGAATGTGGGGCTGTCAAGTGGGACATGGATGTAACACGCGGAGAAATTACCTGCGGATCATGTGGCCTTGTCGTTGAAGAGAATGTACCGGACCCGGGTGCTGAATGGACCAACCGGGATCAAGGGGAAGACCGCTCTCGAGTTGGCCGACCCATGACCTACACGCTCGCTGACAAAGGATTGAACACTACGATCGACGTTCGAGACCTCAACACAGGGACTGCATCCCGACACGGAATGAGTTCTCAAGCACGTCGAGAATGGCGTCGTCGCCGAGTGATTGACGAACGCTCAAAAACTCGAAAGAGCCGAGAACGAAACCTCGTCAAGGCCAATCAGTTTATTCGGGACCGCTCTGGATTACCTCAACCCTTGCAGGAAGAAGCAGCGAGACTCTATCGTATGTTGTCCACCGCAGGTTTCGTCACCGGACGCTCGATTGCTGGAGTCACCGCAGCGTGCACCTACCTGGTAGCCCGACAGGAGGAACTCCCCCGGCAAATACCTGACATCTCAAAGGCTTTTGACATCACGGAAAAAGACCTCTCCCGGTTAATACGACAAGTTTCACGCCGACTCAACCTTCACAAAATTACCGGACCAAACGAGTACTTTGACAAATTCGTTTCAGATCTTGCGTTATCGCCCAACATCCGTGCCCCTCTTGAGGAACTGTGGGCCACCATTCAACCGCACGAAGATGTATGGCAGGGAAAGAAACCAATGGGTGTGGCCGCAGCTCTCATCTACAAAACATCGAATCAAATCGGCAGCCCACGGACCCAGTCCGAAGTCTGTACGGTAGCTAATGTGTCTGAAGTGACCCTACGAGGACTTCTAAGACTCATCGATGGACTGATTGAGAAAATCAAAGCCCGTGAAGCGCTGGAATGAAGGCGAACCTTGATGAAGCACCCGCGAAAGGCATTGGTCATGGGATTTAAGGCCAAAGCACGCAAACACCGCTCTGACTCAGGCGAAGATTCGGAATCGACCAAGAAATCTTCATCGAAAGAAGGAGAGATTTCGTGCGGTATCAAAGATTGCGCCAAATTCGCTGACAAGGACATGGGTGGGCGGTCACTGTCCATTGACAACGCCATCGACACCTGGGGATCGGGCGGTTACGAAGCAAGAAAAGGCCGAGTTCGTGTATGCAAGTCCTGTTACAGAAAGTGGAAGAAAGACAACAAATCTGACGATATGTACTGACGTTCAGTTTCACTTTTCCTCTGAGGGGTCTACCAAAAGAAAGTAGACCGAAGGTAGTCATTGCCTACTTATGAAGAACCGAATGATTGTTCGTAGTTTGACAACCGCAGAAGGGACACTTGTAGCCATGGATGACGGGCTCATTGCATGGAAACCAAAGAATGGAAGAGCTCAACGAATACGCCTGGAAGCCATAGCCACCGTCCTGTTGGTTGTTCGTGGCCCGATGGACACCATTGACACAGCCATTGTAGGCAATGCACGTGGAGAAGTTCTTGTTTTCACCCTCCCTCGATTGGAAATGATTTCAAAATATGAACTGAAAGGAGGATGCATTCGAGCGTTATCGCTCATTGACCAAGGGAGTTTAAATCTCCTTGCTGGAACTCAAAATGGAAGCGTATGGTCACTTGACGACCGTAAAAGTGAACGCCAAAAAGTGCTGTTTACCATCAACGGTCCGGTTTCAAGCCTTCACTTGGAAAATGGGATGGTCCATGTTCGAAGCGGTTGGATTCATCACATGCATGCCTGGGATGGCTCACACATCAGTGAAGATGATACGGCCAAAGATTACTCTCGAGGAGGGCACAAGAGGTTGGATCGTTCCTATGTCCTCAGTTCGGTTCAACCCGCTTAGACGGATTCTTTTTCCACGAGAGGCCAAGGAGAAATGGGTGTTAGCCAAAGAGCAGTTGGAGCTGGCCTATGCCAAGACTTTGGAGGCTTGCCCTCGTTTTCAACGGCCTGGTTAAAGAATTCAAGATGTCGGTCGAGAACGCTCTGGATGTGTTCTTTCCCCCTGATAGCTGGACCCTGCATTGGGACAATCGATGTTGGTTGAAGCCGCTTCATGGTTTCAAAACTCTT
The DNA here is from genome assembly GCA_002505405.1 of Candidatus Poseidonia alphae. Lineage (GTDB taxonomy): Archaea > Thermoplasmatota > Poseidoniia > Poseidoniales > Poseidoniaceae > Poseidonia > Poseidonia alphae. The sequence goes on along the minus strand of DAVD01000025.1, from coordinate 73,549 downwards.
GATGAGGTCAATGAGTGAACCGCCCGGCAAATCCCATCTTGTGGGTCGGTCTGCCCGAGGCAAGAGCGGGCCGACAATGAGTGTAGCCAAATGTGGAATGAGATATCCCATTCCCTCGGGCGCATGCCCCGGCAGCCAGTGGGCTTCAACATCGCCGTCACCAAGAGCAAATACTTCTTTGTCCTCAACTGGAATTGTTTGGGTTGGAGGCATGTCGGAATCGTACCTGTTCGCCCATGTTGTGAAAAAATCTCCTGTTTCGAGAGCGGCTTGTCCTACGCCGTGAATGTGGATTGGAATGTTATCAAACGATTCTGAAATGTGTTTGGCACCTCCGGAACAAGGATACCGTCGAGTGGTTAAAGCGATACGATCGAGAGGCTTATCTCCGAGTTGACCTCTGATTCGTTCAACTTGAAGGGACTGATACCACGAGGTCCCTGCATCGATCAACAGGCTCCCCAAACGCCCCGAAACGATGACAGCATTCCCATCGTGATGGATGGCAGGAAGCCTGACAACCTTCATGCGTTCACGGAAGAGGACGCAGAACTTCAACATACCCGATGCCTCAGGTTAGCATAAGTCAACCAGCAACCGCTTCCGAACCACTGAGGTTGTGATTAAATAGGGGAAATCTGTGGCCCCACCATGGCACGATTCCCAGAAGCAGAAGCCCGCTTGCTCCACCGCAAGATTTGCATGCGATGTAACGCACGCAATGCCGTTCGTGCCGCCCGCTGCCGCAAGTGCAGTTACAAGGGACTCCGTCCCAAGAACATCGAGCGCAAAGGCGCATGATGTCTTTTCAAATTTAACCCAGCCAAGTCATTACCAATGCTGTGGGTTCACCCAAGAGCACCAATGGCAGAACTGCTGGGAACAAAAAGACCAGCAGAGGCATCTTGAAACTCACCCACACGTCTTCGACGCCGAGGGCTTTCAAAGTCATGATTTGTTGTTGGAGTTCTTCTTCATTCGGCGTACGCCGAGGTGCTCTTGAGCGGTGAATGACCTCACCCTCGCCGTCTGGCCGAACCATTGTCGTCGTTAACATCCAAACGTGGCGTTGTAAGACCTCATCGATTGGAATTTTAGTGGCATGCCACGCAAGTCGTAGGTCTCCAAAGGAACGAAGGGAACCTTTCTTGATGTTTAGAATGAGCATGATGAATGGTATCAACAAAAAGGCAAGTCCTCCCCACATCAACAAAGCCACTGCGACCGGAAGAGCAACCAGTGTATCCCCCATCACGGAAGAGAGTGGTGTTGGAACGGTCGCCCACGAGGGAAAGACCAGGGCAACCCACATCAGGGCTTTTGCATCAGCACCCCCGTGCAAGAGACGCAATCGCCAGGCAACATCAATGACGAAAATGACCAAGAAGACTGAAGCCGTCCTCCACCAGAGCATTCCCAGTTCATCACCATCACCCAGAATCACCTCAATTGGGCTGGTCGCTTGATAACGGATTGCACCTGCAATGAACCCAATCACAGAAACAAGGTACCAAGCAATGAACACTCGGTCCATTCCAGAACCAGCACGTGCATCTCTTAGCGTTGGTCGCCCGAATACAGACACACCAGCATAAGCTACAACGCCGAAAGCAGTGAGGTAGATGGTCCAGTCCGCACCTTGTACCATAAGGTCGAGACCCCAAAGAAAAATGGCGGGCTTTGCCCACACAATCCAATGCTCATTTGGAACACGACGATCTTTGTGATCCATCCATGCAGCCCATGCCATTCCGAGGAACAAAACTCCGACACGGGTCCATCCCAGAACATGGTCTGTAGTGACCTCCATAGGCAGAGGAGGAAGGCCATCAATTTAAAGACGGTCACCGACGACCTAACTTTACCCCCAACTGGTGAGAACATGGATATCGAAGAACGATTACAACAAGTCGCCAGCGTCATCAACCAAATCGATGACCCAAAGGTTCCAAGAAACATCCGCCGACAAGCGAAAGAAGCATGCGATAATTGGCTGCTCAATAAAGGAAAGAAATTGGACGTGCGCATCGCAATGGCTCAATCGAAGCTTGAAGAACTCTACGAAGACCCAAACATCCCACCGGAGTTTGGAACCCTCATCCTTACGATTAACACTGAACTGGAACGTATTCTCACTGCCGTACTCTGAGATTCACTCTTCTTCATCATCTTCCAAAGCAAACACAAGTTTGCCAAGGAATACACGTTCCATGACGCTTAGTTTGCCTTCGGTGACAATCTCGTCAAATTGATTTTTCCATTTCTTGGGCGCTGGCATCAATCCAATGCCGATGTTGATGAGGTCGATTTGGTCCAGACTTAGGCGTCCCCTGCGAAGAGCGTATTCAGCTGCGATTCGGGCAGACATGATGGCAACTTGTTGGTCTGTATAACCGAGCACGTTTTGCAATTCGTTGAGCATACGCTCCTCATAGGCCGTGATACGACCGTCTTTGATGGCCTCTCGCCAAGCCTCTTCCAGAGTTGGTGCTCGCTCTGAGAGCAGAATCGCCAACGGTCGGGTAGCCTCAATGTTTTCAAGGACAATCTTGAGAATAACGACAAGGGGGATGGAGAGAATCATTCCGATGATACCCCACAGCCAAAACGAGAATGCTGTCACGACAAGGAGCAACACCGGAGAGATGTCCAATGCTCGCCCTGCCCATCGTGTTTCAATCACGTTACCCCAAAGTTGCTGATTTGAAAGAAGCAATACCGACAAGAGGATGACCGAAGTTGGACCAAGGACAATGAATCCGATGATCAACGGTGGAATCGTTGCAAGAAGCGAACCAATGTAAGGAACATAGTTGAGGATAAACGTCAGAAGTGCCCAAGTGAACCACAGGTCAATTCCGAAGAACAACATGACAATTCCGGCACAAACAGCTGTACCAAAACCGACTCCGGTTTTGACCACAACATACGTGTTAACGCTGGCTTCGATTTGGTCTCGTATCATGTGAACGCGTTCACTAGCGCCACCGGGCCATGCTCGCTCGATGCGTCCGGGGAGCAAACTTGCTTCAAAAATGATGAACAAAAGGAAGAAAATTACAGTAATTCCCATGATGAACAGGGAACCAATACTTGAGAGCATTCGTGTGAAAAGGTCTGAAAGTTCAGAGCCATCTGAGAAAACGCCCATGGAAGCCATATCCTGCTCAAAGGTTCCAGTTTCAGTTGCACCCGAATCCATGATGGCATCGCTGAACAGTGAGGAGTTTTTTAGGTCATACCAGCGGTCATTCAGTGACTCCGTATATTCCTCCATTCGCACTTCATCTTCTGCAAAATTGGCTGCTTGCTCATATGCAAAGAATCCAGCACTAAGCACCACGAGAATGGCAAGCATTAGCATTGTGATGTACGATAGCATCACTGGGAATCCCTGTTTTGACAGGGTATTGGCTCCGGGTTTGAGGACAAAATAAATCCCTAAAGCAATGAATAACGGCTGAAGAACATCGATCAAGTAGATGAGCCAAATGGTGACCAATGTCATCAATATGGCTGCATGTGAGAACATACCGAGGCGGTGACGGAAATTATGGCTGTCCCATATGTTGCTCTTCTCTTCCATGGTCCCGCTAATACCGTTGACCTCTTCAAGACATCTCATGCATTCATTCTTCAGATGAGCGAGGTTCAGAACCTTCAAATTGTGGAAGACGCAAGGTGAGTAGGGTGGATACAATCATCAAGAATCCACACAGGTGAAAAGCCGTGTGATAATCCCAAGGAAAGGTTCCCCGAACGGTCAATTCCCATACGATTCCACCCGTTAGGGGGCCAAGGATTCGAGCAAACGCTCCCAGGGATTCTTGTGCACCCATGACTAAACCCAATTCATATCCTTCATGACGAGCAATTTGAGTCAAGTAAGTCGAGGATGAAGGTTGGAAAATACCGTTCCCAATGGCGATGAGAGAACAAACCACCAACAGACCTAGCCACGCACTACCGGCTTGGGTATAAGGAACCAAAACCAGCCCAAGCCCTGTTGTCATAGCAGCATAGGGAATGAGGCGTCGAGTACCAAATTTACGAGTAAGCGGACCGATAAGGGCACCTTGAGTGAAAATTCCAAAGAGACCGATCATTGCGAAGACTCTACCGTTGTCTTTTTCGCTAAACCCTAAACCACCGTTCGCCACATCCATCTCCGTATACAGGATGAATACAGCATGCATGACTGTGAAGCCGAGCGTGAACAGCATCGACACCCAAATCATGGCGCCTACAGTGCCTTTTTTGAGCATGGAGAGTGAGTTGGTGAACATTCCTTCCATTTCATCACCCCACGAGCGTCGGTCATGTTTGGATTGTGAACTCAGGTCAAGTGATTCGGGAAGGTATCGAAGTGCTAGGATGAACGAACCGGTTGAAAGGACGCTGGCAATGACACAGGGCAGGAGGTATGGATAGGTCTCAAATACCGTCCCAATAAAAAAGTCCCACCGGTCTGCTGGGCTTGAGAACTCTCCGCCCAAAAATGGGCCAATCGTAAACCCGAGCCCAAATGCCGCACCGATTAGACCCATGCGAGTCGCCAATTGTTGAGGCGTACTTACATCTCCAATGTAAGCACGAGCAACGGCAATGTTTCCATTAAATACGCCAGCGAGGAAACGTGCGCCAAATGCAAACATAAGGGTGTTCGAAAATCCAAAGGCGGTAAAGAATACAGTGTTCCCCACCAGACCGATCATCAAAACAGGCCGTCGCCCAATTCGATCTGAAAGCGCTCCCCAAAAAGGAGAAAAGAGGAACTGAGCAGCTGAATAAGAGGTCATCAGCAAACCGACCCAAAGTCCGATTTGCACGATTCCTTGAGCCTCTGCGAGGTCTTTGACAAGATAGGTCAAAAACGGAATGATGATTCCAAAACCGATCATGTCGATCATGGTGACCATGAACAGAACGAAAAGTGCACCTTTCCCCGTTGATGAAACTTCCTCTTGCTCCATCAACTCACCGTACTCAGCCACACATGTCTTGTTTTTGTAGTCCACCACTGTATTTGGACAACTTGACTGGTTTGGGTTGGTGATTAAACGAGCGAAATCTTGGATTGAACCTCTGGGGTAAGACGGTCAATCACTGCTTCCAAACGTTCCACGAGTCCTGCCTTTTGCTCATGCTTAATCAGTGCATACTTCATGACTTCATCCAAGGTATCAACGGGGACGACCTCAACCATGGTTTCGAATCGCTCATCAAGAAGAACATCTTGCATATTGGCTCGGGGCACGACGATGGTTTTCACACCTGAGCGAGCTGCTGCCTCGATCTTGGCGGTGACTCCACCAATAGGAAGAACTTCTCCACGAACCGATAGCGATCCGGTCATTGCTAAATTTTGGCGAATCGGTATGTTTTCCAATGCTGAGATAATAGCAGTTGCAATGGTGATGGAAGCAGAATCTCCGTCGACACCGTGAGTGTCAACGAATTGAATGTGGATATCATAATCGGAAATATCCTTCCCAGTGAGCTTCTTGATGACTGCACTGACGTTCGTGACGCTTTCCTTTGCAAGGTCAGAAAGCCCTCCAGTAGCGTGGATTTTACCTCCACCACCAAGGGATGGAGTGACCAGTGCTTCAACCGGCAGCATAATTCCACTGAAATCTGAAAGTCCAGAATTGGCTCCAAGAACCGCTAGACCGTTGACTCGGCCGATTCGCTCGCCGGTATTGACCAGCATTGCGTAATCCTGACGGCGCTCGATCATTCGGTCTGCAACTTGTTGTTCAAGGGGTTTTGCAATATTACGCGCTCCCAGAACATGTTCTGCGGTAGTAAGTGGGGCACCGGCTTCAACAGCGAGGTCGCCAGCGATTCTCACAAGTCCGCCAAGTTCGCGAAGACGAAGGGACAGTTTTCCACGGCGACCAGCCCTGCGCTGAGCTTCTCGCAAAATTATGGCGACTGCACTTTTGTCGAAGTGAGGGATTTCTCGGACGGTATCCAAGTCGCGACGAACTTCTTGAGCGATAAATCGGATCAAGCGGCGACGATTCCTGGAGGTATCGGGCATCTCAGAATTCACGTAGACTTCGTATCCATAGCCACGAATACGGCTTCGGAGCGCGGGGTGCATTCCTTGTATCGCGTCAAGGTTACCCGCAGCGATGAGGATAAAGTCACAGGGAACGGGTTCCGTTTTGGTCAAGGCTCCGGATGAACGCTCGGAGCGGCCCGAAATAGGGAATGCACGCTCTTGCATTGCTGTGAGTAGAGCTTGCTGTTCCTCAAGACGCAGGAGGTTGATCTCGTCGATGTAGAGAACACCCTTGTGTGCTCGGTGAATCGCACCTGGTTCAACTCGGTCGTGAGCAGGGGTTTCCATACCACCTGATTGGAACGGGTCGTGACGAACGTCTCCGAGTAAAGAGCCAGAAAGCGTTGCGGTCGCATCAATGAAGGATGGAAGGGCGTTTGGCTCGTGCTTCACGAGTACTTTCGGGATACGGCTGTTGTCGACCGAACCGAGTCGGCTACGAATGAACATGTATCCAAACACAAGAAGGAAACCTCCGAAAAGGAGGGTGAACAAATCTCCGGACTGAAGGGCTGCAATTAAGATCAAGAAACCAATTGCTGCAAAAGCAATAAACAACATCTTCTGTGATTTCTCACGTTGTTGGCGGATGGCTTCTTTTTGGACTTTGACAATGCGATCTGCACGGCCTGACGGAACCGTGCGGACTCGTGGGACGTTTTCATCTTCTTCGTTAGGATAGACGAGGACATCTTCGAGCGCATCTCGTGGTAGTAAATCCGTCATCGAGCGAGCCAGCATGGACTTCCCTGTTCCGGGGTCCCCTATCATCAGCATGTGACGGCGTTGTTCTGCTGCTTTCTTGATGACGACAGAACCTGCTTCTTGCCCGATGACTTGGTCAACAAGCCGCTCAGGGATGGGCACGTCCGAGGTGGATTCGAAATCAACTGTGGAAATCCAATCTCCAACGGATGAGTTCAGTACCTCATCTGTACCGCCTGCTTCAGGGGCCCAAATTGTGACCTCTTCATCAGGAGTTTCAACAACATCCTCTTCAGCGGCGGGCGCCGCTGTTTCTAGAGTGTCTTCGTCAGCCATATCCTCACCTCAGTTGTGCTTCCCTTTAGGGGTATGCTTTAGGCTAGAAATTCTTACCCGATAAAAAGATGCAATCAATATTGATTCATCTGGTCAAGATATTGTTGGCCGTAATACGTCCATTGTTCCATGGTCCATCCTGCTGGAAGGCCGCCTGGAGGCAACGGTGGACCCGCCATTGGCGCTGGAGCGGGAATGACGACCGGTTGAGCCACAGCAGTTGGAGCCACATAGGCTGCAACAGGTTGTTGGAAGATCTCTTGGGCTCCACCATACATCGAATTTGCAATCGCATCGTGGGCAGGAAGCGATGCTTCGTTCCATTTGGTCTCGATGACTTCATCCCTACCGCCTCGTATGAACATCAATCCTAGGAGAGATGCGACGATGAGTACACCGATGACCATGATGATGAGATTGGTATCAAGACTGGACTCTCCAGAATCATTAGCGCTCTTGACATCATCTGTTGGACAATTCGTCTTGTTGGCCTCGCATGCGAGTTCGAATGCTATGTTGAGTTCAGCGAGTTCTGCTTCCATGGATTCAACGTCGCCATCTTCTGAATCAATGGACGCCTCTAGGAGTTCAATTTGAGAGGTCAATTCAGCAACATAATCGGTTAACATTTCGTCACTCATGTCGCCAGGGGCAGGCAGATTTTCCGTGATGGTGAACTTCATCCCACCGTCCAAACTTCGGTATTCATCGCCGCTATCGCTAACGCCAGAGATTTCGATTTTGTAATAGTCCATATATTTTGAACCGGTTGGGCGAGCCAGATCATTTTCGTTAAAGATTGACTTGATGTCAAGTTCTTCTGACCATCCGACGTTCGACTTTGCAACATTGAGTGAGGTTTCACGTAGACCTTCACAGGTGCCGGTTAAGTCACTGCAAAGGTTCCATGTGAGATCAATTGTAGTGAAAACTGGTGCGGAATCGGTAAGGATCATTGTAGCAGTTGGTGTTTGGCCGACATAGGTGTCCTCCAAACTGATGAACATTAAACCGCTACCATCGTCTTCAGTTGAGAGCGTAAATGGATATGCATCGAATACATCAACCGTCATGGTGTAAACGTTTGTTGCAAATCCATCGGTAGCTGCAATCGTTACAGTTTGTTCACCTGTTTCATCAAAGTTCAGAATCATGTTTCCGTCAAGAATGTTGTACCGAGCAGCACCCGGCTCTGATGGCGTTACTGTGATGAACGCTTGTTCTGCAGGACTGTCGATATCAGTCATTCGTGTCTTGAGATTGATGACCATCTGCTTTCCACGCTTGAGTTGGAAGTCTTCAATATCGGTAAGGTCAATTCGTGGTGCGTCGTTGACCGGGTTGATACGGATGGTGATTGTTTGGTCGGAGAATTGTTCTCCGTCGCTAGCACGTAGAGTCACAATGGTTTCTCCAGTCTTATCATCATCAACCGTAAAGAAGTTGAGCGTTACACCGGTTGATGTTTCAACAAGTTCAATGACAAATGCATCAGGGTTGGTGTGAGACATGACCTGAATGTCAAGGCCTGCGGCGTTTACAGTGGCGCCGTTTGAATCCGTGTCTGACACATATTGATTGAGCATCAACGAGCCAGTTCCGGCTTCATCAATGAGTTGTAGAGGGAGTCCAGACCATCGTGGTTGACCGTTTTCAATCACGTTGAACAAAAGAGTACCGTAGGGTGTGATGCCTGTATCGGAGTAATCTCCGCCATCATCAACAACGACTTCAATTCCCTTTTGGCCTAGAGGACATCCGTTATCGTAGGGGAAAAGGACTTCCACTTCTTGGGTTGCGGCATGCCATGCTACGAAATTAGGACTGCTGGAAGTAACGATCAGTTGTGAAAGCGGCGTTTCCGGGTCGGAAATGTGTCCAATCATGCTTACCTTTGTTGGGATGTCGCACATCACCGTCGGGACTGGGTCCGCAACAACGGTTGGCTCACCGTTCGCGAGTTCGAATCCATCCGACCCTGTTGAGACTGCCCAGGCGCTCGTCTGTCCACGTGCATCCAAGGTTCGCGACCGGATATCATACACACCTGCTGGCATGTCCAATGTTGGAGAAATCACGTATTGGCGTCCCTCGTTGGGAGTGTCACGGTAGACGATCGAGTCGCCTCCAGTGACAATGCTGGCATCCCACTGACTCAATCCAGTCGGCGAAACTTCTATTTCGAAGGTCATGGAATCGATGGTGTCAATGTTGTCGTCGGCGCTTCCCTTGGCGAGAACCGTCAAGTGACTGCCTCGCTCTACGACGTTGGTGTCAATCACTTGTGCCTTCTTGGCGAGTGGTGGGCGGTCATGGTCGAGTTGTGTTTCCTGCATGTTGTTGCTCGCAGCCATGTCTCCTGTGAGGCTCACTAAACGGCTACCAAAGGTAGTCTTCCAGGCATTGCTTGGAAGGGATGATGTGTCAAAGTCAGCAGTTGCCGAGAGGTACGACGACCCCTGTGCAACGTTCAACGATGGGACAGATGCAGAATCAATAACGGTTGTTGAAACACCGTTTTTGTAGTAAAATTCAACCTGTCCACCGTCTGTGTAGTCCAAATCACCGGTGTTTTTGACATCAGCACTCAAGGTGACGATGTCTCCGGTCATGTAAGTGGGGTCACCCATGGAATTGGCCACTGAAAAGTCAGTGATGCCGATGTCCATCTTAGGACCCATGGTCGAATCAATGGCATGATAAACGTGGGGGCTGTTGCCGCCAACGCTGATTTGATTTCCGCTGATGAGGGCGGCAACAACAACTGCGTTTGAGGTTCCACCTGCAATCAGGCTGGTAGGGACGCTGGTCCAAGAGAGTGATTGTTGGCTGGAGGTAGGAGATACGCTCGCAAAAGCAGATCCTGAACCGGTACTCTTTGTCTTGTAAGTATCACCTGATGTGAGCCAACCCATCCAGCAATTGTAGCCGTGCGGGAGTGCACTACCGCTGCTCGAGTAAGTGTAGGTCGTGCATTCTTCTTCAACGATGGCTGCATAGAGTTTCATGTTTGATGCGGCCGAGCCCGAGCCGGTGTACTTGTATGAGATATCAATGTCAAATGTACCACCGTTAGCAGATATTGCAGCGGTCATACCATAATCGTTGGTAGAGGTGTGCATTCCACCTCCGGCGGAAAATTCGTCATCATAGGAGTCATAGTTTGATGATGCACCAGACTGACGGATGTCTGTACGGTCCCCGAAATATGCATCAGGTGCGCCGCCAGTAGGCCACTGCCACGAGTATGGAGCGACGTTACCAGCACGTGCGGAGTTGGTAGAGCCGTAGGAGGCTGACATGTATGTAACGTAAACATACTCGTCAGGGAAGTCGACCTTGAGTTTGTGATGAGCTGCAGAGCCGCCACCCGCTTTGTAGCAGTGTGGGCAATTGTCTGACGAGATGTATTGTGCGAACACAACGTGACCGGGAGAGGTTGCAGCGCTGTAAACCACAGGCTCTTCATCCAGCGATTGTTGTTGTTCAAGAGGGTTCAAATCTGTTGTCAATCCAGTCATGGTACTGATGAAAAACAGCAGGACGATTGAGAAGGCCATGGTGCGAACGGTTCCTTTCATAATGTTACGAAGTTCCGGACAGTATATGAAACACCCGCTTTAATGTCAAAAAAAGGGCGTTCAAGGAATGTTACAATATCATAAATTTTTAATTCATCTCTTGTAACTTTAAGGACAAGAAGAAGGTCGCGAAAACATGACCAATGAGGCATGGGCTGTACTTGTGGAAGAAGATGGGAAAGTCCATGTTGTTGAGATGACCTCAGGCTCTCGTAAAATCAAAGGACTCGGCGTCTTTGACCCGCTGGAAATCATTTCACCGGTAGCCATCGGTGAGCAAGTAGGAATCGGTCAAAAGTTGCTCACGAGAATGCCCACCCGTCTACCCGAACTTAACAAAGGAATGTTACGCAGGGCTCAAACCATCAGTTCAAAAGATGCTGGTTGGTTCACGGCTCGATTGGGCATCGGCTCTGGAGACCGTGTTCTTGAAGCAGGAATTGGGAGCGCCGGATTGTCCCTTCATCTCGCAAGAGCACTCGGGGGGAGCGGAACTCATATCACGGTCGAGCCACGTGCAGAACACGCAGAAATTGGCCTTGAAAATTTACGCAGAGCACGAGAAAGTTGGGCCGAGTTTCCCGATCATCATCACATAGAGGGTACGATTGAAACTGTAACCGATACGATTCAGTCCCACTGTGAATCCTTTGAAGCCATCGTGTTGGACCTTCCGGACCACCCCCCCGCAATAGCTGCAGTAGCCTCTATGCTGGCTGTTGGCGGACGTATAGCCTGTTATTGTCCAGTGACTCAGCAACTTGAACGAGCATGGGAGGCTTGTGAAGAAGCAGGACTGAATGTTGAATGGGCTGGTGAGTTGATGGAACGCCAGTGGGGGAGAGCATCAAAAGGCGGCATGCGCCCGGTTAACGGTCCGTTTGGCCACACCGCATTCTTGCTGATCGCCCAGCGTTTGTGATCATTCCACAACACGAATCTTATTGTCGCATTTTGGACATGTAAACCTAAACGGTGGTTGACTGCCTCGAGGGACACCAAGGCGAGCCTCACACTCCGGACAGTTGACTTTGTTGTCCTCATCAAGGCGGCATTCATTGAATCCTAGTTCTGGAAGGTCCTTCACCTCGTCATCCTCTTCATCCTCATCGCCCACATCTTCTGTTCCTTCCGAGTCATTCCTTCGGGAACGACGCAACAACTGAACTGCGAGCAAAGCGATGAGCCAGCCAAGACCCATTGCAGTAAGCGTAGCCGGTTGACTTACGCTCACACCCAACGGCAATGACAACCCGTTGGGAGGGAGAGCAGGGCCTTCAATTTGAACGGCCATTGAAACCGATTCGTCCGTGGTCAACACATTGCCACCCTGGGAGGTAGCCTTGACGGTAAGCGTTGCAGTTGCTGAACGAGCAACGTTGGACGTGAGGTTGAGCTTGAATTCTGCGGACGACCCTGGCGTGAGGGTGTATTCATTTGTGGAGACGCCGTCGCTCATTCGAATCCATTCCATTCGAAGCAGACCCGTATCGGCTCCTATTGCATCCAATTGACCGGTAACTTCGATGTTCCCCAGATTTTGAAGCGTGATGACCGTACTCGTTGAACTGTCCATGCCGAGCGAGACCTTGCTTTCAGTCAGACCAACCGCCACCAAAGCATCGCTTGGCCATGATGGTTCAACTTGATACCCAACCGCTTGATTGATGACGACGTTACTGCGCATTGCACTCACGGCCCGGAACGTAATGCTCTTCAGTCCAGCAGGTGCACCTTCTGGAACCGCACAAGACCATGGAAGCGCTTCGGATGACACGCCAGGGGAAAGGGTAACCGAGGTTGAAAGACCGCAGTCCTCTCCGATAGAACTCAGTGTAAACGTGTCTTCACCTGAACCTGTATTGGTCAATATGATGTTTCCAGAAACAGAAGAGCCTGGCTTTGCAGTTGCAGTATCTCCAAGCAATGTTATAGTTCCACCGGCAACCACTGAGCGCACAGTGATGGCGAAGGTATCCCCTACTTCACCGGTGGAAGTAGACGTCACGTTGAGGGAGTAAGCCACGCCTCCCAAGGCCCCTTGGTTTGCTTCACGAGCCGACACGATGAGGGTTTTCGTCTCACCTGCATCCAAGGAAAACGAGAGGTGTGAAAGACTGAATGTAAACCAACTGTTGCTTTGTACAGCAGTTAATTCAACGATGTAGGTATCGCTTGCAGTACCCAAATTGGTGACCTGAACCGTGAGGTTAGCTTCACCCAAGGGGTGGGCATAGATGAGGTTCTCCACGCCATTAATGACGACTTCTTGTCGATCATTGACGATGAGTCCTATCGACAACACAGCTTCAATGGCTCCATCCTCAAAGGTAATTGTAAAAGGGTTCGTAGAAGCGACTGCGGACAACGCAGCAGAGACGGTGAGGTTGACGGTCGTTGAATCGCCACGAGCAAGAACGATGGTGACATCGCTTAATTCTGCGTTGATGTTAGCAGGTAGACCAAGAAGGCTGGCTGTCAGTTCAAGGTTAGAAGTACCTGAATTAAAGACTTCAATCGGCGTCACGACAGACTGACCTGGCCTAACGATGATTCGGCTATCTGTTGGCCCAGTCACAGCGAGCTCTGGAACTTCTAGGACGTTGATGTCTACACTCAATGATGCGACTTCGCCCCCGTAGGTCACGGTGAATTCTTGTTGAAGAAGTCCGAGAAGACCAGCGGGTCCGTTTGTGTTTACGGTCCAAACCCCGACTTCGCCCGAAGCCACGGTTACGCCGGATGCTGAGACAAGTGAAGTAGTGAGATTGGGATGTTGGACAGGGTCGAGGAAATACGTAACTTCCTCACTGCCGTTATTGTTGATGCGAACTTCGTAATTAACGCCCTGCCCTGGAACCAAGTCAACGGTTGTTGAGGGACCGGTGAGCGAGAAGTCGACGAGTTCGTCAACATCTATTGCAAAAGCGAGCAGACTCCCCGGCACAATCTCCTGTGTGATGGATTCCATAGCGAGCATGATGGAACAAGAGTTACCGACGCTTGCACTGGCCTGTATTGTGATCGCCATAGGCACGGCAACAACATCACCGGGTTGTACACCGAGGTTCTGAGGAGCCGGTAAAGCGACTTGACACAGCCCCGCTGAAAAGAGGCCAGCAACCCAATTAATGTCCAAAACTCCGTTGCCGATGTTGGTGACATTGACTTCGGTCAGTGTGGTTTGGCCTGGAAGGAACTGGTCATCGTGAGAAGTGAACGACATGCTCAGTTCGTTTTCTGCTTCGACTTGGACAACAAGTAGGGTCGATGAAGTTACGTTCCCGTTTGTTGAACCGATGGTGAGCCTGAATCCATAATAGTCTGGCACTGCATTCTCAGGCACGGAAACTGAAAGTGCAACCGTTTGTTCGGCTCCTGCAGCGAGATGAGCGACTTCGTCCTCATTCCACTGAACGTTCCAACCGGGTGGTACAGAAGCCCCCATACCGAAAGCGGAGGTCCCGCTCACTTCCCAGGGGTAAAAGGACATTCCAGTGGTTTGGTTGAATACCGTGTCATCAGCAGCCTGCTGAAGTTCAAGTTTGACCGAAGCAGGAAGAGAAGTTGAATCGTTGCTTGCCGCGCAAACCTCCCCGCTGATGGTTGAAAACATGACGCAAGCTGCGAGATATGAGCCCCTGAGAGATGGATGGCTTCCGTCTGAAGTATAGAGGTCATAAAACAAATTCCCACTCTGGCTTGCGTTGTTGCCGCTTGCCTCTACTCCATCGTGAATGGTTTTGAACGCGAGACCAACAGGAGCAATCCAAACCGTATTTCCTGCCGCACTGATGTTTTCTGCGTAGCGGAGGTAGCCATCGGTCAAGCGGCTTTGCATGATGGTGTAGTTTTGACTGATGTTTTGTTGGTGCCATTGAGGACCTGACTCTCCACTTCGGTGCCCCCATGTCATGAACAGAACGGTTTCTGAACCTTCAGCCTCCACCTCTGTGCTGATGTCCACTGCCCCGCTCTTGCTCGCCTGCCAGTTCGTATCGTTGGTCGGCAGAGAAGGGATTTGACTCTGGTCTTGAAGAACAACATAATCCCAGTCGGACCCACGCAACGAGGTATTCCATTGATTGCCTGAGGTCGCTATGTTTTGCCGGTGATCTCCAAGGTTCATGCCCCCTCCGGAATTTGCATCAACTGTTCCGTTGATTCCAGCCGAATCAACGACGTCTTCGACCAAGGTGTGAAGAGAATTTGCGGAGGTGTAACTGTTTCCGTACATGAGCACGGAAAGTGATGCGGTCGTGTTGGTTCCGTTGGATGAGTTACCTGTTGAGTTCGATCCGTTGGATGAATTGGTCTGATTGGCCCACCATCCGGACAAGTCAGGTTCGACCTCCACGTCGAGGAGGAATGTATCTGAAACACTACCGAGGTTTTCTGCAGTGAAGTTCACCGTCAAATTACTCCCCGCCAAGGTGGTGGCCAGGGAGGAATCAACAGGATTCAATGAAGGCTGATGATGAGGTGCTACGCTGAGAAATACGGTAATGGACGAACTGAGGTTTTGATCGGGTTCTGTGATGGTGATGTCAAATGAGCCACTGTCGGTTGTCGTCGCACCTTCGCCAAGGCGAACGATGATGGTCGTATTTTCCGACCAGGTCGGAAAGACGTTGTCAACCGTTGCTTCAACAGCAACGATGTCCCAATATGTTGCAAGACCGGAATCATCAATACTGAGATTGTAGCTCTCAATGCTCGAACCGTTATTGTTGATGGTAAGGGTAACGTTCGTTGACTGTCCAGGTTCAAGAATGACGTGGCTTGAATCGACGGAGAGATGAATACTCGGGTCGGCAGATGCAGTCATCACGAGGGGCGAAAGCCCTGTCAGCAACAGCAAGAGGGTGAAGCCAAGAGCGCGAGTGGGGCGGCTGGACATAGAAAGACCAGTAGGGACCTCTTCATGAGACTTCGGGAACCGTGGCCCGATAATATCACGATTCAACGCGGGCATGAAACAAGGCATCATCCATCTGTGCCCGAGAAAATAACGGTCCAACGGCACATGAACAAAATGACCGGAGGATGCCGTGATGGAGGCCATTGGCTTCGTCTTCGGGGCGAAGCCCTTGAGGGAGATGCACGGTTAATCGTGGCCCATTGGCTCCTCAAATCAAAAAACAAGGGCGAATGCTTCATGTTCTCCACCGCAGCCCACCACCCATGACCACTTGGGTTCCAACCGCTTACCGAACGCACACCCTTGGCGAAATCCAGACTCTGGGCGCCGACCTTATCGACCAAACCGTAACGGTTGCAGGATTTATGGAGGCCAACCGAGGAAAAGGAGCCATATGTTTTGTTGACCTACGAGACGGAACAGGAACCACTCAAATTTTCCTAAAGGCAGACAACATTGGCGAAGAACCGTTGGATGTTGTTCAACGGATGACCCGTGAGTCAACCCTACAATTTACCGGCACTGTTTCGCTCAAGCGACCGCCCAAGGTCAAGGAAGGCGAACCGACGCCCCCTCCGGCCTACGAAGTTCTAGCAACCTCTGTTGAAGTGATTGCACGAGCTGAAGCCCCGCTGCCGTTAGGTGTCACGGACACTGTCAATGTTGAACTTGATACCCGATTGGACAATCGCTTCCTCGACCTGCGCAGAGCCCATGTCAACGCTATGTTCCGACTCCGAGGCAAAGTCTTGCAGTTTGGCCGCCAACACCTCATCACTGAAGGTTTCATTGAGACGCATACTCCAAAAATCGTTGCTACTGCTACTGAAGGAGGAACTGACTTGTTTCCCATGCAATATTTTGAAACGCCTGCATACCTCAACCAATCACCGCAGTTGTTCAAGCAATTGTGCATGAGCGGGGGATTGGAACGAGTGTTCGAAATCGGACCCGCCTTCCGCGCTGAAAAACACGACACTTACCGCCACCTGAACGAATTTATTTCCTTTGATATTGAATGCAGTTGGGCGAACGATGACGACGTCATGGGTGTCCTTGAACGCATGCTCCACCACATTTGGAAGTCCGTAGCCGATGAAGAAGAATCCCAAGGACTCATCGCAACCATCAACGCTTATCGGGCCACTCAAGAAGAAGAAGCCATTGAAGTGATTGTTCCCGAATTGCCCTTCCCACGCATGGAATACTGCGATGCGATTCGCATCATCAAGGAAAAGGGAGGTACCATCGAATGGGGTGACGATATTGACGCTGAAAACTCTGACCTCCTTGCTGAAGACCTCCCACAATTTTACTTCCTACCGCGCTGGCCAATGTCACTCAAACCCTTCTACATTCATCATGTAGAAGGCGAGCAAGGCAGCACTGACCAGCAGCTCTCCCGTGGATTTGACCTCAACTTTGGAAGAGATGAGATGACTTCTGGCGGGCAACGTGAACACCGAATTGATGTTCTCATTGACAACCTAAAGAGCATGGAACTGGACCCTGAGGAATTTGAATTCTATGTCGCTGGATTCCGCCACGGTGTACCGCCGCATGCCGGATGGGGTCTTGGAGTCGAACGTATCTTGATGAAACTCACAGGGGCAAAGAACGTGCGAGAGACCGTGTTGTTCCCGCGTGACCGGAAGCGTTTCTGCCCTTGAGTTCAACCGAATAAGAGCAAGTACCCGACGCCAAAGACCACAACATCACACAAAGCGTGGGTGATGTAAGGCACCCAAATGCTTCGGTACTTCATGTAGAGCCAACTGAACGTAGCGCCGCCGATGAACAGGCCAAGACAGGCCAGCAGATTAGCCTCAATGGCGAAACCCAGGAACCAGAGCGCAAAGAAGTGATGAAGCACGAATATTCCGGCGGACAGAGAGACGGTAGCCCACCCCTCGCCGAGAAGAGCCTCTGCTTTCTCAACGATGAACCAACGGAATACGTATTCTTCGAGGACAGAATTCCCAAGGGTCCAAAAGACTGCAGCAGCGATGTAGGTGCTTTGAACGGTGAGGCCAAAAGGTTCGAGTGTTGCTCGGAATGTGTCTTGGTCAACTCTTGATTGACCAATGAACACCCAAGCGAGCACCATGACGGCGCTGAACACTACACCCACTCCAAATCCGACGCCAAGACCACCTTGCCGAGGGAGTGACCAAGAGAACGGTTTCTTATCCACGTACAACATCCAAACCAATGGAAGGCCAAGCATCCATGCCTTTGAGGTCAACCAGGCAAGTTGCCCAACAAGTCCGTTACCTGAACCAAAGGATGCAAAAATGGAAACCGAAGGAGCGATTCCGACCAAGATCAAAGCGATAAGCGAATTCCTTCGAGATGAATCATGCATGGAGTCACACCTTTGGTGGGGGCAAGTATGGGTAGGGTGCATGTTCGATCGGTTCGGGAATTTCGTGTTCGGACGGCACCGGTGCAGAAAAGGTATCCATGGGCGGAGGGGCAAGCGGTTTGGATGCCTCCGTAAGGAGTGCTTCTTGGTGGAACTCGTTGAGTGCCCCGAACGAATCGACCCCATCGCTTGTCCGATTTCGATTGACACCGTCCTCGTCGAATAGGGACCATGAGGCTGTAAGGGATTGTTGGTAAGGGGCGTCTCGTAATGAGAAATCAATGATGACGGTTTCGTTTGAGAACCAATCGTACCTTTGGACCGAAACATCGGTGGTCATCGCTCGGCCACCGGTTCCTGCGACCGTCACCCATGAGGGCGACAACAGAATAAAGAGAAGTGCCCAAACGTGCCATCTCACGCTCCTACTAGTTCTTTTTACTAGAAAGGACTTCCCACGACATCCACTTCGCAACAGTGATAGAGCCGCCACAACGAGTCCCTCGTATGCCCGTTGACCGTATGCAGTGGGGAGCAGAAGAATGGCAGTATGCTGACCTCTACATGCCGGACGACCCGTCGCCGTTTCAACGGAATGTTGGAGTCCCCTGCATCATGCTCTTGCACGGTGGCTTTTGGAAAGAAAAGTACACCTTGGATTTGATGCAACCCATCGCTGAGGACTTAGCAGAAGCAGGAGTGGCCGTTTGGAATGTGGAATTCAAGCGCTGGGCTGAAGGCGATGAAGGCGTATGGATGGACACGCTTTCCGATGTACTTCGGGCGTGGGGCCAACTCGCACTGCTTCCTGGAATTGACATCACCCGTTCAATGGTCATGGGTCACTCCGCCGGTGGACAACTCGCCCTCATTCTCGCTGCGAAAGCAGACCGGAAGCCATGGCTCGCCATAGCTCAGGCACCTCTAACCGACCTCATCGGCGCAGACCGCGCTCGCCTGTCCGACGAAGGAGACGCTGTGAGGAAATGGTTGGGTTGTTCTCCTGATGAAAACCCCGAAATTTGGTCACAGATTAATCCCGTAGATCATCCACCAAAAACCAGCGTACTGTTGTTCCACGGTGAGGAAGATACCGATGTACCCCTTCTCCAATCCGAAACTTACGCTCGAATCATGAAGGCCAAGGGTGCAGAGGTTCAGAAAATCTGGCTTCCGGGAAACCACTACGACATCATCGATGCAGCAAGTGACGATTGGCTGGTTCAGCTCAACGCAATTCTTGATTGGTTGTAGCGAAGGGCTATGACCATCGGCTTCTTGGGCGATGCATGGACCTGCTTGGAAAGGACTTCCCATACGCTCAAGAAGCCCTCCACGGCAAACATGCGATGGTTTGCGGAGCCAGCAAAGGAATCGGGGCTGCAACTGCAAAAATGATGGCTAAAGCCGGTGCGGATGTCACGGTTTGCGCACGCAATGAATCTGCCCTCAACACACTCGTTGAAGAATTGAACACCCTTGGAAGCGGGAACCACACCGCCCTCAAACTGGACCTTGAAGACACTGAAAACCTTGCCTCTACCGTCAACTCCCTGGTCGAATCATCGGGTCCGGTTCATATCCTCATCAACAATGCGGGAGGCCCACCCGGCGGCCCGCTCATGAACAACAGCGTTGTTGACTTTGAGGCCCCCTTCAGGCGTCATCTTCACGCCGCTCACACACTCGTTCAAGCTCTTGCCCCTCAAATGGAAGAACAAGGGTTTGGTCGCATCATCCAAATCATCTCAACGTCTGTCAAGGAACCCATCCCTAACATTGGACTCTCCAACACCCTTCGTGGAGCCATGGCTTCATGGGCGAAATCCTTGTCCAATGAATTGCACCCCTCCATCACGATCAACAACGTGCTGCCTGGATTCACCAACACCTCCCGTTTGGATTCACTCGCTCAGTCCATCCAAGAGCGGACTGGGAAAACTGCTGATGAAGTTCAAAGCACCTGGCTATCCCAAGTCCCCATAAAGCGATTGATTGACCCATTGGAAACAGCAAGCGCAATCCTCTTTCTGACCCTCCCTGCATCGGGGGGCATTCGTGGCGTTAGTCTCGCAGTGGATGGCGGGCGTCTTCGCTCAATTTGAGGTGAAACCATGGTTAATGAATTGTCTCCAGAACGCGCACGGCAAGTGTTGGACATGCTCACCCACGGTGGAGCCATGGACGGAATCAATACATCTTTGGCTCTGCGACTGATACCCCTTGCAGTGGAATTGAAGGACGATGAACTCGTCAATCGACTCTTGGACCATGCATCCACTATTGCCGAAGACGATGTTGAGCGCGGCTGGGCACGGTTTGAGGGCATGAAAATCATGAAATCATCAGCAGACAGCATGCTCGCCCTTGCTGAACGTGCCGAATCAATGGACCTTGGAAACCCTCTGGCTGCTGCCGTTCACCATCACGTTGCTCTGCTCCACATGTCCGATGGTGCGCTGGATGAGGCACGAGCAATCGCCACTCGTTCCCTTCGCTTACGAGAGCAACTCCAAGACCTCAATGGCATGGCTTATGGCCTAGCCTTATTGATGGCCATCGCGAAGAAACAAAACGATTTTGAAACCGCTATTGCTCTTGGAACCGAACGGTTGGAATTGGTAAAAAAGCTCAAGAAACATGTAGCCCAGATGGAGGCTGTCGCAGAACTCGCCCACTGTAAAGCTACGATTGGCGATTTTGAAGCCTCGCGGGAACTTTACAACGATTCCCTTGAACTGGCCGTTGAACTGGGAAGTATTACGGGCCAACTTGTTGCCCGATGGGGGCTTGCCGACCTTGCTGAAATTGGCGAAGATTACGAATCGGCAATGCTGGTTCTCTCCGATTTAATCCACGTCTACATGGCCGAAGGCCTTCCGGCACCACAACAAGTGAAGCGACGGATTGAGGCTCTTACAGAACTCAAACCAACTGCCCAAAAAGGGGACGATGCACCACAATAATTGAACGCACGAATTATGAGCCAAGGCGATATGGAAGGGACGGTGGCAGAATGGAACATGACATCTTCTTTTCAATTTCTCAAACCCCTGATGA
>DAVD01000025.1:41528-52370 GCA_002505405.1 Candidatus Poseidonia alphae | reverse complement strand
CTGTGTACTGACTTCCCTCAACTTGCTCTGGAGTCATTCCGTCGTACAACCAACATCGAGATCGGAAGCGCGGTCATGGCCATTTTAGCGTCGGGTGGACCGATTGCTCAAGCCGAACGAATCGGTAACGTCCTCACGTATCTGGGCATGAACCCGAATGAACATCGCAAACTGCACGTTGGTTTTTCTGCTGGCCGGTTTGAATTTATGGCGCGCCCCTATGGGGTCGTCCCCCGCAACTCTATCGAAGAAGCCGCTTGGCCTGCACTGCGTGGACAAGTGTTCATGGAAGCCGCTGAAATCTTCCTTCGCTTGTTGCGAGGAGATGTGATCAGCACTCAAGACATCAATCCTACCGTGCTCACTCGCACGAATTTTCGAAGCGATGAGGATTGGGAACGGGTTCGGTCAGCAGCGGTTGAATTTGAGGGGCTAAATGAGTCCCCGGATTCCATCGAAATCCCATCGCGCTATACCTTTGAGTCGCTGAAAATCATCCCTAAAAACTTCCGCCGAGAACTCCTCGAGCTCATCATCGGCAGTCACGACCCAAGAGCACAAACCTTCGTCAACTCCATTCTACCAGTCAAGGTGTTCAACCTCTCGATCACCGCACCTGAAATCATCGATTCAACCCATCAACGGATGGCTGAAGTGTACCATCCGGATGGTGGCTCCTGGCGGCGCAGGGACATGCCCCGCACCTCTTTTGTATTCCTCAACGCAGAGGAAGGCTTGACGCCAAAAGAACAATCAAAAGCGGCCAAAGAAGAAGCAAAGGTTGCCCTTAACGCTTATTGGAACGCACTCGAAGGAACGATCGACCCGTCAAAGGTTGAGCGGGCAACCAACAATGCCCTCATTGGAAACGTCGACGAAATCGCTCATCAAATGGTTGACCGTTTCCATCCAGAGGACCGAATCATGGCCTGGTTTGATTTCTTCAACCATGACTCGGACCGCGTGTGCCGTAACATGACGGCTTACATGGAACAGGTCGTACCCCAAGTGGAGTCAATGTTGAAACAATGAGGAACGAACATGGGCATTCATCACGACACATTCTCTGCTGTGCAACCGGGTAAACCCGGCTCAGCAATGTATCCCACTTCTCCCTTGGGTGAGCGAGTAGAGGGGATTCCAACAGGACGCGAAGTGGCTTGGGAGCCACTGGTAGATTACCGGCGAAACGGCGTTTCTGAAACCACCATCCATGGAGCAGTCGCATGGGCGCATGGGGACGAAGTGATTCACTCGTTTGGTGGAAACGTACTCTGCTATGGGCGCTCAATGATGAAACCCTTCATGCTCAAAGCTTTCACCGAAGAACTTGCCGATTGCAGTTGGGAGCAAAAAGCAATCGCAGTCGCCTCCCACAACGGTGATACCGAACACGTCGCTGCAGCTCAATCACTTCTATCCGAAGCGGAATGGCCCTTGATGCTCACCCCTCTGGATGTTCCTCTCATTCAATTTGGACGGCAAGTCCGACGGCCTCGTCGCTGGTTTCACACCTGCTCGGGCGAACATGCTGCAATTTTACGCGGATGTAAACTCAAAGGATGGCCAAGGGCTGGATACACGCTGCCATCGCACGAAGTATTTGGGGCTTACATGGAACAACTTCGAACCTACCTCGGAGAAGACTGGAAGCCGCTTCGCATCGCCAAAGACGGTTGTGGCCTGCCTACGGTTTCCAACACGGTATCTGAACTCGCACAGATTTATGCTGGTTTGGTTCGGGACAAAGATGACGATTGGATTTGGGAATCAATGATTCGACACCCTGACCTCGTGGGAGGATTCAACCGATTGGATTCAACCGTTCTCAAAGCAGGTGAGGGGAAAGTCATCGCTAAAGAAGGTGCAGACGGGCTTCTCGGCATGGCCATTGAACACCCGGATTACCCCAAGGGGTTGGGCATTGTTGTGAAAATTGCTCATGGCTGGAATTCTCAAGCAACATGGTATGTGGCCCGTGCCCTCCTTGGAGTGTTGGGGATTAACTTGAGAAATCCGTACCCCCTCCATCGCCAAAAAGCATTCATTGTCCCTGGAATTGTTCCAGAAGCCTATGTCGATATCCTTGAAACCGTCCCAACTTGGGATGAGTGGGACCCGGACCAAGACCGCTGGAACTACGAAACCGAGGTGTGAACATGAAGCCTCTGCTCAACTACATTGGTGGTTCATTCGTTCCTGCTCATTCAGGAAGTACCCTCAACAACCTCAACCCTGCTACCAATGAGGTCATCACCACCATACCTCGGTCAACCTCCAACGATGTTGCCCAAGCCACCCTCGCTGCGGTTGCTGCAGAGGCTTCTTGGAAAGCAACGCCATTCGAAGACCGGATTCTGTGGCTGGACCGGATTGCTGATGCCCTTGAAGCAAAGGCTGAGCAGATTGCTCAGCTCGAGACGACGGATACTGGAAAGCCAATCTCCCTATCTCGCCGCGTGGACGCAGCACGTTCTGTCAGCAACTTTCGTTTCTTCGCACACCATGCAAGAGAACAAAAGCCAATGAACTTTGAAGCAAACGGGGCCATCAATTACGTTCATCGCTCTCCGGTCGGATGTGTAGGGTTGATCACGCCCTGGAATCTACCGCTCTATCTCCTCACCTGGAAGGTCGCACCTGCGTTGTTAATGGGAAATACCATCGTCGCCAAACCGTCTGAAATGACGCCATTGACAGCGAACTTGCTCGCTGAAACACTTGATGAACTCAACCTTCCCCCTGGCGTGTTTAATCTCGTGCACGGCCTCGGTCCCGAAGTCGGACAAGCCATCGTTGAACATCCCGACATCAAGGCTATTTCATTTACCGGAGGCACTTCTACCGGTAGGATTGTTGCTGCAACTGCGGCACCGATGTTCAAGAAACTCTCGCTTGAACTCGGTGGGAAAAACGCCACGGTTATTCTTGATGATGCACCCGTAGATGACATCGTTGATGACATCGTCCGGGCCTCATTTACAAATTCTGGACAAGTCTGTTTGTGCGGTTCAAGAGTTCTCATACCTCAATCCATGTACGACGAAGTTTCGGCCAAGTTTGTTGAGGGCGTTGAACGACTCAAACTTGGAGACCCACTGGATGATGACACCCAAATGGGAGCGGTCATTTCGCTTGACCATCTCGCAAAAGTGGAATCTTACATCCACCTTGGAGTCGAAGAAGGGGGAATCCTGCTCACCGGCGGCACAAAAGCAAATGCTGGAGTATCAGGAGTTCATCCTGAAGGGGCTTTTCTCCGTCCCACCGTGATTGGAGGGCTTGCCCATACTTCACGAACCGCTACGGAGGAAATCTTTGGCCCCGTCGTTACCTTGCACGCTTACAACGACGAAGATGAAGCTGTAAAGATGGCCAATTGCACTGAATATGGACTTGCAGGCTCGGTGTGGACGTCTAATATTGAACGAGGGCGAGCCTTCGCTGAACGCATGGAAACGGGAATTGTGTGGGTTAACACGTGGTTAAATCGAGACTTGAGAACCCCATTTGGAGGCGTCAAACAATCCGGCGTCGGCCGAGAAGGGGGCGACTGGTCCATGAGTTTCTTTTCAGAAATGACCAATGTTTGTGTCATGCAACCCTAGACTAAAACCGCCTGCATCAACTGCCGAAACCCGAGGCGAGGCATTCAAATCAACTGCGGCATTGGAGGAACCATGTCGGTTCATGGAAAGGCCCGTAAAGTGACGACCAACACGCTCCAAGAAATGATGCGTGCTGGAGAAAAAATCACCATGCTCACGGCCTACGATTACTCCCTGGCTCGCCTCGTAGACCAAGCAGGCGTTGATGTCATTTTAGTCGGAGATTCTGCATCCAATGTCATGGCTGGACAGGCCACAACAGTGCCCATGACGCTCGACCACATGATTTACCATGCCCAATGTGTGGAACGAGCCGTCGATAGAGCACTTCTCGTGGTTGACATGCCTTTTGGAACCTATCAAGGCAATTCCCGCAACGCTCTAGAATCCGCCATTCGCATTATGAAGGAATCAAGCGGCCATGCAGTGAAACTCGAGGGTGGGGCTGAAATCGTAGAATCCGTTCAGCGCATTCTCACCGCCGGCATTCCCGTCATGGGCCATCTCGGATTGACACCTCAATCGATTTACAAATTTGGAACCTATTCCGTGCGAGCAAAAGAAGATGAGGAGGCTGAAAAACTCATTGAAGATGCTAAAATTCTTGAGGAGGCAGGTTGTTTCGCTATTGTGCTAGAAAAGATTCCCCGTGAACTCGCAAAGCGAGTTACAGAAGCCATTGACATCCCCACCATTGGAATCGGAGCGGGTCCTGACGTCGATGGACAAGTCCTTGTTCTGCATGACGTTCTCGGGATCACCATGGATTTCTCACCCCGCTTCCTACGCCGTTATCTCAATCTTGCAGAAGAAATCGATGGGGCACTGAAGTCATACTGTAGCGATGTTCGCTCGGGCCAGTTCCCAAGTGAAGACGAATCGTATACGTCCTGATCACAGGAAGAGGTTGTAGGTCAGTACGGACCCACCCAATGCACCGATGTTTACGCCAAGTGTATGCCATAAGGCACTTCGGAACGGGGGCAAATGGAAACGCCACCATGAAGTGCACATCCAGATCCAAACGATGGAGGCAAGATAACCCCCACAGAACATGCCAGTCAAGCCAGGTACGAACCATATGCCTACGAGATACAAAATTGGGAGGAGAACACCCAACGAATATTCCATCCATTTGGATTGATCGTGGGGGGTTAGCCAACGGTGGAAGAGCGGCGAAAACAGCAGCATCGTGAGCAAGGCTGCTTGTACTGGATTAGGCCAAACAGTACCCAACTGGGGTTGAATTTGCAACTGCCATAACGAACCTACGATGGCTCCAAAAAAGGCAGGAATGCCCACATTGGTCCATGTCTCGTTCCAACTGGCAGAGGTTGGGATGGCGGGGTCGCTAGAAATCTGAATTTCAGAACCTTCAAACTCTCCTTCTGCAGGAGCGTCGCCATCCTTGACGTCTGCCATGTATCTTCCAAATCTTCGTGGTGTTTGAGACTTGGCCTGTAGAGGCCAAACAGAATGCAAATGCGATGCCCCTTTAGGGCAGTTCAGTCTGGGAGAATCATGGGGAAAGGAAAAATTGTCGCAGGATGTCTTGCGCCGCATCCACCGCATTTGGTTTACGCTGAAAATCCACCTCAAAATGAGCCCACTGCTGAAGGTGGCTGGGAACAACTCCGATGGGGATATGAACGACTTCGCGCATCATTGGCCGATGTAGAGTACGACGCCATCGTCGTCCTTTCACCTCACTGGCAAACTTATGTTGGAACCCATTTCCTCGGCCTCCCGCATTTTGAGGGTCTGTCGGTTGACCCAGTATTCCCCAATTTGTTTCGCTACCACTATGACATGAACATTGACGTAGACCTAACAAAGGCAATCCACGATGAAGCACAAGCTTCGGGACTGTCTGTTAAACTGATGGAGAACCCAGATTTCAGGGTTGATTATGGCACCATTGTCACAGGACACATGTTCAATCCATCATGGGACAAACCAATGGTAGTCGTTTCCAGTAACCGCTCAAGCCAATACTATTCTGTTGAAGTCATGCAGGACATGATGATTGAACTTGGAAAGGTAACACGCAAGGCGATTGAAGAAAGTGGAAAGAGGGTCGTTGTCATCGCAAGTAACTCTCTTTCACACCGGCATTTCACAACCGAATCAGAAGTTCCAGAAGACATGAGCAAAGAGCACATAACGAGCCATGCCATGCACCTGTGGGACATGCGTATTATCGATTATATGGTCAAAGGACAGAGTCAGCGCATCCTGGATGAAATGCCGGAGTTTACCGAACAAGCCATCGCTGAAAGTGACGGTGGGGCATTTTCGTGGTTGCTTTCAGCAATGAATGTCCCGGACTACCCTGCGATTCTTCACGGCTATGGAACCATTATCGGAACTGGGAATGCCATTGTCGAATGGCCGTGCTATGCTCATGAGGAGGGAGACGAATGAGTGAAGGCAAGATTGTCGCTTCTTTTGTCGTCCCTGTCCACCCCCACACCGTCCTCGCTCCTGACCAAAACCCAGGATGGAAAAAATTGAGGGAAGCATTTGATCAAGCAGCACAAACCATTCGTGAACTTGAAGCGGATTTAATCGTCGTTTACTCGACCACTTGGCCTTCGGTCATCGGCCATCAAATCCAGTCCGATCCCAATCCAGAATGGGTTATGGTTGACCATGATTTTCACGACCTTGGTTCCATCCCATATTCGTTCAACATCGACCAAGAGTTTGCCCATGCTTGGGATGATGCAAATAAGGCCAGAGGGTTGCAAAGTCGTTGTGTCAATTACAAGGGATTCCCTATTGACGTGGGGTCCGTCGTTGCTCTTACATTACTCAATCCCGACAACAAAATCCCTGCAGTCATCGTATCGTCAAATGTTTACGCCAACCGTTCGGAGACGACCGTTATGGCAAAGGCATGCCTCGACGTGGTCAAGGCACAAGGAAAAAGGGTCGTAGCTGTCACTGCAATGTCGCTTTCAAACCGCATGTTCACTGACTTCATTGAACCGTCTGAAGACAAGATCCATTCGCTCAAAGACCATGAATGGAATCAGAAAATCCTTGAATTCTTGAGGCAAGGGCGATTGGAAGATGTTGGGCAACTCTCCCGTACCATTCAGCGGCAAATCCGTGTACAGAAAGTGGTTGCCTTCAAACCGATGTGGTGGCTTTCCGCCATGAACGGAAACCGTAACGATTTGACAGGGGACGTTATGGCTTACGAAGCCATTCATGGAGCTGGAGGAGCCGTCGTACATCTTGACCCAACGCCATCGGGTGTGGGTGACAAAGAGTACGATGAGGAAGACGTGGAATATTTCCACGGCGAGCGTGGGGTTTTGGACGCGGTTGAAGACGTTGAAATCGAAGAACAGCCGGCAACTGCGGTTCAAAGCAACGGACCAGCACTGTGGGAGCCTACTGAAATTGAGGGCTCGGTGAATACCGATAGTGCCCCCAAACCTGTTGGAGCTTATCCCCATGCACGACGGGTTGGAAACATGCTCTATCTCTCTGGTGTTGGACCTCGCCAACCTGGAACAAACGCAATTCCTGGCGGCCCGATCCATGATGAAAACGGAGAACCACTGGATTACGACATCAAAGCACAGACTCATGCTGTGGTTGAAAACGTTCGACGAGTTGTGGAAGAAGCAGGCGGAACAATGAAGCAAGTTGTTGATGTTACAACATTCTTGGTCGATATGAAACGCGACTTTTCAGGCTACAATGAGGTGTGGGCAGAAACTCTTGGGAAGGTTGGTCCAACCCGTACAACATTAGCGATTGATGCACTCCCGACTCCCATTGCGGTAGAGATGAAAGTCATTGTTCATCTCGGTGAATGAAGAACATTGCTGCCTTCACGACAAGAGCAAGCGGAGCGACTCAAGACTTCGCAGTTCAGCGAGATAAATTTGCTCGATGGCATCGTACATTTCTTGGTCGCCAGCGTCGCCGATGGTCTCCATAATTTGACCGTAAACCTCTGCGGCCTTGGTTTCGGTTTCCAAACTTCTCTGAAGCATTTCTTCATAATTTACGCTGTGAATGATTTCATGAGGATTGCGTTCGGTGACAGGAATGCCTCCCAGCTTGACAATTGCCTGACGAACAATGTCAGCATGCGTCAAAGATTCAGTAGATTCGGTGGTAAACATTGGAGAGAGTTGAAGCCGATGAATTCCACGGATGTTAGCAGCATAGTGAGCATACATGTTCACTGCACGGATTTCCCATCCGAGTGCATCGTTGAGTTGTTCAATCAATTGTTTTGTATCCATTTACATCAGTCCTAGAGCGGTATAGTGAGCCATCTCTGTTTCCTTGTGAGCGGGCCCAAGTCATAAACCCATGTTATTCAAGAAATTATGATGAGACTACTCTTGACGGATCCAATCGCCTTCAGGTGTAACTTCCCAGTATTGCAGTTCCTCTGACACGTCTACATACCATCCCGTCTGACCTTGTTTCGTTGAAGGAGTAGCCTGCATAACGCCAACATTTCCAGCCTCTTTTGCAAGTTTGGTAATGTCTTCAGGAGATAACCCGTGATGTTTGTTTGACGGTGTGTGGTCTTGAACCTCTGAAGATTCAGAGAATGCTTCCTGTTCACCGTTATCGCCATCATCATCATCATCGTCTTCGTAATCGGCATCATCATCATCGCTATCAAACGCGTCGTCGACCCAATCCGCCACCTCAACAGAAGATGCCTTGCGAGCAAGAACGACCAGGACGGCAAGAATCAAACAAAGCAATAATGCAGCCATTGACATTGCTGTATTCGTAGAACCGACGGCTCCGCCAAGGAGTACGTCATCCACGTCAAAGAATGTCTGAGCGAGCAATCCGTTCCAACGAAGCGTGCATGTCCGGTCAGTCCCACCATCCGTCAAACTGAGTTCCCATGTTCCTTCAGTAACGAAGTTCGTATCTCCTGCATTGCATTCAACGGAGGTATTTTCGCCTTCCATAGCGACAATGTTCCCGAATTCATCGATTCCAAATGCTTCGAGAAGAACAACATCACCTTCAGCCATTGATTCTTGATTCAAACTGGCTTGGATACGAATGGGCTCACCAGCAACCACCGTAAGCGGAATGACGTGAAGGGCACTTTCTTCTTGGAGAATCAATTCGTATACTCCGCTTTCTTTTCCGGTAAACTGCCAGAAGCCGAGGCCAGTAGGGGATGCATCAAGTTCTCCGAGACTGGAATTTAACGGGGTCGTAACAGCGGTAGCTTCTGCAAGATTTCCATGGACGTCAACCACTTGAACGAAGAGGTCTGTAGGCTCTCCTGCCTTGACGAGAAGACCATCATCCATGTCAGTAACCAGCCCGTGAGCGGTTCCTGCTGTCACCGTCAGTCGAATCGTAGCAAAAACACCGTCTGCATTGACTCTGATTTCGTGGCCACCCACAGAAGATGGAACCCAACGATTGGAATTGAGTATCATCTCAAGAGTGATGTCTGAATCATCAAGCGTCCAATTCAAATCAATTTCAGAGAGTTGGTTGCCGTAAGCATCGTAGAACTCTGGAGAAAGATCAATTTCCCCGTCTGCGGGAACTTGTTCACCGTCACCTGCAAGCATAATGAAAGCCAGTGGCCCTGGTTGAACATCAAAATCATAGGTCGTCACAAACATTGACCCTGTTTCATTATCAAACCAATTCCCTTCAAAATACCAAGATTGAGTCGTAGTGGCTTGAACCAGTTGATAGCTTCCCATGTCGGATATTTGCGTAGCATTACCCATGTTCATGGTGATGGTTCCGTTCACCACCCAAGTGTTTCCTTTAACATCAACAGCATTGAGTAAAATGGCTCCTTGGTCACCTGCAAATGCAACCATGGGCTCACTCACCATGACCACTTCAATGGCTTGCCCATGTACTACCTCAACAACGAGTTGAGTGGAAACGCTTCCATCCGTACCCGTGAGCGTCGCACTGCCCACTTCGGAAGGACTCCAGTAAACATGTCCATCGTCGGCTGACAAGCCCCCCGAATCTGTTGCGATTGAGTCAATATCGGGTGAAACAAAACCGATGTATCCATTTTCATCCCTTCGATCAAAGACAACTTCGTACCGTTCTCCAGCGACAAATACTTCTGGGTCATCAACGAACTTGAGTTCTGAAGCAACTGCGTCGCCTGGGATGACATCGATGAATCCGCTTCCAGTGATGTTCCCCGAGGTTGCGCTAATGGCCCAACGGCCGGTATTGGTTGCAGAATATTCACCTTGGGCATTGAATGAACCGTTTTCAGCATACCACCCAATTGAGGGGGTATAGGAAAGAGACATCTCGTAACCGTTCTGGTCAACCAGTGTTGGTTGGATGAGCGTTAGTGTTCCTGCACGAACTTGCAAGTTTTGGCTAAAGACGAATTCGAATGGAGCGCCTGCTGAAACAGTAGCGACGGTCGAATCTTCAAGCTGATTGTAGCGGACTTTCAATTCAAAGGACGCAGTGCTATCTGGAGTAAACGTCGGTGTTCCTTGGCCAAAATACATGCCATCAATGTCCCACACCATTCCTGGTCCACCAGCCATACGATTTCCACGGCCGTCGATCAAATCAGCTGTTAGTGGAGCCGATTCTTTCGCAAAGAAT
Organism: Candidatus Poseidonia alphae; assembly: GCA_002505405.1. GTDB lineage: Archaea > Thermoplasmatota > Poseidoniia > Poseidoniales > Poseidoniaceae > Poseidonia > Poseidonia alphae. The sequence continues at coordinate 42,150 of DAVD01000025.1, read as the reverse complement.
TGGGTGCTCGACACTTCGATTGACGTTGCAACACCAGGCATTACTGTGATGTTAAAACTGCCCTCTACACCTTCGTATTCAGCAGTGATTTCAACCGTTCCTGAGGACCAAGGGTAAAACCATCCATCATCGCTGATGGTACCGTTTGATACGGACCAATTCACGTTTCCAACGATGACCGTATTGACTGCATCGTAAATGATTGCTTCAAACTGAATCACCTCATCCGCTGACATGTCAGAAGGGGAACCGTCGACAACAACTCTGTCGGTAGTCCCTGAATGAGCGAGAACATCTTCATGGTCGAGTTCAGAAGGCGTATCCAAATGAAGCGAAGGCACGACCATGGTCGCTGCAATCAGCATCACGATCAAGATGTCCTTAGCCTGCATCTAAATCCACTCCAATTTATTCCGTCCATTCTTCCCATTCTTCTTGGCCGGATAGGCGGAACCACCAGGTCCCTTCCTCATCTTCCCACCATTCAGTTCCATCTTCATCGACGCGGTAACTGTCATCATCCTCAACTGAGGATTCAACTTCCTCTTCTGCTTCAGGTTCAACTGTACTTGGTGCTGGACCGCTTGGACCCGGTGCCGGACCGCTTGGACCCGGTGCTGGA
>DAVD01000025.1:27886-41458 GCA_002505405.1 Candidatus Poseidonia alphae | reverse complement strand
GGACCGCTTGGACCCGGTGCTGGAGCATCATCATCGTCATCATCATCGTAATCATCCTCATCCCAGCCTTCGTTACCTGACCGCATGAACATGACCAATAAGACCAGCAAGACAATCGCTACAAGTCCGAGAAGACCCGCCCCAACGTAATACAATGTTCCGCCTGCTTCAAAGAAACCGGCAGTGGTACCAGTCACTGTGATGTCCGAATCCACACGAACCGACCCTACATTGACACTAATGGTTTGGGTGTCGTCATCCAATGTGGTTATGGTCCATAGTTCTGAACTGATCATGGTGACCGTTGCGCGTCCTGATGCATCAACCTTGATGCTTGGAGGAACAGGAATTTCATTGTCAAAGGCGTCGAAGGCCCTTATGCTCACTTCCAATGATGCAAGTTGTTCCAAGGTAGTTTTGCTTAGATTGACTTCAAGTCGGTCAACCAAACTCTGCGCAGAAACATTCACTTGGAGAACGGATTCAACATTGGTGTTCACTCGATAAACGAGCGTGTGAACTCCGGCAACTTCTGCACCGTAGGTGTACGCACCATCGGCATCATCATCTGCGACCAATCCAGCGACTTCGCCTTCATTTTCAGTCCATTGAACGTTCTGAGCGAATACGTTACCGTATTGGTCCGTAGCATTCACGTAAAATTGGATGAAGTCGCCAGCGGTCGGATTCGAATTTGTCACCAAGGCCGTAACCGTCGTTGGTACGCCGTGATAAACGGTGAAACTGACTGAATCCGAGATGTTGTAACCGGTCTCACTGATGCTGTATGCGGTCACGGTGTAAACGCCGACCGTCTCTGGAATCCAGCTCATGTCGTTGAGCAACAAATCTGTTGTCGCATCTATTGTTTCGCCGTTCGGCAAATCCACAAGCCAAGTCAATTGACTTGCATTGATTCGATTGCTGTCCAAATCGTAAAGTTCAGCCATGAAATCAACGCCGTAATCCGCAGTCATGTCGAAGCTTGAACCCGTAGTTTGTTGAGGGTTGGTTGCTGTTGCGGACATGGAAACAGTGTGGAGGAAACCATGACCCACGGTAACGTTGATTGAGACAGCGTGTAAAACTGCTCCATCGAAGTATGTTGCCGTCATCACGTAGGCATCATCACTTGCGAAATATGGAGTGAACACTGTGGAATCTCCAAGGACCTTTTCAAGGAACGAGGAGGATTCACCCATTGTTGGGTGGTCCAGGCTCCAATTCGCCTGAACGTCCCATTTGTTGCCTTTGGCATCAATGGCTCGTATCTTAGCCTCAAGCGTCTCATCCGATGTAATGTCAAAGGTTTCCCAAGTTGACTCCTCATCATCAACAACGATGATCAAGGTCTGGATTTCGCCCTCCACAACGGTGATCACCACTTCAGAAAGTGTTGATTCATATCGTGCTTGAATGGTTTTTGAACCTCGTGAAACAGGGTCCCAAATTGCAGGAGCACCGGCTGTTAACTGCCCGTCTGCCTTCTGGGTCCAGTTATCCGATGGAAGAATCACTGCTAAGCGATTGCCCCGGACGTCAACCCGTGTAGTATTGATGTATACTCTGTCATCTGCAGTAACCGAAGTCGAGGAGGTATTGAGTTCTAGGAATTGAATCGCTCCGTGGCCTACGGTGATCATCAAATCATCACCAGCACCAGAGGTCGAAGTCAAGTTGAGCCACCAAGTGCCGACATGATCAGGGAAGTACTGTTCATTCAATTCTGAATAATTTCCATTCGTTGTCGTCCACGTCAAATTACCCGCTTCTGTAATGTCGAGTTGATTTCCGAATTGGTCGTATACTTCTGCGGTAATACCGCACCAAACGCCAGCAGGCACTGTTCCTGCACAACCGCTCAGTTCAAAGTACGAAGGAGCACCGGTTGTGACCGTAATGCTCACATCAACGAACGAACCTCCCGTGACAGCATGACGAACCTGAACGATGTGCGTCCCCGATGAATAAGGTTCGAAGACATTGGGCGTAACCGCATTCATACTTCCATTGGTTGGGGTGTAGAGAATTGGTTCGCCAGGGACTGCATTTCCATGTTGGTCAACCATCTCAGCTGTGATGGCAAGCGTGTCATCAGCAGAGATTGTTGCAGTGAGTGGAGAAACAACGAGGGTTATCGGAGCGCCGGGGGTCACTGTGATGTTTTGAACACCACACACCAATCCAAAGCACGACTGAACTTGATGCGTGCCTGCGATGGTTGGAGTAAACAGTCCGTTTAGACCGATCGAACCCGAGGTTGAAGTCCAAAGCACCGGTGGCGATTGAACCATACTCAAGTGGTCGTATGCTACTGAATTGAAATTGATGGCTGTGTCTGCATCGGTACTCACTGACCCTGAAGGAGTGATGTCAATGGAGGACACATTGGTCGTGTTGAGCAAGATCTTAGGTCGATTGTCATAGGCCGGAGAATCGCTCGAGTAGAACGAGGCATGAGCATCTCCAGAGTTAGGAGTTCCAATCATGATCCATGTGTGTTGACTGTTGACGGACATTCCTTCAACTCCAATATCGAACCACGCCCATCCTGTGCTGTCAACGTTGAGAACAGTAGTGGAAATTGGCGATGTCGCGTAATCAACCCCTGCTTGCATTCCAGGCGAACCCCAATTGACGCCGGTAGTTGAGCCGTTCCACGTTGCTGAGGTGTGGGACCAATTTGGATTCAGCACTTCATGAAGTGAGAAAGAAACCGATGTTGCTCCACCAGCAGAAGTCCAATCATTGATGTACAAACCAAGGGATGCGGAGTGAACCTGTTGATAGACAGGGAACGGGATTTGGCCGGTATCCAGTGAAAGAGTAGCACGGCATTCGGCCGTCCACAAAACGCCACAGAATGTTCCTACTGCGAGGGATGAATCGTCACCAAAATTATCGTTTCCGGATTCCGAGTACAAACCGGTATCTTGGATGTTGGTATGTCCATAGGCAGCCACTTCGTTTCCGGTTTGGAAGGTGTATGTGAACGTCAAATCATTGTTATCAACATGGTTCGGATCACCAACGGCAAAACTCCATCGAGATGATGAAGGGCCAGGGATGGACTGATTGACACCCTGAACCCACCATGTGAATACCGAACCGGCCGTCAAATTATTGTTGAAACGGAAGGTTGTATTGGTAATCTCTGAATCTTCCCAAGACCTGTACTTGTAAACACCGGATTCATTGGCTACTGTGAGAATGTAACCCGTGGCTCCAGTGACAGGAGACCATGAAAGAACTGGGTTTGTGAGTGATGAGAGCAAACCACCTGATTCCGAGTACAGCACGGTGCCGTCAGGCGGTGCAATCTGGACCGGCTGACTGGGCGGAACAATACCGTTCACGTTGTCGATGTATTCCAGCACCAGTGTTGGGCGCTGGGATTGTGTTGATGCTTCAGATGAATCAAAAACAATCGTGGCCGAGGATGTACCCACACGCTTTAGCATCACGGTCATGGTCGTGTTCCCGTTGGCAATATTGCTCTGAGCGAGACTGGTGAGGTCCCAATCCACCCATCCACTTGGCGACATTGCAGGGATGGTTGTTCGAGTGATTTCTGAGGAAGAACAGGTTGGTGCGTTTGCCCAAACTGTAGAAGATTCGCTGAACGCAGGGCATGCATGGGCAGATACAGTTGTGGAAACGCTTCCACTGAACGTGTTTTGATACAACCGCATGACCATCGATGTTGGGGTCATGGCTGAAGGCCATGGGAGGGTGGAGAGATCGTATTCGATGAGAATACGGCTTTCACCCGCACCAGCGGCCGGGGTGCCCAAAATGAGGGTTGATGAGCCACCGTTGTTCACCGTGGCTTGTGAATCGATCGAAAGGTCAGGGACCATGGGCACAACACTTGTTTCCGAAAAGATGCTTCCTCTCTGCAAGGAAAGCGTATGATTTCCGTTCCCATCGCCTGTTCCGAAATCATCTGGATTTCGATACTTCTGAGTTGCGGACCATTCACCGATACGGTCCCCTTGGTCCGACCGCATACGCCAGTACACCCATTCGTCACCCTTGTCCATTGCTGAATTTGTAACGGTGTTGTTTTGCGCATCGTAAGTCGCATTATCAATTGAGCCGCTCAGCAACTCAACCGTGGAGAAGCATTCCAAATCGTTCGTAAACCGCATGTTGGAAGCAAAGCAGGCAACCATTTGAGATTCATTCGTGACGGTGCTGTTCCAAGAGAAGGCCGTTTCATTTTGTCCAGATGGTCGTGGTTGTGTGGTGTCCCAAAGGGTCGCACCGTCAACGGGCTGAAGACCGCTTGGTGCAACGACGAGGAATGGATTCGTAATTCGGTAGGTGATGTTCAAACGAGGCCGCAGGTCAACGCTTGGGTGCTCACTGCTTGCAAGAGTGAGGCGTCCATTGACTCCTGAATTGACCTCTTCGGGCTGCAAAATCACATTGATACCGTTCTGCCCACCAGCAAGTGCGTGTTGGACGAGGGCCGTGACATTGGCTGCGAAAGAACCGGTATTGTTGACCCAAAAGCCACCGTTGAACGGTGCTTCAGAATCTGCAGAATGGTAAGCACCGGGTCCTGCCCATGTGGTCGTGTTTCCTGCAGGATAAGCCCAAACCGATGATTCGCTCCAAGTGGATGTCATTTCAGACACGGTCATGAAGACGACTCCGTTGGCGTTCAGAACATCCATTTCGAGTGTTGCATTCAACACCTCATATGTCCCCGGCATCGGGAGATTTGTGAAATCAATATCGATCAATGAACTTGTTCGCAATGCGGCGTTTGTGTAGGACGACTGGCTTCGGCCAATTGATAGAATCGTGTCGCCACCTTTGTTCGCCATCGTATTTCCGCTGTCCAAATACGTATCTTCCATCACAGCAGGATAGGCGAGGTCTGTCACGTATGCTCCTTCTTGGATTGAAAGGGTTGCATCCGTTGAGTTGATTTCTGAGCCAAGTTCTTCAGGTATGTAGAAATTGGTTGAAGCGCTACGGGGACCAAGCATTCCGTTGTTAACAGGTTGAACCATCCATCGGATTTCTTGTGTGAAGTCCAAAGAATTTGGTGGTGTAAACGTGAGGTTAGTGAGATCAAAGGATGAGGTTTCAATTCGCGAATCGTAGGAGTTGAGTCCCGACATATCGTCATCAGCATCTTCGAGGATAAACAAGCGCCAATCGGTAACTGTCGATTGACCGGAGTAATTCCAAGACAGGGTCGGCTGGAAATCTGGAGTGAGTGCATGGGATGTTGTGTCCCAAGCAATGCTGTTGCTGGCTGGGGCTACGTTTTGGCCCAAAGAAGTCGGAGTGGCAACCAATCCATTTTCCCATGTTAGCGTGAGATAAGGGCGTTCGGACGCACTGCCTTCTGATGAGGTGAATTTGACTAAATCAGAAGTAGGAGTGTACGAACTGTAAATCATCAATGAGAGATGGGTTTGTCCGTTTGCAAGTGCTCCTTGAACAGCTTCTGTCACATCGAAATCCATCCAGTCATCGCTTACGCTGTCAATAAGGTCAACGTATCCACCAATGTCCACGCCGATATCTCGTCCGCCTCGCAAAGACCAATTGTTCACGCCGTCGTACGTGGTAGCGTTTGCGCTTGTTGTCCAACTCTGTAATACTGGACGTACTGCAACAGGCTCACCTTCTACTGAATCGTATTCTGCAAAGAGGCTGAGTTCAGCCCCTGTTACTCGTGAATTTGTTGGCTGAGGCACTTGGCTAAGTGGAATGCGAATGAGAGCTGCGGATTGATATCCAGAACTGGTCTCACCGACCTCTAAGGTGGTCGCATTTTCATACGTGGAGTCAGAACCACTGCCGTTCTCGATGACATAGGTGTCAACAAAGTGTGGAAGGTTCATGTGAGGGAGTGCACCATGGTGCCTCAGTTCAACCGATGCCTTCGTCGAATTGTAAACGGTAGTCGTGAGGTCGGGTACATGGAAATGATACACATTGGACCAGTTTCCAATCTGGTTCGTGGCGGAGACTGCACGCACTCTCCAATACCACGTACTTCCATTGTCCAGGTCAGAGGAAGGCGTGTAGGTGAGGTTAGTGGTATCAAAGCCAACATTGTTCCAAGATGCTACCGTTAGAGCGTTAACTGAAGCGAAATCCGGTTGACGGTCCAATTGGACCAAATAGCCTCCAATGTTCATGGTCCCTGCAAAAGACCAGTTGAGAGTTGGTCGAGCAATCGGAGTCATGTCCACGCCAGTCCCAATCGACCATGAGCCGTTGAGGGGGGAAGAAAGCAAGGGGTTTGAGGGGACTGCATCTGAACCCGGAACATAGACAAAGGAAAGTTCTGGTCGGTCGCTCATGTCTGCTTCTGCTGCGTAAAAGTAAGCCGTTCGGGAACTTCCTGACCCTGCTCCAAGAATGCCTGCTACAAAGTCAACTCGGCGGTCTTCTCGCATGGCGTTTTGTACTGCAAGAGTGACGTTCCATTCTACGCGGTCACCTTCGCTGTAGGTCGTGCCTACCGTTGTGCTGTCAAGGAGTGAGCCTCGTTCTGCGCCTTTTGCTCCAGCGGTCGCCCACGAATTGGACCCATCGGAACTGGACCAGGTTGCATCATCATCGGACCAATTGTTTTGATTGCTTTCCCAAAGTGCAACGTTTGGGGCGTTGAACGGGTCCGTACTTAGCATCATACTGAGATATGCAGATTCTACAGCGTATCCGTCGGGAAGAAGATTGGAAACGAGATTGCATCCGAGCAGGATGGTCGTCTCGGACGGCTGGGTATTGTAATCCACAATAATTTCCTCGTCACCGTTATAATTGTCGTTTGGCGAACCACTATCGATGTAAGTATCCATACATTCCGGATACTGGTTGTCATTGGTACCGTTACCGTGCTTGAGTCGGAACGTGTATCGGTCGTTACCCAAATGAGTGCTCTCAAGGTTGGAGATGAGGAAACTGGAACTGACCCATTCTCCGTAATGGCCGTCGCTGTCGACGGTAGACATACGCCAAAAGTACATGTTGCCCAGGTCAAGTGTATTGGCCCCGGTCATGTTTAGCGTACCATCACTGGCTGAGAAATCGTTATCGGTCCTTGTGTCGACTCGCCATGTGCGGAGACGGAAATCTTGGTCTGTGGCCATCTCGAAGATGATATCATCGCCTGTTGACGGCTGCGTCCAATTGAGGGTAGGTTGTGTGTTTCCGGACAAATTGTGTCCGGATTTGTTCCAGATCGCAAGACCGTCAACCGGTGCTGTTAGTTGAACGGGGGCTGGAGCGGTTCCGTCCCCCCACTTGTAGGTCAATGTAAAGGAGGGCATGTCTGCGCTGTTCGCTGCTTCTGTTGAATGGAATAGGATTCCTTCGCCGTCGGTATGACTTTGGTACTTTCCACGAACCGCTAGCATCATGTCAAGAGGGAATTCGTCTCCACTGTCCAGATAGTTCTGAACGACCTGAGTTGCTTCGAAAGAAAAGGCAGAGGATGATTTATTGCCATCAGCAAGTGCAACTGTCGCCGTCCCGTTTCCACGGCCGCCGTCATACCAAGTGATGCCGGTGTCTGACATTTTGTTCCATGTGATTTCTTCCTCATCCCATAAACCTGAATCTTCCATGCCGTGCAGTGACACGACCGGGTCACCGGTGTAGCTTGACCGAGTGAGGTCCATCTTTGCTGAAACGATGGTGAGGTTATCATGCAGCCCAATTTGGTCGAGCGATGTGCGAATATGGATCAATCGTTCCTTGCTGGAATCCATGCTTGACTCCAGGGTCACCAATTCACCGTGAGCCACTGACTTTGCGGTTTCGCTTACTGTTGAGTCTTGGATGAAATCTTCAACAAGGCCTACGGAAGACGGTGAAAACGTCATGGTCGCCGAACCGTCACCGTTGTCGGAGACATCAAGAGAAGGAAGTTTGAAACTCGTGACGTCCCAATTCCCAATCTGACCGGTTGAATCAACCGAACGGACCCTCATGTGCATGGTGGATCCGTTGGTGAGCGATAGAGATGAGGGGATCGTGTAGTATCCAGAAGTGCCCGTGGCTCCAAACGTGGTTGTAAGGGTGGAGAAAAACCAGTCTTGGTCGGTCTCAGACCGCCAATCCTCATTGTTGCTCAGTTGAATCTCAACATCTGACCCGCTGTTGTTGTCATAGGAAAGAGAAGGCGTCGTCACTGGTTTGAGGAGGAAATCACTTTCCATCCACGGCGCACCGTCAGGGATTGGGAGGGCCGTTTCGATGGTCGGGGGGGCGTTGGGAGTGCTACTGGTGGTATTCAAAATGAGTTGGGGGCGGTTTGAGGTAGAGGTCGTCTCAAGAAGATGGCATTCGTATTCGGCACCCAAAGAGGACACGATGACGGAAAGGTTGCCGAGGTTATTTCGTGCTGCTGTTTGTGCAATGGAAGTCACGTTGAGCGATACGGTCCCGTTTCCAGTTACTTCAACCGGAGGCTCCCACACACCACGGTCGGAAGCACCATTCGCACCCAATTCAGACCACATCATGTTGTCAGCATAAACCGACCATGATGCGTATGAGCCGTTCCATGATCGCTTCATTTCTCCAGCATACACCGACATCGCAGTCGGCCCGAGAACATCGGTTGTACATTGCAGATCAATGGTCGCACTGTGAACGGTATCGCTCGATGTGTAATTCATCGGGAACCGCAAGAGAAGTCGTGAATCAGCCATCAAGCCCGAGGAGAGAACGCCCGAGGCTGAGGTGTTGTAAGTGCTGCTTGGACTGGCCATACTGATGTACGTATCAGCCGTTGGACTGTGTGTGGAAACGACGTGCTGCGGCGAAATTTCGTCATCGAGTTCGGTCCATCCTTCAAGAGTTTGGGGCAGAAGAAGGTCTGCTAGAAGGAACATCATAACAAGGAGGAGCGCAGTACTGCTGCGAGTGTTTGACGGAATACGACTCATGGGACTCGTCCCTTACACGACTCACCGTTATACGGTCTTTTCCCTCGGAGGTCATGGATTTCACCTCTAAAAACGTCTCATCCTCGGTGATGCTTCATTCCAAATACGATGCGAATGTTGAAGGAGGCTCGTCGCAGAGGGGCCACAGCATGAGTGAACTTTGGGTTGAAAAACACCGTCCACAATCGGTTGACCAAATCCGTGGACAAGCCGCAGTGGTTCAGAGATTAGGAACCTATGCGGGGACCAAGAATTTCCCACACCTCCTCTTCGCCGGCCCACCTGGAACCGGTAAAACCACTGCAGCAATGGCTCTTACAAAGGACATTTTTGGTCCTGAGTACAGACAAAATCTTCTTGAGATGAACGCATCGGATGAACGAAAATTGGAAAGCATTCGTACAAAGGTTAAGCAATTTGCACGAACCCAGCCCTACGGTGGCGCAGCGTTCAAAATCATCTTTCTTGACGAAGCAGATGCCTTGACCAACGATGCCCAAGGAGCATTGCGTCGTATTATGGAACAATATGCGGAAACATGTAGGTTTATTCTTTCCTGCAACTACTCGTCCAAGATTATTGAGCCCATTCAGTCGCGCTGCGCGGTGTTCAGATTCCGCCCCCTCGCTGATGCAGACGTATCCTCACAAGTCGCCCATGTAGCCCAACTCGAAGGATTGACGATGGAGGATGGATCACTGGAAGCATTGACAAGAATTTCTCAAGGAGACCTTCGAAAGGCGCTTACCGCCTTGCAGGTTGCCGCCGCACTCAATACAACGGTCACCAGGGACTTGGTCTATGAAACCTCAGCAACAGCGCCACCAGAAGCCCTGCATGCCTACCTCATGTCGTGCCGTGACGATGGCTTTCATGTTGCACGCCGGAGGCTGAGGGAACTCTTGGACCAGTTCGGCCTAGCAGGCACAGATTTTGTCAATCAATTGCACCGGGAACTGTACAGTGCTGACTTCCTCGAGGAGCGCTCCAAGCTCGAATTAACCGAATGGATGGCTGAAATTGATTACCGATTGGTTGAAGGCGGGGGAGAACAGATTCAACTCGATGCGTTGACCGCCCAAATTGTGAAACACTTGGTCCCTTGATTTCAGTTTCACTTTTCCCAAGGGGCCTAGGGAAATAAGGTATCTCGGCCCCATCAGGGCAAGATATGAACCACGTTGCCGAACGAATTGGAAACGCCTTGTGTTGGACCGCCCTTGCCCCGTTAGTCCGATGGCATAGGAGGAGACAGCAAACTATTTTGGCGAGAGAACAGTACGACTTTATGCGAATTGATTCCCTTCTCAATCACATTATGTTGGCCCACAGCGACTTACTCGGCTGAGGCAACAGGTGCTTGAATGGAAAAGGTCCACTCGTAGATGCGAGTGTTGACCCATGGGTCTCCCTGTTCAACAATTTCAACCGTAAACCGGTGGTCACCAACCGCCAACGAGTCACCAATATTGAGAGCAAAAGCTTGGTCCTGCTCCCCATGCGGAAGCAAGATTGGAGCGCTACGATTCTTGACCGTTTTCCAAGTACCTATTTCATCTTCATATTCGGGCCAGAAGGTCGCATTGGATTCGATGTCAAGATCCGTAGTTTGGAAGCGATGGGTCACCGTGACGTTGGCATCTTCATTTCCGACGTTGTCGGCGAGACCAAACAGCAACCAAACACTTCCTTCAAGGTACTCACCATCGGTCAGTTGCCACTCAATGAGCCCATCTTTTCCGCTCCCGTCTGCAAAGGTGAAATTTTCGCCATTATCAACAGCAATGGCCCAATCGTTGGATACCTGAGGAGCAACAATGTCTCCAAACGGAGGGTTGACCAAAAGGAAGGACAGCGAAAGGAACGTGAACGTGTAAAGAAAAGCCGCTCTGAACCATGTCCCTTTCGTATAATGTTCCTGGAAGCGTTCAGGCATAACGGTGCGATGTATTTGTGGGATGAGAATAATCATCACCAAAGGCAGCATGTAGAGAATGTCGGTTTTGTCCATTGTGGTGGAAGGCATGAGAACATAACGCATCAGGGCTGTTACGGTGAAAGCAAACAAAATCACCAACCACATGGATGAGGTGTCTGCCTTTTCTTTGCCCACATACTTTACTGGGTCAAAGGGTTCGATCCCCATATCTGAACCAGAGCGGCGCTTCTTTTTCTCATCGGATGCACCCCGCCCGCCTTTGGACCTCCGTTCGGATGCTTGGGCCGCGGCCATGGCTGTTTGGAGGTCCACCATAACCCGTCGGGAGACGAGGGGGTGTTAGAACACTACGGTAAGACGGCATCAAAATTGGACTCGTTTTCAGGTCAATCCGGAAGATTGACTTCCGATTTCTTCAAAGAGGGATGGGGTCAGCGCTGGGTAAGCCGGGGTGGCGTAGTTGGTAGCGCGTCGGACTCATAGGGCAGCCTCCAAGGCAATCGTATGACGTGCAAGCCCCTTGTGGTGTCTGAGACATCCGAAGGTCGCGGGTTCGAGCCCCGCTCCCGGCACCAGTACACCCCTTAGCATGAGACGGTGCGCAGTGTAAGCCTCATTGGAATCCTTGTCGTGCCTCATCGGCCGCTAACCTTATTGTAGACCAGCCGGTCGGACCAACCGGTTTAATGCCTCTTGCACGCTACGAATCCATTGACAAATCCCTCAAAATGAGGATTCTTGATGTTTCTAAAGGTGAATTTTCTGCCCACGGTTTCGATGGCGCTTCGTACAACAAAATCATTCAAAAAATAGGCATCTCAAAAGGATCGATGTACTATTACTTTGAAAACAAAGAAGACCTGTTCGTTACGTGTTTTCTGGATGAAGCACTTGGAACAGGGAGTTTCGGTTTTGGAAACGCTTCATTCCCGACGGGGAGTGACGAGCAAACATATTGGGATTCAATCAAAACGATTTCATCAAAGCAATGGAATGATGTTTTTCAGCACCCAGTCCTGATGTCCCTCATGCGTCAATTGGTTTCGCTGGGGACCGATCACCCGATGTTCCGTAAGTTGAACGCAGAATGCGAGGGCTTGAGTGAGTATGGTGACATTATGGCCATTCTCGAACACGGGGTAGAGATTGGGGCAATCCGTGATGATGTCCCCCTCAATGTACTCATTCGCATGAACACCGAATATGAGGTGTGGCTGATGCAAGAAACGCAAGAGGGGCGTGTGAGTGAACAACAAGTGCCTGACAAATCCTTCGAGATGTTTAAGCAACTCTTTGAAACAAAAAGGTGAAACAAATGAGCAAATTATTACAAATGGAAAACCTAGAACGGCATTATGAAACACCTGCAGGCGTTGTTAAGGCCCTAGATGGTGTAAGTTTCGAAATTCACGAAGGCGAACGTGTGATTCTTCTCGGCCCGTCGGGCTCCGGAAAAACCACGCTTTTGAATTGTCTTTCAGCCCTTGACAGTCCAACCGGCGGAGCCTACACCTTCATGTCCAAACAAACGGGTGGTTTGGATGACGTCCCCCGGAACAGTTCCGAGAAAATGACCTCTTTTCGAAGAGAGAATATTGGCTATGTGTTCCAATTTTTCAATCTCTTGCAAGACCTCACCGTTCTTGAGAACATCCTTCTGATCCAAGAATTGGCTGGTAAAAAAGACCCAGCTCGAGCCAAGGAATTGTTGAAACTCGTTGGTCTAGAAGCTGAAGTCGACCGTTTTCCTGGTGAAATCAGTGGGGGCCAGCAGCAGCGAGTAGCCATTGCTCGAAGCATCGCAAAGCGACCAACCCTCTTACTCGGCGATGAACTCACCGGCAACCTCGATACCGAAACTTCGAACAAAGTGATGGAAGCCTTGGTGAGTGCTTGCAAGCAAGAAAACATCACCTCAGTATTCGTTACACACGACGAGGGCTTAGTCAAGTATGCAACTCGAGTTATTCGAATCGACAGTGGAAAAATTGTCTCAGACGAACAAACGAACAACGATTCTTCGGAGTGAGGTGTTGCCATGTCTGCTCTCTTGAACAAGCGCTTGGCTCGAAGCCTATGGCGAACCAAATTACGGCTTCTGGCCGTGGTATTGATGGTGTTTGTCGGTGTTTTTGCCGGTATTACCTTTGGGGGTTACGCTCACAACCTCGGCGGCATGTACGATACCATGCAAGCCGACGATGAAAACGGGGCGAACCTTGCAGATCTGTGGGTTGACAACCGCAGTGCTCTTTGGACGCCCGAAGAAGTCAATTCATTCTGCGATGCTTTGGATACGGCGTGGGAATCCTCATCCGTTTCTCCATCGCTTGACTCTTGTGAGGGTCGAACCGTAACACAAGGTGCGATGTTCCATACCAACGATACCGGTCAGCACATCATCAATTCACTATGGCATGGCATCCCTGACGGCGCCAATGCCGACCGCGTATGGATGCCTGAAGGACATTCAGAAGGCAGAACTGCGGTTGCTGCTGATGAAATTGTCATCGATGCTCACGTTACTGAAGCCCTTGAACTCAGCCTGGGCGATACTGTGAGTATTGGGGCTGGAAATGCAACTGCCGATTTCACGATTGTGGGTATGGGATACCACCCCCTTCACGTTCTCTTTGCGCCTGAAGGTGAATTGTTTCCTTCCGAGCCAGGTCAATACGTCGTTGGTTACCTTTCCGATGCTGGAAT
>DAVD01000025.1:18769-27837 GCA_002505405.1 Candidatus Poseidonia alphae | reverse complement strand
GAAGGCACACCAGCGTTTGATTTACCCGATACAAGCGAAGAAGAAGGCGATGAGATCGATGGCGTGAAGGAACTTGTCAATACCGCTCTTGGCGAAGCAGCGTTGGACGCCCGTATTCGCGACCGCGGGCAAAACGAACCCGTCGAAGTCATGCGACAGGATTTGGAAGGAACCAAGCGAACGACCGTCCCGTTCACCGTCATGATCGCTTCAATTGCGGCCATCACCATTGTCCTCAGTCTTCAACGCTTGGTTCAAAGTCAAGCCAAGGAAATCGCAGTGCTGCGAACACTCGGGGTCAAACGCTCATCGCTCATGACTGGTTACCTCATTGCTCCATTGGCGATTGGTGGGCTCGGGTGTGCACTTGGGGCATTAGCAGGGCCAAGCGGCATGAATGGAATGTTGGACTTTTACCAAGAATTAGTTGGTGTTCCAATTGTGGAACGCTCGATTCCAACTTCAGTTGTTGCATCTGTCATCGGCTCGACTATGCTCGTCGTGTTCCTCTCGGGTGCTTTCCCTGCGTGGAAGGCAAGCCGTCTGGATCCTCTAGCCGTATTAAGCGGTCAAAACGAGATGCGAGTGGGGTCAAACCTGCTGCGAAAACTCACCTCTTGGATGCCAACAACGCTTGGACTTTCTATTCGCTCAAGCGTGCGTAAGCCAATTCGTCTAACGATGACTTTTGTGGCTGTAGGGATCTCATTGATGCTTTTCGGCTCGATTCAAATGATGTCTGCTGGACTCCAAGAAACGATGGTTGGAGGCCTGGAAGACGACCAGACATGGGATGCACAAGTCTACATCATGCCGGAGGCCGAAGGCCCCGTCGTTGATTGGGCAACCGACAATTCAGCCTCGTATGAGATGATTATTGAAATGCCACTTGGTTCAGTGGCTGACGGCGATGGAATTGACAGAGTGTTCACTCTTGTTGGCCTTGATTCGTTTGATGAGGGCATGCGTTCAGTTTCAATTTTAGACGGAGATGCTCCAACTTCATCTGCTGGATTAACTCAGGTGATGATGGATGAAGGAAGCATGACATTCCTAGGTTGGAGCGTTGGAGACCAGCACACTGTCAACCTCAATGGCGCTGATACCGAAGTCGAGGTTACCGCCACATCTACGGCAGAATTAGCGAGAACAATGTATTTCTTACGGGAAGATTTGAGCGGGATTTTAGGCGTCAATGCAACCTCGATTTACCTTGACCTTCCTGAAGGTGTTGAGGTTGATTCTGCTCTAGGAGAGGCCTCGATGGGAATTGTGGAGAGACAAACACTCCTCAATGGCATCAACAGTCTGCTTGACCAACAGACCCAAATTTTCCAGACCATGATGTACCTTGGCCTGTTGTTTACGATTGTTGTCATGTTCAATACAATGATTATGAACGTCGCTGAGCGTGATTTCGAACTGGCTACACTACGTGTTCTTGGTGCATCCACGCGCAGTCTTGGGACGATGCTTCTGTTTGAGAGCCTACTGATTGGAATCATCGGTGGTATTGTTGGGGTTTTGTTTGCATACGGAGGAGCGGTTGGATTAGCAGCATCATTTTCATCTTGGCAATTCTTCGTCCCGGTAACGATTGTACCGGGTGTTGCATTCCAACTCATGGGAGGAGTCATCGCCATCGCCATCGCCATGACTCCGATTGGAGTCTGGAGACTCCGACGTATGGATTTGGTCGAGAAAATCAAAGACCTATCTCAGTGAAGCGAACCCTTCATGTGGCGTCTTCTCCTCCACAGGCCATGGAAGGCCTCCCAACACCCGGTGAACGCGTCACCGCCACGGTCTCAACGTTGAACGGTGAAGTGACCCACGAAGGTTTGGTCTTACCGTCACCTGCACCCCGTCACATCTCGATCAAACTTGACAACGGATACAACGTCAACTATCCTCAAGAAAACATCGTCTCTTGGGAGCACGCATCGGTTAAACCATCAACACCGTCGGCGTCCCTTAATGCCCCTAAGGCATCAACTGACCTCCCTCGAGTGCGCCTCATCCACACCGGTGGTACGATCGCCTCAAAAGTGGATTATGCAACGGGCGCCGTTGAAGCACGATTTGAGCCCGAAGAACTCCTTGATGCAGTTCCTGAACTGGCTTCAATCGCACAACTTGATGCAATCAAAATAGGAAACATGTTCAGCGACGACATCCGCCCACAACATTGGAACCTCATCATAGAAGCCTGTGCAGCAGCCTTTGCAGATGGGTGTCGAGGCGTTGTCATCTCCCACGGAACAGACACCATGCACATGACTGCATCAGCTGTTGGATTTGCTTTCGCAGGAAAGGGAGAGACGCCCCCTGGGCCCATAGCGATGGTGGGCTCCCAAAGGTCAAGTGACCGAGGTTCATCTGACGCATCGGAGAACTTGCTCGCAGCCGTACATTGGGCCGCATACGGCCCAGCACCAACCGGCGATGCAGGCGATGCATGTACGGTCGTCATGCACGATTCCCAAAGCGATGGAACCATGGCAGTTCATTCAGGATTTGCTGTTCGCAAAATGCATTCTTCAAGGCGAGATGCATTCCAAGCGGTTAACGGCCAAGCTCTCGCACACATCTCCATCACCTCAGAAGGATTCGAAACAAAACTGAGTCCGGAGTACCAGCAAATGCAAGAAAACAACCCTGGCCGGCCAAAGACCCAGTACCCTACGAGGTATGAACCAGGTCAGCGCATTGCACAATTCTTGGCTGGCCCTTGGCTTCATGCTGAACACATTGAGGCCGTCATCTCTACCGGGGTACAGGGCGTGGTCATCCATGGGACTGGACTTGGGCACCTCCCGATTGATGACCCGCAAAAAGACGCTCCAGAAAACACGCAATTGTGGCGCGTATTGACCCGCTGCATGAACCGGGAACTTCCGGTTGTCGTCGTCAATCAATGCATCAATGGCCCCGTAGACATGAACGTCTATTCCAAGGGAAGAAAACAAATTGACATGGGGCTTCTTGGACACGGTATCAATTCGACACCCGAAGCGATCACTGTCAAAACACACTGGTGCTTGTCTCAAGGAATGGAACTGAAGAAGATGTTAGCAAAAAATCTCTGTGGAGAACACCGCGATAACTTGTTTGAATGAGCGCACCAATCAAAAACCGAGAAGGAGTGGAAGGAACATGCAGAGGGATTCAGCGCATCGGCTTGAAGACCTCAAGGCAAAGCAAGAAGCAGCCCGCCTGGGTGGTGGATTAAAACGCCAAGAAGCCATTCGCTCATCGGGGAGAGGCACTGCCAGGGACCGCCTAGGAATGCTACTTGATGAAGGCTCATTTCTTGAAATTGATGCTTTCGTCACGCACCGAACCGATGACCACAACATGTTTCTTCACAAAACACTCGGGGATGGAGTTGTTGCTGGACAAGGCACCATTGATGGAAGAAGAATCTATTGTTTCGCCCAAGATTTCAGCGTTCACGGCGGTAGCATGGGCGAGATGCATGCCCTTAAAATCGCAAAAATCGTTGAGATGGCTGAACGGGCAAAGGCCCCCCTCATCGCCATGTGGGATGGAGGTGGGCAACGCGCCCAAGACGGTGTCAATGCACTTGCAGGAACCGGCGAATTGTTGGACCGCTTGGTCCAATGCAGTGGAAGAATCCCTACCATAAGCATCGTACTGGGGCCCGTTGTTGGCGCATCTGCACTTGCTGCATCGCTTTCCGACTTCACCATATTGGGAGAAGAAAACGGACAATTGTTCCTCTCCTCGCCGCTTGAGACGCCTGAAGTGATGAGCGGTGAAGTCGATGCGGCTGGCTTAGGTGGTGCAAACCTCCATGCTTCCCGCTCAGGTATCGCTTCGCTGATCGCTGACGATGAAGAAGATGCGTGTGATTTAGCATGCATGCTCCTCTCCTATCTCCCCGACCACAATATGGCTGACCCACCCTTCGTCCCAACTGCCGACCCTATTGAACGGTCAAACGAGGCCCTGGAGGATGTTGTCCCCGACAACCCAAACAAGCCCTATGACATGGTCGCGGTTGTTGAGGAAGTCGTGGATGACGGCATGTTCATGGAACTCTTTTCTGCCTACGCGGACAACATCATTATCGGGTTCGCACGCCTCAATGGAATGCCGATTGGCGTCGTTGGAAATCAACCAAAAGTTCTTGCTGGATGTCTTGATATCGATGCATCTGTCAAAGCTGCCCGTTTCATTCGCATGTGTGATGCTTTCAATATCCCGCTTGTTACCTTTGAAGACGTGCCTGGATTCCTCCCCGGAGTGGTCCAAGAATGGGGTGGAATCATCCGCCACGGGGCCAAATTGTTGTTCGCCTACGCCGAGGCTACCGTACCAAAATTGACCTTGGTCACACGCAAGGCTTACGGAGGAGCTTACCTTGCTATGTCCTGCAAGCATTTGCAAAGTGATTACAACGTTGCATGGCCAACCGCTGAACTGGCGGTGATGGGAGCCGAAGGAGCCGTGAACATCATCCACCGAAGAGAAATCCAAGCCGTCCCTGATGAGGAAAAGGAAACCGTCCGACTCCGGCTTGTTGACGAATACAAGGCAAAGTTTGGCGACCCCTATGTTGCTGCTCGAAATGGATGGCTTGATGACGTCATTGAACCCTCTGAAAGCCGATTGCGACTCATACGTGCATTGAACATTCTCAAGTCCAAGCGTGAATGGTCGCCTCCAAAGAAACATGGAAACATACCGTTGTGATTCAGCGAAGTCGATTGGCTCGTGCGAGCAGTCCACTTGGTTCATCATCAGCATCAACTTCGACCTCTACCTCTACGGTTTTGATTCCGCTCTGAGCCAGGGCACCTGCACTCCGAGAACGGACTGCATACATCAGGAGCCCACCCAAAACGATGAGAACAAGGCCTGCAATGACCAGTGTGGTTTGTGAACCCACTGAGGAGCCGGTGGAGTCACCCCCACCCCCAGAATTTGTGTTGGTTGAAGATGTTGTCAAGTCAAGGGCGTAGGTGGCAACAACATCCCGATCCAATTCGTCATCGTGAACCTTGAGTTTTACCATGACGATCGTGTCCAAATCCGATGAAACCGGAATGAGCGTCACGCATTGTGCTGAAGAAAGCCCTTCGTTCAAACACGAGTGGCTAACATCAATCTCTTGTTCGTCTAAGAATACCGTTGCGTTCGTATTGAGCACACCATCAACATCTGAAACGCTCCATTGCATGGTTGCTGTATTGCTGCCATCCACACGCTGTATGCTGGTAACCGAGGCAAAGGGAAGGTCACCCACTGGCCGTACTGTAATCGTGAACGGATGGTTGTAGGAAGTGGTCCCGTCCGTAACATTGACCCAAACACTGTCAAATTGCCCGTTGTAATCTTGCTGTGGAGTGATCAAAAACTCATTCAATACCCTTTGAACAGACAATTCCGAATGGTTATGTGAAGAGGACCATGTGAGAACATCTCCATCGATGTCGTAGGCCATCAATGTCAGGTTCAAAACATGAGTCGAATCCTCATCCATAGTGACGTTGACCCAAGCCGACTGGTTGATGGTAATGGGGTCGTCTGTGGATTCTACAAGAACAGGAACCTCAATCTCAAGCCCAGGCGTTGTTCCATCACCCACCAAGGCATCAAGGACAACTGCGCCATACTGGTTGGGAAGAGGCGTCAGAGTAAGAATACCGTTTTGAACAGAGAACTGGACAGGTCCATCTGTTCCCGAGTTTGCACCGTTAACCGACACGAGAAGTGATTCACCTTCAGGGTCAAGCACAACATCGCTAAAATCAAAATTGAGAGTTGGACCGTCTTCCAGCAGCACCTGTTGCGGGACGGTTCCAATCTTCACCACGGGGTCGTCAACCGGAGACAGGAACACGCGAAGGGTGATGTTCTGTTCGTCAATGACCCCTCCGTCACTTCTGAGTTTCAGTTCAAGTGAACATTCCCCTAACCATTCTTCTTCAACAGCATGAACAAGTTCCAGCGTAAGTCCGTCCCCACCCAAAATCACACCGAAATGTGAGGCATTTGGCCCAATCAAGGTTGCTTCTACCGCGCGGACAAGTGTTCCATCAGGGTCGGTGGCTGCGTCTGAAACCGTGAAGGTTGAACTCCCATGTTGAGGCAAGTAAATCGTTGGGGGCGGGGAGGCGAGAATCATTGGCGTGTTGGTCCTTGCCACCATTGAATGAACTGTGGAAGGTGCCCCTTCAACCGAAATACGCATCCATGCCTTGTGGGAACCAGGAGCTACTGGAGCCATTGGGTATTCACACGTTGCTGTCCCGCCGGAAGAAATTGAACCTGCAGTGGGCCATGCTTCACCAATCCACCCGCAACTCACGTTCACATCATAATTCGCAGGGAGTTCGGCGAACACCGTTCCGTCGCGCAGGGTCCAATTGGTTTGCATGACGAAGGTCTGTGTCGCATTCAGAGCATCTTGTGTGTCAGGGGAGACGGTCGTATTGTTGAGAATAAGGAAGGAACTTTGCTCAAGGTTTTCGTCAACATAGGCATTGGTATCGCTCACGATTTGCGCACCTTCAGCACGATTAAGTGCATCTCTGAAACGATCATTGTCCCCGTGCAACACGGCGTCCAAGTAAGCGATGACGTGCTCAGAACTCAATTCAATTTGGGCGCTTTGACTCATGGTTGCATCCCCATCGCTTTCAAAGAACGACTGCGAATCTTGGAACTGGTAATGGTTTGCGCCTAAGAGGTGCATCCAGTGCCATCCATACCCTCCTGCATCTTCTAAGCGTTCCATCGTAGCAGTCGATGGAGCCACTTCATCCACAGTCCCAGTGATGAATAGGCCGGTGTTTGGGCGTGGGAAAACTGGAGAATACGAGGGATTGAACCAATCTTCTCCAGAATCAAAACTGTCCAGGTCCAAACCAAGTCCAAACAAACTACGAGGTGGCTGAACGGTATCGGCACGTTGACTTTGATTGAAGTAAGGAAGCGCAACATAAGCCGCTGCAGCGCCTTTACCGTGACCACCGATTCCCCAATGGTCAACATCAACATTCCCGGCACTCCCCATCACATGGAGATTGGTTTGGTTTTGCGAACCCATGATCTCTGCGATGTCGGTTAGAAAACTTAGGGTTTCTTCGACATCGGTCTCGTCTTGCACGGGTTGAGTCACGACGACAATGAAACCACGCTTGGCAAGTTCTTCAACAAAAAGCGTGTATGCATCAAGATTTTCACCTGAATCTCCGATGAAAACCGTCCAAGGAAACGGCCCGTTACCGGCCATGTCCTTATCCTCACCGTCATTCATTGCTGGGTATACCATTCTAACTTCAGGCGAGAACACCCCATCAAGGCGAAATTCAGTCCAACCGACGGGGAAATCAACACCATCATGACTTTCTTGAAAATTCGGATTTTCCATCAACAGAGCGGAACAAGGCGTGATGAACATCAGCATTGCCAGGAACACCCCGAGCCAACGTTGTGGATTCTTCTTCACCATGTTCACGCCTTCTCCTTCCATTCCTTCTCCTTAGAGGCTTCGTAGTCATGCGTATTTGTCAAGAGTAGTTTCAGCCACAATCAAGCGATTCAAGAGCAGTTCGAGGGAAGGAAGTTCTTCTTCTCGTTCCGGAGCCCATAGATGTTTCCAACAAGCAAGATGTTGAGCGACGAGCAACCATCGTCCGTCGAGAGGCATAGCAATCATTCGGTCCACTCGTTCGTCAAGTGCCCCATCCATGTTGGAGTAGGATGCGTGAAGAAGGACGTCAACATCAAAACTTGGCGTTCCTGATTCAAAATTCACGACGACATCTGGCTCTTTGGCCGTCATTGAATTCATCCAAGGACCGCTCCCAAGTTCTCGCCCTCCTCCTAATGAACGAATTAAGCCGCCGTTCTGCGACCAAGCATGAGCAGTTGAACGTGCTGCACCTCCGCCACCAATCAAACCGAGAACGGTATGTTGAGGATGAAAACCATGATGTGTCATGACGGCACATATGCCGAGGCCGTCAAAACCGGCACTCCACCAACCCTTGCCATCCCATCTGAGTGCATTAATACTCTTGATGTCGCGAGAGGTGTCGATACAAATTACAGCCTCAGAATCCAATTGATGCTTGAGCGGCGAGGTGAGATTCATCCAGATTTCATTCTCAAACATTCGGGTCGGGAGGCTTTGTGCATGCTTGGAAGCCACCGCTCCATCAAAGGCCTCTCGTTTCGGAGCAAGGGCTGCTGCAGGGATTTTTACTGCTCGTGCCGCGGTTACTGCTTTTTCAAGCAGTGCAGTCGTTCTGAATTTACCGAATACTGCCTGTGTCAAATCCCATTCTTGTGGGCGGGGCACCGAACCAGCGTACCCCCACGCCAGTGCGTCAGAGATGGAAGTTGCATCGACCAATTCAATGCTGAGTGACCGCGTTCGGCTCACGAGGCCGAGATGGTCACAAACGAGCGCCATCAACAGCGGTGACAAACTATGGGTGATGGGAGAACCCGCAATCCCATACCGGATTTCGCCCATGAATAACCCATAACTATCGCTCATTTCAATTCATTCATGCTATTTCTCGATTCGGTAATTGGAATTCTTGTTCGGCGAATACAGGAGAAGATTAAAAGACGAGCCCTCGCTTAAAGTTACCATGGACAACCTCATTTCGCAGGCAAATAAACAATCCAAGTTTGGACAAATGATGTTTGGACTGCTCAGCATGTACCTCTCTTTGGCCAGTTATCAACAATTTGAGGAAGCACTCGGAGAGATATTCGGAGCCGCACCAGCCATCATCATAGGAACCATTTTGCTTGCGGGCTACCAAATCATCAAAATCGATAAGAAAAACGAGCTGGAGGGTGGTTATATTACCAACCCATACACTCAAATCATCAAGAATAACTTGGGTACTTACGAAGTAGTAGAGACCAATCAAGAGCAACAACGTTCATCCGCATTAGGAATGGTGGTAACAGTCGGATTCATCATCTGGGCTTGTGAGCGAACTTGGGCAAGCGTACTGTGGGGATGAAATGAGCGGCCTCGGAGACGTCTTTCTAATGAAAGACCAAGTGAATGAAGG
>DAVD01000025.1:3044-18704 GCA_002505405.1 Candidatus Poseidonia alphae | reverse complement strand
CTACCGGCATGGGGAATTGGGCTCGCTGTTGGCTTCTCCCTTGGACCTATTGTGTACGGTCATTACTACATCCTCTACATTCGTCCTGCGTTAAAAGCGGGCAAAGTATCAAAGCGTAAAACCGACTCGACAGAATAAGGTGAACCGATGCTAGACTCAATTCTCGGTTTTTTCGGTCTTGAAGGCATCACGGGTGTAGATGTTCTTTTTGCAGCATGCGCCATCATTGGGACCATCCTTTTCCTACTCTACTTCGTGCTCGTGATGCTTACGGGAGCCGCAGATGGAATGCTTGAAGTCGCTGGCTTTGACCTTGAAATGGACGCCGCTGGCGTGTTCCATATGTTCACTTTACAGGGTCTGCTCAGTTTCATTATGATGTTCGGAATTTTCGGACTTGCTGTATCCCAATCAGGAAACAATACCAATGCGGTACTGGCCGTTTTAGCAGGTACCGCTGCTGGAACAGCCTCAATGTACGTCGTTGCAAAAGTATTCCAGGCCATGCAAAGTTTGGAATCCGACGGAACCGTAGTCCATAACAAAGCTCTTGGCGCCAGAGGGACCGTTTACCGTCGCATTGACCCGAACAAACCCGGGCAAGTACAAGTTGAATTCCAGGGTGCGCTGCGCACCATGTCTGCTCGTTCAGACGACGAAGCAGCAACCCTTGAAACCGGCTCATTGATTGAGGTGGTTGACACGATTGGAGAAATTCTCATCGTAGCACCCCTTGACCGAAAAGCCACCACAAGAAAAGAAGAGGAATAATTATGGCAGACATTGTTGGATCATTGATACTTATCGGAACTGGACTTTTTGTTTTCGTGTTGCTTGCAACCGTTTACATCGCAGCAAACAGATACAAACTCGCACCTTCGGATAAAATCCTGGTCGTTTACGGTAACGTCAAGGGATCAGGAGCCGCAGCATGTTACCACGGTGGTGGTCGAATTGTTTGGCCGCTTATCCAAAATTATGCCATGCTTGACTTGAAACCCCTCACCATCAACATCAATTTGGAACACGCACTTTCTCAACAAAACATTCGTATTAACGTCCCATCAACCTTTACCATCGGTATCTCGACCGAGCCGTCCATCATGCAAAACGCAGCAGAACGTCTCCTTAACCTACAACCACCTCAAATTGAAGACATGGCCAAGGAGATTATCTTTGGACAACTCCGTCTTACGGTTGCATCGTTGACCATTGAAGAAATCAACCAGGACCGTGAAGCGTTCCTTTCGTTGGTTGCTAACAACGTGGACACAGAATTGCACAAGATTGGACTTTACCTCATCAACGTCAACATCACCGACATTACTGACGAGGCTGACTACATCAAGTCCATCGGTGCAAAGGCAGCAGCCGAGGCAATCGCATCTGCTGACGTCGACCGTGCTAACGCCACTCGCCAAGGTGCAGTTGGACAAGCGATCGCAGACCGAGAGCGTGAGATTGAAGTCGCTAAGAACCGAGCTGCCTCTGATAAGGGTCAGAAGTCCGCTGAATCCGACCGACGTATTTTCGTACAACAACAAGAAGCACAAGCGGTCGAAGGAGAGAACATTTCTCGTGCTGACATCGCATCATACAACGCAGACCTTGCAGAACGTGAAGCGTCCGCTTACCAACGTTCTGAAGTTGCAAAGCGTGTCGCCCAAGTAGAAATTGAAAAGGCTCAGTATGAGTTTGAAGGCCAACGCCTTCGTGCAGAAGAAATTGCTCGTGAAGAAGTTTCCAAGCAACAGATCGAGATTGCTGCAGAGGCAGAAGCAGAACGCCAACGCCGAATCGCAAGAGGTCTTGCAGACGCTACACTCGCAGCATACAACGCAGAGGCTGAAGGACAGCGAGCTGTTCTTGAAGCCAAGGCTGAAGGATACGCAAAACTCGTCAAGAGTGCAGGTGGCGACGCAAAGGCTGCTGCAACGCTACTGATGGTTGAGAAGATTGAAGGCTTGGTTGCACGTCAAACTGAAGCCATTGCAAACTTGAAGATTGACAAGATTACCGTTTGGGATTCAGGCAATAACGCAGAAGGCGGCGGTTCAACCTCCAACTTTGTCTCGTCTTTGATGCAAAGCCTACCTCCTGTTCACGACGTTGCTAAGATGGCTGGCGTTGACTTGCCCGATTACTTGGGCAGCATGAAGGAAGAGTGAACCTCCTCCGCAGGCTTGACAGGGTGCGAAAATCGCCTCCCGATGACAAGATGAAGCGACGGCTTCAAAGGCTCAACGATACGCAAAGGCGTTCATGACCAGTGACCTTGAGATTGCACGAGCGGCAAAAATGGAACCCATTGAAGCCATCGCGTGGAAATTAGGCATCTCCTCTCACGAGATTTTTCCCATGAGTCAAGGGGTTGCAAAAATCACCTGGGATGCGCTCAAGAGCCGATTCAACAAAGCACAAGGCAATTTAGTTCTGGTAACATCAGTGAACCCCACTCCGTTTGGAGAAGGAAAAACGGTCACGACCATTGGACTCACCCAAGCATTGTGCCATATCGGCCAAGCGGCCACATGCGTCATTCGAGAACCGTCCATGGGGCCTGTTTTCGGCATCAAGGGTGGAGCAGCCGGAGGCGGTCACGCTCAGGTTCTTCCGATGGAAGACATCAACCTCCACCTTACTGGAGACTTGCACGCCGTTACATCTGCACATAACCTCCTATCTGCACTGATCGACAATCACCTCAAGCACGGCAATGAATCTAAACTGGACCCGTCACGAATCTCTTGGCCTCGTGTCATTGATATGAACGACCGTTCACTTCGCCAAGTCACCGTAGGCCTAGGTGGACCAGCGAACGGATTGGTCCGAGAGGACCGCTTTGACATTACAGCTGCAAGCGAGGTCATGGCCATCCTTGTGCTGGCAAGCGACTATGCAGACCTTAGAAAGCGTCTCGGAGAAATCGTCGTCGGCACGTCCACGGATGGAAATCCAGTCAAGGCAAGCGAAATCGGTGGGGCTGGGGCAATGGCTCTCTTGCTTCGACAAGCATTCCTACCTAATCTGGCTCAAACCCTTGAAGGCAATCCTGCATTCATCCACGGGGGACCTTTTGCAAATATTGCACATGGGAACTCCAGCATCATCGCTGACCGAATGGCTCTGGCAAGTGCTGATTTTGTAGTAACTGAGGCTGGTTTTGGCTCCGATATGGGAGCAGAGAAATTCATGCACATCAAAGCAGCAACATCCGGAAAGGCGCCCGATTGTGTCGTCATGAACGTCACCGTTCGTTCAATGAAACTTCACGGAGGGGCATTTGGCGACCGAGGTGGAATTCGGCCGGATAAGGCTACGCTTGAGGCAGAGAACGTGAAGGCGACCGTTTCGGGGGCAAGAACGAACCTCGACCGACACATCAGGAACATGGCTGCATTTGGTATTCCAGTAGTGGTTTCGATCAACAAATTCGCATCCGACACCGATGCAGAAATCAATGCAATACGAGATGCAGCGCATGAAAGTGGCGCAACTTCAGTTTGCATTACAGAAGTGCACGCACATGGTGGAGAGGGAGGCAAAGACCTGGCTCAAGCCGTTGTCAAGGCTGTACAAAATCACATAGCCTCTGGACGGCCGTTCGTGCCGTTGTTCAAACCCGATGTTGATGTCGTTGAGAAAGCCACTGCAATCGCAACCCGGATGTACAAAGCCAATGGAATATCGATGACGGCTAAAGCAAAGCGTGAACTTGACCGTATTCGCTCTTGGGGGTACGGGCACTTACCCGTTTGCATGGCAAAAACACAATATTCTTTTTCGCATGATGCAGGTTTACTCGGTGCACCAACAGGCTTTACCATTCCAATCGGAGAATTCCGACTCAATGCTGGAGCAGGATTTATTGTCGCTGTTCTTGGTAACATGATGACCATGCCTGGCCTACCAAAGCGGCCGGCTGCATTGGACATGGACATGGATGAAAACGGAAATCTACTGGGCGTATTTGGGTGAAGCAATGAACATTCTCAAGCGGGACCAGCATGAGTGGAAACTTCGTGTCGAGTCGGTTGATGACATGTGGGTTTTGGCTCGATTGGTTCGCCCTGGATGTTCATTCGCCATGCTTGGTGAACGCAGAGATCAAACCACAGGAGGCGAGGAAGGAGGTCGTTCCAAACAATCGGAGCGCAAAAAAATGTGGATCCAACTCCACGTCCAATCCGTTGAGCATCAAACTTTTTCCGACACACTACGCGTTCACGGCATCATTGAACAAGCACCTCTTGATGTTGGACTCCACCACACCCATTTGGTTGAAATTAGAGATGATATCGTCCTCCGCTCCAACAAAGGATTCAGCGCAATGGACCGTGATTTGCTCTCTGAAGCCGTATCTGCATCCAAGCGAGGCCAGGTGGCGTTGCTGGTTGTCGAGGGGGATGAAATGATTCTGTACTTCGTGACCGGACGAGGTTTGCGTGAAAGCGCAACGTGGACCATGCGGGGTGGAGGAAAGCGTGGAGATTTACGCCAAAATGAAGGCATTAATCAACAGTTTCGTGCTACGGTCGTCAGTGGATTAACCCAACAATTGAACGAGGAATTGCCGTTGGTCATCTGTGGTCCAGGACATAATCGTGACCGAGTGATGGCTGACCTCAAAGCGGCTGGACACAAGCGAACCATGGTCTCAATCGCCACCAGCATGGGTGGCCGGAGCGCCGCCAATGAGGTTTTACGTGAAGGGCTTGCAGGGGCGATGCTATCTGAACACCAAATGGTGAAAGAAATCACACTCTTGGAAGAAGCATGGAAACGAATCTCAACCGATGGTGCCGTGGCCTATGGAAGTAATAATCTGATCAAGGCCATGAACGAGGGAGCCATAGACACACTTCTGATTTCAGCAGACCTACTTCGTGATGCAACCGCCCAAATCAACGGCAAGAGTTGGGAGCAGTGGACCTCACAGCTCAAAAGTCTAGGTGGGACACTGGTTCAGTGCTCAACGGATCACGATGACGGTGGCCAATTGAATGGAATGGGTGGAGCAATTGCTCTGTTACGCTATCGGATGTGAGATTGTGGAAGTCATTCATTTTGCAGACCTTGGAGAATCTCCACGTGATGCACTGCAAGGAAAACGGTGGCTCATCGTGAGCGCCAAAGAATTGCATCAAGCAACGGGTGCCTTGATGTTCAGCGAATTGGAAGATGTCCTTGTGGCCGTTGACCACAGAGGTTTACCGCCAGTAGATGGGCTTTGGATGAGAGCAGTACATCTTCTCCTCGTCGATGAGGAAACCGATGCTGAGGGGCTTCAACTGCAATCTGGAATTACGAAGGTTATCGCTCAAAATACAGGTGGCATTGAACAATATTTGTGGTAGTGGGACTGGAGGGACTCGAACCCTCGATCAACTCCGTGTAAGGGAGGTGTCATAGCCACTAGACCACAGACCCATACGGTCCTGTTGGACTTCCTTTTTCAAGAGTCCGTTCAATGGGTTAACCTCAAAACCGTTCGGCGCTGAGCGTGAACCAATGGATGACAATATCCGAGCGTCGGCTGCACGCCTTGTTCGACGACTCAAAGAAGGTGGTCACACCATCACCGTTGCCGAGTCCTGCACGGGTGGTTTGTTGGCGAGTACTCTGACCGATATTGCAGGTGCAAGTGAATGGTTCAAGAAATCATGGGTCACTTACGCCAATGATGCAAAAGTCGGAGAACTCGGAGTTGAGGAAGAGGTCATCAACAGCAAAGGCGCAGTATCAGCCCGGGTAGCCATTCAGATGGCCCAAGGTGCTCGTGAGCGTGCAGAGGCTTCGATAGCAATCGCAATCACAGGAATTGCAGGACCAAATAACGATGGTTCAGCCAAGCCTGTTGGAACCGTGTATGTTGGAATTGCATCACGTACTTGGGCCAATGCTCTGCACACGCAGATTGGCGGTACACGAGCCGAAAATAAATCTGGATTCGTTCAATTTGCTTTGCAAACAGCCATCCATTGCTGGGATGATGCGATGGTACAGGCCAAAGAAGCTGAAGCGAAGGAAATTATTGCAATGGAAGAGGCCGTGAAGAAAGAGGAAGAGCGTCTTAACGAACTCGAACGCCGAGACGCCGCTGCTCGGGAAACAGCACCGTGGCAGGATGAGGCCTGGGCTGAAAAACAAGCAGCCACCGACAAAGAAATGGGTTCTGACGTCGAGTGGTCAGAAGAAGAATGAGTTTCCATTCAAACTTCATCATTCTTCATCACACACCTTTTGAAGCGTCGTCGCACAAGGGCAACCATGGGTGAGGGATGGGCCGAAATCGCTGCTCTGCTCAAACAGCACAAATTGTTGGCCATGACTTCCATAAAGACTCAACTTATGGCTCTTGACAACCCGATGGAAGTCATTGCTGCGGCAGGACCATTGAATTATTCTTCATCCGTCCTCAACGATTCCATGCTCACCGCCATGATCGAACATGTGAGCAGCACAGTGGGCCATTCCGGCAGTTCTACCAAAGCAACACCAGCAGCAACAGCTGTCCCTCTACGATCGAGACCTGAGCAAATTGTAGCTCAAACACCAACGGACCTCGCAAGAACCGTGGCCCCGATTGAGGAGCCAAAACCCTTGGACATCAAATTCAGAAACAACCTTCCCGATTGGAACCAATCCGACTTTTCAACACACGCCAGTGATGTGAGTTCGGACATTACCGTCCACTTTGACA
This sequence comes from Candidatus Poseidonia alphae, assembly GCA_002505405.1. GTDB lineage: Archaea > Thermoplasmatota > Poseidoniia > Poseidoniales > Poseidoniaceae > Poseidonia > Poseidonia alphae. The sequence goes on along the minus strand of DAVD01000025.1, from coordinate 12,001 downwards.
TCACTGGAAACTCTGTTACCGAAGGGAAAATGTCCGACATCACAGCGTGTTTTAACGACCGCTTGAAAAGTATCCGTAAACTCATCGTTCAAAATTCAAACCTTCCACGAAAGCACCAAGAAATTGCCCGTCTACTCGCTGAAACCAACCGCTATCAGGGACATGAAAACAAGGCCGCTGCAATTGGTCTAGTCAATGAACCGAGATACACAAAAAACGGTCACCTCATATGGGGCCTTGAAGATGAGACTGGAGAAATGACCTGCCTTCTGACAAAGCGAAAAGGAGAGGACCGGGACAGAGCCCATGAAGCGATACTTGAGGCAGGACTGATGCCTGATGATGTGCTTGGCGTATCGGGGACCTTCAGCCAAACGGGTGATTTATTTTATGTGGATGACCTCCATTTCCCCTTGGAAACCCGGCATCAAAAAGTCAGCGCTGAACAAGGTGTTAGTGTGGCCTTCCTCTCAGACATTCACGTCGGTTCGAAGACCTTCCTTGAAGCGCAGTGGCATAAGATGGTTCGCTGGTTCCATTCTGACCCTCTTGCAAAGACGATCAAGTACCTCATCCTGTCAGGAGATTGTGTTGATGGAGTCGGAATATATCCTGGGCAAGACAAGGAACTCGCCATTCCTGACCTCTTTGCCCAATACACTGAATTCGCTCGTTTGTTGGAATTACTCCCCGATTGGGTAGAGTGCGTCATGCTTCCTGGAAACCACGATGCAGTACGTCCTGCTGAACCGCAGCCAACCTTTGAGAAAGACATTCAGCAGGATTACAACACCACCACATTTGTTGGTAATCCTTGTGACTTTTCCCTCCATGATGTGCGGTTGTTGTCATACCACGGAAAGTCAATCGATGATTTCGTAGCGGGCCTTAGAACAGTGACGTATGCTGACCCCGTTGAAGCCATGCGAGAAATGCTGCGTCGTCGTCATTTAGCCCCCCAATGGGGTGGAAAAACACCGTTATCTCCCGAACCCGAAGATGGCTTGGTCATTCGGGAAGTCCCAGACATCTTTGTCACGGGTCACGTTCATGGTCACGAATGTGTGGACTTCAGAGGTACAACACTTGTCTGCTCTAGCACATGGCAGGATCAAACATCCTACCAGCGCATGCTCGGATTCCAGCCAAAGCCGTGTATGTTGACTATCATCAATTTGAAAAGTCACAAATCAATATCAATTCCCTTCGCTTGATGGAATCAAGACATTCCAAGATAGGGTAGAATATCCCTCAGATCCTTGGTGTTAACAACGGGAACCCCTGCATCCTTAAAGGCAACATGAGAAGATTCACGGGTTGGGTTGAAGCCGATAAAACCGCTACCTTCGACTTGCATCGAGAGATCCATTTCAGAATCCCCAACCGATACACAATGTTGGGGTTTGAACCCGTTCATGTCAAGTAAACGCTGAATGACATCGTTCTTTCCAGTTGCGTGAAGCCGGCATACACCTTCATCGGTGAGAAACCCATCATCGTCAAAGACGAACCCGTTAGCAATCCAATCGTCAACTTTGAGAATACCAGCAATGGAACTCACAAAGATGTCAACACCGGCGCTGACAATGGCTACAAAAACGCCCTCAGCCAAAAGTTTCTCGACAACATCACGTGCACCAGGCATGAGTTTCACACCAGCATAGGCACGAAACAACTCGTCACGGTGAATCGGATCTTGCACTTCTTTCCACATCTGGATATCGGAGCGCATGAACTCAACATCGCTGAGTTCACCACGGATAAACCGGTTCAGGTTCAACGCGTTGTCCGTACCAAATGCATCGTGAAGTGTTCTCCATGAGCTCACTGCATCGACAAGCACACCATCGCAATCAAAGACTACGATCCTTGGTTTGACGTTCCCGTTCTCTTGAACCATAACCCAACCAGCCAACTCCAGTTTGAAAGGGTTCGCTTTTGGCTAGGGGATCGCCCAAGGCAGGGAGCCCTGTTAGGGGCTCCCCGCTGGGATACAGCCTCACGGCTGCAGACACCTGCTTGCAGGTGAAGTATTGTCGTAACAACTCAACTGAGACTTCAAGCCTTCTTGTCGTAAGCCAGATTCGACCACTTCGTCAATTCTGCTCCATTGCCGTTAGGCGGAGCATAGGTGATGGTGATCGTAACACCGGTGAGCGGTGTACCGTCTGGTGCGTGTGTGCGAACAAAGATTGTATCGCCAGAGTTGAAGGTCGAAATTGACCGATTACCGTCTCTGTCGACAGAATCAACGAACGTTACAAACGAGTCACTGTTCGCCGGATTAAATCCGTACACGCCAGCGCTTTCAGCAAGATTAACCGTAACCACACTCTGACCGCCTGTTGAGTTCTGATAGATCACACGGACTTCAACAGCTTGTGTTGCAAGTGCCGTTTGTGCGTTCATCACAGAGATTCTCCAGTGGCCTTCATCAGCGTCAACACCGTTCACATCTTCCATTTGGAAGGTGATACGTGGTACGCCTTTGACGTCGGTTTCAGCGAGCGAAGACGCCCAGACATAGATGACACCAGAGAGAACCACGGTGATAGCAACCATCAGGATGGTAGCGATCACAGGGCTGACTGCAGTTTCATCGTCTTTCATGCGTTCGACCACTTCTTCTTCGTCATCAGCACGGCGGCTGGAGAAGGTTAGGGCGCTCACGAAGAGACCAACCATAGCCACAGCAATGATGCTTGGGGCAAAGGAAGGAACTGCGCTTGCTCCAACAGTGTCGACAACGGTTGGGATGTCTTGACTTGTCGAGAGGAACGAACTGTCAGCGGTATCTTGGTCGGCTGCGTTACATGGGTCAGCGGCTGGAAGCGAGGTCATGATGTTGTTACACCAGTTGCTGTCTTCAAGCAATGGACGACGGATAGAGGATGCTGTTGCATCTTGTCCATATCGACCAGGGGCGGACCATGGCTCATCGGATTGAACACCGTTGATCACACGGTAGTGTGATTCAGGGTTGTCAGCGATGAAACGATCAGTGGTTGATTTCGTCAAGTCACATGGGTTATCCAAACAAGTGAGTACATCCATTTCGACCCAAACATGTGTTGTATCTCTGGTGACGTAAACGTCCTCAGTGAGTTTCACCGCAGTGTTGTAGTCAGGCACATCGTAGTAACGAGTTTGTTCAATGTCTGTGTGTCCATCCGAATGGTAGGTCACAGCGAGCATGTGGTCGTAACGGTACGGTCCAGGGTCTCCAGCGCCGTCAATGGTGACGGTGACTGGGACGTATGTTCCGGTCATGACGTTAGTAACTCCATTGAAGCTGAATCCGGTCACAGCGTCGAAGGCATAGTCTGGGACTTGCTCTGGGACGTTGGTAACCTTCACACCGATGGTCTTGGTTGCAACACCTTGCTCGTAATCAGCAATAGGCATCAAACTGGTATCGTAGTTCGGGATGTGAGTGTTGTATTCGCCATCAACGATAGGTGCAGTTGGTGTGTCACGTAGAACCAGAGTGATCTCACAGTATGAACTGCCTGTCGGTGGAATCTGGTGGATACCAGCGTTGTTGAGGTAGTCACGCTCTTCGTTAGGCACGTCAGTTGCAGCATCTTCAATCAGGTCAAAGACGAGGTCGTCTCCGATGATGGTTGCTGTAAAGTAGTTCGTGTATGTGCACTGGTCAGTCGATTCAACGGTCCAAAGAAGGTCGTCCATTTCGTGGTCAACATCAGCCTTGACAGCAGAGAGGTCGAACGTTAGGTTGTCTTCGTTGGTATCGTCTTCGGTCATGACAAGCTTCCAAGCCTGGTTGATCGGTAGGTTAGCCTTGTTCACAATCGTTGTACCGTTAGCGGCATCCCAATCTCGAATCACTGGTGCATCGTTGACCGGTGATACGGAGAAGGCAACATCAAAGGTGTCTGCATCGACATTCTCAGCTCCATCATCAGATAGAGAGAGGGTCATCATACAAGTGCCACCCTTTTCGTTTGCTGTGTTCTCAGTAATGGTCAACTCGTTGTTGACAACATCGACTGTGAATGCTTCACAGGTTGTTGGGATGCTTGCGCCCCATGTGTAGGTTTGACGGCTTGGCGATTGCTCGTTAGCCATGTCCCGGATGTAGGAGCGAGTAGCGTTGGATACGTCACCAAGGAACTTGGTGTGTATTCCGAACCCTTCAGGCAGGATGTTGTTAAACGAACCATCTTCAGAGATGATAGGCATACAGTCAGTTAGAACACGCTCGTTGTTACAGATCACTGGCTTGTCGTTCACATTGTTCACTGTGTAAGTGATGTTGTGGCTGTCGGTCAAACCGTTGCTGTCTGTGACTTCAAAGGAGAAGACTACAGTTCCGAATTGGTCAGTGAGCGGTGTGATGGTGACATCTTGGCCGTTCTGAGCCCAATCAACCAAGACGTTGTCAAAGGCCACTAGGGTTCCTTCAGTAACGACCCAGTCAAGGTCAATTTCAGCATCCTGAACATCGTCCACAAGGTTTGTGAGACTGAACGTGAATGCCGAAGAGTCCTCATCCTTATCGAACGATGCAAGACCATCCGATGGAGAAGCAGTAGCTTCAGTATCGATCACTGGACATGCACGCAAGATGTCAACGGTTGCACGAACGTCTGTCGTATCACCGGTTCCAGCAGTGTAACTGTCGTCAAAGGCCACGTTGGTAGCCATTGAAACATCTTCGATGGTTGCCCAGTCGTAAGCACAGTCAGCTGGTGTCTTCAACATGATGTTGTAGTTCTTTGCTTCGCTAGCGGTTGCAACACCCTTGTAGGAGCGGTACACGAGAACTTCATCGTTGAGGGTTCCTGTCATCAAATCGCCATGGTTCAATTCCACGGTCATGAAATTGGTCAGGTTCTGAAGCGTTGCGGTCCCATCCAATGCTTGGGATGGGTGAACTGTAGTAATGTCTGCAGTAGTTTCTTCTTGAACGATTGCGACGATGTCGATTTGGTCAGGCATTCCACCGATACGGCTCCATGGGATCGAGATTTCACCAAGTGAAGAGGAGAAGTCTGCATCCACGTTAGCGGTGCTCAATGCGGAACGAGTCCAGCCAAGGAAACCGTAACTGTAGAGGTCATATGAGGAGTCACTGTCTGCCCAAAGCACGTAGTTCGCACTGAATGGGAGGTTGTGAGCTCCACCTAGTCCGTTGTATCCAACATCGGACCCGCTACCATCTACACTGAGGTAAATCAATACGTCAGAGGATGTCAAATCTGATCCGGTCATACCCAAGTACAGGCTGTCTCCTTCAACATAGGTCACATAGAAGTCATCGGTTCCGTCTCCGCTCATGTTACCAGGCATTGCATAGCCTGATGGGTTGAGTGCGTTTCCGCCGACCCAGTCATCATTGCTTCCGTCCACAGACATGGTCTCTGGTTGGAAGGAAGTCGACACGTAGGAAGCCCGCTCGTCGTCAGTTGATGTAACGAGAAGTGCAACTTCGTTCTGTGGTAGGTCACCAAGGTGAGTCGTTTCAATCGACAGGAGGTTGGCTTCGTCAATAATCGATGTCGAGTCAATGGTGATAGCACCGCTGAGCAGTGTGTTACCGATTGAAGTTACGTGGGAGCGAGGTCCTGCGTTAATCTGCGTTGTTGATGCAGACCAGGTTAGGTTCTCCACGCTACCGATTGAATCTTCAACGTAGATTGCGGTTGTAGCATCCGAAATACCACCGTCCCAGCGGAACGGGGTATTATCGATGTGAACACCGATGAGACCGGATGCATCCATTGGGTAAACCCAAACGTCGCTGCTGTCTACAACATAGAGACCTGTTCCAGTAGCTCCACCATCAACGGCTGCGTTTATTGCAGTAACCGATGTGGATTCCACTTGGACACCGTAATCAGAGCCAGCGATATCGGTTCCACCGATCATCGAGAGGTCGCCGTTTTCCTTGGTTAGTCCGACTGCATACCCACTGATTGTGGTTCCATCAAGGTTGATGAAGGTGTTTGTGTCATCGCCGACGATACCAGTTGTGGAGGCATCTCCACTTCCGGTCAGCGTTGAACCTTCGTCACTGAAATCACAGTCCTCGATGACAATTGCATTGTCACCGAGTGTAACGGTGTTACTTCCTGAAAGGATTGTGACTGCATCACAGTCTACGGCAGTGATTCCGACTGCGTTAGGAGATACTCGCCCAGCAGAGAGCCCAATGGTGTTTCCACTGATGTCAGGTCCGGCGTATCCAGTAGATCCACCGGTTGATTCAAGGACGTTGATTGTAGCGCCACCGTCACCAAAGGAGTCTCGCACGGTAAGTGTGTAGGCTCCTGCATCGCTGTAGGTCTTCAAAGGCAGGTATTCTGTGTTACTACCGAAGGAGTATGTACCCCATGAATCGGTTGTGCCGTCAGGTAGGTCAATGGTGATACTGATTTCGTATCCCCAATTGTCTGTACCAAGGTTGACGTCTGCAGACTTTCCTGAAGCGAGGTTGAAATTACAACTGTCAGAGGTTCGATATCCACTGCTGGAGATTGAACACAACGAGTTCGTGGGCTGAGGAGGACTGCGCATTTCCGAGAGGTAAATTCCGCCGTCGGCATCCACTAGAGTGTTGTTCGTGACATCACCTGTTCCCTTGAACACCTGGATACCGGTTGACGCAGGGTCACTGATACCACCAATGGTATTGTTGTGGATGGTAAAGTTGCTAACAGTGTTCAAACTGATGGCGTTTGTACCGCCTACAATTGTGTTGTCTTGAATCAACATGTCTGTTGCCTTTCCAGCATATACTGAAATCGCTCTTCCACCGTTAGGATTGAACTCATTGTTGGTAATGATCGTCCCGTCGGCTTGGCTCGATGAATAGACCCAAACGTCTGCGATTTCTCCACCGTCGTAGAATCTGTTGCTGTCAATGGTTACGTTGTCGGCACCAAGTTCACTCGCAGAGTGGGAGTAATAGTACGGAGAGCGCTCCAATTGGACACCTGCACCACAGTCATAGAATGTGTTGTTGTAGATCAGACTTTCTTCTCCACCGTTAATCTGGACACAGATGTCGGTGTTTTGGATAGCGCTGTTCAGTGCGGTGTATCCCTTGAAGTGAGTAAAGGTGCTGTTGGTGATCTGGAAGTGATCCAATTCATATTCATTGTAACTACCGTATCCAATTGAACCCCAAATACTAGCAAGTCCAGAGATGGAACTTCGGTCCATGTCCAGGTTCATGCTGTAGTATTGGTATCCAAGTTGGAACCCTTGCATTTCCCCTTCGCTACTTACTGCTGTAGCGGTGATGTTGGTGTTGTGCATCCAAAGGTTGACTTCATCTCTGTAACTAGGGTAGAATCGGTTTGCGTTGTCGAAGGTGTAGGAAGCGGTTGAGATGATTTCAGTTTGGTTCCAGTTGTGAGTACCCCCATCAAGGTATAGGAATGGGGCATCAAACATAACCGTTTCACCTGCGATATCGTTTCCACTGATCGTGTAATAGTATCCGTATTCAACAAGGCCGTTACTGAATGTTCGTGTACTTCCGGTACCCAGGCTTGAACACGCGTTCTGCTGGATGTATGAGGTACTTGTATAGCGGTAACAGATACGGGAATCAAAGGTTTCCACCAGGTCAATGGTTTCTACATTGTCAGGCATATTGTTCAATGACATTTCTTCAAAGGCGTATCGGAAGTCAGCGTTGTTTGAGCTGCTTGTCCAGAAATAGTCGATAGTGGCCACTGTTACGGCTGTGTACCCGGTCAAACTAGGCGTGCAGACCGATGAACAAGAGCCCGCATCAACAGTTTGTGTGACGAAGGTCAAGTCTGAAGCGACACCGTTGCTGTCGGTTTCCGCCATTCCAGTTACTACACCATCAGGATCTTTGAGAACAACGTTGGTTCCCTCGACATCTTCGGTGGTGGTTGTACTACCAGAAACGACGTCAGCTGTCACTGTAATGTCAACTTCACGCATTCGTGTGAAGACACCAGTACCTGTGACTTCAACTGTTGATATATTCAGGTCGCCTTCAATGAAGTCCATCGATGAGCTACCGGACATTGCCACATCGTGTTGTGTGTTGTTCAATTCAACATCTTTGAGGACAAAGTCAGTGGAACCGAGAGATTCAATTCCAATAGCGTTCGTTTTGATAGATAATCCACTCAGTTCAACTGAACGGTCCGTGTCCAACCCGTACTTCAATGCTGGACCTTGTCCACCAGTGATGCTTCCCGAGAACTCTGTGTTCAAATTCTTGAGGTAGTAAATTCCAGCAAGATTCTGATTTTCAAAGTCCACGTTTTGTAGGTCGAAACGGCCTGAAGCACTTGTTCCAGAGAGTACTGCGTAGTCTCCACCGGTGACATTAATGTTCGAGGATGAAGCTGCAGTGGAACCTGTCACGTAAACACCCGCAGTTGTTGGGGCTGTGATTTCAATGTTCTCGAAAACACCAGCAGCGTAAGCGCCACCAATGTCAAGTCCAACATCGGATCCAATAATCTGGCCGTTCTCAAATTTGGCAGTTCCGGATTCACGGACATATTCGCCAAGTGAAGCAGGGTCGTTACCGGAACGTGCTACGAAGTCATAGCGGTCCTGGTAATTGTCTGCTCCCTTGTGAAGAACGTCGATCCAAAGCGAAACCTTGGAGATGTTTCCACCGTAGGCTGTTGCACCAGAAATGTCAACGATTGGGAAGGTAGTTCGGGCACCTTGACCTGCGTTCATGTAGTAGGTGTAAGCATAATCAAGACAGATTCCGTAGTTGTTAGGGTATCCACCTTGAGCGTAGCTAGGTGGGCTACCTGCTCCGACCCATCCACTTTGTCCGTTCGCTCCTTCAGGAGGAGAGAACGCACCTTGGAAGTAGTTAGCAGGGGAATAGTAGCCCCAGTACTTGTACGGGTATCGTGACTGGTAGTAGCCAGTGGGCGAGACATCTTCGATGCTTTCCCAGCGGAATCCGAATTCATCAGGTTGCT
>DAVD01000025.1:0-2990 GCA_002505405.1 Candidatus Poseidonia alphae | reverse complement strand
CTTGGCTTTGGTAGTTAGGTCCGTAATCGTAACCGTAGTAGTTGCAATGCCATGAAGGAGCACCACCAACACCACCGCTGTAACTTCCGACATCAGCATTGCTGTTGATGGCTGGGTCACTGCTGGAGTATGGATAGTATCCTTTTTGGTCTCCATCTGTAACGTTCCAGGAGTTTCCGTTATCATCGGTAAACTCAATGTTCATTCGGTCCGTAATGAAGTAGTACTTACTGGTAGCGTAGTTGTACGTTGGGTGAGCGTTTCCACCAGCATAGATGGAATTGGCTCCAACTTGTAGGTATTGCCCTGTTCCAAGATAAGTGGACAAATCGATTTCATATGTTTCCCATCCAGCAGACATTCCTGAAAGGATAGTACTGCGGTAAATGGTAGGAAGTGACATACCACCGTATGCGCTAACACCGACGGTGTTACCGTTAGCGATGAATCCATCAACTTGAGGAGCTCCGTTGTAGGCTTGAATACCCACAGCAGCGTTTTTCACGGTGATGTCGGTGATCGTTCCACCTGAATTTTGAACCCAAAGAGCAGTTCCTGTTTGTCCATCGTTAATGATTGAGGAACCATCAATGTTGACCGATCCACCGTCAACCTTCACTGTAGCCATTTCATCAGAAGTAGCAGAGGAACCGTATATTGTACCGCTGTCCATCATGATGAGCGTAGCTCCATTGTTGATGTTCAAACATCCCATTGTTGTGGTATCACAAGCAACATCACGAAGAATGCCGTTGTCAAGGACGAGGGAACCATCTTGGATATCCAAGTTCAATCCATAGGTCGGAGACACTGCACGAATGGTACCTGGAGTTGCCTCTGTACCATCATTTGTAACGGTCAATGAGCCACCGGATGTTATGGTGATCACTGGAGCGTTCGTTGCAGTGCTTTGTACACGGAGAACACCACCATCCATGCGAAGGTGACATCCATCAATCAAGATATTCTCAGTGATGGTAATCTTAGTGTCATCCCAAGCAAACGTATCGGTTGAGGGGGTGTATGCACCAGACAAGTTGACGTTGTTTCGCATTGCGTTACAGTCGGTTGCTGGGTCATTGAACGTAATTGGAGCAGGCTCCAATTTGAGATCCATATGTGTTCCAAGGGTGAATCCTGCAGCAGGGTACCACGAACTGCTAAGCGTAGCGTCAGGGAAGTTATCCGGGTAGGTCTCATTCTGACCGGCCGATCCGAATGCACGGATGATATGGTCTTCGAACGAGTTGGAATCACTGTCGCCAACTACAACCCAGACAGATGCGTTACCAAGGTCGCTTTGTACAGAGCTGGTCTTGTGAAGTCCAACTTGGAACATTTCAGACAAACTGGCATCAACCAGTGATGTGGTCACGACGTGATTGGCCTTGTATGCTGGTTGGTTCGAGGAATCCAATCGATATAGACGAACGGAAGCAAGGCCACCAAAGTACACCATTGAAGGATTGGAACTTGATGAGGAAACATCAATCGAACAGCTTCCTGTGTCACCACTTGACCCTGAACAATCGTTTCCGTTAAGGTCACTCGCAATCAAAACAATGTTGGTACCGGAACGAGCCTTAGCAACATACGGTCCTGAAGCGGCCGCACTTGTGCTTGAGATGCTCGATTCACCCACAGTGATGTGAGAGTTACGTCCATCGATCACGTGCTCGGTTGAGGAGCCGTGCGTAAAGGTCGCATCGCTTACTGTCATTGTGTTCTTGGAAGTAGCACACGATGCAGAACTCTTGACTCGGTCTAGAGTTGGTGCAACCATGTTAACGCTCCATCCGCAACCTGTGACGGTAAAGGAGTCAGCATCAAAGCCGTTCATTGTCAATACTTCAGAAGTAATGTGGTTTCCAGTAAGGGAAACCGCATTGGCTGTGATGTCATCAAATACGCCAGGGTGGACTCTCTTCATTGTGAGGTCTCCGCTGGTGATGTCCATCAGTGTCATACTGGTGCTCGAAGGACCGTTTCCAGTCTGCGAGTTGCCACCAGGAATAACATCCAATGAGGTCGTCATCAAGTCCAAGCCATCAATGTAAATCGATTCCATTGCAGCAACAGTAGCGCTAGCATATGCTTGTCCTGAGAATTCAACATTGTACATGTAAACATCACTGTCAGGACCAGCATCAGAGGTGATAGCACTTCCAGAAGTAGCTCCAGAAGTCGATGGTGAAACGACTGTAACGTTGCTGAGGAAGAGGTCTTCCAAATCAACATCAATGAAGTTCTTGTACGAATTGGTAAAGCTCATGTTCTCCATGTGGAGGAGACCAGAAGTTGAACCAGGAACGCTCATGACTGCTCCATCGGTTGCTGTTCCAGCTGTGTTACAGTTGGTTACAGTTCCCTCCATGAGGACAGCAACTGTGTTTTCTGCAAAGTCGAAACATGACCCTGTTACACCACTTACGGTGAAATCAGTCATTGAAACAGATGTGCCTTGTCCACTTCCGTGGGTGAAGACAGAGCCTACGTTCTCAAAGGTCACATCACTCATGGTGAAGTTTCCTGTGTTACAGTCGGCTGTTGCCGAACCACACGAAGGTCCTGTACCGTCATGGCGACTTCCAGAGCGGAAGACTGAATCGGTGGTGTCGTTGAAGTTAACGTTCTTGAACACGTGGCGATCATCGGTTCCACCGGCAGTAGTACATTCGTTAGTGAACGCCATTCCGAGCCAATCCGCACCGTTCATTCCGGTAAAGTTGATCGGAGCGGTAGCGCTTCCGTTAGCAAAGAACTTGGTACATCCGCCGTCAAAGGAGATTCCCTTGCCCGCTGCAATCTGAATTTCCACACCAGGCTCGATGGTCAAATCTGAGCTGACCACGAGGTACTTGCTGGATGGGTTGATTCGGATTGGGCTGTCGGTAAGGTCCCACTTAGGGTCGGTAACAATATCTGCTGAGACATCTGTACCCTTACCTTCGTAAGGCATCACACGGTAGTATGTGGAACAGTCCTGGTTG
>DAVD01000009.1 GCA_002505405.1 Candidatus Poseidonia alphae | reverse complement strand
CGGTCTCCACCTCGGCCTCCGCCAGATCGACCTCCACCGCCGCCAGGGCGAGGTGCTTCACATCGGTTACAGGCTTGTCGGAATGCGAAATTCGAGTTGTTGCATTCTCTGCATGTCCAGTCGTTATCGTTGTAGATTTCTTGCCGGTTGTTTCCGCCACGTTGCTCGTAACGTCCACCATCTCGTTGTGGTCGTCGGTCTGAACGACCGCCGTTGTCACGGGAACCTCCACCGCCACCAGGACGGGGTGCTTCACATCGGTTGCACGCCTGGCGGAAGGCAAAGTTAGAATTTTTACATTCTGGGCATGTCCAGTCGTTATCGTTGAATGAAGAGCGTTGTTCTCTCCTGTCGCCACGGTCGCCACGGTCGCCTCGATGATCCCGTTGTGAATCGTTTCTACGGTCGTTACCACCGGAGCGGTCTCTTGAGTCCCGAGAATCTCGGCGGAACTTTTCACGGTCTTGCCGTGGTTTTTTGGCGCGAATGGTCACATGAGAGCCCAAGAGGTCGTCAAGTTTGAGTTCACGGTCAATGTGGCCGATGTGGGCCATTGGTTGATTGGTTGAACCCAAGACTCCGTCCACTTTTCCGACATATGTTCCGTTCTCTGCGAGAACGAGAATTGCGTCAAGTGATGGGGACGAACCCTCAAAGCGAACAAGCAGGCCACCTTCGTGACTTTGTGATTCAATCGTGCCGGTGAACATGGTCTCCCCGTCCAAAACCCACAGCCTTCCCCTTTTGGTTGTGCCGGTTCATTCATCGATACGACGACCCCGAAGGGCAGCAATACCAATCATCGACAAAACAGCGAGCATTGAGAGGGAAGGTAGAGCACTGTCTTCGGCTGTATCAACGATAATTATTGGGGCCTCTTCAACGTCTGGAGGGTTCACGCCAACGTTAAGACTTGTACTGGCTCCGGATTCGTCGGTTGCAGTGATAATGACGTCGTATGTTTCCAATTCGTACGCCATACAGATGGCGATGGAAACGTCAACACGCCAGTTGATGTCGTCTTGGATGAATCCGGAGGTTTCTGCTCCACAGATGGTGAGGGTCAACGTCACGGCTTCCGAGTCAGGGTCATTTGCAAGTCCAATCAATTCAAACTCAATACCATTTGCGTCCCAAGTTGCATTGTTTCCATCGAAGTTAACGGCAATTGAAATCTGAGGTGGGGAATTTGGTTTGAACACACCAAGGTCAACAATGAAACTGTACGGTAGCATGTTTGTAGCTTGCACTTCTCCAGCGATGGAGAAACTTCCCGGTCGGATTCCTACCAGTGATAGGGTGATGTCGGTTGGAGCACCTGCGACGGTGGCTGATGCATCGTCTGACACTTCAAAAGTTCCTTGCATTGCATGAGGATAAACGATGAATTGGTCGATGAAATCTGTGGGAGTTACGGTCATTACTGCGGTTTTACCGTCCTCGCTTACGACTGCGGTTGATGTAAAGAGGGTTCCAAAGGTCCACGTTCGCGTGTTGTTTTCGTCAGCTGCCCCCAACGGGTCGAAGGGGTGACATGTTGCTGTTGAACTCGTTGAATCCATGGGTTGTGTCACGAAGAAATCCCCCAATACATTGGTGGACATACTCCAGCCCTCGGCATCAAAGGTGCAATCCAGAGACCATCCGTCATCATCACTGGCCCACTGATTCCCGACCTCTGCAGTGGCGAACATCGTCGTCCCACCGTTGGTTCCAATACGCGTCCCGTTTCCTAGAACTGAACTGGTCCATACTGGGACGTCGTTCACCTCAGGCACCTCGGTTGTGAAGTCCATGAATACATTACAAATCAAATCCCATTGAGTTCGATCAAAAGTCACCAATTGTGTCAGTTGAAGGGCGCCATCGGGTAAATATGCGGAGGAAGGTCTACCGATGTTGTCACAGGTATCTCCACTTTCTGGGGCGTTGTCTGTTGTTCGGAAATCGTACATTCGCAATCCGGACAATACTGGGAACGTGACGACCAGTGCCGCATTGCTCATGTTGGTGATGTTAAGGCTAATGGTGAAATTCGAAACTCCTTGATTGTTGAGTTTCTCCCAACGAACGTTGTTGCTCTGGTCGTCCGCCAAATCAAGACTGATTTCCATGTCGTCGGTAACCGAAACCGGGACTTCCTTACAATCCTGGGCAGCTTGGAAATTGGTACATGTACGGGCCTCTTGGTGTTCTTCTGGAACAAGGTTCACCTCATCCAAGCCAATTCCGTCTTCAACGAATTCAAAATCATTCCAGTCAACTCCACCGGAGTGGGGTGTTCCTTCACGCATTCCGAGACGGGTTTCCATATCAGCAATGCATTTTGGGCCGATGCTACGTACGGCATCTCGCTCATCGGTACTGATCCAATCGTTTCCACCACCGGGAAGGCCTTCAAACAATCCGTCGAGGTTGTCTCGGACGATGGGGGAGTTGGAGCCGTTGACCCACGCATTTGCGAACATGTCACCGGTAGCCCAGTCATCAAAGATTTCGAGTTCAAACAAAGCAAAATCATATTCAAAGAGGTCTTCGAAGGTGTATCCGCTGCAATCCCTCCTGTCTTGTCGTCCTTCTGTATTCATTGGGTCCGAATCATCGCTAAGAGATGTGCTCATTGCTGGACCCATCACGCTGGAAATCATCAGGAAAACAAGCGTTAGGGAAGTCAGATGAAGCGCTGAGAATAGGCGTGTCATGGTCTGCCGTATACTTTGGACTTCATAGACAATTGCCTTTCATCCATCACGGAACGAGGCCTTCCATGCGTCGATGGAGCACCCACCAGGGCAAAATCGTCCATATCGCAGCTCCACACCAAGCCTGCCCTGCCGACACGCCCCGGTCAACAGATGTGAGTTGCGTCTCAAGCAAATGATGGTAAACGCCGTTGGGAGATAGAAGGTCGAGTGCACCCTCAAGTGCCACCCATGCTGGGTCGTTTGCTTCGCCAATGGCCACTCCTGAAGCGTAGGCCACCATCGTGGTCACCAGTGCCCAAAGGAACGTGAAGAAAAACCAAACGCCGATTCCGAAGGCAACCGCCGTTCCCTGCTCTTTAGCAGAGGTGGATGCGAGCAAAGCGAAAAGCGTGTACCAGAGAAGAATAAGACCAGTGGAGAGGAAATACACCAGCGTTTCAACTGCACTCGGCCATTCTGACATCCGGTATCTAACGATCATAAGGCAGACCAACATCAAAGCATAAACCGGTTGGGCAATGGCTTGCCAGTGTCCTAAAATCAGTGCAGTTGCTTGGTGCTTGCGCGGCATGGGTTGGGCAAGTCGAATCTCAAGCATCCCGCTTGAGCGGTCACGGCTAATACCGTCAAAAGAAAGCAATACGGCACACATGGTTGCGCCAAATACCACCCCTAGGGATGCATAAAACAGAACCTCCATTGGAGTCGAAGGTTGGTGGCCCCCGGGCAGAATGATTTCAGGGTCAGAGAACCCCCAAGCCATTCCAGGAAGGAAAAGAATGAGGATGGGAAGCATGATCTTCAAGCGGATACCAAACAATTGTCGGTCACGAATCCGTTGACTCATGCGCCATATTCGGCCCCAATCACTCATCTTCACTCACCTCTGAAGTTCGCATTGGAAGCATTGCCGACGACCCTACTTCCAAAGAAATGTCCTCAACTTCCATGCCGGTTGCAGCGCAGAGCAATTCAACAAGATTTGGGGCCACTGGTGACCATGATGTGACGGTTGCAGAATTCATGAGTGCATTCAAAACAGCTTTTTCTTGGCCGCGGAAAATGAAGTTCCATTCGTCATTATTCATTTCAAAGCCAAGGGGTTCATGGTCAATATCGGATAGTGAGGAAGCGAGGTCTACAATGCCCTTGCCTTTGATTCGGTACCGATTTGAAAGGTCGAGGCGGCCCTCAACTTCTTCCAAGTTTCCCTCGTCCAGCAATTGACCTCGATGCAACAGAGCGATTCGGTCAATGAGTTGGTCCAATTGAGCCACCATGTGCGAGGAAATCACCACGGCCACCCCTTTGCTCGCTAGGCGTTTGACAAGTTGAGTAAAGGCTTCAGCAGCCACGGGATCTAGGCCGTTAAACGGTTCATCCAAAAGGAGCACTTTTGGTGAACCAAGAAGGGCTGCAGCAATTGACAGGCGCTGGCGCATACCCTGGCTCAAATTGTCCAGGCGCTCATCTTTGCGCAGGCTAAGACCGACCAAATCAAGCAACCCATCAATTCGCTTACTTGGAGTATTTCGCATGTCTCCGATGGCTTCCAGCGCCTCACGAACGGTTTGCCCACCCTGCCAGCGCACTTGCTCGGGCATGTGACCAACCCATTGGCGCAAATCATCCACGTGTTCTGGTTCAGTGGATGAAAAACAAGCCGTGACCGTACCTCCTTGCAGAGGGAGAATCCCCGCCATCATTCTAAGCAAGGTCGTTTTTCCCGCCCCATTTGGTCCAACAAGGCCTAGAACGCATCCGGCATAGACGTCCAAATTAAGCCCAACAATCCCCGGGCCCTTCATTTTCTTCCAAGGACGGGCGAGGGTTGGTGCTGAGATCATGTGGCGATGCTCAGCGTTGGCGAAGGTGAGAAGTGGTTCCGCCATGGTTCGTCTTAAGGGAAACCCTCGCATCAACCTTGGGACGACCCAAACCCTCATGGTACTCTGTTGAATCATGAAAGCGAAGTGCATGGTCTGGCAAGGTTTGGTTCATTCGCTGCTTCCGCTTTTAGGTGGAGGGCTTCTTCTCTATTTGTTGAATCGAAGGGCACCTCAAGAACCACCCGTGCACTGGACCCATCCTGTTGGCCGTAACGGTATCATCATGGCTGTCGTGTTTACGATTTTACTATGGATTGTACCGTACGGAATTCTCCTGCTTCTGCCGGCGATGCTGGTTCTCTCTGCCTTAAGCCCTGCTGGAAGGGAGGAGTGGCGTGAACATCGTAGAACGCGCCTTGCGGCGCTCTTACTCAGCGTTTTGATGTTTGCAGGAGGCGGAATGCTTCCTGTTTCAACTCCGTCCGCCCCTGAAGAATGGGGGCAGCCAGCCTTCCTTGAGAACCCCGATGCTCCTTTGTACCCGGCAAGTGAACAGTACACTTGGTTGATGCCATCGCTTGAAATCGTTCAATCTCTTAGCGTTCGTATGCCACACCAAACGGGGAGTTATGGTGGAGAAGCATCGACATTTAACATCGCCTTTGCCCTTGGCGTAGAGTCCTCTCGAATGCAGCAATCCATTGCCTTACTGGATGAACAGATCCCCTTCGTCCGCTTGGACCCGAGTGAGGTACAATTGGAGCCCGTTGCGGCCCCTAACACCCATCGGTATGTCGGGGGAGATGAGGACGTGACACTTGAGGTCCGCTTGTTTACCGTTAAATCCCTAATTTCAACCTCTAAGGAAGGGACTAAAGTTGGTGAAGTCGTTTGTGTGGGTTCTGCATCAGCTGGCGGGCAGATGGATATGTTGGTCGTTGTTCGCCCCTTAGGGCACAGTTCTATTGCCAACGATCGGTACGCCGAAACTTATACTCTTGCGTGGTATCAAAACTTGTAACATGCCTAAACTTTCTTTCCATTCATCATACAAATCGGCCTTTGATGCAGGAAAATGGACCTTTGGGACTTGAGAAATACCCGTCGCGTGGGTACGCAACAAAATGTAATGACCCAGTGAAGTGGATATCATGAGAGGCGGGTGTGTGGGCTGTCAAACGGGCTAAACACTCCGAAAAATAGTTTAATTTGATAATGGAGATGTCCTGTGGTATTTTTATGAGCAGGAATGAGAAACCTTCTGAGACGTTTCAAAATCGGCCGATTCGAAATTTCTTCAAACTCGTTCCCATACTCGAATGGTTCTACCCCATTGACCATCGCCGTCTGTGGAAAGATGCTTACAACGAAGCCTATCCGAGTGGAAAAACGCTCAAAGAGAGCTACAAAGCGGTATGGGAAGTCAATACTCTAGCAGCGGTTTTGGTGTTGGCCATGAATGCATCTTTGTTCTTCAATCTGCTAACAGGGGAATCCAAAGACTTCTACTGGGCCTCTACTCCCTACACGAGTTTGGCTTGGTGGACCATGATTATGGGGGGTATCATCGTCGTCATCAATTTCGTTCACCTCAACTGCCTCCTAGTGGTTCACGGCGTATATTCGGCGGTGGACGATGACAACTTTCGGGCCATCGTCAGTGCGAGAGGGCCAACTGGCCGCTTGGCAATGATACCCGATTATCTCGTGGTCTGTTCTATGTATGGCATGGCGATGTGGTGGTGCATGCTTCTTCTCGTGCACATCAAAACCATCGTTGGTTCGGCCATAATTATCGGTCTATTGTTGGCTATCGTGACATTCTTGGTATCGTACTCGAGTTATGCGGCTCGTATCATTTACCACAGCGGGGCACACAAACCAGAGAGTATTTTCCAAGAAATCGCCGCCGACAATCTCCCTCAAACCCACGAAGAATTGGGCGAGGCCATCATGCAGCGAGCGTTGAACGATATGCGACAAACGATGGAGCCGCTTAACATCGGGTCGCAAATCCGAAAAGATTTGGAGAATACCGAAGGATGGTCGCAAACGAAAAGCGATCAAGAATGAACCCTTGCAGACGTATACGAGCATGAGGGTAGCGTCTGTATCGACCCACTGAACCCTTTGTGCCGGAAAACAAAACTCAAACGGTTTCTGATTCTTGTGTGAGAAAGCTATACGGTTGCAATCTTTGGACAAGGTCTTTTCTTACTCGAGGTCAACGCCTTCTTCGAGCAACAATTTACGTTTGGCCTCAATACCACCCGCTCCGCTGTATCCACCCAAACCGCCATCGGTTCGTATCACGCGGTGGCATGGGATGGTCACCAAATAGGGGTTCTTGCCGCACGCATTGGCCACTGCACGCACTGAACCAGGCCGCCCAATCATGGTGGCGAGTTCCTTGTACGTGCGAACTTCGCCTTTTGGAATCGTCTTCAAGGCATTCCACACCAGAAGTTGAAACGGGGTCCCAATCAGTTTTGGATGATGGCTCATGGCGGTCTACTGAAGGCTTAGACATTAGAATTTTCCCGCAAACGGTGAACGATTTGCAAGGCCACCGCAGCAAGTTCACTTTCACTTTCATCGCTCATCGGAGTAGGGTCTAAGAAAACATACTCGGCCTTATCGGCTGATTGAAAGAGATGGGTCGAACCGTTCCAACATGGCGCAACAGAATTGAATCAGAAATGGCATCGCTTGAGCCCTTTCGAAGGGCGCTAAATTCTGGTGATAAAATCGCCTTTGATGAACTGCTAAACGGGGTGCGCAAGCGGCGTACTGCTGGTGGAATGCTGCCTGCACATGATGCTTGGAAGCCGATGTTAATGTCCATGCTCATTGAATGCCATTCTCGTATCGCAGAATTGGAACAGCGGATAGAGAGCCTCTCAGAAGCGTGATGCTGTGAACGGTTGGATTATTGACGCACAACTCGGTGATGATGGCATCACCATGGACATCTGGATGTCCGTAGAACCGAGCGGAGTCCAACGAATCATCGTACCGTGGTCGGCTGCAATTCATGTCCATGCGACAAAACAACGCCTTGAGCACCTCATGAACTGGCTTGAATGCGCTGAGATCACACAACGGTTTGCTGTGGGTTCAATGCAATACATTCGGAGCCGACTTTCTCTTGACCAGTATGAAATGCACGATGTTTTGGAAATTGAGATGGTGGACAACCGATTGATTCGTAGCCTTGCGGAACACATTGAATCAAGAGGAGATTACCATCGCTACACACTCTACTCGGTTGATGCACATCTTGCTCAACGCTTCTTTGTGGAACATCAGGTTGCCCCGTTCCAGTATGTACGATGGGACGGTGTTGGTTTTAGTCCGCTTGAAGAGAATGGAACCTGGCCAGAATTGAAACAGATGGAAATGGAATTCTGCTACGAGGACTCGAACGGCTTTGACACCTTGGATTCACGGCTTGAAGAAGTCGTGTTGAACACTGCAATCGTGGGAGATGCATCCGATGAAGTTCACAGCACTCGTATCAAAAACAACGCATCAGAGGGTGCTTTTGTTCAAGCATTGCAGCACGCAATTGAGAACATCAATCCCGACCTTGTTCTAACACAAGGCGGTGATTCGCTCCATCTCTCGGTCCTTCAACGACTCAGTGATGCTGCTGGAGTTCCTTTGACAATGAGTAGAAAACCTTCTCGATTGGAAGCACGTACCGCTTCTCGAACCGTTCACTCCTACGGCCAAGTGAAGCGAAAGGACAGTTATTTCCCGATGCATGGTCGTATGCACATTGACCTACGTTCCAGTTTCATTGTTCGCGAAGGCGGTCTTCTCGGATTGTTTGAACTGGCTCGCCATTCACGCCAATCACCTCAAGATATTTCTCGGCTTTCACCCGGTTCGGTAATCAGTGCGATACAAATACGAACGGCGATGGAAGATGGCGTCTTGGTTCCATGGAAGAAAAATCGTCCTGAAGATACGAAAACGGCATGGGAATTGATGATGGCCGACCGTGGAGGGTTGTATCTGGACAGTAAGCCTGGGCTCTATACCGATGTTGTGGAACTTGATTTTGCAAGCCTCTTTCCAAACATCATTGCGACGCGAAACATCTCGCCAGAAACCCTCAACTGCGCCTGCTGCCAACCTTCAAAGGTGGACCTCAGGGCCGATCATTTGCTTCCACTCAACGTTGAATCGGCCCGCAAAGAGTTTAGACGGCGGCGTCTCAATGAAAACATCGGAACCGGCCTCTTTCCTGTCACGCATTCATGGGCTCTTCCAGTTCCTGGCCTGAGTTCTCACACCTGCGGTCGTATTCACGGTTTTCTCGGTCGGGTTGTGGCTCCTATCATCGAACGACGGATGCAATTGAAAGAACACGTCACCACCAAAGGTGACGCCATTGACAAGCAACAAAATGCGTTGAAGTGGCTGCTTGTAACATGTTTTGGCTACACGGGTTACAAGAATGCACGGTTCGGCAGAATTGAAGCCCACGAGGCAATATGCGCATGGTCAAGAGAAATTCTTCTGAAAACAATAGCCATGGCCGAAGACGAAGGCTGGACGGTGCTTCATGCCATTGTTGATTGCGTTTGGATTGAAAACAAAGCCATTACCAACCGCGAAGAAAAGCGCCGTCTTGCTCTTCAGTTCGCGCAACGGGTGACCCAAGAAATCGGCATCCCACTGGAATACGAAGACATGTACCACTTCATTGGCTTCCTTCCCAGCCGAATGCACGGTGCGGGTTCTCTTACCAAATACTGGGCCTATGGGGACAAAGGATTGAAAATGCGAGGCATTGAATCGCGCCAACATTCAACTTGCCGGTGGGTTAAATCTCTTCAAAACATGGCCTTTGAGATTCTTATTGACTGCATCCGTGACGGCATTAACGTCCAAAGTCGGCCCGTTCAAAATTCTATTTCAAGCATGTTGCACAAAGAATTAGGAAGGCTTGAACGAAACGGCATTGATATGGAAGAGTTGGTGGTCAAGCGCAGAGTGAGCAAGACCATTGAACAGTTCACCGTGTCAACATTAACGCATGCTGCACTGCTACGCGCCGCTCAACTCGGGCATGAAATACCTCCTGGAGGCAAGGTCAAATTTGTGGTACTAAGGACACGAGATGAAGATCCCGCTGCGCGGGTGATTCTGCTGGAAGAACTGCCTCGAGCTGCAAGGTCAGAAGTCAACGTTGACCATAACCACTACAGAGAACTTGCACGAAGAGCAATATGGGCCATTCTCGCTCCTTTCGGATGGACCGATGAGGAAATCCGCGTTGGACTCAAAGCCGCTACTCTATTTGACTACTCCTCAGCGGATAAACCGTTCAATTCAACAATGTAAACCGGTCTTTTTCCTCTTCAACGCCTCGATTGTGTACGAGCTCATGGTGCAAAATTCGACTGAACGATTCCTCAAGCGTTTCCTGCTCAACGGCTTCCTTACGAAAGCCTGAACTTCCACTGGGGAGATGTAAAAGCCACATCTTCTTTGACCCACGAACACGTTCCATTCGACCAAGAAGGCGTTGATTGCACCGCCTTTCTACTGCTTGAAGCAACGTTGAATGACGTTTTGAATTGGGCTTTGATTCCGTGATCACAATGACTGAAATGTTGTGCTTAACCGCGACAAGGTTGAGATGGTCCATGCATCTTCGAAGCAAAGTACGAGCCTCTCGTTCCTTGACCTGTGAGTCGAGATGCATCGTAATCGGTCCGTCAACGACAACAAGACGTGCTCCAGTGATGTTCAATTCGCCGTCGAGTCGTTCAATCAATGATGCGAATTGATGAACGGTGAATCCGCGGCCCACGAACAAATTTCGGAGCAAGTTATTCGACTCGGGTACGCCCTCTGGAATGCATCGCAGTACACGGGCTGGGTTGAAGCGAGTGGCCCCGTCAATCCAGTGAACGAATTCCCCCGCCATGAGAGCGAGAGCGGCCCATGCTTCTGCGTAAACACGCATGGATTTTCCTGACCTTCCTGCGCCACTCAACTGATAGACGCCCCCACTGCGAGGAGCAATACGAGTTTCATCGATTTCAGTATCAAGTCTTCTCAGTGCTCGTTTACTGCTCATGCCGTTGTTCTCGCGGGCAGCACCTCTATCTTTGAGGAGACACGCTAATTGAAAGTGAAAATGATGAAGGTACAGAGCCCCTTCCATTCACGCTCGCTTCCACGAACCGGCGGAGTAGCGGTAGACGATGGGGACGCCTGTTGGGACTTCAAGACCCAGAACTTCTTCTTTAGAAAGGCCATCAAGATGCATGATGATGCTGCGAAGGGAATTACCGTGTGCTGCAACAAAGAGGTTTTTTCCAGCTTCAATCGATGGCATCAGCGTATTCTCAAGGTAAGGGATGGTACGCTCTGCAGTCAATTCAAGCGATTCACCGTTGGGTGGAGGCACATCAAACGAACGACGCCAAACGTGCACCTGTTCTGCGCCGTATTGCTCTCGCGTCTCATCTTTGTCAAGGCCTTGGAGGTCACCGTACATGCGCTCGTTCAACTGCCATGCAGCGTGAACGGGAAGGATACTGTCTTTGGCTGCGTCGCCTCGAATTTGTGACCATTGGCGCATGCGTGCCTCGTTCTCTGAAAGTCCTTCTTCCATATCTTGGCTGTACTGGAATACGGGGGTTCGGCCGCTGTTGTGTTCAGACATGGCGATCATAGCGGTCATCTGAGCCCGAATGAGCATGGAAACATGGACTTCATCGATGGGAAGGTGAGCGATCGCTTTGCCGCCTTCGCGGGCTTCATCTATTCCTTTGATTGAAAGTGGGACATCAACCCAGCCGGTAAAAAAACCAGCAGCGTTCCACATGGATTGGCCGTGACGCATCAGAATGAGCAATGACATGGAGGTGCCTCAGTCCGTCCACGAGTAGACAGGGCATGAAGGTGGCGGCATTTCATCTCAAAGAACAAGAGGTAAAATTGCAAGAACAAGGATTGGAAATACGCCCATTGCAATATCTCTTAGTAGCAAAATGAACAGCGTTTTGGTATTTGTTTTTGCGACTTTATCAAATTCTTCTTGCATTTTATCATCTACAATCTCTGATAACTTTCCTGCACCAGCCCTTGCTGCTTCGATTGCTGCGCCAACTGCGACTGATGTTAACAAGGCCCCAGGATTTAATTTTCTAGCGAGAAGGGCTCGAGAACCCCACACTTTGAGCGAACGTTTACCAACGCGTTCTACCGCTCGAACTTCTTCGGATTCTTTCTTATCCTTTCTAGAAAATTTGCGAAGCCAACTACGAGCGCCAAGTCCAACATTTGCAGCTTTTTTCAGCTTGTCAATATCATACCTTGATACTGCTTTCAACATCCTACGTACTCGGATAATCCGAAAGAAGTCAAGGATAAGCCAACCGATTGCTGTTAGGATTAACAATAGAAAACCAAGTGTTGAAACTTGATCCCAAGTCTGCCAACCTACGGGATCCGCCAGAAGTCGTAAAGTGAAAATAATCAGTGCGGGAACCAGAAACGCTAAGGTTTCATTAATCGCTAAAATTGTGAAGCCTTTAACCGGTAAAGTCCGGAGTTGTTTAATTGCCCAGCCACTATGTGGGGCTAACTTTTTGATCGCCGAACGAAACGGAATAATCAAAAAGAAGATTCGCATTAACAACGGAAACCAAATGATAAACCAAACGTATGCTGACCATGGCCCCTCAGGAGGGAAGGCTGGAAACTGCAACGGTTGAACCACGTCTATCCATTCTCCGGATGCCCTTCAAGGTTTCAGTTCTTGAATTTGTTGAGGGAAGTAGCAATTGTGGATTCGACTTGATCCATTGCATTACAAAGTTTACGTCCATATTTGCGTCCTAGACCATACCCTGAACCTGCAGCAGCGGCACTACTGACTACTTCCAGAGTACCTGCTAAAAGGGCAATACCTACTACGAATTGTGGAATCATTCTTCCACCTCAACATCGTTGACTAATACCACTTCTTGAACACCTGTGTTCTTCATATCTTCAAACTCTGCATGCTTTTGGTAATAATGACGAAAGGTGCTTTCCGCCATTCCAACTGTTAATCCAGCTATTCCAAATATCATTGTTCCAATCATCAATCTGTAAATCATTTTCATTCCTCTTCTGTTTTCTTTTGCCGAGCTATTGGGCTGACCGTTTTGACAACACCTTCCGCCACAGTTCCAACAACATTACCTGCTGTTTCAACCGTGATTTTGGTGACTTCGCCTGTCGCATTGATCGCTGCTTTGATGACTCTACTCGAACCAACCGCAAGATGTACGACGGTTTCTTCCCCTGCGTTGACCATTTCCTTCACTGCTGAAGAAAATTCGTCAATCAGGGAGGTGAGGCCTTTAGAGACCTTGTCAACCGCTTTTTTGCCGGACATGATTTGGCGATAGCGCTGAGGTACTTAATCCGACGAGGTTTTCTATACCGGTATAAATTACCCGCAATCACTGGTCACTTGGGAGGTAAAAGAACGCATCTGGATAGTACCCCATCCGCACACTCAGGTCAATCCATCTACCAATATCTGAACGAAGGGTGCGTCCGTTTTCAGTGATTGAATAAACCAAGACTGGATGCCCACCCCGTCCACGCGACTCCCTCTCTTCGATGGCGATGTACCCGGCCTCAAACATCCTTTGAAGATGAAGACGGAGTTCTTTTCTCTCAACGCCAACAGCTCTCTCAATACGCATCAAACGGCGCGAATCATCGTCTCGCTCCCTCATCCTTGAGAGGTAGAGAAGAATCCGATAAAGAGTGACTGGGAGGTCACGGCGACGTTTTTCCATGATTGGGGGTAACTGACCCCCCTAAAAAGAATTTTGAGGAATGAACATTTTTCTGAAGGAAAACCGAAGCGCTCATGTCCCACCGGCATCTCGGCCAACCATGGTCTTCACACACAACATGGCAGAATGGCTCGGATTTTCAGTCGACAAAGAATGGTTGGAGGAAAACGTCCGATGGAAGGATTTTGGAACTGGTGTTCGCTTGGGACGCCTCTTGCGTGAAGATCAAACCTCACTTGTTCTCTACGAAGCAGACTCCGAGGTTACCGTTGATGCATTCATGCCTCATAGCCACCCTGGTGGTGAATGCTATCTTGTCCTCGAAGGAGAGGTGTGGGATGAAGACGGTTCGTACCCCACCGGATCCATCGTTTGGATGAACCGTGAAACCACGCACACACCCAAGACTCGAGGAAAGACATTGATTCTTGTGCTTTGGCCTGAAGGCGTTAAGTCGGTTTGA
>DAVD01000007.1 GCA_002505405.1 Candidatus Poseidonia alphae | reverse complement strand
GAGCGAGCAATTGTCGTATCCGATGTATCTTTTGACTCGGACTCTGATGGTATTAACAACGAGGCAGACAATTGTCCCGATGATGCAAATCCAAACCAAGAAGACATTGACAACGATACCATGGGAGACGCTTGCGATGATGACATTGACAACGACCTGGTGGATAATTCTGATGATGCATTCCCATTTGATGTCAACGAACAATCTGACTTTGACGGCGATGGAACCGGTGATAACGCAGACGCTGATGATGATAACGACGGCTTGAACGACACGGAAGACGCATTTGACAACGACGCCAATGAAACCACAGACACTGACGAAGACGGTATTGGAAACAATGCAGATGCAGACGATGATGGTGACGGCATTGTGGATGAAAGCGACAATTGCCCGCTGGTTGCAAACGCTGACCAGGCCGACGCAGACAACGACGGAGTCGGCACAGCATGTGACGCTGATGAGGCTGAAGACGAAAACCCAGCCGTGCCGGCCATCAGCCTTGCTGCAACCGGTCTGGTCGTTCTCTTGGCGACTATCATGACTCGTCGGGATTGAGTCCATCGGCCCGTTGAAGTGCCTTTTTTGTAAGAGCCTTCAAGAACGACGTGCTGAACCCCGAAGCAGGAGGGTCTTGTCTTGGCGACGATTAAAGAGCAAATCGAGTTGATTCGCGCTGAGATCGATAAGACCCAGAAAAACAAGGCCACCAACGCTCACATTGGGAAGTTGAAGGCCAAAATCGCTCAACTCAAACTCAAGGAAGAGAAGGTCGCCGCACATTCGAAAGCGAGCGGTGGAGGCAAAGGGTTTGAGATTCGTAAATCCGGAGATGCTACCGTTGCCCTCGTTGGCTTCCCTTCAGTTGGTAAATCAACCCTCATCTCGAAGGTCACAGATGCACACTCAGAAATCGGTGGCTACGCTTTTACAACCCTCACGTGTATTCCAGGTGTGATGGAACACCGTGGAGCAAAAATTCAGATTCTGGACTTGCCCGGTCTCATCAAAGGAGCCGCTGAAGGGAAAGGCCGTGGTCGAGAAATCCTCAACGTGATTCGTAGCGCAGACATGGTCCTCTACATCGTTGACCCGTTCCAAGACGGCCACTTTGATGTTCTTCACAGAGAATTGCACAATGCTGGACTTCGCTTGAACGAAGAGAAACCACCCATCTTCATCAAGCGAACCGACCGAGGTGGTGTTGAAATCCGTAGCACTGTTGAGCAGACTCACCTGACGAATGAAGAAATGGCAGACATCATTCGTTCGTTTGGCTACACCTCTGCTCTGGTCACCCTGCGTGAAGATTCCACTGCTGAACAAATCGTAGACTGTCTCGCCGGAAATCGCATCTATGAAACTGCGGTTATTGCGATCAACAAAATTGACATTGCAACCGACCATGACATCGCAAGAGCACGTGCTGCACTTCCTCAGGAATGGCCAATCATGAACATTTCAGCGTTCAAGGACATTGGATTGGATGAGATGAAGGATTTTATCTATGACAATCTAGGATTTATGCGAGTGTACCTCAAACCGCAAGGTCAAGAGGCTGACATGGAAGAACCTCTCATCGTTAAGGACGATTCAACGGTTCAAAACATTTGCATCAAACTTCACCGTGATTTCGTGAGGAAATTCCGATTTGCACGAATTTGTGGACCCAGTGCTAAATTCGACGACCAGAGGGTCGGCCTGGACCACCAACTGAAGGATGGAGATGTGTTGACCATCGTTGTCAAACGCTGAACATTTCAATCCCTGATGAAGAGGTGAACCATTGAACGAAAGAACCGAGGGGAAACTTCCCATCTTGTACTCCTTTCGTCGCTGCCCTTATGCCATGCGAGCTCGAATGGCCATCGTACGGACTGGATACGAAGTCGAACATCGAGAAGTGATTCTTCGAGACCGACCCGCTCACATGCTGGAAGTTTCTCCAAAAGGGACCGTCCCAGTATTGTTATTGAACGATGGAACCGTCATCGAAGAGAGTATCGAAATTATGCAGCATGTCTTGAACTGGAATCTTAACCCAAATGAACAAGAATGGATTGAACGTAATGATGGGGAGTTCAAGTTTCATCTCGACCGTTACAAATATCCAAACCGTTACGATGATGTTGATGAAACCGAGCACAGGACTGAGGCTTGTGAATACATCATGTCACTCGAGAACCAACTGCCTGTAGGCCATCTAAGCGATGCCATCTTCCCCTTTGTTCGCCAATTTGCAAATCATAATCGGGAGTGGTTTGACCTGCAACCTTGGCCCCGTGTTCATCAATGGCTGGCAGAATGTCTTGGGTCAGAAGAGTTCTCTCTTTGCATGAAGAAACACAAACAATGGAAGCCGAACGAGTGAACTGCGAAGCGTGGTACACAGAATTTCAAATACGTCAATGAGGGTTAATGACATGGTTGCAGATAGCATGGCCTCTGATGATGAACTGGAAGGTTCCAGATTACCATTACCGGGTGATGATGCATCAAATGAAGGGACGGCTCGTCGAGGCTTCATTCTGTTTGGAACAACATTTTTCCTCCTTCTCTACCGTTGGAACTTGGAACCCATCATCTATCTCCTGTTCATATTCATCGCGTTTCGCATCGGAGTTTGGCTTCTCTCTAAAACAACCTTATTTGCCGTTGAGCCATTGTCTAAATCTTCCAGTTCTAGAAAGCGTGGATGGCAACTTAGCGGTCTAGTGATCGGGTCATTTCTCATCTTCATTCTGCTTGGAAGTGCACTGTTTTTGAGCCTCTCCCCGCAACCGGGAGGGGCCGCTGAATCGTTTGAATCTCCTCATTTTGATGACGGAACCTTCCAAAACATGGATTCGAAAGAAACAAATGCCAACGACTCATTTTGGGGTACACTCCGGAATTTCATGGTGAGTGACAGTCAACGGTCTCCAAATTCGGTATTACCTACAAGAGAATACCAGCCCTTAGAACTCGAGGGCGAAGAGATTAGCATTACCTGGTTGGGCCACTCAACGCTTCTGATTCAATCGTACAACATGACCATCATCACTGACCCGTTGTTTGGACATGAACATACCGACCCCCTCTTCTTTGGCCCTACTCCATTTCCTTACGAACACACCTACAGTCCCAGTCAATTGCCTCAAATTGATTATGTATTCATTTCGCACGACCATTATGACCATCTTGACATGGACACTGTTCACGAACTTCGTGATTCCACCTTCTATGTCCCTCTCGGCGTCAAAGCTCACCTCTTGCGATGGAATGTTGATGAGGCCAACATCATTGAGATGGATTGGTACGATGAGGCTACCGTATCAAACGAATTCCAAGTGGCATTCACTCCATCGCAGCACTTTAGCGGCCGAGGTTTGTTCAACATAGACACGACGTTGTGGGGTTCTTGGGTGTTCCAACTTCACAACAAGTCCATGTACTTCAGCGGTGACAGTGGATACACCGATGAATTTTCTGTCATTGGCGAGAAATACGGTCCGTTCGACCTTGCGTTTATTGAATCGGGCCAGTACGACCCTGCATGGAAAGACGTGCATATGTTTCCGGATGAGGTCATCCAAGCTGCTCATGACTTGAAGGCCCGTTCGGTACTGCCGATTCATAATTCTAAATTCGAATTGGCCCTTCATCCTTGGGACGAGCCACTTCGACTTGTCTCATCAAAAGGGGCTGAACAAAACCTCACCATCACAACACCGATGATCGGTGAGACCTTCCTTCTCAACCAAACGCTTCCAAGTGAACCATGGTGGGAGGGCG
The DNA here is from genome assembly GCA_002505405.1 of Candidatus Poseidonia alphae. GTDB lineage: Archaea > Thermoplasmatota > Poseidoniia > Poseidoniales > Poseidoniaceae > Poseidonia > Poseidonia alphae. The sequence continues at coordinate 8,571 of DAVD01000007.1, read as the reverse complement.
TATCGATTGGAAGACCTTCGTTTTTGAAAACCAATCCGCTGGTTGGGATTGCCCTTGCGCCTCTCAACCTCGTTGGTATCGTATGGATGATTGCAGGACGCCAAGCAAAACGAAACAATGACGATGCTGAAGAATGACCCGCATTTGGCGGAACATTCGTTCAAGAACTTCTGCGGGTTCGTAGAGCGGCTTGAGGACCCGGTGACGAACAGGGACTACAGAACGTTCCTTAGGTATTACAGCCGAACATCATGAAGAGGTCAGTCCCATATGCCCATGTCCATTTTGGCATCTTCGCTCGCATGTATTTTAGGGTCCCAGCGCGGTGTCCAAACCAAATTGATGTGAACGGTTTCAAGACCTTTTGTGGACAGTGCTGCACGATGAGCTGCAGCCATGATCTCGGGGGCAGCAGGGCATCCTGGAGAGGTTAGCGTGAGGTCAACTTCAGCGTGAGTACCTTCCTCTTTTTCTTCAAATCGAACATCGTAAACCAAACCAAGTTCAACAATGGATAAATCCAATTCGGGGTCTTCCACTTCATCCAGTTGCTCAATCACTTCTTCTTTGGTCACCATCATTAATCCCCTCTGTTTTGACGTAATTCAGTCATCACTTTATCATACATGTTTCGAAACCCATTGGAACGACTTGGCGTAAGGGTATTGAGAAGGCCCATCTCTTCCGCAAAGCTTGGTGGAATAAGTACGGCCTGAGCGGGTGTGAGGCCGTCCAAAGCAATGGTCAGAATGCCCATCAATCCTTGAACCATTCTTGCGTCGGCAGAAGAGAGAAATTGAATGCGACCTTCGGCGATACCGATTCTAACGTGAGCCTCAGATTGGCAGCCCCGAACTCGAGTATCATCAGTCCACTGGTCTTGAGGAAGTTCCACAATTTCGTCAGCAAGTTCAAACAACATTTCAAGGCGTTCTCGTTTATCTTCAACAGCCTGAAACTCTTCAACCAGTTCTTGAAGCGCTTCAGGATACGTCATGCAAACTTCTCCACAATGCTACGTAATTCGTCAACGAATGCTTCGGCTTCTTCCCGTGTATTGTACACATAGAACGATGCACGAACGGTCCCTGAGATCCCGAGTCGGTGAAGAAGGGGTTGGGCGCAATGATGACCGGTTCGTACTGCAAAGCCTCGTGCATCAAGAAGATGAGCCATATCTTCACTGTTGATGGTTGGATGAAGAAAAGACACAACCGCAGCATCTTGTTCTCCATGCCGCCCGTAAACACTCATTCCAAGCCCCCGTAATTGTTCAGCAACCCATGAAGCAATTGCAATCAACCGTGAATGTTCTTTGTCCAAATCAAACGATTCCATCCATTCAAGCGCAGCTGTCCATCCGACCGCTTCTGCGATACGGGGTGTTCCTGCCTCAAATTTGTGTTCATTGGTTTGGTACGTTGAGCCTTCAATGGTCACGGTTTCAATCATGTCACCGCCTCCCATGAAGGGTTCCATTTCATCAAAAGCCGACTGAGTCACCAAAAGTGCACCAATCCCAGTAGGTCCGCACATTTTGTGGGCTGAGAACGCCATGAAATCCGCCCCAAAAGCTTGGAAATCAACGGTGGAATGGGGGAGTCCCTGAGCAGCATCAATGAGAACACGCGCCCCAACGGCTCGTGATTTCTCAATAATTTCTTCCAGTGGATTTCGAACGCCAAGAACGTTTGAAGTATGAACAACACATACCAATGCAGCCCCGTCCAACGCATGGTCGAAGGCTTCCATATCCAAAGTGAAATCTTGCGCAACTGGAACGTAGCGTAACTCAACCCCTCGTTCCTCAGCAAGCATTTGCCAAGGGACGATATCGGAGTGATGCTCCATTTCCGTGAGTACAATGACGTCCCCAGACGTCAGTTTGGCTCTCCCCCAAGCATGAGCAACCAGGTTGATGGCTTCGGTTGTCCCGCTTGTAAGAATTGCACGGTCTGCGTTATACCGCTGTTTGAGTTTACTGCGGCACGATTCGTACCCTTCGGTTGCTTCTCCTGCAAGGGTATGAACTGCACGGTGAACGTTGGCATTGGATTTGGAATAGTAATCGTTCATTGCATCGAGAACGACCTGAGGTTTTTGTGTCGTTGCGGCGTTGTCAAGATAAATCAACGGGTAGCCGTTGACCTTTCGTTGCAAAATTGGGAACTGATCACGAAGCATGGTTTCACCTCATCAATTCGCACTCTAAGTGTACGGTGAGGCGGGTGCGCATTTCGTCTACCAGGGCCTTTGAATTGAGCGCTGTAAAACCGTCTTGCATGAATCCTTCAATGATGAGTGCCGTTGCCTCTTCAGCACCGATTCCACGGCTCATGAGGTAATGCATCTGTTCAGCGTTAACAGGAGAACTCGCAGCCCCATGGTTGGCTGAGACTTCATCCGCTAAAACTTCCAGTTCAGGGATGGCTTCAGCTCGGGAGCGTTCAGAAAGAAGTAGATTCTTGAATACCTGACCTGCGTCGGAGTGGTTGGCTGCTTCAGCAATGGTCAACAGCCCGGTTGAAATTGAGTGACTTTCATCGTTGCAAGCTGCGTGAATGTGAAGGTCGGAATTGGTATGACCTACGTCGTGGTGAATCTCAATGTGATGGTCAACATGACGCTGGTCGTGACCATGGACGGATATTGCTTGGGTTAAACTGCCTCCGCCGGCGATGAGTCGAGTACGAAGGTCGTTCTTACAGCGGAATCCTCCAATTGAGAGGGAAGCCATCTCAAGCGTTGCGTCACGTTGAACGGTCCAGTCTTCGCAACGAAGCAGTTTAGAATTTGCTGACAATTCGTTGATGAAACCAATTGCTGCCCGGACATTCGATTGTGCAGTTCCCGTAACATGGAGGCCTGCCCACCCTGCTTCTCCGGAGAGGTGGACGATGACGGTCACATCATGGTTAAAATCAATGTGAAGGTGGCCCACGGAGACATGACCTGAGGCTACTGCATGAAGGTGGACTACTGGGGTTGCTCCGTCGGGGGAAAGAGAGACTCCAGTCCGGCCAAGTTCGCTGAGAAAGACCCGAGCAATATCTCCGTCCGTCATGACCCGAGGCACGCCATCAATGAGAGAACCGCCTTCATCAATGGTCCAACGGAAGGGGACGGCATCAGGTATGGTTTCAACGGTAGAAGGGTGGATCCGTTTCCAGGGAGTGTATCTCCACAAATGGTCAGCCCTTGAGGGAAGTTCCATCTTGGAGTACTTCATCCAATCGAACCCTCCATTTCCAATTCAAGGAGTTTGTTGAGTTCAACAGCATATTCCATCGGCAGCTCTCGTGTGAACGGTTCAAAGAATCCATTGACGATGAGTCCCATGGCCTGCTCTTCCGTAAATCCCCGACTCATTAGGTAGAACAGTTGGTCACCGGATACTTTTGACACGCTTGCTTCATGCTCAAGGTCGGCCGTCGGATTGCCAACTTCCATGGTTGGATAGGTATCGGAACGAGATTCACTGTCCAGCATCAGAGCATCGCACACGATTTTAGAGCGGCATCCGTGTGATTTTGGTGTAACCTGCAGCATGCCTCGGTACGAGGAACGCCCTCCGTTCTTTGAGATGGATTTTGAGAGAATGTTCGAAGTGGTGTTGGGTGCAAGATGGTGGACCTTGGCCCCTGCATCCTGATGTTGACCCTTGCCAGCATATGCTACAGATATGACCTCGGCGTGAGCGCCTTCGCCTTTCAAAAGAACGGAGGGGTACTTCATCGTCAATTTAGAACCGATGTTTCCGTCAACCCATTCGATGGTTGCTCGCTCGTAGGCAACGCCTCGCTTGGTAACAAGATTGAACACGTTAGCAGACCAATTCTGGATGGTTGAATAGCGAATTTTTGCACCCTTCATGGCGATGAGTTCAACAACAGCCGAATGCAATGAATCGGTTGAATATGTCGGAGCAGTACAGCCTTCAACATAGTGAATACTGCTGTCCTCATCGGCGATGATTAGGGTTCGTTCAAACTGTCCCATATTCTTGGCATTGATTCTGAAATATGCTTGAACTGGCATTTCAACATGAATTCCTTTGGGAACGTAAATGAAGGAACCTCCAGACCAGACAGCAGTGTTAAGGGCGGAAAATTTGTTGTCCGTGTGGGGTACTACGGTTCCAAAATATTGTTTGATAATTTCAGGGAATTTCTTCAATCCACTGTCCATGTCAAGGAACAGGACGCCTTGTTCTTCGAGGTCTTCACGGATGGAATGGTAAACGGCTTCTGATTCATACTGAGCAGTGACTCCACCGAGCCATTTCTGCTCAGCTTCAGGAATCCCCAATCGGTTGAAGGTATTTTTAATGTCTTCAGGGACCTCATCCCAATCGTTCTGAGTTGATTCAGACGAGCGCAGAAAGTACGTGACATTTTCAAAATTAATTTGATTGAGTGAATGGCAGTTGCCCCAATCGGGCATTGGCCGTTCTACAAAGTGCCTGTAGGCCTTCACTCGAATGTCGGTCATCCACTGTGGTTCGTCTTTGAGAGCGGAAATGTCCCTCACGACTTGTTCCGACAGTCCTTTGTCAAATCGGATGGTAGAATGTTCAGGGTCGTGGAATCCAAATTGGTAATCTCCAACTGCGTCGTGTGCTTCATCGCTCATGTTCAGGCCTCCGGTGCGTCATCGATCCAATCGTAACCTTTCTCTTCCAACTCAACAGCCAGTTCAGGACCGCCTGTCAGCAGAATCTGACCGTCGATCATAACGTGGACATAGGTGGGTTTGACATGGTCTAAAAGTCGTTGATAGTGTGTGATAATGAGACAGCCTGCCTGGGGAGCGACTTGGTTGATTCCTTTGGCCACGATGCGAAGTGCGTCAATATCCAAGCCGGAGTCTGTTTCGTCCAAGAGCGCAAGTTTCGGATTCAACATCAGCATTTGGAGAATCTCCAAGCGCTTCTTTTCACCACCACTAAAACCATCGTTGACGTACCTTGAGAGAACGGACTTGTTCATGTCAAGCGTATTCATGGCTTCATTGAGTTCTTTTCTGAATGCTCGCCCTTTGATGGGTTCATCGCGAACCGATTGAACGGACTTTTTCAAGAACGTCCCGACCTGTACTCCAGGGATCACAACAGGGTATTGAAATGACAAAAACATACCAGCCCGTGCCCGTTCAAAGACACTGAGTTCTTCCAAGGGCTGACTCAAGTAGTGAATTGTACCCTCGGTGATTTCGTATGCAGGATGGCCCATGAGGACGCTTGCTAGCGTCGATTTACCAGCGCCATTGCGACCCATGATCACGTGGATTTCCCCCTGGTGAATGGTGAGGCTCAAGCCCTTGATGATCGGGGTTTGGTCAACACTCACATGGAGATTTTCAATACGCAGTATCTCTTCCACTCCAGTCACACCCATTACAACGCTCCCGTCCATCCTTTATGAAGGGATGTTGTGGGTCAGATTCCCAACTCGCACAACCAATTGCATAAAGATGATCGATGGAATCCGATTTGGCTTGGGCCATTATCTGTTTTTGACTCCAGTTCATGATGACTCTTCTTTGGTTTCTTCTTTGTGCTCTAACAGTTTTTTCTCGTACGCTTCCTCACTTAGTCCGTGCCATCCTTTGCACATCCCAGTAGGCGATCGTCCACACCCGCATTTGCTCATGTTCTTCATTCCTCCTTGCCCGTTCCAAAAGCAGCCTGTATTAAGATGGGAAAGTTCCTTTTCAACAACTAAAGTATCGCAGCAGATACCACTTCTCCCACTTGAATCAAAGCGCAATCCATGGAAGCATATGGGTGCTGTAGACGAGAGTTGATAGCCAACCGCTTCCACCTTCACCCATGGAAGACGACTTGGTGGCGAAATATGCTGCTGAGGCAAAAGCGGCAATGGATGCAGAGTCACAACGCCGAATTGCCGAAACAACGAACCCAGAAGAGGAAGAACGACTGCGAAACATGTCCCTCAAAAATCTCACAACGTCCGACCATTTCGTTCCCGCATTGCTCTCACGCTTGGGAGCGGTCAGAGCGGCCCTAGACGGTCACGGTGGAGGCATTGCAGTAACCCGCTGTTCGAGTACGGAAAGCGGCCTTGACATCGTATTGGACCTTACCGGTGCATGCCTCTCTTGCGGAGCTGCACCCGGTACGCTTGAGGGCGTGAAAACAGACCTCGAGAACGATGATGAAATCCACTCGATTCTGTTCTCGTCTGCTCTTCTTGACACGTTTGATGAGCTCGGAAGGGAATTCATTTTGGCCCATGGCAAAGTCGAGTTTGTTGACGCTTAATCAGAATCCACCCCACCCATCCCAGCCGAGGCTTTGATAATTCAAGCCCCGAGGGTCGGACATGGTCGCATGGAAGGAAGGCACTCGCAAAGACCCTAAGCCCTGCCGTGAACAAGACCGTGGGAAATTCGAAGTCACCCAAAGGGATGGCCGCGCCCGCCTGGGACGACTGCACACCGTGCATGGCGTTCTGGATACACCTGCTCTTCTCCCAGTTGTCAATCCAAACATTCGAACCATAGAACCACGGGAAATGTGGGACAGATACGGCATCGGAGCCCTGATCACTAATTCCTACATTATTTGGAAGCATGAGAATCTAAAAACCCAAGCGCAAGAAAACGGCGTCCATGCTCTGTTGGATTTCCCGGGTGTAGTCATGACCGATTCGGGAACATTTCAATCCTACATCTACGGAGATGTTGAGGTCGGGGTTGAAGAGATTGTAACCTTCCAACGCTCTATTGGCGTCGACATCGCCACAATGCTCGATGTATTTTCACGCCCTGACATGACAGAATCCGAAGTAGAAGAAGCGGTGCATGAGACGGTGAAAAGGGCCAAAGCAAGTGTTGAGGCTTCAGGTGACACCATGCTGAACGGCCCGATTCAGGGTGGCGTATTTCGTAAATTGCGCCAACTTTCCGCACAACTGATGGCTCCACATGACTTCTCAGTCCATCCAATCGGTGGCATCGTTCCTGTGATGGAACAGCAACGGTACAAGGATTATGCAAAAATCATGATGGCCACGTTACCGCATCTGCCCCCGAACCGTCCCATCCACATGTTTGGTTGCGGACATCCCATGCTGTTTCCAATGTCAATTGCACTTGGAGCTGACTTGTTTGATTCAGCAGCCTATGCACTGTTTGCAAGAGACGGTCGACTGCTCACCCCATGGGGGACCGAACGCATTGACGACCTGGTCGATTGGCCCATGCTGATGCCTTGTGTTGCCATGCTGAGTCCAGCAGATGTCCGAGCGATGCCTGCGTTGAAGAAAGAACAATGCCTTGCTCACTATAACCTTGAGGTCACGCTTGCGGAACTTGCCCGATGCAAACAGGCAGTGCGTGACGGCAAGATTTGGCAACTTGCAGAACAGCGTAGCCATCAACACCCTGCTCTGCGAGAAGCCTTCCTTTGGTTATCAACCCGGCCGGCGCTCAACAGCAACCAACGCCCCGACCTGTTCTACAACGACCGCGATGCTGCAAAGGACCTCCAAACAGACCGAGGAATGTGGGAAGACTCCTGGGACTGGGTCGTTTGGAATCAGCACACACCACGAACCGGCGGCGTCCAATGGTCGGGAGATGATACCTTTGTCCGCCCTCACATCCAGAAAGCGCGTAGAGCAATCCACACGCGATGGACATCACGAGGCGAAACGAATTGTGCGGTAATTTTTCATGGGATTCGCGGCCCGTTCAGAGACCGACTTATTGACCAATTCATTTGGCTTCAACATCATTTCCCTAACGTACAAACCCTCATGCTAACACCACTGGGCCTGATACCCGTGGCTCTTGAAGATGTCAATCCATTCGCGCACGTCAACGCCCCTGATTGGGTTCTTGACCATCGACCCGATGATTTGTGGATTCAACGAGAACTCGAACGATTGGGGATGGGGGATGTCCCCTATGCATGCGTTGATGCGAAGGGAGATGGAATCAAGGCTCGCATGGAAAGCGCCTTGGATCAATTAAATTTGTCATCAGAACATCTTCATGCTCCGATGAAAAGCGAAGACAGAAAGGAGATTGACAGTGTCCTGAATCAACATCAGGCCATTGAGAAAATGATGGTGATGTTGAACATGGACCGTTTCGGTTCAGAAGCGATTGCAGAAGGCGCAACATTTGTCATCAACCGACAAGGCCGTGTTAAGAACGTCTTGGATTCCTCTGGCGAACACATGCTCAGTCCTCGATTGAGAGACGGTGGACTTTCCCTGGCAAACGCTGGTGCGCTCCATATGTTCGGTAAGCGTACGGAGCCATTGCCCAGAACAATCCCAATTTCCGAATGGAACGGAACGTCAGGAAACGGCCCCGCTTGTGTGGTGGTCGCGAGTGATGCTGAACCCTACGTTCGTCAGGGAAGAAATGTATTTCATGGATTTGTAATCGCTTGTGACCGGTGGGTCCTTCCTGGAGAAGCATGCCTCATCCTCAATGAATCAGGAGCGTTGTTGGGTCACGGAATATCTCAATGCAACGCCAATGAACTCGGCGTATTTACCAAAGGAATTGCCGTAAAGACTCGAGGCGGGATACTCG
>DAVD01000030.1 GCA_002505405.1 Candidatus Poseidonia alphae | reverse complement strand
TGATTGCCTCCACCGCCACGGTTGGGTCTGGAGTTCTGTCCTCCTCCGCCAGAGTTGTTGGGCTTTCTCCGGTTTCGTGAATTGTTTGAGCGGCCCCCTGAAGACTTCCCGTCCTTGATTTTCCCCGGCTTTTGACCGGGTTTTGGAATCGCTGCAGGGTAGTGGTAACGATGCTCCTCATCTCGGGGAACTTCAAATCCAATCAGTCGTTCAATGCCGACCAAATACCCGGATTCGGATTCATCACAAAAGCCGTATGCGATTCCTGATTTCCCAGCCCGGGCAGTCCTTCCAATTCGGTGAACATAACTCTCTGGCTCGTTGGGTAAATCGTAGTTGAATACGTGGGTGATTCCATCCACGTCGATGCCTCTGCTTGCGATATCCGTGGCTACCAAGATCGAAGTTGTACCGCTCTTGAAGTTTGCAAGAGCTTTTGTTCGTGCCCCTTGGCTCTTGTTTCCGTGGATTGCTGCAGCATTGATGCCGTCCTGGTCAAGTTGCTTGACCAAACGATTCGCACCGTGCTTGGTTCGTGTGAAGACAATGCCTCGAGCAACCTCCTCCTCCTTGATGATATCAGCGATGAGTCGGCGTTTGTCTGCTTTTCGAACAAACATGATCTTCTGAGCAATCCGCTCAACGGTAATCTCTTCTGGACTGACATCAACCATCACGGCCTTGTTGAGGAAGGAAGATGCAAGGTCGGCGATGGATTTGGGCATGGTTGCACTGAACAACAGATTTTGCCGTCGTTTTGGGAGCAACTTGAGCACCTTGCGAATGTCGCGAATGAATCCCATATCGAGCATTTGGTCGGCTTCGTCAAGAACGAAGAATTCAACGCGTCCAAGGTCGATGAATCCCTGCCCGATGAGGTCCAGCAAGCGGCCCGGTGTTGCCACCAAGATGTCCAGTCCTTTCTGTAGGGCGCGTACTTGTGGATTTTGCTTTACACCACCGAAAATGACCTTGTGGCGGATGTCCAAATGCTCACTGTATGCAGAGAAGCGCTCATCAATTTGCGCTGCAAGTTCTCGAGTAGGGGAAAGGACCAGGGCGCGAATGTACCGCTTCCCCTGCGGCCGTGAACGACTCATCACCTGCAAGACCGGTAGGGCGAAGGCTGCGGTTTTTCCGGTTCCTGTTTGAGCAACACCAAGCACGTCTTTTCCATCGAGTAAGGGGGGTATGGCTTGCTCTTGGACCGGTGTCGGGATCGTATATCCTTGCTTTTCCACGGCTCGTAGCAAGTCCTTTGAAAGGCCGAGTGATTCGAATTTTTCCATCGTTTTATTCTCCAATTGGACGGTAGTGCAAGGCAAGCATGTCCATCCAGAACAGCGTTCGGTCCGCCCCCTCCCCTAAAACAAGATGGGGTGTTGCACATCGCACTGACCTCATTCTTGGTTGTTCGTACCGAAGCGGACCCAGGTTCATCCGGAACGGTATTGAATTCATCTTTTCGTTTCTTTATATGCGGTTGTACGGTTATGCGAGCATGGGTCTGATTACACCGTTCGGTTCTGTTCACGTTCCCCACAGTGTGCCAAAAGAGCGCGTAAGCGCGGTCGAGCGAGCGCTTGAATGGTGCAACACCATTACCGAAACAAGTCCATTTTGGGAACACAGGAAGGTTTCAAAACATCTTGCTGTAGAACGGCAGGTCAATGGCGAACTGGTGACGATTTTTCCTGTTCTAGCTGCGAAGCAGGACTTCGGAGACGGTCAAACCGGCTTTTCACGTCATCATCTCCCGGTGATGGTCAACGGCAAATCCGTGTGCGTCGTCCCTTCTTCTGGAATCAAAGAGCGAGAGAGGTCCACCCTCCTCCACACGGATTTAGTCGCTTCTCTTTTGCAATTGTTTTGTGTTGAACACCCACCTCTAAACAAACTTCCTCGGACCCTTGGAAAAGCCCTCTATCCCAAAGCCTTCCCCGGGGGAAGGTTCGATGCAATGGGCCACAACCCCGAACGTGCTCGCCTCCAAAATTTGTTTCAAGAGGAGGTTACCAACGACGAAGCAGCGATTGAATTCTTCACGCATATGGACGACCAACGGTGGATGCATTGCCGTGACCTTTTGGACAGGCATCACCATCCGAAATGCACACAGTTCCACGCAGAGCGCATCCTCTCGGCATCTGTCGCAACCAACAGGGACGTTCTCTGGGCCTTGGAGTCGCTGCTCTTTCTCGACCAAGACGGCAACAACAAACACCTTCCAAGGTTCATGGTTCATCCGAGCGATGAAATCGTTATTTTTGCGGTCCAACAATTCCAACCCGCTGATGAAAAAGAGGCGTGGGATACATGGTTACCCTTGCTTCAGCCAGACGGTGAACCGTCCTTTTGGGAAATAATTTTCCGCTTGATGGAGTATCCCGATTCACGGGAACGCTTGTTGGACCGTTGTCAGCAGATATACGAAGGATCGGACCAACTTGAATTCAAATCCAGGTTGCTTGCTTGGTTGTCAAATTACCGCAACATGGATGAACGGGTGCAAACCGTTCTCAACCAACTTGGGTCCCATCAACTCCCATCGTTTCTCATGGAGGTGCAAACCTATGGCCCATGGTTTGAGGCGTTTGCATTTGAGCAACTTCAACTCGGCCGAAGCAGGCTGAACCGTGGGGTGCTGAATGCCACGATCCTGAACCCTTCGTTCGACCACTTTAGGCTATGGGAATACCTGTTTAACTCATCGTCAGGAAGCGTAAGAACATCGTTGATGCCCCATCTAGCAAATGTAGGGACCGACAAAGCGTTTTGCCTTATCGAGAGTCAAACCAACCATGAATTGCGCTTTGTATCCCGAAGGGCCTATGTCTGGATTGCATCCTTCAAGCGTCACCCTCGGACAAGAGCTGTACTCCTCAAAGGAATGGAGTCTCAATACAGGGGCGTGCGCCTTGAATGTCAACGCCAACTTCAACTTCGTCGGGACGAAGGGTTCGACCGTTGAGTGTTCAACTCAAACGGTAGCAGCGTTTCCAAAGGTGTAGGTCATCATGCCTGCATCTTGGTAGAGTTGAGGCATTTGGCCAGTCGTTCCGAAGTGGTAAAGGGCGACGACTGCAACCTGTTCTGCTGCATTGACTGCGGCGACCAACAGAGCGATACAGATGGCTCCAAAAATTAGGCCAATGGGGCCTATTGCAACCGTCAATGCAAGGGTGATGATGACGATTGGGATTCCTATCAAGAAAGCGATCAAGGCGATTCCAAGTCCAGAGGTGATTTGCTCTCCCCATGTCTTGAAGAACATATCCTTGCTTGAACTCAGGCTCTCTCCAACGCTCTTGCCTTCGATGATCATGTACGGGAGCATGAAGAAGGTCATCACAAACCATGCGAGTCCGCCGATGAGGTGGACAATGGTTGCAAGGACTTTCATAGCATCATTATCACTGCTGCGAGCGGCTCCTTCGAGCATCTTGAGCAGAAGTCCAACGGTTCCGGCGATAATACCCCATAGAATGATGATGGGTAGGCGGCTCAAAGCAGCTCTGAATCCATCGGAAAACGAAGGGTCTCCGCCTGAAAGACGAATGTTGGCATTGGCGACAATAGCACAATTCCAAAACACGACGATGATGCTGACGAGCATGTAGCCGACAAAGGTGAATCCAAGATAAGCCGGGGTAGCGGCACCTTCTGCGTCGAGGGCCCAAGACATTTCCATGATTTGTGGAATGGCTATAGCAACAAATGCGGCCATGCTCAGCACACCGGAGATGATCATGTAGACCATGAGTTCGGGGTCTTTTTTGACCACACTCATGCTCAATTTGCTCATTTGCCAGCCGCGTCCGATGGTTGCGAAGAATCCCATGACTCACCGAAGCACCCTTGCTTTAATTCAGTTTTCCCGAATTTGTCGCTGATGGAGGGCTTCAACCGCCAAAACACTGACTGCAACTTGAAGGTTGTAAGATGGAACGAAACCGGCCATGGGCAGTTTGACCACAGCATCACTTGCGTCCAAGACCTCTTGACTCACGCCATGCCGTTCTGCGCCCACAACCAGCAGCACGTTTCCAGTCAAGTCCTCGTCCCACGGTCCGTGCGTGCCGATGTCTTCAGCAGCAACGATCCGAAAACCGTTCTCTTTTGCGCTGACGAGCAGTTCTTCGGTCGTGGTGTAAATGACAGGGATAAATCGGTCGGCTCGCATGCTTGCGCGGCGGATGGTGCGGCGTTCCTCATGCGTTTTAACGACGTTAAGCAGCACAGCATCTGCTCCAGAAACTTCAGCGGTTCTGATGGTGAATCCCAGGTTTGTTGAATACTCAACGCCGTCAAAGAGCCAAACACACCCACCGGCACTCATGACTTCTTCCAGTGTGTTGTGCTGGGGTCGGCCCGTCAATGCGAGGGCGATTTGGCCTCCATCTGCCGACATTCTCCAGAGGTCGTTGGTTGAACCTTCATCAAGCGGCACGTCCAAGGTTTCACACAGGGCCCGCAGTTCCGTAGTGTCGTGTTCACGGTCAACCAGGACCCTGTCGATGGCGACTCCACTGTTCAAGGCGTCCATGACCGCGGTCAATCCGGTGATTTGGCCAGCCATGTCTTGGGCTGGAGCGGGATGCTCAAGAGGCTAACCCTTCTGGGGAGGACATGGCGAAACAACATGCCCCTCGCTTCTTAGCCATCGTGGAAGCGGCAAGAGAATCAATTCCTGAATGCAATACTGAAGAATTGAAGCACATGCTGTCCGATGGTCAGCCGCTTCTGGTCGTTGATGTTCGGGAACGTTATGAATTCGAAGCTGGCCACTTGGAGGGGGCGGTTCACATTGGAAAAGGTGTGCTTGAGCGGGATATTGAGAAACAGGACATCCCCGATGATGCTCGTGTAGTCTTGTATTGCGGTGGGGGATACCGGAGCGCATTAGCGGCGAAGTCGTTGCAGGACATGGGATGGACGAATGTATCATCGCTGTGGGGCGGATGGCGTGGAATCCAAGCCGAAGGCCTACCCGTTTGGAAGGCATAGTTCTCTTCATCGCGTGGGCAGACTCATAAAGGGGAGTTTTGTCCGCAGGATGCTGAGAAGCGTAGGTGGTTATGATGACTCAAGGTTTGTACCAACATGTTCGTTCAACTTGGAAGCGTCCAAAGGATGCACTGCCCCACATGTACCGGCAGACTCGCATGGCCCAATGGCGCCGCGAGCCGGTCAATTGCCGCATCGAACGCCCAACTCGCCTTGACGCCGCCCGCCGAATGGGCTACAAAGCAAAGCAAGGCGTTGTCCTCATCCGCACCCGTGTCCGCCGAGGTGGACTTCGTAAGGGTAAGATTCACATGAAGCGCAAGCCATCCAAGGCCGGTATTTCCAAGATTACCATGGCCAAGAACACGCAGCGTATCGCAGAAGAGCGTGTTGCACGTCACTTCCCTAACCTGGAAGTCCTCAACTCGTACTGGGTTGGCCAAGACGGAAAGCACAAGTTCTTCGAAGTGATCATGATCGACACACACCACCCTGCTATCGTTAACGACAAGCAACTCGGTGTGTTCTCCCGTGCAAACGGCAAGACCGCCCACCGTGGACGTGCATACCGAGGTAAGACTTCTGCCGGTAAGCGAGGACGTGGATTGCACAAGAAGGGTAAGGGTGCAGAGAAGTTGCGTCCTTCGCTCAAAGCAAACCTCAACCGCGGTAAGTGAAGCATTCAGCAGTGCTGATGTTTGGTTAATTGTAACCATCTTGAGCCGTTGCTTTATTGACCCTAGCCGGTAGTGGATGACCATGGTGCAAGGAGAAGAGGTCATGTCCCGTTGGGCCGGCCTTGAAGTCTACTTGCCTACTGGAAGGAAACTCGGTACCGTTTACGACGCAGTCATCGACACCAATACCCTCCATTGTACGCATCTCTTTGTTTGTGATACGCCTGAGGATTTGGTGGAAGGAAAGTTGCACGTTGCGGTTCCTTGGCGATGGGTCCGTGCAATCGATGAAGTGGTGTTGCTACGTTGGTTTCCACCGACTCCAATACCGATGAATTCTTGAGGTGTTAAGATGGGTATTGACGTTCACGTTCTTGGTACTGCTTCGGCACGCCCAACCAACCGTCGGGACGTCAGTGGAAGTGCAGTTAAATGCCCTGACGGCATTGCCGTTATCGATTGCGGTGAAGGGTTTCAAAGTCGTTTTTCTCATCAGCGTAAGATGCTAAAACAACATGAAAAAGGAACGACGCTCAAACCCGGAAACGTTGACGTATTGCTCTTTACCCACGGCCACCTTGACCATACCTGGGGTGCACTTCCCTGGATGCAAACCATGAGCCTTGACCACAGGGAAGCGCCTCTGTTGATTCTCGGCCCGAGCTCCAAACCGGTACTTGATGCTCTGCTCAGTGGCTCCGAATTGCCGGCCGACACACCGCCATCCGAACTTGCACGCCAATGGCGCAGTTGGCATTCTCTGGGTGCTAATGACTCGGGGCTCTCGTTCCCAACCCGTTGGGTTCTTGGCGACATGGCGGAGCACCGTTGGGTCGAACTCGATGCGCTAACAGGCAAAGCCGTAGCTTTGGAAAGCATGCCTCAACCCATCGGATGGTCTTCGTGCAAAATCGAGGCGTTGCAAACACGCCACTCCGTCCCCTCATGCGCATGGGCCATCAAACAAGTTGGCAAGCGGGGGAAATTTGACCGCCTCCGCGCGGCAGAACTTCGCCTTACTGAACAGCAACGAATGAGTCTTGCTCGTGGGGATGACATCACACTTGAGAATGGGGATCGCCTCAATGCCAGTTCATTTCGAGGCCAATCTGGCTCGGGCTTGAGCGTTATTCTATCCGGTGATACTGCCGAGGGAGCTCCGGGACTCCTCACTACGGCAACACCAACCTTGCTCGTTCACGAAGCAACCTTCCTTGAGGCTCAAAGCGACAAAGCGGATGAACACCTCCATTCGACCGTTTCCGGGGCCGTACGAACTGCTCAAAAGATGAAGGTCAACCACCTCGCCCTTACCCACTACAGCAGCAGAATCAAAGATATTGAAACGGTATCAAATGAAATCGATATTGGAGATGCATCGCTTCATGTCGTCTGCCTCAACGATGGTGACCGGCTCCGTATTGGTGAGGACGGCTCAGTCAGTCACCTCACGTTCACCCAAGAAGGCTGGTCAAAGCGAAACATGTCACCAAATCGTTGAAGAGGAAAACGCTCATCCTCGTTTCATGCGCTCGTTCGTTTTGGTCCTTCTTTTGCTATCAGCGGCCTGCGTTCCAATGGCAACATCTGCAACTGAAGGACGAGACAGTCCTGGCTGTTTGACACAAAGCATTGCTAACCTTGCCTCTACGGTAGACATTGACCCAGGCGTCTGTATTATCGTGGACTTGGGCGCTCTTACCCCCGGAGATGTCTTTGAAATCGAACTCGTTATCCTTGACGATGCACTGGATGTTCTGTTCTTCAATGAGAACACCATTCAGCCCTATGAATTGGGACAATCCTACCGCTCGACAATGGAACAACCAGCATCCACAGAATTTGCTTTGGGCGGGTATGAGTTCCATTGGGCTGTCCCTCCTTCCATCCAATCGAAAAACTGGTACATGGTTCTGGACAATCTCGCTCATGATGGTGATGCAAGTGCCGGTGACCAGGGCGGCGTACGCAGCAAAGTATCGGCCTCGGTTGCTTCTCTTGAACAGGCCTATTGGACGCCCTACCACGACTTGGTCGCCGTAGGTGAAAACGATTTTTCCATCCTCTTATCGGGTGATGATTTGCGCCTGGATGCGGGAACAACCGTTGTGGTTTCAGCGTGGGACTTGGACTTTATTGGAGACGTATACTTGCAAACACGCCTGATGCATCAACGCTACGAATTAGGGGCAGTAGGTGTCCAGTACATCGACGGCGGTGCCCTTCAGAGCGTTGATGTTCCAAAATCAGTGACCTGGATGGTCCCCAATGATCTTGACGGCGAAGAATTGCTTTTGGTTGTTGACAATACAGACGTCCCTCTTGGTGGAGGCAATGGCACAGATGACCTGCGCATGTCGGTACGAATTGAACTGGCACCTCCGTTGACTCCGGTCGTTACGGACGCAAGCGATTCAACGGTATCCATAGGGGAATCCATTCTACTTGACGGTTCAACAACAGCAAACCGTCTGGGACAAATCGCTTCGTTGCAGTGGGATTTTGATGATACGGTGGACGAAGATAACGACGGGGATTTCAAAAACGATGCTGACGGCTCAGGGTTCACAGCATCTCCCTCTTGGGGCACGCCCGGTGTCAAAACGGTCACCGTAACGTCCACTTCTCCAACCGGAGAGCAAGCCTTCTCTGACCACTCAGTTACCGTTGTTGATACCGAAGAACCAACCGCTCGTATTGCATCAAACGGCACACCGATTTCTGGAGGTTGGAAGGTCGACAGAGGTGCTGGCATTTCGATGAACTGCCTTTCCAGTACCGACGACGATGCAGTAGCAGCATGCGATTGGACGCTTAATGGAGTACCCTTTGGAAACGCAACAACCCTTCCATTGCTCTGGGATGAGATTGGAGTTTACGAACTCGCGCTCGTCGTGTCGGACGCCGCAGGGAATACTGCGACCACATCGGCTACAATTCGTTCCGTCGATCCGACCATCCCTACATTCAACACATCGCTCTTGGCCGACTTCCCAGCCAAAGTTTCCGCAGGTGACAGTTACACCTTCAAAATTGAAGTCAGTGATGCATACGATAGGGACACTGCCTTGCGAGTGCACTGGGATTTGAATCCGTTAAAGGATTCGGACGGTAACGGAGATACTCGAGACGATGCAGACCTGATGGGACTTCAACCCAACATTAATTTCGACGATGAAGGAGTCCAAGACATCGTCATTACGGTATTTGATGCGTCAAACAACACGGCTTCGTTTGCATTCAAAGTAGAAGTGGACCCTCCATCATCCAGCGCAGGCTTTGCTGGGCCTGTCATGATGGTACTGATTCTGCTCTGTATAGCCGGAGCTGTTTCCGTTCTTGGGTTCCGTTCCTGGCAACGTCGTCTTGCCGTCGATATGTTGACCGGTCGAGGCCTCAATGAAGACGAGGCGCATGGCCAAATTGGGATGGTAGCTCAGCGTCGTAAACTTCCCTTATTTGCGAAGGCCATAGAAATCGCTGGATTGGACCAAGGAGAAATCAAATCCAAGGACGATTTGGTAGCCGATGCAAAGGCCGCAGAGATGGAAGCGATTTACGGCACCGCCGCTAGTACTGCTGACCCGAACCTTTCGTTTGCTCCTCCTCCACAATATCAAACCGAAGTGATCTCACAAGGAAGCAGTCAAGCGGCTCGAGAAGCAGCATCGCTCTTTGATATGGAGCAGACTGCAACCCCGACTTCGGCAGTCACAGTTGATGCACTTGCAGCATTTATGGACGACGAACCCGAGCCCGTAACTCAACCCGTTCCTGTTCCAGTGGAGAAAGCAGCCGCCATTCATGAACCGGAAGCGCCTGCTGCTGAACCTGTGATGACCCGTTCGGAAATCCAGATGCCGGCCACGGCCATCGAGCCTCAACCCGCTCCGAAAGAAGTGGAACAGCCGGATGCGCCTGTCAACATCCGTCACACCTGTTCAGCATGCAATGCAGTGTTTGAAATCGATATGCCGGTGGGCGTTGAACTTGCGGTTGTTGGTTGCCCCGGTTGCGGTGTTGACCAAACCATCACCCAAACCTCCTCTTGATGTGCAATGAAGAACACCACTTTGTATGAGCAAACCGGCGAATCCTTCTCAAAGGATGACCCCCGACCTGCACCCATGGATGAGAAGGTTACGCGTGTTATTCGTGCTGGCCTTCCTCAATCGGGTGACCCAAGAAAGGCAGCATTGCTCCTTGTGATCATCATGATGCTTTCCATGATGCAACCTGTTTCCGCAGATTCTAGCGTGGACCGCGATGACTTCGGGGTTCTTGATGCGCTAGCAGAAACGCTTGCAAGCCGTTCTGATGCGAATGAAGAACTGGTGGCCATTAACGGGGCGCAGAATTCCTTCGCTATTCTCGACGCTTCCAAGCGGCCAGTTCAGGCAGGAGACGCTCTTGCTGACGCAGAGGGGTACCTCAACCAAGTTGAACTTCGGGATACTTCACCTCTGGTCGAAGATCATCCACGCCCCTACAATTTCTTGACCGACCTGGCCACGAGCCCGGACGATTGGCCTTACAATCTCTGGCAGACGCTGTTTTCGGTTGAAAATCTCGGGATTGACAACCTCCTCGGCGTTGGCATCAACACGTATGCAATTTACGTCAATTTCACATCTCGAAACAACGGGCCTTCTTACGAGGCCTGGGATTCGGGGACCTTCACTGGAGAACTTATTGTTGGAACCGATCTTGTCCTGTTCAAGAATTTCGTTGACATTGATGGGGATGGCACTGACGACCTTTCCGTTGCGTTAACCATCGAGGGCCTTACCACCCTCAACGAAGGATGGGGCGTGGAATTCAGCGATGGGATCATACCGGTCATCGAAGAAATCTGGCTTCGCCCGACCTTCCAATGGAACGTTGAAGCCCTCAACGAAAACGACCCTCTTTGGGATGAACTTGAGCATCTTGAAGTGTCGTTGATGAAGGGACTCGCCTTTGATATTACCTTGTCCAATTCAGAATCTTACGCCATTGTCATCGATACAAGATTTACTCAACCTCCACACGACGTAACACTCGGGGTTGGCATCCAAAAGATGACGTTCAATCTCAACGCCTTGTACGCATCGGTTGGTCAGTTGGGCCTCGACCTTCTCCTGGGTCAAGTCAACTCGAGCGACCTCACGCTCACCAGTGTCTCTGCCCCTTACGCCGTACGGTTAGCAAATCCAAATGCCGACGGAGGTCAGAAGCAGACAGACTGCAGTCAAACGTTCAATTACGACCCTGCTACGGACGGTGAAGCGGAAAGTCGAGCCCACAAATGCAGCATTGGAATCGGTATTGGTTACGTTCACTTTGGTGAAGCAAGAAGCGATGGTACGGTGCCCATTCTTGAAGTGGCTTACCTTGACGTAGGATTCCATCCCGACAAGGGTTCATCGATTCTACCGGCCGAAGTTGATTTGACGCTACGCAACGACAACTACGGACAAAACTCCTTTGATACCGTTGAATTGTACTCCGATGTTGATATCGACGTGTACCTTCACTACTTTGAGGACCGTTCAAACGTCCCGGAAGGGGACAGTCCATTCGGGAACATCACGGATTCACGCATATGGATTCGCGGCCTTCCTTCGGATTCGTTGCACGAGGACGAAATCAATGCCATCTTCACGATGATTGGAGAAGCACCAGGTTCAGCAAACCTGCCGGGCGAAATCCCCGAACGCCTGTCTTTTATTATCGCCATCAAGAATTTCACTGGAGACCAAACCAACAACATCAACGACCCCACCTTGCCTGTCAATCCGGCGGCACCCCCCAATACCTTGTTGCTGATTGCTGGAACGGGCTCGATTTCCTCTCTGGACTTCATTTCCACGTTCAAACGAGGTGGCTACGAAGACGACAGTTCGTCAATGCTTGTCCGAGTAGAAGATGTGCCTCGAGTTATTGTCATTCAAGGGAGCTTCCTCATCCCCTCGAGTGGGACCAGTCGGATCAATTTTGATAACCCGAATTTAAACTCAATAGCGCAATTGTTTGACAATGCTCTCCTGACGGTGATTGAGGTTGTATTGGACATCGGTACGATTCTCAATGGATTGCCCAATGCGGTTGTTGGGACTGCGGGTTCAACCGGTGGAGAAGTTGACATTCAGTGTTTCAACCAGGTGAAGAAAAGTTTACCCACGTCCCAAAGAGAAGCGACCTACCTCGGCGAAATGGCCTTTGCATTGGCCAGCAGCCCTCAGCCTTGGTTGCCTGAAATGGACCACATCTTGCTCTCTGAAGATACCAATATCGAGGTGGTAAACGGTCGCTTAGGACCCCAAGACCCGCTGGTTCCTGTAGCCATGAGCATGCGAATCGGAGGCATCTCCCATGTCCGGCATTCGTTTGACCCCGTGAATGAAATACGCAACATGGAACTGGATGGCGAAGCGGCAGGCTCCCTCCTCATCGGGCACATTCGACACGACGACGGGAACTTGGACGATGCCGTCAAACAATCGGCCACTGTTTCAAACCGCCCCGGTATGTTCAATATTTTGCAAGAAGCAGAGGCACTCCAGTACAGCGCAAGTGAGCCCATTGGGACCATTACCTACGGCGGCGAATCTGGAAGCCAACGCAATGCGATTCGCCTGGACGGTTTGCCTGCGACCTTCTCATTGATTCTTGGAGACACGGTGGGTTATGTCGCTGATGTTCCAATGGAAAGCATTCAGATTCAGATGACAAACGCCACGGTCCCCCTGACCATGGACGGCGACCACATGCGCTTCTGGGTGAATGAAGATACGGCAGAAGCAAGTTTGAGCACTCAAATTTCTGATGTGACCTCAATTCAACGCTTGAGCCCGCTTATACCGGGGTCGTCTGGCCCGGAAGGGAATTCTGTAGTTGAACTGGTTCGTTCTCAATCCTCTCCGTTTGGCGTGTCGGTTGAAGACGATACAAATTACGAGGACCCGTTCCTCGGACTCAACGGCAAAGTGTACTTTGCTCCTCTCCCTGCTAACATCTCCCTCACATTGCCGAGCGATGTTGATTCTGACGGCCTTGAGCTGCCGACCTTTGGGGAAGACGAGGGCATTGAAGCCTTGTCGTTCTTCTTGGGCGATTTGGTAGACTTTGGGACGGTCGTCAACGATTTCGTGCACGCACTCACGGTTGACGTTGGTGGTGTGATCGGAGAAAACGAAAACATGAGCCTTGGCCTTGACCTCTTCACTGGAGAAGCCTTCAACATGACCGTGGACATGAAGAAAGGAAGCAACTTGCTTGTTGAACCAGAATGGTCGCATGGAATTGGTGTTGAATCCATTGAACAGACGCTTCCTACGTTCAATCTCTCTCGAATGCCGACCTTTGTAGAATCAAGCCGAGTCACCATGACCGCAATTCTTGAAGACGGTAAGATCTCACAAACTGAACGAAACCAAGCTCTTTCCATTGCTAATGCAGCCAACATTACCGCTGCAGAAGAACTCATTGACGCTCTTGAGGACGGCAGGATTTACGACGATGAATTAATCGGAGTCAACCTCACGCTCCTTGAGGAAGAAGGCATCACGCTGACCGATCGACGGTCTTGGCACATCAAAGCGTGGCTGCCTTCCTTGCCTGCTGGAAAGATTGAGATTCTCTATGATTTCCGTATGATCGGTGATGTTCCAACTTATGAGATCGACCTGAAGATGTCTCAATGGCAGCCTGAACGCGAACAAATATCCATCGTCGCACGAGGGCTTGAGGGCCAGGATCTTGAATTGTTGATTGACGGTTTGGATACGACCCAACCCAACAATGTAGAGGTCAATGTTTTGTTTTCAACGCAGGAAAACCTCACCGTGCCGCGTGTGTCAATGGACATGCGTTATGATGCTGGAGTTCGGTTAAAGTCGGCTTATGCCCTCTTAATCGACCATCAAGCCCTCACAAGGGTTGAGGCATTGGTCATGGGCATTCCTCAATCAACGGACGTGTCTGCAACCATTGGTGACGTTTTGGAACTTGACCTCTTCGTGCCCGAGG
Organism: Candidatus Poseidonia alphae; assembly: GCA_002505405.1. Lineage (GTDB taxonomy): Archaea > Thermoplasmatota > Poseidoniia > Poseidoniales > Poseidoniaceae > Poseidonia > Poseidonia alphae. The sequence goes on along the minus strand of DAVD01000030.1, from coordinate 29,879 downwards.
TTTACCGTATCAACGACCATTCCGCAGATTCATTGATGCTTAAGCAACTTCGTTATGTGGATGGATTTTGGTGGCCATCGACTGCTTTCATGCAAGATTTACCCGGTGTGATGAACCTTTCAACAGCACCCGATGGTCGGTTTGACATTCGCCAACAAACAGCCTTCCAAGGGATGAGAACGCTTGACTATTCGTCCAATACCGACGATATGGATCTCTATCTGGAGGCAACGGGAAGGTCAATTGATGCAAAGGGCGACGTGTTGATGATTGCAGAAGACCTTCCTAAGCGCTTTGTGCTCGAGCAAACCGATGATTACGGCATGAGAATCGTTTCCTCCGATAGCGGCGTAAAACGGGTGTACATCAAGCAGACAGACCTTCCGGCAGCCCCTGGAGTTACCATTGAGCGTGTTGAAGTCGTTGGTGAAAACCTCAAGGGTGCAACCATTCACATCTACACTGGGCCGGGGGAATTCCCAGTGATTATCATCGACGACATCAATGAGGGGCGTCTTGTGGCCAGTGCTCAAGCCTTTGTTGAACCCGGTTATTACCTCCCCATGCTTGGTGATTTACGCCTCGACGGACGAGCAGTTTTACTCGATGCACAATTTACTGGTATTGTCCCAACGGCATCCTCAATCGGAATTAACGGCATGGTGACGGACCTGTCTCTCGTCGGCTCATTAACCGGAGAATTCGTTGAAACACGGCACATCATGGTGGTAGAACCCATCAGTTCTGCCGTCGCCAGTGGGTTGGCACTTTTGTTTGGGTGATCGCATGAGTCAACCATCTGCCGGAGACCTTCGCAGCGACCGTGAAACGCTTGAAGGTGAAGACCTTGAAGCGTGGGAAGCTGCCCAAGAGGCCGCTAAACTTCTCCAAACCCTCGGTAAAGAGATCACACCATCGAGGGTTGGATTGGCCGGCGCTGTCGTCTTCCTGTTCATCATGCTAACCTTTAGCGGATGGTACTGGCTTCTTCCTCGAGATTCTGTATCCCTTGAGACGCACTACATGCAGCGCGGCGGCCATCTCGTGATGTCGGAAATTCACAACGATGGAAGTCGCGACATCACCGATGTAGAAATTCGAGTTGAATTTCAAGCGTTCGATGGGGAATACTTGGACCATATGGAAATCTCAATCAGCCAAGTTTCAGCACATTCGTCCATTGCTGGAGATGAATTGGAGATGATGATCATCGGTCACACGGTATGGGATGATTATCAACTCGTCATCTCGCTGAGTTATGTCGATTATTCAGGGCAATTACGAGAAATAAATCAGTTGAGTCACCCGGTAGGGGACTGGTCTCAAGAAATTTTCATGGATAAGGCCCCTCGTCATTATTGGCCAATTAACTGAAGCATCGTTTGTCCAACAGAAGCGAAGCGATAAAGTGCAGGAGATGGAGGAGAAATCATGTCAGGAGGAAAAAACCGGAGATGGGTCATCCTCTTTCTGTTCCTCCTGCTTGCTGCTTCAACCGGTCCGATGTTGAACGCGACCTCTGTTCCCGACGAAGAACGAATTCTTGAACCGCAGTGGGTTCGATTTGACATCAAGGAAGATGTGTACCATGACGCTGTGGGTATTTTAGACGAATCATTGGAGAGCGAACAGCGAGATACACTCGCAATTGGCCCCTTTGGCACCTTTGACACCAACGGGTTGCAACTTAACCGGCCGGTGCCTTCCGAATGGATGGAACCGCGCTTTGATCTCTTGATGCTGCTTGTCTCGGACGAGGTACGCCTGAATGAAGTTCGAAGCGAACTCTCTTCCATTAACGGACTCGAGGTCAGAGAGTTCATCGCTCCATCTGGACTGATGGTGCAAGGGACGCCTACTGCTCTTCGCACCTCGGAACAGGTTCAGGGTATTGCTGCAAGTCATGAGGTTCCCAAAGGCATGCTCATTGATTCGACCTTGATGGACCTTCTTTTGATGGAAGGCGGCGAGGAAGCACTCTCTTCGATGCTGGTACGGTTGGAGGGGTGGCGCAACGATGAAGGCCCCATGGAACGGGTCACGTTGATTGACAACGGGAACGGAATCATTGACCAACACCTCGGCGACGTCGCCCATTCAGGACTTGACGATGCAATGGCTTGGGATAACGGCCGATATGAGGGATTTGTTGGGGAAGGAAACCTCCTCTCCATCATGCAACAGCCTTCGGTCATGTACCTTCGTCCTGACCCGGCCTTTACAGCGTTCAATGACAACGCACGTGGTCATATGGGGACCAACACCATGAGGACATACTTCACGACCGACTTGGACGGTTCCGGCCAAGTTGTGGCGGTTGCTGATTCTGGATTGGACGATGACCACGGCGATTTTGGTTCTCGAGTGGTCGGTAATTTTGATGTGATTGGAGACGGCTCTACTGCTGACAAGCATTCAGGTCACGGAACTCACGTGTCATGCACCGTCCTCGGGGACGGAACACGGGGGGGATATTCAGGGGTTGCCAGTGCTGCCGATTTGTATTTCCAAGCCATGGAAAATGACAACACTGGAAACTTCCAATCGCCTTCTCTCAATAATTTATTGAACACGGCTTACAATGCTGACGCCCGCACCCACACCAACTCATGGGGGTCCAGTTCTGCAAGCCAGCAAGGGAAGTACAATTCAGAGACTGAAGATGTAGATGACAGAGCAAGTTATTACGACCGCTATTACACTGGAAGAGAGGGCCTAACCGTTCTGTTTGCGGCAGGAAACGATGGACCCGACTCTGGAACGGTATCGCCACCAGCAACGGCGAAAAACGTTGTTTCGGTTGGAAATCATCAAAACCGCTACAATGGCGCTCCCGATACGGTCATGCAAGGTTCGTCTCGAGGGCCCACTGATGACGGTCGCATCAAGCCGGACCTCATCGCTCCAGGCGGCTATGTTCGCTCGTGCCGTGCCCAAGAAGCCACCGACGTTGGCGGCTCTACTTGGAGCAATTCCTACTACCTGGAATACACCGGGACTTCAATGGCAACGCCCAATGCTGCAGGTATGGCCTTGATGATCCGGGAGTACTTGGAAGAAATCGCACAACGCCCATCCCCACAAGGCGCCCTCGTGAAAGCACTTTTGGTCCTTGGAGCGGAAGATATCGGGTCGAGAAATATACCCAACGATGACGAGGGGTGGGGGAGGATCAACTTGCGCAACACGCTCGCTCCGAATACGGGGCAAGGTATCTGGGTTGACGACCGTTCAATTTTGTCGGGCACGGGCAACAGCAAAACGTACTCATTCAATGTGTCTCAAGCCTCTGGTTTGTTCAAAGCCGTCTTGACATGGTCCGATGAGCGAGGCTCCAGGTTTTCAAACTCTCAACTCGTCAATGACCTTGACCTGATCGTCACCTCTCCCGATGGGACGGTCTATTTGGGCAATGATTTTGCAAACGGCCGTTCAACAACAGGTGGTTCGAGAGATACCGTGAACAACTTGGAAGTCATCTTGATAGATTCTGCAGCAACGGGGACATGGACGGTTAAGGTCCAAGACGGTCAACACAGTGGCTCAAAAACTCAACCCTATGCCGTCGCTGTTTTGGGTCATGGCGTGAATGATTTACGACCAGACCCAATGGTTCAGCCGGAGGAATTCGAAATGAATGTCGGCATTCCACAAGTTGGGGACCCCGTTCAATTGACAACATCGGTGTTCAATTTTGGGAACGTTATGGCCAATACCTTCCCCGTCGTTTTTGAGGTCGATGGTTCTGAAATAAGCCGCCAGTCGACAGCATTGGGCGCTGGTTCAACCAAGAAGATGGTATGGTCATGGACGCCACAATCAGCAGGGACAAGCGTGCTTTCGTTCATCATTGACCCCGATGACACCATTGAGGAGATACGAGAAAACAACAACCGGCACGACATCACGGTGAACATTACCGCCCCCGGCGTCAAATTGGAATCACCTTCTGCGACCATGACCTTAACCGAGTCCAACATCACAACAACCTCATGGAACCTTACGCTAACAAATACGGCCCTTATTTCCACAAATGCTTCAATGCAAACTGGCCAAGTTGTGAATCACGCTAACGGGCAAAGTCTACCATGGTACATTGGAAGCACCACTTCAAACTTCAGCCTTGAAGGTCAAGAGTCACAATACATCACGGTTACACTGGTTCATCCAGCGCCTCCGCTTCCTGGCGATTACCGGATTGACCTGCTGGGCCTTGATGTAGACAACAGCGTGACGTATCCATTTGAACTCAGTTTCATCGTACCCGATTTGGCGAACGCTGACCTCGAGATTGATTATTCCATTGTTCCAGTACACCCCTCAAACCCGACCAATCTTACGGTCCGCTTCCTCAACAATGGAAACACAGCAATTGGTTACGATTTGTTCCTCGAACCTCCGACGGGTTGGAATGCAGGCTTCTCAAATTTGGGGAGTGAAGGGGGCGCCTTGTCCGGCTCAACGGGATTGATCGACAGTGCTGGTTTCAGGTCGGTAGAACTTGTGATCACGCCCCCATTGGTGCTGACTGCAGCCGGCGCAGAACGCATTGTTGAATTGATTGCAATCAGCCAAACGGAACTGCAAAAGACGGTTGTCTTTGAAATCCCCATCAAAGTAGAAACCATCCGTGATGTTTACATCCATTTGGAGTCCTCGTACTCGAAACTGAGCCCCAACTCAACCGTTTCTTTGTTGTATTCGGTGGAACACAATGGAAACATTGACCTTGAATTGACTCCGTCGTTCACGCTCCCACCGGGTTGGTCCATTACATCAGTCATCGAACCCATCAACTTGCCTTGGGGGGGCAGCACAAATCTTCTCTACACGTTACAAGGGAACGGTGCTGCTAAGTCCGGCCCCATCCAATTCAACCTAGAGGCTCAAAACGCCCTCTTTTCTTGGGATGGCGATTTGGTCGTAGAAACGCTGGCTGCACCATCGCTCACCTTTGCAGGGTTGGAATTTTCTGACGGTACGACCTTTCCAACCCCTCAAGCCTCTGGGTCTCATCCGACAGGCGACCCCATGAAATTCACTTGGTTGGTGACCAACGAGGCAACCACGCCATGGTCGCCAAGCGTAAGCTTGCAAACCGATTCAGGTCTGTTTGGTGATTGTATCTTCTCTGAAACGGTTGAAATCGGCCAATTTGTACCGATTACATGTTCCATTCTCATCGCCAACGGAGCCTTGCCTTTTGCCGAACCGTCGTTTACCTTAACGCTTGAAGGAGAAGGAGTAAGCCTGACAAAGACCGTAGGCCTCTTGGTGGGTGAGAATGAAGTTGCGGGATGGAGTGTGGAACGTATCCCTGAATTCAAAACAGGAGATGGCGAACAAGTTGTCATTGAAATCACCAACTTAGGGAACACCCGCTTTGAGCGCCAAGTACGTGTTGATGCAGGAGATGATTGGACCGCTTCAATCGACGGTAACGATATCGTTGAACTTGAAGTGGGCCAGTCAACATTGGTTCGTTTGGACCTTCGTGCAGACCAGCCCGGAGAAACTACCGTGAACTTGAACCTGGTTGGAAGTGAGGATTCTTCAGCCTCCTTTTCCTTCCCTGTGGTTTCTCAAGGAGAGCCCGTCGGTAGTTCCTTGACGTCTGGACTAACCAGTACCTCAGTTCTCTTTGGCATGGTTGTGCTTCTCGCAGTTCTTGGCGCCTTTGGAGCCGTCGTCCTACGCCGAACACCGAGTCAACAAGACGTGCCAATGCTCCCCATCAAAAACCATCCGGCTTACGGAGTTCCACAACTCCCGGTCAACGCTCTTCCGAAACCTGATGTTGCGGCCACACCCGCCCCGATTTGCTGGTCCTGCAGAGAGCCGGTCATCGGCCCGACTTTGGGATGTCCCACTTGTGGGGCTCGGTATCATGGAGTGGCTCATGGTAACTGTGAGGCGACTCAACTTGACCAGTGTGTAAATTGCTCAGAAAGCTCTGAACACTTTGTTCAAGCCTGATGCTTCTAGAGGCCACTTTTGAGTCAAAAAGAGCATAGGCTTTTGATAGGATGACCATGAGGCAATGGTATGGTCCCTCGTGACGCCGCGGCCGCTCCCCACCAGCGTTTGGCGCTGTTTCTCGTCGTTTTGATGTCTCTATCGGTGTTGCCTTTGGCCGCACCCACCGTTTCTGCAGACGGCGCTCGAGATGCTTCCATCACGGTCACTCCCATCCCCGCTGCATTGGAAGTGAATCCTGGTGAATCAGGTGAATACGTCATTCGTGTTCGAAACACGGGGTCCAATCCCGTGTCCGTTTCATTGAGCACCGCTCAAGAAGCAACACAGGAATGCAACGGATATTCGTCATCCATCACTCAAATCCCTGGTCAAATCGATGCCGGTGCTTACGAAGAGGCTACAATGAACGTGACGCTTACCCAAGGGGCTGAAGGAACCTGTGATACCACAATCACCGTCAACGCAAACGAACAGGCGACTCCACCTGATGTTGCTGGCGCTCCTGCTCAAGAAACAGCTACCGTCACGACAACAGCCGGCGATGGCTCTGGAAGTGGTCTGTTTGGTGTTGACCTTACCGTTAACAGCGGTGATAAGGAGCAAGATTGGGCGGGTGAAGACGAATTGGACTATCGAATTGAGGTCGAGAACACCGGGCAGACCAACGAAACAATTGCTCTTATCATCGAAGAAAACAACGACCCCGGTTGCGGCAGTACCTCTGAATTCAGCGTCTCCCTCAGCGATACTACAGTCTCCCTCGACAGCGAGGAAACTGAAACCATTACGGCAACGGTTGTCATTCCAGATGGACAATCTGCGAACGATTACTGCTGGGACGTCACGGGGACGGTAACCAATGATCCAACGAATGAGGCAAAGGACACGGACGATTTCAAACTCATTGTCCCCGAACTTAAGACCTGTTCTGTTGAACTGAGCAAGACATCATTGTCGGTGAATCCCGGTGCAGAAGCATCACTGTCGGCTACCTTCACCAACACAGGAAACGTTGACTGGACCGTAACAATCGCATCGACAGGCAGTAAAGCATCATGGGTTAGCGTTGATGGAGCCTCGACACGCCTGCTTTCTTATGATGACGGAGAAGGAACAATTTCCGTTGACTTGGATGTTGCGCCAGACGATTCAATCGACGCGGGTTCTGAAGCGGTCATTACCATTCTTGGAAAAGATGGAAGCAGCGTAGATCCGGACTGTCAAAAGCAACTTCGTGTTGTTGTTGGGCAATCTTATGGTGCAAGTATTTCACTGGCTACTACGCTTCTTGATGGAATTGACCCCGGCACCAACAAATCTACGGTAGTCACCGTTGCAAATCAAGGAAACGGACAGGACAATCTGCGCATCTCCTCATCAAGTGCACCGGCTGGCTGGGCCATTCAGTTGGAGCAATCAACGGTGCTGGTTGGTTCTCGGCATGGAAATCAAGGTTCGGTTTCAGTCGATTTGACGATTCGCGTTCCTCAGGGCGCTCTCGCTACCGAAGCTGTTGAAATCACACTCTCAGTTCTCCCATCAAGTGGTGGCGCAACCTACGATAGCGTGGTCTTGCGGGTGACGGTTGGAGCAATCCATGATTTTGAAGTGATAACGCCAGCGACCGAGCAAACAGGGCGCTCGCTAACCGATGTGAGCTTCCCGATTGAAATCTCCAACTTGGGTAACGTTCGAGACCGAATGGCTCTATCGGTCATCGATCAATCCGAAAGCCCCGAATGGGATACCCTTTTTGAAGATGAAAATGGAATGCAATTCACTGAAATTATTCTCGACCCTCAAACGGTTACTGTGGTGTATTTGGTCGTGAGTATTCCGCAGGGTGAAGAACTTGACAACACGCTTCTCACCATCCGTGTGCGCAACAAAGACGACACAAATTCACAAGACCTGGACAACGATGGCATTCCAGACAACCAGAGAGAAGCGGACTTCCTCGCAATTTTATCCGATCGAAACTTTGCCATGAATCTGGAATTGGTGGATGGTGAAACGGACAAAAGTGGGTCACAAACCCTACCCCCTAACGGAGAGGTCACCTACGGCCTTTGGGTCACGAACATGGGCGACGGACGTGACGCCGCCGTCTTTACAATGAACGGGCTTGAAGGAGTCGCTACCCGTTCACTCACGCTCAACGGCCTTCCGGTCACTGGAGAAGTTGATATCCCTCGAGGGTATGGAATCTGGGACATCGCTAATGAAACGTATGTCCTTGAGGATGGAGCCCCAATACTGGGGGATACACCTAGCATCGTCGAGAGCATAAAACTCAACGAGGGCCTCATGGTGGGCTATGAGGCAAGGGCGTACAAGATTTACTTCGAATTAACGATACGCGTAAGCGCGGGAGCCGAAACAGGCCAAGGCGGTCTCTTGGAGGTCGTTGTCACCAGTGTTTCAAACGCTGCAAACCGAACGGGGATGGTCTCCATCATGCTCGATGTTTCCGTAATTCAAGACCTCGAGTTTATTGAGGCAGGTGCTCAACAAGAACTTGATTTGGTCTACGGTGGAGAAGCCATTGAACATGAGATCTCAATTGTCAACACGGGCAACGTACGAACAGAAATCCGCGTCTTTACATCCGAGAACCTCCGTGGATGGTCTGTTGTATTGAACAGCGATGACGGTGATTGTACGTTTGAACAAAATGAACTAACCTGCATGGTTGAAGAAGGTGAGCGCTTGTACGTCAACGCCACCATCCGAGCGCCGTATGGGGCTGAACTTTCAGATACCTACAAATTCACGCTTTCGGCTGAACCGACCGATACGGGAGTTCTCGATCGACAGAATCTGCAATTTATCGTTCAAGGAGAACCTGCAGGAGGCGCTTTGGACTTGGCCGGCAATACCACCCTCCAAGCTATCGGCGCAACGGTAATTGTTGCACTTTTGCTCCTCTTCCTCATCCGCAGAGATTAAAAAGAGAGCACTGCGGCATAATTTCGGTTGAAGAAAACCTCGGTTATGCCCGGGAAAAAACCATCGAGATAGCCGATTTTGCTTTATGGTCTTTGACAACGCTTATTGAGGGGGCTCAATTCGGTAAGAACAGAGAGCGTATGCGTTCTCTGAGGGTGTCAACATGTCTGGAATTGAATCCGTACCCAGTGAATACCTTTCTATTGGTTTCCTCACCATTCTGGGCATCATCATGCCGCTGACCAATTTCCTCATCACGTGGGTCGTTCGACCCAAGGTTGACCCGGCCCGCCCTCACATCACGCGCTCCTACTTGCTCGAAGGCTACGAGCGAGACCACAGCCTGTATCCTCGGCGCCTCACGACCTTTGAATGTGGGAGCGAACCCGTCGGAGATGCAATGATTCAGTTCCACTTCCAGTACTACTGGTACGCCATCATTTTCCTCGTCTTCGATGTAGCCTTCATGTTCCTCGTCTTGGGAGGAATGGTCGCTGCAGACGCTACGGCAGCAGACGTCACAGACCGCACTGCGGCGGTGGCCGGCGCAACCGAGGCACTCTCTACATTGGCGATCTTCTTCGCAACCATGGCTCTTGGAGTATGGTACGTGTTCCGCAAGCGGGGTCGCATTTACATCTGAGGTGAATGATATGGCAGGTCAAGACGAAAACTATGCGGCGTTCAATAGCCGTGCACTTGTTGAAATGGTAGGAGACGTCACCGATGAGGCACTTAAAGCAACCAAAATCAAGCAATTCTTGAGTGTTCTCGCAGGACGATACTTCAATTGGGCAGGTCGAAAGTCACTGTTCACGCTCCACTTGGGAATCAAGTGTTGCGCCATTGAAATGGCTGCTGCTGCAACTCCACGTTTTGACGGAGACCGATTCGGTGTTTTGTTCCGCTCTTCCCCTCGTCAATCCGACGTCCTTCTTGTCAACGGCCCAATCACGAAGAAATTCGCCGACAAGGTCGTCCGCCTCTGGGAACAAATGCCGGAGCCAAAGTACTGCATTGCTATGGGCGAATGCGCCATCTCCGGCGGCCCCTACTTCCAATCCTACAACGTGTTGGAAGGCGTTGACACGGTCATCCCAGTGGACGTTTACATTCCTGGCTGCCCACCGCGGCCCGAAGCCCTCATCGACGGTTTTGGACTGCTTCGTGAAAAGATCATTCGAATCGGCGCTGCTCCAAGCAGTGGACGAAAGGGCGAGAAGCCCATCATCGTTGGAGAGGATTGAACATGGGAATGCGTGTGAGCAACGAACAAAGCGATTCTGCAGCAGAATCCTGCGTCGCCATTCTTTCCAAGCGTTTCGGAGGGTCCGACGTCGTTTCAACGGTGGAACACCACTCCAACGCCTTCAAGATGGCTTTTGTTCGCATCCATTGCCCGCCTCAACACTGGCCGGCTGTTGCCAAGTCCTTGCGTTTTGACCACGGAGCAAATTACTGTTCAATGGTAACAGGGACACATTTCCCTGAAGGCAGCGACGACCGAGGCTGGGAAGTTGTTTACCACCTCATGCGCCAGCCTGTTGTTGACCAGAAACCTTTCACCAACACAGTGCTCGTTGCTTCCGAACTTACCGGCTCAGACATTCCTTTGGAGTTTGAAATCCTTGTTGCATTGCCTCAAGGCGACGAACCCAGTGTCCCAAGCGTTCAGAGCGTTTGGGTCGGAGCCGATTGGAACGAGAAGGAAACATGGGACCTCGTAGGTATTCGTTTTGAAGGCCACGAAAACATGCACCGCGTATTGAACCCCCACGACAGCCCAGAGGGATTCCATCCGCTCCAAAAGCAACACAAACTGCGATATCATGATTACAATGAAATGTACGATGACGCCCAAGGGTTCGGTCGTAAACCAACCGATGAGGGTCGGGTTAAGTGAGGTGATATCATGGCACAAATGTGGATTACAATGGGGCCTCAACACCCGATGACGCACGGACTTTGGACGCTTCGCGTCAAGGTTGACGGAGAAACTGTAGTGGACACTGAAGCCGAACTCGGCTACATCCACCGCGGCGTCGAGAAGATCGCAGAATCCCGCGACTTCACCCAAATCACCCCTTACTGCGACCGACTCTGCTATGTCAGCGCAATGACCTGGGCCAATTCTTACATCTATGCAGCAGAAGACCTGCTGGAAGTTGAAGTTCCAGAACGAGCAGAATACATTCGCCTCATCTCCGCTGAATGCCAACGCCTCGCATCCCACTTGATGTGGCTCGGCGCCTACGGGCCCGATATCGGCAGCCTCACACTGATGACCTGGTGCATGAGAGACCGCGAAATGTTCCTTGATTTGCTTCAAGAACTTGGCGGTTCACGAATGCATTACAACTATCCCCGAATCGGCGGCGTTAAGCGAGATATTCCCGTTGGCTTCGCCGACCGTCTTGTCGCCAAAGTGAAGCTCTTCGAGAAGCGTATTGAAGAATACGAAATGATGTTGGACGAATCAACCATTTGGCTCGTTCGCCTCCAAGGTGTTGGTTACGCCAATGCCGAAGACATGGTCAACGCCGGAGTGTCCGGTCCAAACATTCGTGCGGCTGGTGTGAACTACGACGCTCGTTGGGCACACCCCTACTCCGTATACGACCAAGTCGACTGGGAGCCTGCAGTCGAAAAACCAACTTCGGTCAAAGGTGCAGATTGTTACGACCGCTACCGTGTGCGCATGGAAGAAATGCGACAGTCCTGCCGAATGATTCTTGACGCCATTGAAAAAATCCCTGGTGGAAAGAACACCAATTATTCCAACGGTGACGAAATGATTCTCGCAAAGGCCCCAACACGTGCTCCAGAAGGAGCTACAGGGTTTTCCAACTACGAGTGCACCCGTGGTGCATCCAAGTTCTACATTCAAGGCGGTGGCGATGGACGTGGTAAAAACCCGTACCGGTTGTCCATCCGTTCGCCGATGTTCATCACCATTCCTTACGTTGCAAAGACCATGATTGGCTACAAAGTGGCCGACATCCCCGCCATCATGGGGAGCTTTGACCCGTGCATTGGAGAAACCGACCGTTGAGGTGATAAGATGGATGACAAGTACGATTTGGTAGGATTCTTCTTGGATAAGGAAGGTGTATTCCGCTCCAACATCATCAAGCTCTTGGATGGGACAGCCGCTGAAGAAAGTGCCTCGAGCATCTCATTTGCAGCCGGTACATTTGCAGCAGTGAACATCGTCTTCTTGATGCTGTTTTTCTCTCAATTCGCCATTCTATGGATTGAACGAAAGGCTGTTGCTCGTATGCAAGACCGATACGGAGCAACGACTGCTCTGCGTTCCCTGTGGGTCGGTGAAAACGGAGTTACTGCCGGTGAATGGTGGAACATGCTGCCGTTTGGCGCAGGCAAACCCGTAGGAGCCATCAACGAATGGTTGAACAAGAAATACGGGAACCGAGATGAGAACTTCCCAACCGTTGACCGTGTAAACAACCGTTCTTGGATGGGCAAGACCATCGTTCCAGGATTTTTCCAGAACGTCGCAGACGGAATGAAATTTCTCGTCAAGGAACACATGGTTCCCCAACGTGCTGATAAATTGATTTTCGAAGTCTCTCCGTTCCTTATTGTTTCATCAACCCTGCTTATTTTGGGTATGATCCCTCTTTCAAGCGGCATCTATGCTACCAACCCCGACCTCTCAATTCTCTACGCTATCGCCATCTTTGGTATCGCTCCAATCGGTGTCTTCTTCGCTGGATGGTCTTCCAACAACAAGTACACTCTGATCGGCGGAATTCGTTCTGCTGCCCAACTTACGGCTTACGAAATTCCATTGCTTCTCACGCTCTTATCCGTTGCGATTCTCTCAGGGACGTTCAACATCATCGAGAGCATTCATTTCCAGCATGCTGCTGGTTCATGGAACATCTTCTTGATGCCACTTGGGGCAGCACTGTTCCTCATCACGATGATCGCAGAAGTTGAGCGTGTCCCGTTCGACATGCCTGAAGCCGAAGCTGAATTGGTTGAAGGCTGGTGGACAGAATACGGTGGTATGCGGTTTGGTATGCTGTTTATGGCGGAATACATACGCACGTATGCAGCCTGTTTCCTCTTCACTCACTTTTTCCTCGGCGGATGGCATCTCCCGCTGCAGGGAACCATTGGGTCGATTGAATTCTTGGGACTTGGCGGACTCTATCTGCTGATTCCAGGCGCCATAATGACGCTCATCAAGTCGTGGCTCGTTTTCCTCATCGTGTTCGTTTGGGCTCGCTTTGCTCTAGCGCGGATTCGAACCGACCAAATTTTGGAATTCGGATGGCGTATGCTTCTCCCTCTTGCCGTACTTCAATTGGTTCTCTCGCTTGTGTACCGGCTTTACCTGTTCAACCCCGATGACATGTCCGCTCAGAATGACGTCGCAGGCGGTATGGCTTGGGACGCCTTTGGTATCCCCTTCTTTGTACCAGCAGCAACAACCTTGTTCTGGATAGGAATGTTCTGGATCTATCTCAACGATGAAGACAAATCAGTTGCACAGGAGCGAATGTTCCACGTGCAAACAGTAGAGCCTGCGGGAACCGTTGTCCCGGGGCAGGAGTGAGGTGAAACCATGCCAATGCATCCACACGCACAACCGAATTTTAGAAACCTATTTTGGTACCCGTTTAAGATTACTCTGATTACAGCTCTTCGAACCTTCCCGTTCATCGGCAAGCGGTTCGGAAAGAAGCTCGGTGATTATCACAACACCAGCCACCCTGAATTTTTAGACGATGGAAGCCGTAGCCGTGCTGCGTCATCGGTTGTAATGAACGATATTTCCCGTCAGGAATTCGCTCCTGACCGCGTGACTTCCGACCTTAAGCCGACCCTATGGAAGCCTCAAACGGTTCAATACCCTTACGAACGACTCGAAGACATGGAGCCATGGCTCTTTGTTCCAGGGAATTACAACGGACGAATTGGTGTCATCTGGGAAACCTGTACGGCGTGCAAGATGTGTGTCAACATTTGTCCTAACGATTGCCTTCACATGACGACGGAACTACGGGTTGACGTTTTGGATTCCGCAGACGGTGAAGACGGTGGCTTAGGTATGGAACTTGAAGTGGGTAAATATGCGGCGGTTGAAAAGCCAGAAGTAAAGGCAGAACTTGAAGAGTTCAATCTTGTTACTGCACACACTGATGCGCCTGATGAATGGCGCTTTGCTGAAGTTCTGGACCTCTCAGGAGATACTGCAACGGTTCGATGGAACGATTCAGGCGAAGAGGCCATTGTTTCCCAAGACGAACTCCGACCTGCTGACGACCAAATCGTCTCCGGTCGCATTGATCTTGGACGCTGTATGTTCTGTGGGCTGTGCATGGAGTCCTGTGGCTTCACTTCCTTCTTCATGACCAACGAGTACGACGGCATGTCCGGTTTTACTCGCCAAGACCTTTGGTTTGATGCCTCCCGTACTCGCGTTCTTCCTGGCGTACACCAAGAAGCCGTGGATGCTGAACTAGCAAAGCGTGCTTCTAAGGAACGTACCAAGCGAGCCAAGAAGGCTGCAAAGGAAGCCGCAAAGGGGGACGCTTGAGATGGACATAGCGAGTGCTGCTGAAACCGGTGTGTTCTTCCTTTTTGCTGCGATTACGCTCGGCGGTGCGCTGGGCCTTATTTTCGCACAAAGGGTTGCACACTCGATGCTCTCGCTGATCTTCTGTTTCATGGCTGTCTCTGGAATCTTCATCCTGCTCGGTGCAGAATTTCTGGCGGCCATTCAGATTCTTGTCTATCTGGCGAGCGTAGGTTTAGTGGTGCTGTTTGGTATCATGCTGACACGCCGTCAAATTCTTGAGGAGGACTTTGAATGAAATTCCTTTCATTGTTTACCCGTCTTGGCCTCGTGGCTCTGGGCTTTATTCTCGTCGCCATCGTTAACGACGATGAGGTTTGGAGCAATCCAAGCACCGGCACACCCACCACCTCAGGACTCGCCGATTCAATGCTCAACGAGTGGGGACTGGCATTGGCCGTTCTTGGTTTGCTCATGGCTATGGCCATGATGGGTGCTGCCTATCTTGTTCGTGATGAACGAATGGAAAATCTTTTGTGGGAATTTGGAGGTGAAGAAGAATGATTGATCCAGCATGGGTTTCAGGTCTTTCAGCACTGTTGTTTGTCATTGGACTTGCAGGTGCTTTCACTCGTAAAAACGCCATCATCGTTCTCATGTGCATTGAGTTGATGCTGAACGCAGCAAACATGCAATTTGCCGCTGCAGCCATCCACCACGGCGATGCAACGGGTTGGGTCTACACCATTTTCGCCATCGCTATTGCGGCCAGTGAAGTTGCGGTTGGACTGGCCATCTTCTTGGCCATGTACGGGCAACACGAATCGATTACACTGGACGATATCAACGTCCTAAAGAACTGAGGTGATATGATGGGTAGTACAAGCAGTTCCGAAGTAATTATTCACAGCAGTGCGATTGAATACGCACCTCTTATCCTCATTTTGCCCATGTTGGCCTTCCCAGTGATTCTCTTCCTTGGGAAAATCTTCAACGGCAATCCCTTTTGGAAGAACAATGTCAAGGAGGGTGGATTGATTGCTCTCGTCATCATGGGAGCCAGCCTCCTTCTATCCCTCTGGCTCATCAAGGACTTCATCGGCAGCTTTGATTCGATGAGCGAGTTCACCGATTGGACCTGGTTCACATCCAGTATGTGGAACTCAGGTAATGAAACCGACACGGTTGTGTTTGGATTCGGAGTACACGTTGACCACATCACGGTCGTGCTTCTTTTCGTTGCTTCATTCTTGTGTCTTCTCATCAACAGTTTCGCTATTGGCTACATGAATACCGACCCCATTAACGACAACCGAAACCATCGCTTCTATGCTGAATTCGTGTTGTTCTGCTCGGGTATGCTTGGAATGGTTCTCGCCGATTCCTTCCTTTGGTTGTTCATCTTCTGGGAATTGATGGGCCTTTGTTCCTACCTGCTTATCGGATTCTATTATGAACGCCCCAGTGCAGCATACGCCGCCAAGAAAGCCTTCCTCACCACTCGTGTTGGTGATGTGTTCCTCATGGTCGGTTTGGCCATGCTATGGACACTCTTTGACGGACATCTCGATTATGCCTATGTGTTCAACGATGACAACATCGCAAAGGTTGACCCAGCAAGTTTGGCTTGGGCCCTTGGTTTGATGTTCATCGGCGCAGTTGGCAAGTCTGCACAATTCCCTCTTCACGTTTGGTTGCCTGACGCTATGGAAGGGCCAACTCCTGTTTCTGCTCTTATTCACGCAGCGACCATGGTCAACGCAGGATTGTACCTCGTTGCTCGTATGTTTCCGTTCTTTGGCTCCGAACACATGTTTGGGCAATTGGACGACCTTGCCTTCATCATCGCCGCCATCGGTGGAACAACCGCCGTCATGGCTGCAGCAATTGCCTTTGTACAGACAGACCTGAAGAAAGTCCTCGCTTATTCGACCATGTCACAATTAGCATACATCTTCACTGGACTTGGTGCTGCGCTCTATCTCGCCAACACGCTGCACTGGCACGGTGCAGGGCATGAAGTTGAACACGGCATTGTTGTTGTTGCCTTTGGCGCTGCGCTTTTCCACCTGTTCAACCACGCTATGGCCAAAGGAATGCTCTTTATGGCCAGCGGTGCAGTGATTCACGAAGTTCACCACGCACACCACCATTTGCACCATGACGACCATCATCACGACTCAAGCCCCAAGGAATTGTTGATGCTGGCGACTTACCTCAAAGAAAAAGACCAATCTGCCTTCGATTTCTTCACGTCAATCGACTTGGATGGTTCTGGCGAAATTGACACCTATGAATTCAAAGAAGCTCTCAAGAGCGCAGAAATCGCTGACCTGCCGCCATGGGAAATGGAACCACTCATGAACGCCATCGATCTTGACGGCAACGGCAAAATCAACGTTCCTGAACTTGACCTTACCCTGAGCCGTGTCCTTCTTGAGGAAGCCCACGGCCACGATGACCACCACGAGGAATTCGATGCGCAGTCCATGGAAAACATGGGCGGGCTGGCTTCCAAGATGCCCATTACCGCAACAGCCATGCTCGTCGGTTCACTTTCCATCATGGGATTCCCTCTCATTGGAGGGTTCTGGTCCAAGGAAGGAATCATCGCTAACACTTGGCGAGTTGCTCTTGATGACCCTCGTTTCATGTATCCAGCTCTCTGCGTCCTTCTCGGCGCTGGAATGACCGGGTTTTACATGTCTCGAATGTGGCTCAAGACCTTTGCAGGTTCTCCCAAAGGAGAGGTTGCAGCACACGTTGGGCCGACCAATACTTGGATCAAGACGCCGCTGTTTCTTCTTACCTTCATCACGCTGTCAGGAATCATTCTAGCAAGCATGGGCTTCACACACTGGGCTCCTGAGTCCAAGGGAGAACTGCTCCACGATTCCCTGCTCGATGGATTCCTCTACGAGATGGAACATGCCTTTGCAAACCACGATTCGTTCTTCTTCATTCTCTCTTACGTTGCCTTGTTCTTTGGCGCCATCGTAGGCCCTGGACTTGCTCTGTCATTGTACGGCGGTAAACTGGATGACGGTGAAGCAGCCAAGCCGTGGTTCGCTCCTGTTCTTGCACTCAATGCCGCCGTCAAAGGGCGCTACCATTGGGACAACTCTGCCCTGAGCGAATCCACACTTGCTACAGCATTGAGCAACCGCCTTTACTTCGACCACTACTACGACATGGCCATGCTGAAGATTGTGGCGGCCTTCTCTTTCAAAGCAGCAGAAGCAGATTCGGGCGTGATTGACGGAACCATCAAGACAATTGAGCGCACTTCACAACAACTCTCTACGAAACTACGGGCTTTGACCACCGGTTCTGCCCGTGATTACATTCTGATGGCTGCAGTTGGAACTCTCGTTCTCTTTGGCCTCATCTGGGGGGTGGTTGCATGAACATAGGAATTGATTGGATCTCGCTACCCCTTGTTGGACTCCCGCTGATCAGCAGCATCGTTCTGCTCATGTTCATCGGAAACACTTCCAATGCGGCCCGTGAAAAATTGGGTCCGTCCATTCGTATGGTGTCTCTCATCGTCTCGTTCATCATGCTCGGCGTGACCACCATGATGTTCTTCGGACAAATGGACAACATGAGCGACTGGAGTACGATGAATTTCGGTTCGTTTAATTTTGAATTCCGTTATGAATGGATCGAAGCACTGGGAATCCATTGGAGTGTCGGTATGGACGCTCTTTCCTTCCCAATGGTATGGCTGACAACTTTCTTGTTGCCCATTACCATCGTTGCTACGTGGAATGAAAAGAACGCATCCGTGTACTTCCCACTCATACTCATGATGGGAGGTGCATTGATTGGCGTCTTTGTCGCTTTGGACTTGTTCATGTTCTATGTCTTCTGGGAGTTAACACTCATTCCAATGTTCTTCCTCATCCTCAAATGGGGTGGAAAAGACCGCAAGTACGCTTCTCAAAAATTCTTCATCTACACCTTTACCGCGTCGGTCGTGATGTTGCTTGGATTGGTTACCATGTACTTCTTGCAACCCGACTCTGCGTTGTCCTATTCAGGTACGTGGACCGGTCGAACGTTTGACATTCCAACACTCATCAGTCACTCACAAGCTGAAAACGCAGGCGGAATGTGGTTCCTCGGTGAAAGCATGCAGAAGGTTCTCTTCGTCATGCTGATGATCGGTTTCCTCGTTAAGCTCCCTTCCGTTCCATTCCACACTTGGCTGCCCGACGCTCACGTTCAAGCACCTACTGGCGGTTCGATGTTGCTTGCCGGTGTCATGCTCAAGATGGGTGCTTACGGTATGTTCCGTCTACCTCTTGCCATGTTCCCTCATGCAGCGGAGTTCTTCCAATTCTGGCTTCTTGCACTCGGAATGGTCTCACTCGTTTGGGGAGCAGTCGTCTGTCTTGGCCAAACCAACCTCAAGAAAATGGTTGCCTACTCCTCTGTGTCCCACATGGGTGTTATTCTCATCGGTATTGCGACCATGCAACCTCTTGGATGGGCAGCCGCGCTCTTCATGATGTTCGCTCACGGAATCATCAGCCCCATGCTCTTCGCAGTTTGTGGTGCCTTCAAGCATCACTATCACAGCATGGAGATCGGGGCCATGCGAGGTATGGCCAAGCACTCACCTTGGCTCGCAACATCGATGATGTTCGCATGGATGGCCTCTCTCGGCCTTCCGCTCCTCGCTGGGTTCGTCGCAGAACTGATGATGTTCCTCGCCTTGTGGCACTTCCTTGCAGCAGAGAACTGGAGTGTTTTCTGGATGGTTGGTCCTGCCTTCGTTCTTGCTATCACTGCAGCATACTACCTGTGGTCCATGCAACGAACCATCTTCGAGGGCGGGGATGACACCCAACCTCCTGCCAGTCTTCACGGTGAGCCCGTTCCAGACATTGCAGATTCGGAGAAGATTTCCATGGTCATCATGGCTGCGTTTACCATCCTTTTCGGAATCATGCCCTGGATTGCCTTGGACATGATGAACGGATGGACGGTTGGGTTCTTTGAGCAGTTGTTGATTCCAATTTTGAACGGAGGTGTCTGATATGGATGATGTAATCGAACCCTTTGGAGAAGGTTTTGTAACGGCCTTAGCCCCAGAATTTGTTCTTGTCATTGGACTGTTCACACTGATGATTGTACCCAATCTCGGAGATGCAAAATTCCGAATCCCGCTAACTCAAGTTCGAATCCCGTGGTTGTTTGGTGGAAAGCGTGGAACGTTAGACAGTGACCCTCGTCTCCCTGGAATCTTTGCATCCGTGTTCTTTGTGATGGCGTTCATCCTCGCAGCCATCTCTTTTATCGGTGGAATGGAAACCAAAACCATCGCGTCAGGTACCAATGAACTCCTGAAAGTTGACGAATTCAGTCGCTTGTTTGAACTAATTTTCTACGGCGCTCTTGCCCTGGCTTCGATCGCATCGATTGACCGCCTTCCAGCGACCAGTCGTAAGGACCGAAGTGTCTCAGGCCTCTACAACAATCGTCGCCAAGTTGACTTCTACATCCTGCTCATGACCTGCGGTCTTGGGATGTCAGTCGTGGCTTTAGCCCAAGATCTGTTCCTGTTGTTCATCGGTCTTGAGCTGGCGTCGTTCTCCACCTATGTTCTCGTGGCGTTCATGAAAGAAACCAAGGAAGGCTCTGAAGCAGGAATGAAATATTTCATCGTCGGCTCGGTAGCATCCGGTGTTGGCCTCTACGGTCTTTCCCTGCTTTACCTGTGGGCTGGCTCCCTTCAATTCCAAGAACTCACCGCGCACTTCAACGCTACAGGAATGGACCCTCTGCCGCTCACAGCGCTTGGAATGCTTCTCGTCGGCTTTGGTTTCAAGGTCAGTGCTGCACCGTTCCACTTTGCTGCACCTGACGCCTACGCTGGAGCACCCGGCCCTGTTGCAGGTGTCCTAGCCACAGCGAGCAAAGCCATGGGAATTGTAGGACTTCTACGTATTCTCTTGGTCGTTGCATCCCCAGAAGGCATGGAAGACGGTACAACGGTATGGCTTGTCGCTCTGGCCGTCTTGTCCGTCGTTACCATGACCTGGGGGAACCTTGCCGCCCTTGGCTCTACCAATCCGAAGCGAATGCTCGCTTACTCATCGGTTGCCCATGCGGGTTACATGCTGGCTGCGATTACAGCAATCGGGGCTTTGAACTGGGAGGTTGACCATGCCGATGCGAGCAGAACTGCTGCACTTGCAGTCGTTACTGCACTGATGTTCCACCTTGTTGTACTGGTCTGTTTCAAACTTGGAGCCTTCTTGGTGCTCTCCCTACTTGAATCCGAAAACGGTGGTCATACCCTCGAATCGTTGGGCGGTTTGGTCAAGCGCGAACCCTTCCTCGCTGTTGCTATGTTCATCTTCATGATGTCCCTGGCTGGTGTTCCACCTCTTGCTGGATTCCTCTCGAAACTGCTCGTAATCATGGGTATCGTCAAAGCAGCCCTCTTGGAATCCGGCGCCTCAGGCAGCATTACATTCAGCGAGATTCACTGGGTTTGGTATCTTGCCCTCATCATGGTTATCAATTCAGCAATATCAGTCTTCTACTACCTCCGAGTGGGCTTGGTGATGTTCTTCAACGAACCAGAAGAAGGCCGTGAAGGACCGCTTCCAAGAGGGTCTTCAGTCCGCTTAGCGATCGTCGCCTGTGTTGCTTCAACAATTTACTTTGGTGTCGGCGCAGGGCAGCTTATTGCATTGTGTGAATCAGCAGCCAATGCCCTCGTTGGGGCTTGGTGAATCCCTTCCGCAGGCGTCCAAAACACCTTCTTGGGGTGATGACTTCAAGAAGGGTAGGCCGATAGCGCAGACAGGTGAGACTGATTGGGTCGTAGACATGAGGAAAAAGTAGACGTCGAAGAACTCGCACGTCTTGAGAATCCTGAAGGCTCAAGCGACGGTAAGATCCGTGTCAAAATGCCGAATAAGAAAGTGAACGAAATGTTTGCTCTCGCTTCACAAATCCTAGGAGGTCGTCGTGTGACCGTTCTCTGTGCTGACGGTGAAACCCGTATGGCTCGGATTCCCGGAAAGATGCGTCGCCGTCAATGGGTTCGTGAAGGTGACCTCATCATCGTTTGGCCTTGGGATTTCCAAGATTCAAAGGCTGATGTGAAGCACCGCTACACCAAAACTCAGGCCATGTATCTCTCACGAAAAGGGGTTCTGCCCGACGATGTGGATATGTTTGGTATGAGCACCCGCTATGATGATGATGACGAACACGATGATTTGTTCAGTTCAGCAGGTTCCCCCTCCGAAGAAGTGGCTCAACCCGCAGAAGAAGAATCTGAAGACCTCTTTGCTGATGATGCTGATGACAGTGACGACCTCTTTGCTGACGATGATGACGGTGACGACCTCTTTGCTGACGATGAAGAAGCCGTTGAAGAAGCCGTTGAGGAAGATTCAGAGCCTGAAGTTGCTGCTGCTCCAGTAGAGGAATTTCCAGAAGAAGAGAGCAGTGATGACGACGACGATGACGATGATGACATTGACGCCCTCTTCGCATGAACTTGATTCAATGAGGTGCCAGCATGGCCAAGGACGATGATTGGGAAGAACTCGCCCGTCGTCAATCGCGGAAACGACGTCCTCTCAAGGTGGATAAGAAACGGTCCAGAGAAGAACAATTGGACTCGGATTTTGAACGGAAAGAGCAAAACGAATTTGTTCGTGACTTGGAAGAAAAATCTTCAAAGTACGCTTGGATGAAGGAAAAGCGTTACAGCTCAATGTTCCGAGACATCGAAGAAAAAATCCAAGGCGCTATGGGCACGGGTTCCTTTGATTGGGTGGACCGTCGTGTGTTCGACCAAGTGTTTGACCGGTTGACACTCATGGCCCTTTACAAATTGATGAAGACCGGCGTTATTGACACACTTGACTTCCCAGTTGCACGCGGGAAAGAAGCGCATGTATTTCACGGGACAAGTCTCTCTGGGGAGCCTGTTGCCGTCAAAATTTTTCACACTTCGAACGCAGTTTTCAAGAACCTCGTTCAATACATAGAAGGCGACCCACGGTTCACAGGTTTGCGAAGAAAGCATCGAGACCTCGTCGAGGTATGGGTTCGTAAAGAACATCGCAACCTCACTCGCTTGGCTCGTTGGGGATTGAACGTTCCACTTCCACGAGGCATCCACAAGAATGTCCTCATTATGGATTATCTTGGCACCGAACAATCCCCTTCCCCAAAACTACGTGATGTCCTCGTCGATGACCCGCAGTCTGTCTACAATGACTTGATCGAATTTCTAGCCGTTTCTTGGCAGAAAGCGAACTTGGTTCACGGAGATTTTTCACCCTACAACATTCTCTGGCACGACGGTCGTGCAAAAGTGATTGATGTGGGGCAAGGCGTGGTTGAAAGCCATCCAAAGTCGCAAGAATTCCTCGTGAGGGACGTGACTCGTCTGGTTGAATGGGGGCAGAAAAACAACCTTGATGTAGACCTTGCAGAGGCTATGTATGAAGTGCTTAACATGGATGTATCCCATGTAAAACAAATTGAACTCCCTGAAGAATGGAACTGATCATTCTTCTTCCCAATTGACGGTTTCGTCTTCAGCCAGTTCCATCATGTTGGAAACGGCGTCACCGTCCTCAGGGTCAACCTGTGCTGCTCGCATTCTACGGTGATTTCTGCTCTCTGATATTTCAGCAAGGCCGGGGACAAGGCTGTCAAAGCCAGATGTTGGGCGCTGCGTGTCTTCCCGCTCTTCAAATGCATCGAGCGACTTTGATTCAAGGCGTGCTCGCTTCCGGTCTCGTTCAAGGAAACTGATGACACTGCCATGTTCAGAGCCACCTGCTAGCATTTCAATCGCATGGCGGGCAGAATACAATCCACCTTCTTCTCCAACCAGGACCACCGTTGAATTGTAGATGCTGATTTGGGTTTGGGTGAGACTCTCGATGAGTTTTCGAATCTTCCCCTCTCGGCCAATGATTCGTGCGCGAATTCTACGCTGTTGGTTGGAACGCTTTCCGACGAAATCTCGGAGGTCAACGAGTTCGAAAAAGTGGTCGTCTTGCAAAAGGGTAACGGCGGCATTCGGAGCCATTCCTCGGCCAATTGCTTTGACCACATCGGGGAGTTTCATGGCCTTTACAGGGTCGTAAGAGCCAGCTGCTCCCCAAAGAACTTCCAGATCTCCGCTGTCAGAATCAATGTTGAACTCTTTACAGCCTGCAGCCCTTTTGATGGCTCTTGCTGTTTCACCCTTGGCTCCAATGATGACCGCAATGCGGTCTTTGGGTACCCGTGGTAGGGACTGTCGCATGGCTCACCCTGCCTGCCTTCTCTTTTCAATCCCTTGTCTTGCGTTGGAGCAAGGAGATTCCAAACCCAACGAGGATGAGGAGGAGCAATGAAGGGGCAAATGAAGGGACCGTTCCTGGGGCATCAAGAGACGCTCCGGTAACGACGAGATAATTCGCATTGTTGCCTTCATCAAATTCATCAATGACGTTGGCGAAGTCAATGATAAGTCGTAAATCAAATTGGCCTGATGTAGGGACGGTATAATGCCAGGTCACGGTTTCGGTACTGTTTGATAGTGTTCCAAGGGGCAAATTTCGAGTTTCCATGACCGTCCATTCAACCGTCGATGAGCGGTCAGCAGGTGCGGACTCCAAGCGAACGATGATGCTCCCAGGATAATCCTGATTTGACTCAAGGACGCTTGTAATGGTGATGTTTCCGTTTTGTTCACCAGGGCGTACAACCAAGCGGTCAAGGTTTGTTTGGCTCGCGTTCCAATAGAGGTCCAATCCAGGGAGGATCTGGAAGGATGATGCTTCTGTGGTGTAGGTATTGCCTGCCTCATCCTGCAAGAACGCCCTGAGCATGATGTGCTGGCGCGATTTTGTAACCCAACTGGAGAGGCCGATTTGGCCGTCAAGTCCATTGACTCCCAAATTCAACCATCGGCCAGAAATATCGGGAGTTTGGCCTACGCCATTGGAATCAAATCCGTATTGAATGTAGGATGACACATTATCCATCCCTGAACCAAGGTCTTCTGCGCTAAAGGAAACGTTTGCTGGTCCAATTCTGCTGGTTGTAAGTTCATCGACCGTCCATCCAAGCGGCACAGGGTCAGTTTCATCAACGTTGATGTCAATCGTTTGGTTTGCCCCAACATTCCCCACTCGGTCAATGGCCCGAACCATGAGTTCATGGGTTCCTTCGGTAAAGGAGAGGGTCACTGAATCACTCGTCGTGGTCGTCCATGATGACGCCCCAGCGACCATGTATTGGATGCTCGCAACCCCGGAGCCTTGACCGTCGTTCGCTGAACTCATGATGTTGCTTAAGGTAATACTCCCTGAGCGGTGCCACGTTGAACCGTCCCCAACGGTGATGGTTCCAACGGTCGGCCCTGTTCGGTCAATCCCGATGTGAAGGGTTGAGGTATTGGAAAGTCCGGATTGGTCGTACACGGTGAGTCGGGGTGACCATGTGCCTTCCGGCATGTTACCCGATGCCCAATCCCATCCATAGGCAAGCGATGTTGGCCCATCGGTCGCAGGGGTTCCAGGTCCGGGGACGGTCGTGAGTGTTGCTTGTTTCAAGTCGTCATCGTTTGCACCCCAACGGAAAGCAATGGTTCCTTGGCTTGGGATGTTGAACCACGCACGGTCACTGATCGAAGTGCCGCCACCCGCATCTGGGTTGAGAGCGGTAAAGATGGTAATCACGGGAACTTGATTTGTGATATTGAACGAGCCGGATAGAGTGGTCGTATTGGCTTCTGCATCACTGTCCCAGCCCGTTGCCCGTAACGTGTAACTTCCGTTGGTGTAATCGGTGCTGTCAAACGGGTACATCCAAGGGGTCTCGGTCAAATTAATCACAGTACTCCAATCAGGTTGAGATATCGAGGTATCATCATCGGTAATTTCGAGCAAAAGAGAATCCAGCGTACCCGTTCCAGTCAAACTGAAGGTCAGCGTTTGGAGCCCAGTGATCTCGTCGTCTTGCGATGGTCCGTTTGAGAAGGCGATTGAAAGACTCGATGTACCGCTTTCAAGGGGCGCAATGGCGTCATTGAGGAGCATGGTTTCTCCTTGCTGCGGCAATGGGACAGTCCCAGCGAGGAGGGTTAGCACAAGCAAGATGCCCACATAACTCCGTCCCATGCATTCACGACAGGTGCGATTGTCCTTCAATCCTCCCCTCCGATTTTGCGTTCCTTCACCCTTTCCGACTTTCATACACCCTCCCGCATTCATATTCTGTGAAGAAGCACTGCGCTTAAACGGGTCAAGAAGAGATGGGTTCAAGTGCTTTGCATGTGCAAGAGTTATCCATGCAGAGAACGCCGAAGGCCGCCATCATCGTAGCCTTGTTATTGGTCGGTTTAATTCCGCTCTCCGTTCAAGCCGGTGATAGCGGAGGAGTTCAATCGTCTGCGACTCAACTTTCACTGACTCCACAAAACCCAGTCATGGGGGGTTCAGTTGACATCGAAGTCGGCCTGTACAACAGTGCTCAAAGCGTTGCGTTCAACGTACAGGTTGCGTTTTACAAGAACTCCATTTCCCTTCAAAACCGTCTTCTTCAAGATGAAATTACCATTACTGGTGGAGAATTTACAACGGTAAATGCTACGTGGAACGGATTGACAGAAGGCGTGCAAAAGGTTTGGTTTGAATTCAGTGCTGGAGGCGACACACCGGTCCAATTTAACGAAGAGTTCACGGTACAGGGTCTGCCCAATCTTCGGGTTGATTCCGCTTCAGTTGACCAGTCACAACCGGTTTATTCTGGAGATGTCATTGATTTTTCGGCTCTTGTATTGAATTCAGGTACGGTTGATGCGGCAGGCAGTAATCTGTTGCTCAGCGTTCCAGAATCCGCAGATATTATACTTTCCACCCCAGCCCTGACCGCTGGGTCCTCTGCTTGGGTTAACACAACAATAATCGCTCCAAGCAGCGGCATTCACTTGATTGAGGCAACACCGGATATTGACAATTCAATATATGAAGCGTCCGAAACTGGAAAAACAGAAACCGTTCAATTGGTCGTCTCAAGCAGAATGGACCTATCGTTCAAAGACGGTCTGACGGTTGAAAGTGACCCTGAAGCCCTCGAAGGACCTTGGATGGTGTCCGGGACCATCGTCCGTACCAATGGCACCGGGCCTGCAAACATCCCAATGGTTCTTGAAATCAACAACCCGCTTGGCGGTGTTGTCATGGGCGCTCCGTTTACCGTTCAAATCATAGGAACTGGCTATGCGGAACAAGCGTTCTCGGCTGAACTCAATTCGTCCACTATCGGTTCACTCCCTGATGGTGATCACGTGGTCACAGCGCGAATTAATCCATTTGGAGAATCAGGTTTTGAACAAGAGTCCACCGATAACGACGAAGCCTCGGGTATGCTCACCATTTCTCCGATTCCAGACGTGAACGTCGACCCGCCTCTATGCACTGCGTGCACCGTTCAGTCGGGCGATGATGTTGAATGGCGCATCACGGTGACCAACACTGGCGATAAGGCGGTAAGAGGGTACATCGAATACACCTTCGACGGGATTAACGGCCAATCGCCACAAATCACCCTCGCCGATGGAGAGATTCTCACATGGAACGTCAGTCTACCAACCAACCTGGGAGAGCACGAAGCATTGTTCAGCGGCAATTGGGTTGCTGCAGTGGGCAGTTGGGACGACAACAAGCAGAATTCAAAGTTTTCAACCTCTGCACAGGTCGAATCAAAATTGAAATTGAGCTGGGAATACGCTTCTTTGAGCGTTGTAGATGCTGATAATGCACCTGCTGCAAGCCCACTTCAAGACGGCGCCGAATATACCCTTTCAATCAACATGACGAGCAAAGAAACAGGTAGCGCTAATTTCTCATGTGATGATGGGTCAGGAAACATCCTCTCCACGGTGGCGACGACGGTTGCTGTGCGAGGAGATCGCGTGTCGCTTTCGTGTACATTCACAGCAACAGCAGCGATGACTACCGTTCGCTTTATTCCAGAAGAAACCAGTATTGCTGACCTCTTCACCATGTCCTTTGCAACCATGGCTGCAGCCGACACCGCAGACGATTCGGCCTCCTCAGATGCAGGAACCATGACCCTGTTTGGAATTGGAGCGCTCATTCTCGTTGGAGTTTTGGTTGCTGCCGTACTTCTTACCCGTGAGCGTGAGGAAGAAGTTGAGCGGGACATCTTTGATTACTGCCCTGCCTGTGACGGAGAGCTGGAAGGAACAGAAGATCGCTGTCCACACTGCTCCTTTAATCTCAAGAAGGCTCGAAGCCAGTTCCACGACTGTCATGAATGCGGCGAATCAATTCCTGACTTGCTGGACAATTGTGCATACTGTGGTGCAGAACAAGATGTTTCGTCCTTCTTTGAACAACGGCAACGCAAAGAGCGAAAGGAAACCGTCAAGGAAACCGTTGCCCTACCTGAGGAAGAAGATGAAGACAGGATCGTTACTGGAACTCAGAACTTTGCTGAGACGGTCAAGGAATTCGGATTTGATGAAGAACACCTCGAGGAAGAATGGGATGCGAATATTGAGGCTGCCGAGGCTGAGGTTGAGGCGGCATATGACCGTCGCCATGCGGACGAAGTTGCTCTCGAAGAAATGACAGACGACGAGGTTGAAGAGTACAAATCTCAAGTCGTCACAACACTCAAATCGTCTCGGGACGAATCGCCTGACCACGACCTCGAGGCCATCCTTGCTTCCAAGGGTGAATTGCGTTCATTGGACGCGGACGATGGGGAATTGAGTGCGTCGGATGCTAGCATCCGCGAGCGCTTGTTCGAAATCACCGGAGAAGAAGGCGTTCTGCCTGGTGAGAAGGTTACGGTCGGCATGACGCTCACCGATTCCGCCCTTGCGGGGAATGAAGTGGTTGAAGCTACGGCTAACTTCTCCTTTGATGATGATGATCTCCCTCTATCCGGATCGACCAAGACCGCTGAGGAACAGCGAGAAGATGCGAAAGCACGCAAACCTGTTCGTCGCCGAAGTGCACGTCAACGCAAGAAGGATGAAACTGAAAAAGAGGTTTCTGACCCGTCTGCCGAATGCGGTGCTTGTGGCGCAGACCTACCTCCGGAAGCCGATGAATGTGGGACCTGTGGAGCACGGTTTGGTTGAGCGTCTGTCAGCGTTCATAGGGTTCGTCATCGCCGTAGCTCGGCCTTGTGCTCGCTTCATTCAGACATCGGGCGCTTGGGCTTCATCCACTTGAACTCAGCGGAAACACTCGGTCGCGGATTTGATAGGGGCCATCATCTTCGGTAGGCATGATGAGGCAGCAAGGTAGGGTAATGGCGTTGTTGTTAACAGCCCTGCTTTGTTCAATGTCCGGATGCTTGAGTCTGATTGCGGCAAGAGAAACCGTGGAGAATTTGAGGCCTGAGGCGTATGAAAGTCTGGATTATACCAAGGTTGAGGTAGCCCATACCTTCACCAACGTGAGTTTTCAGGAATTCACCAACCGGTCCACATTCCTCGTTGATGGCTCTACGACAGAGGTTCGTATTTACTTCAAGGCGAGTTTTTCGTTTTCCGATACCCTTCCATCGGACAATACCACCCGCTATGTCCGTGCGACTCTAACTGATGCTGATGGAAACATTGTATGGGAACAAGACGTGAGTGAAGACTCCTCTCCACTTGAAGAGCGGCTCTCGCCAAACCCGAGGTTTGCATACGGAGAATGGGAGCTTGACGTCAAAGCCCGTGGATGGGGAGAAAGCACCCTTGGAACGATTCAAGATAACTTCAACATTCTCGTCACCGTGACCAACACCTGCATGCAATACCCTCTTGTCGAAGAGTGCTCGTGATTCGGCTTGGTGAAGGTCTCACGAATCAGCTGATCGCATTAACATGGTAACCGATTTGGAATCGTGATGAAGTACTCCAACCTCTTCAAACTGAAACCTTGAATGAAATCGCATTGAACCAGGGTTGGGAGGCTTTAGGCTCACTTCTGCTGCGACTGGGGCATTGATGTTCATGGCAGCCTCTACAACGAAGTCGTACAGATGTGCCCCTATGCTCTTGTTTCTGTGCTGCTCTGAGACTGCAATACGGTCCACATAAACGAACGAATCGTAACGTTCGTTGAACCAAGAATAATTCAAACTGGCATATTGTGTTCCTGGGGGCATGCAAATCACAAAACCAAGCAGTTCTTCCAAATCAAAGATACCGACTGCAAATGAAGCCAATTCAAGCAAAGCTTCCACTTCTTGATGGGTGACCTCTCCGGTCCCTGGTAGGCCTTGTTGATTGATTTCCCACACCGCCGAGATGTCTTTTTTCCCCAACGGTACAATTTCCATACGAAAGGCTCAAGATTGAACTATATTGCTTCTTTTGCCCGAAAGGCTGCTGGTC
>DAVD01000022.1:4068-9655 GCA_002505405.1 Candidatus Poseidonia alphae | reverse complement strand
CCGTCTTCGTCGTGGTCATCATGGCCGTCTTCGTCGTGGTGCATTTCCTCAGGGAAGGAAATGTTCTGAGCAGTTGGTTCTGCATGAATTTCCGGGAGGACAGAGCCTTCTTCGACGAGCGTGACGTCTTCATATGGGCCCTCGGTGATGAGGTCACACAGGTCGGTTTTGAGCATTGATTCGTAATCGAGGGTAGTATCTCCACTGGGCATGGTGTGAACTTGTACGGAGGTAGGTGCTTTGGAACCTAGAGAAGAAAGCGTGGACTCAACCCATGGCTCAAGGCCTAGACCGTGATAGAAGAACAAATCAGAGTTCTCAAGACGGATCAGGTCTGAAACAGATGGTTCGTAGTCGTGAACGGGAATGTTGTCTTGGCTCATGTATTCCAAAACAACATCGTCGCCAGCAATAGCCTTGACCAATTCACCGACGTGATAGGTAGAGACCATTACGGTACCGTATGCATCTTCATTGGCTGATTCATCAGCGTCTACATCATCTCCTAAACAGCCTGCTAAGCTGGAGAAAATCAAAATCAGGCTCGTCAGCATAGCGCGCTTCCACTGTGCGTTCATGCCCTCGCCGTAAACTATTATCTATTTAACAGGAACTAATAATTAGTAATTAGAGAATTATTATGAAGGGTGACCTTTTCCCTTGACTTATGAGCAAAATTATTTCATTTAGCGCTGATGGAGCGTTCGCTGATAATCTTGATTCGTTGATGGATGCTTCAGGTTATCAAAACAGGAGTCGGTTTTTACGAGATGCCGCCAACTATTTTGCAGAAATACAGCGAAGAGGTGAACTTCGCGACATGAAGGATGATGAGGTCGTTGAGGGCCACTTGGTCGTCTATTATCAGCACGGGGTTGAAGCGAAATTGCTAGAAATCCGACATTCCCACAACCTCGAAATCACTTCCTACAATCACAGTTGCCTCACCCACAGCCATACTTGTGTTGACGTCTTGCATGCATTGGGTAAAGCCGTCGACTTCCGAACAGCCATTGACCTGCTGAGAAATACCCCTAACGTCGACAAAGTGACCTTCATCAGTGCACCAATGCGAGAAGACGGCTGCTGCTGACTCAAACGTTGGGCAGTGTTTCAAGCGCCTCGTATTGCAAGAAGACGGTTTGATGAATGTTGACGTGGTCTTGTCCCTCCTCGTAAAGAACGGTCAATTCATGGGCTTCATAGGTGTTGAAGTGAATCGTGTTCCACGAAGCAGTTTGCCCTTCATCCACTGAACCCTCTTGGCGTTGACATGCTGAGTTTGTATCATCGATCAAGCCCCATGTGATCTCAACGCCTTGCCCTCCGCCGACGTTTTCAATGAGTTCCGGATTTTCCACATGGGATTCAATGATGATTGCCGCAGGGGGCATGCCCCCGTTCTTGGGAAGTGAATTCAGCGGCATGGACAACGGCTCATATGTGGTTGATTCCGTCCAAATCATCTGGAGTTCAATCCGAATGACAACGGTAGTAATGGCTTGTTGACCGCCGTCATCAAGGGCAAACAAGGCGATTTCATGCAGACCGTGCTCGAAGAATTCAACGGTGACTTGGGTTCCATCATTGGCTTCAACCGTCGTCCCTGGGGTTCCATCAAGAAAGTTCACTCCAAACCGTACTAGCGCCGCATCTGATGAGGTTTGGGAGAAATCAAACGTCAGGTCAACTCCAGTGATGGATACGCGTTCACCTTCTTCATAGGACTCAACGACGGTTCCGTTGGTAGAGGCGTACGTTACCACCAAATCAAGGCCATTATCCTCTTGAGTGCTGCCGATGCAACCGCCCATCAGCATTGACAAGAATAAAGCGGAAATCAAGAAAGAGCCCCGCCGAGTCACGAAGAAAACGACAAGCGGGTGGAATATAAGTCAAATGGTTCAGCATCTTTGAGAACGAAAGGGTCCCGTTCATGAACTGAAAAGGGCCGCTAACTGACGTTTTGCATCGGGCCAATCAGCGGGTTCCAACGCATCGGTGAGATGCAACCCCGCGAGGAATTGCGCATGGACCGCGCCCCACTCCGTTTTGTCGTTTTGACCCCGCCATCGAAACAGCGGCGCACCCTCGTTCTCAAGCCGGTCAAGGAAACCTCGACGGGCACTGGAAATGAGAAGGGTTGGTGTCCCCAACAAGGCCGCTTCGCTGGCCAGAGTCACCGATTGGGTAATGACGCCATCATGGCCCGCAAGCTCACGGTCCAAATCCCATGGTGAGCCCTGATAGGCATCCTCATCGGCCAGTGTTGTGGCTACACCGTCCAGAGCATCCGCTGGCAAAGGTACGATTTCATCACCGTCATGTATGCCGTCGCCTTTCAATCGGCGAACGATGATCCTTGGCGGATTGCTGACCTTGGTTGGACGGCGGTGTGGCGCAAGATGGACATGGCCGTGCAACCCATCCATTCGGTGCACTTCACCTTTGAACGAAGCGAGGAACCCTCCGTCCAAATCTTCGCGCCAGTGGGTCGGAACGACAACATGCGTGGCCCCTTTCAGCGCAAGATTGTGCGCCGTATGGTTGACTTCTGTATCGGTAATGTACCACCGTTCTTTGACCGAGGTGCGCCTCCAGAAACGAGATTTTTGGCCCAGCAATTCAAGGGGCGCTCCAACGCTTACAACCCGCTCTACCTCGCCCTGTCCGTCCTTACTTGCCCCTTTGATGAACCGTTGAACGCTACGAACACGGAACATCGCTTTGCGGTAACGCCCGTCACCAACCGGACGAGGAACCCAAAGGGTTTGACGGCGAGGCAAACGGCCGTCACCCGTTTCGATCATCCTCCGAACTTCATCTCGCTCACACGCTACGATGAGGTCAGGCGTACCGCCTTCCCGCATCAGCGGCGCCAACAAGCGCACGTGAGCCGGATGGTCAAGAACCCAACAGGTGCGCATGAACCTGCGATGCGGTGTCCCCCCTCAAATCATCGCTTGCTTGGGTGAAGTTGATGGACGGCTTCGGAGTGTATTGATGCATGACAAAAGTCGGCATCAGCCCTCCTGGCACGAAAACGTACGCCCCCTACACCCCTGCCGTGGTCGTCGGCAACCAAGTATGGCTTTCAGGTCAAATCAACATTGATGCCGGTGACGACATCACCTCCCAAACCAAAGGCACACTGGAAAAAATTGACGCCCTCCTCGCAGAGGCTGGTACCTCAAAACACGACCTCGTCTTCGTTCAAGTTCTTCTCAAGACCATGGACTATTACGCTCCCATGAACGAAGTGTACGGTGCTTGGCTCGAAGGCGTTGACATCAAACCTACCCGTGCAGCCTTTGCTGTTGATGCATTACCGGCAGACGCGCTGGTTGAAATTGTGGTACAAGCCGTCAAGCAGGATTGACATGCCGGGCTCACCTTACATCGAAAAGCCTCCTCCAGGCTTGCTGACATGGCCAGCGTTGTTACGCATGTTTGGCCCACCCACGGTGGCCTTCTTGGCTGCGTGTTGGTATTCAGGAGTCTTGTTTGAAGCTCTGGTGATCATGACCGTCACGCTCGTGTTCATCGCTTGGTGGCGACGATAATTCGCGTAGGCTTGAAAGCCCTCTACCTGTCCCGCAGTGCATGGATGAATGGCCCGAAGCCTGTTTCAAAGCCTACGACATTCGCGGATTGGCCAACGGCGACGGTAGCGGTGAACTCACTCCGGCCTTCGCATACCGCCTTGGACGCGCGATGGCGACTTACCTGGAATGCAATGCATTTGCCGTTGGTCGAGACATACGCGATTCTTCTCCGGCCCTCACCAACGAACTGATGCGAGGCCTTGTTGAAGGCGGCGTGACCGTCATGGACTTGGGTATTGTTTCAACCGGTTGTGTGTACCACGCATGTTGGACATTGGACGTTGATGGTGGCGTGATGGTCACGGCGAGTCACCTGCCGATGCCGACCCATAACGGGTTCAAAATGTGCCGAGGCACGCTGCCGCTTGCAGGTGAGGAAATTCAAGAATTGAAACAGGTCTTCCTCAAAGGTGAGTTCCGTGAAGGCGAAGGTGAAATTGTTGACTCGCCGCATATCAACACATACTTGGACGCAATCATCGCTTCAACCGGCCCCTTATCGCGACCGGTCAAAGTCGCAGTTGACTGCGGAAATGCAGTCCCTGGCCCCGCCATGAGCGAACTGTTGGACCGACTCGGATGCGACCATGTGGACTTGTTCTGCGATTGGGATGCCAGCGAGCCAAACCACGGAGCAGACCCAACCCGTCCAAAGAACATGGTTGACCTCGGCAAGGCTGTCGTTGACAACGGTTGCGAATTTGGAATGGGTGCGGACGGTGACGGAGACCGTATCGGTGCG
The DNA here is from genome assembly GCA_002505405.1 of Candidatus Poseidonia alphae. GTDB lineage: Archaea > Thermoplasmatota > Poseidoniia > Poseidoniales > Poseidoniaceae > Poseidonia > Poseidonia alphae. The sequence goes on along the minus strand of DAVD01000022.1, from coordinate 5,308 downwards.
GTTGACGAAGAAGGGCGTTTCATCTATCCCGACCGACTGATTGCGCTCCTGGCGGAAGACTTGCTTGAAGGCGTTGAAGAAGGGGCTGACCCAACCGACGATGAGCACCGACGCATCATCTACGACGTCAAATGCTCCATGAATGTAGAACAAGCCATCTTGGAGGCCGGTGGACGGCCCGTGATGGCTCGTACGGGACATTCGTTCATGAAGCGAGTTCTCGCAAGCATGCCCGAAGCAAAGATGGCTGCTGAAATGAGCGGCCACATTTTCCTTGCTGACCGTGGATGGTACGGCTTTGATTGCTCGCTGTACAATGCTGCACGCTTGATTGAACTCTGGTCACGACGTCCAGCACCAAGCGATGGAGGCCCGTCCTTCTCGTCTGAATTGGAGCGCCTCGCACCGTCCCTACCAACCACTGGTGAAGTCAAAGTTCCCTGTGCAGAAGAGGACAAACTCGAAGTCGTTGCTGCGATCACTTCGGCTTATGACGACCACGAATGCTCCACCGTTGACGGGGTTCGCGTGCGGTTCAACGACGATGACGGAAACTATGTCGGATGGTACCTTGCTCGCAAATCAAACACCGAGGCAGTTTTGGTAATGCGAATGGAAGCAACAACTGAAGAGCAACTGACCAAGATGAAAGCGATGGCTGACGAGCGCGTCTCATCCATCATTGACATCAAGAAACTCTTGAACGCTTAATGCCGCCCAATGAATTGTTCTTCTACTGATGCCTCATCCACTTTCACGAAGAAACCGATGAGCTCGGTGGTTGCTCTGATATCGCCGATGGTGCTTCCGCCTTTGTAGGACGGCAATTCGCAGTACGGCATTTCATCAATAAACACCTTCTTGTAAGGAGTTGCTTCTGTTGTAGGACACGTTGCTGCATACTTTTTGTGATTGAACAACGATTCCGAGGTTACATTTTCCGGGACATCTTCGGCATTTCCAAACCATTGGACCACCAATGAACCCATGAGGTAGTATTCTTTTTCGATTCGAGTGAATCCCCAAATGGTATCTCCAATTTTCAGGTCAGAGGGGAGAGGCTTGCTCGTAGAAATACGGTCAAAGGGCATCCGAGGATGCTTTCTCCTTCGTTCCTCAACACCGTCCTTAGCGTGGTAATGCAGCCAGTGGGTCATCTTCAGGCCGCCTGGACTTCAATCACTGGAACGATGGTGTAATCAAAAACAATGAGTTCTACGACATAAGACACTTCTTCACC
>DAVD01000022.1:3861-4028 GCA_002505405.1 Candidatus Poseidonia alphae | reverse complement strand
GCGCCCATGGAATCAATTTGTTCTTTGATGTCGTCCATTGACAATCCTTCAATGACTTCTCCACCGACCATGGAGGAGTTGTACCATTCAGCAGTCACTTCATGACTTCCGTCTGCACCACCGTTTTGTCCGTCGCCAGTTCCTGTGAAGTTAAGGTGGGTGGCTGT
>DAVD01000022.1:0-3723 GCA_002505405.1 Candidatus Poseidonia alphae | reverse complement strand
ATCAACCGCGTCGGTGTTGAAGGTGTCCATCCAAGGCGTTCCATCTGCGACGTATTCTGTACCCGAATCAAGCTGAACATACGTCAACTCACCGTTGACCTTGTAATCCGCTACAACGCTTCCACTAAGAGAGCCATCGGCATTTCCTGCAGCGAATCCAAAGTAAATTGGGAAGGCGAGCAAAAAGAACACGATACTGCCTACCGTGATCTGAGCATCACGGTTTGTCTTGAGGTCTTCCATCGTGTACATGGCGCTCCACTCGTCTCATGCGAGGGGTTGCTCTTCTCTATGACTTTCGGTTAGATGAGGTTGAAACAAAACCGGCTTCACCCTTCGGTTTCTTGCTCGTCGCCCTCGCTTTCTTCATCTTTTCCTTCCCCTTCAGGTCCGTTCTCCTCGTCGCGCTCCAGCAAACGACTGAGAGTGAGAGAGAGGAGAATCGCAATCATCGCAAGAATGGGCGGACAAATCCAGAACATGCTGAACGAATTGTCTACCTCTTCGAAATCAGGAAGAACGAAGAGTTCTTCTTCAATCGTTTCATTTCGTGACGATTCAATCGTCAAATTGGGCGCTCCGAAAACTTCTATGGAAAGGTGCAAGTTCACAGGAACCATCTGCCCGGTGACTGTAATAGTGTAATTTGTGTAATTTGATGCTTCGGTTGGCGTTCCAGAGATTGTACCGTTTTCAAACAACAGACCTGCCGGCAATTGTGGTGCAATCGTCCAGGCTGGAATGCGACCTTCATCAAAGTAAAACAGAGGTGAAATTGGGGACATGGTTTGATTCACTCCAAGGACAAGCAGGGTCTTTGGATAACGTGAGATGTAGACCGGTTGTTCAACGGTAAGGGTGAACGTTGCCGTTTCTGTACCACCGGAGTTGTTGGCGTAGACGGTGAATGTCGTTTCATTGAGATTGGTCGTAGGTGTGCCGATAATGTAACCGTTCACAAAGGTCAAACCTGCAGGCAATGGTGGTTCAATCGACCATGTTTCGGGCATTCCGCCTTCAATGACAGGAACGATGAGGCCGTGGGAAATTCCGTTAATGAGAGTGAGGCCGTCTTCTGCGTACTCCACTTCAGCCTTTGGCTCAAGAACTTCCAGGGTAAAGGAAAGACTTGCAGAGCCCCCGCTGTTGTTGGCCCAAAGCGTATAGGTCGTGACCGTCATGTTCACTTCTGAAACACCAAAGAGAACTCCATGCATCATGGTGACGCCAAGAGGAAGGTTTGGTTCAATGGCCCAAACTGCGACCATTCCACCCGTATTGTTGACGGTAGCATTCAGCACGTCTTCACCTCGTGTGATGACGAAACTTTCGTTGAAGGAGATTACGGCAATCGGTTCAACAACGGTGAGGTTGAGGTAGGCAATGGCGCTCCCTCCCGTGTTGGTCGCTGTGACGATGTAGGTTGTGTTCGTACTGTTCACGAGTGGGATTCCAGTGATTGAGCCGTTTTCGAAGACCATACCTTCAGGGAGCGCTGGGGCGATGGACCATGATTCAACCATGCCGCCACCTAGAATTGGAACGATGCTCGCATTGTCTTCGCCTCGAATCAGCGTGATGTTCTCTGGAACATAAACCACAGTCGCAACCGGTTCCAGGATGGTGATGGTAAGGAAGACTGCCGATGATCCGCCGCTGTTGTTCGCATAAATCGTGAACTGTGTTGCTGTCATGTTGACTTCAGGTGTTCCAGAAATCACTCCGTTAGAGAAATTCATTCCGGCTGGTAGAGCTGGAGAAATACTCCACTGGTCGGCCTTTGCATCGTTGAGCAAGGTCGGGGAAGTGGCATTCATTGTCTCATTGCGTGTGAGCGTTATTTCGGCCGGGTCGTAAACAAAACTCACCGGGGGCTCCACGATGGTGATGTTGATCGTCGCTGAGGCAGGCCCTCCGCTCGTGTTCGCCCATACGGTGAACATCGTGGTCGTCATGTTGACTTCAGGCGTTCCGGAAATCGTACCGTTATCAAACAGCAAACCGGCAGGGAGTGCCGGTTCAATGGCCCATGATTCAGCATTACCACCGCTCACAGTCGGCGATAGTGGTGTCATTGAAGCATTACGAACCAAGGTGACGTTGTATGGATTGTATGAGAGGTTAACTGCTGTCTCAAGTATGGTGATGTTGACCCACGCTATGGCCACTCCACCAGAAGTGTTGGCATAGACCGTGAACTGCATCTGCGTCATGTTCTCGTCCGGCGTTCCGAAGAATACTCCATTGGCGAATGCAAGACCAGAAGGTAAGTCGGGCATTATGCCCCACTCACTGACATTGCCGCCGGTTACGGTTGGTTCCAGCGGCGTCATGGTTGTCCCACGGACAAGCGTCAAGTTATCAGGATTGTAAGAAAGTGAGACCGCTGGCTCAAGAATCGTAATGTTGACCGTGGCAGAAGCGACGCCTCCGCTGTTGTTCGCATACACCGTAAACATGGAATTTGTCATGTTCACGAGTGGCGTTCCTGAAATCACACCGTTGCTGAAGTTAAGGCCGTTCGGGAGCGTTGGATGGATGGACCAGACTTCAACTGCTCCACCGGAGTATGTTGGCGATAACGGTGACATAGACATATTACGCGTCAATGTGACATTGGTGTAGGACAAGTCTCCAGCCGGTTCAAGAATGGTCAAATTGATCGTGTGTGAAGCGTTTCCACCCGTGTTGTTGGCATAAACCGTGAACATCGTCACCGTCATGTTGACCGTTGGTGTGCCCGAAACAGTACCGTTGTCAAAGAGCAGTCCGCTCGGCAGAGCAGGGTGGATGGCCCAGAACTCAACCGTACCGCCAGATACGGCTGGCACCATTTCGGCCATCTGAGTACCACGAACCAAGGTCATGTTCTCTGGATTGTAATCCAACGTGACCATCGGTTCAAGGATGGTGATGTTGATGGTATGCGAAGAGGAACCGCCAGAGTTGTTGGCCCACACGGTGTACATCGTTCGAGTCATGTTGATGTCAGGCGTTCCTGAAATCACACCGTCAGTGAAGACCAGTCCAGACGGCAAGCCGGGTACGATGGTCCAGTCGTCGACAATACCGCTGTAAATCGGATCGAGGTTGCTCATGGTAACATCACGGGTCAGCGTCAGGTTCTCAGGGTTGTATTGCAAATCAACGACTGGGTCATAAATCGTGATGTTGATGAAGACCGAATGAGAACCACCGGAGTTGTTGGCCCAAATTTGGTACATGGTCATGTTTTGAACCACGGTTGGCGTTCCCCAGATTGATCCATATAAGGACCCTAAATAGAGACCTGTTGGCCAAGCCGGTTCAACTTCCCACGATGTGACGTCTCCACCCGTAATCGTCGCAGCCATTCCAGTCATGGCCGTGTTGTTGACCAACGTCAAGTTGTAGGATGAATAGCTGAACATCGGTGCTTCGTGGAGCACGGTGATGTTGAGGTAAGCGACGGCGGACCCACCGCTGTTGTTGGCCCAGACCGTGAACTGTGTGGTGGTCATACGCTGTGTTGGAATGCCCCATATCGTTCCGTTGCTTGTCTCAAAGGTCAAACCGTTCGGCAAACCGGGTGCGATGGTCCACGAAGTGATCTCTCCAGGACCGGTCAGCGTGGCGTTCAACGGCAAATCACTGCTGGCGGTGTTCTTGTAGAGCGTGAGGTTGGCAGGAGAATACGAAAGCGTTGGCATTTGATCGTTGACCGTGATGTTGAGGTAGGCGACG
>DAVD01000004.1 GCA_002505405.1 Candidatus Poseidonia alphae | reverse complement strand
AAGTCATTCCACTGCGAGACTTGAAGCGGGAAGTTGTCAACGCGGTTGAAACTGCTGAGGTTGTCGCCCCACCCGTCTCCGTCAACATCTGACCATTGACTCGCAATGTCGGGGAATGCATCTCCACTTTGATTTCGAAGGATGAGGAACATACCGGGGTTATCGAGGTCCGCAACCGTCTCGTTAACGAAGAAGTAATTATCGCCGTAGCCATCGCCGTCAGTGTCAAGGTATTGGGCTGGATCGTTTGGGAATGCGTCATCAACATCTGCATAACCGTCACCGTCTGCATCTGGGCATCCTTGGCGCGCCTTCTCATACGAACTTCCTGCAACATCTACACAGTCATCACCACTGGGTACGTTGACGTTATCGCCGTAGCCATCACCGTCGGTATCGGCCCACTGGAACGGGTCGTCTGGGAAAGCGTCTATTGGGTCGGTATACCCATCAAGGTCGGTATCGGGGCATCCTCGAGTGATTTCAAGATTGGATTCACCGTACTCTAAGGGGCAAACGTCACCGTTGGTTCCGTCGGTATTGTCACCGTAGCCGTCGCCATCCTCGTCCGACCATTGGGTTGCGTCATTCCAGAAAGCATCGCCGTTGTTTCCTCCGGGATTATCACCATAACCATCTCCATCGCTGTCCTTCCACTGACTGGTGTCGTCAGGGAAAATGTCTGCATTGGTTCCGTTCGGGTTGTCCCCGCGGTTATCACCATCACGGTCAGCCCATTGCGTTGCGTCATCAGGGAACGGGTCTCCCGCATTGGAATAGCCATCGCCATCTCGGTCAGGGCAACCTATTCGGTCGACGGTTGAGGTGCCGGGGTCTGAAGGGCAATCGTCGGAATCGTTTCCGGTTGCATTGCTACCGAATCCATCGTTGTCTTCGTCACACCACTGCGTGATATCGTTGGGGAATGCGTCTGCACCATAGCAATCGGATTTAGCAGGCCATCCGGGAGTAGGATCAGAATATCCGTCTCCATCGGTGTCTAAACAGCCAAGGCGGTCGTAAATTGAGTCGCCCCAAGTGTAGGGGCAGCCGTCTGGCCGGTCGCTGTTTGGATTGTCTCCGACCCAATCGCCATCGCTGTCAAGGTGTTGGGACCGTTCAAGTGGGAATGCGTCCGGTTGGTTGGCACTTTGAAGCAAGAGTCCTGGCCAGAAACTTGGGCGTTGCGTTTCCCATGAAATGTTATCGTAATTGTCTCCGTATCCATCGCCGTCTGTATCGTTCCATTGCGTGGCTTCATTCGGGAATGCGTCTCCGGATTGATTGAGATGGAGTTGGTATTCATTGAGTTCAAAGTAGTAATTGTCTCCGTATCCGTCACTGTCACTATCGGCCCACTGCTTGACGTCCGTAGGTGCCCAATCGCCGACATCGGACCAGCCATCACCGTCTCCGTCAGGGCAGCCAAAGCGATCCTGGCTTGATGTTCCAGGTATGATTGGACAAGCATCAGGCTCGTTGGCCGGAGCGGGGTTATCGCCGTATCCATCGTTGTCGGTATCGTTCCACTGCGTTCCATCGTCTGGGAAAGCATCGACAACACCGTCACCTTGATCGGTGGTGTTGTATCCATCATTATCAGCGTCAATGTCTGCGAACCAATAGTAGACACCCTCATCGTTTCGGGAATGGGTGGTCACAATGTCAGTCCCATCGCTTGACCAACTCAAACCGGAGACTGAACCACAATTGTTCCCTCCACCAGAACCGGTACATCCACCTGGGCGCGGCGCGTTGAACGTGTCAATTAACAATCCGACGTCGCTTGAGAATACCTTGATCGATGCTCCATCACCTTGGTAGAAAGAGTGGCCGTTAGCAACTTGTCTGCCGTCGGGTGAAAAGTCTGCGGCAAGGCAAGAGGTCGTGGTACTTTTCTGCCAGATACGAGACCAGGATGCTCCCGTGTATTCGTACATGTCAAAGCTCGCACCTGAGCCTTCCCAGCCACCGCACATCGAGATAAAATTGCCGTCAGGCGACCAGTCAATATCGTTGATAGAACCCGGGGGGTCGGTAATGGAGTGGACTGTAGTTCTCGAGGTGATGTTGACGATGTAATAGTCGCCGTTTCCGGCCACTGCAAGCAACTCTCCATCCGGTGAAAAGGAAGACGCATAGAACCTGTCTTCACCGTTTGGATTTATTCCGTTTCCAACTTGAGCTCCATCCAAGACTTTGATGAGTTTGACTTCGCCGTTGGTGCCACCGTTGCCTGAGCGGCCAATCGAAACCGCAACGAGACTGCTGTCCGGTGAGAATTCAACGTCGTTGACGTAATCGCCACCGCCGACATCCACGCTGATTCCACCGTGGACTGAAGTGAAGTTTGAATCGTGATAGATGTTGATGGTATCGTCATCCAATCCAACAGCGATGTAGAGCCCATCTGGCGAATAAGCCACTGAGGTAATTTCGCCTCCTGAGGAGTGGGCAGCAACCGAACGGACGTTGGTCCAAGTGCTTGAGTTCCACTTGCGAAGGTTGCCGTTTTCGTCGCCAGTAACGAGGAACTCCCCTGTTGGATCGTGGTCTACGTCATTGTAATCATCGCTCGAAGAGGTTGTGAACTCATTTTGGTAGTTCGGGTTATCGGTGGTCCAGCCGTCGTTAATATCCGAGGAACCGTCTCCATCATAGTCTGGACATCCATCCCTGTCGGTGGAGGAAGTTCCGTATGAAAACGGGCAGTCGTCAGCGGTGTTGTCATAACCGTCTCCGTCAGAATCTGCAGCAAATGCAATCGGTGCGAACAGGGACATCACGAAGAAAAGGGTGAGAAAAAGAGCCCTTTTATTCTTATGAGATGGATCGGTCCAAACGGAGGCCATGATTGCGGGTGTAATTTCAACATAAAGGGTTTGTTGTCTTTATGTTCAAACAAAAACCACCGGGATAATGCAGAAAGTCTTGAACAAGGGGGCGCCTACCCTCATTTATGGGCGGAGACATACCCAAGGTCAATGTCGCTGCTCAAGACCGCGTGCTTTTGCACTTGTTGAATCAGCATCATTGGGCCGACCGGTACGTAGTACCCCATGCCATGACGCGCCCCGGGATTGCCGAAGCGTGTGCACAACATCCTCCAAACGTGAGCAGAACCATGCGTAATTTACTCAAAGATGGAATGGTTGAGGAACACACCCGCTCCATTCAAGGCGAAGAACGAAGGCAGAAGACATGGCAGTTAACCGAAGACGGAAAGGTATTGGGAGAAGAGCGGCATGAGGTCTTGAATCAGACAAAGATACTCGTTCGTAATATTGACGGGGAACTCTTGGAACTCAAAGCAGAAGAAGCAGGCTCGCACCTTCAAACCGAATTGACGCTCCTTCAAATCCTTCTCCACGCTCAACACGAAGGCGTGCTGACCTACGGCGATATACGGTTTGGAAACATCCGCCGAACGGAGGGCGATGTGTTTCCTGCACCCGGGCGGTTGATGCCGCTGGTTGGCGTTCACGCAACCTATGCTACGGCTCCGCCCGTGACGCGTCCTGTTTACGGGCGTGACATTGAGTTGAAATCATTGCACACTTGGTTTGATGACCGTAGGCCTTGTATGGTGGTCCACGGAATCGCAGGGATTGGTAAATCGACGCTCGTGGCTCATTGGCTTGAACAACACATGGAGCAACATCAGAACCTTTCAGTGTGCTGGTACCCTTGTCAACCGTGGGACCAAGCCTTAGGACTTGCAACAAGCTTGCTCCATCGCTTTGGGATTGATGAATCGCATGACCCTTACCGCCTCATCGAAACTTTACCCCTCACGCCGGGGGCGGAAATGGACGTTGATGCTTGGCGGCGTCGCCTGCTTGCCTACCTGACAGACGCAAGTACGATTCGGGAGCGGTTCAAGGACAGGGCGGGCGGGCCACCGCCGTACTGGCTCATCGTTTTGGACGATATTCACCATGTCTCTAAGGAGGCGAACCATCTGCTGGGGGCGTTGCTTCAAATCGCGCAAAAAGCCCCGCTCCGAATGGTGTTCATTTCACGAACGACACTGGATGTATACGACCGGCGCGACGTTCATATTCGTGACAACGTCCGTGAATTGGCGCTTGCGGGCCTTTCTCTTGAGGCCACTGAAGCATGGATTTCAGCGTTGGACGGTGAACATAATACTCCAATTCCAGACGTTCATGCTGCTACTGGAGGTCATCCTCTGGCCCTTGAATTGTTGGAGATTTATGGCCAACCAACCCATCAAGATTGGTTGAGGTTCCTCGACGAGGAAATTCTTGCACGGCTACCTGAGTCTGAATTGGAATTGCTGTCCACTCTTGCCGTAGCGGACGCTCCTGTCAAATGGGAATTGCTTGCAGACAGCACCGGTTGGAACGGCGCCCCCCCAGAGAATTTGCTGCAGCATGGATTGCTTCTTGAATTGGAACAGGGCATGTGGCTGCACGAAGCCCTCAAAGAACGATTGCTACGCGATGTCGGAGAAAACAAAACTGCTCGAAAGGCTAAGCTTCGTTGATCAGAAGTTGTCTGCCGTCATGAGTTCATCGATCCACTTAAGCAGAGCAGACTTGGGCATAGCGCCGGTTTTTTGTCCGACAATGGTTCCATTTCGGTACATAAAGAGCGCTGGGATACTTCGAACTCCGAGTCGGCCGGCTGTGCCGGAGTTGGAATCTGTGTCAACTTTTGCGATGAGGATGTCTCGCTCTTGAGAAACTGCTTCAAGAACTGGGGCGATGGCCTTGCACGGACTGCACCAGGGGGCCCAAAAGTCAACAATGACCCACTCGTTATCGTTCACTGCTGCTTCATATTCACTATCGGTAACGTTCCTTACTTCACCCATTCACTCACCAAAACGCCCTTGAGAAGACCCATTATGAGTCTTTGGACTGTTTCAGATGGACGGGAAGGGAGCAAGCCTCATGAGACACGACCTCTTGGATTGCACCAAGGGATACCATGATCATTGCACCGAGTGTACTCACGGCCAACTTATCGGCCCTTGCTGGAGATTGTCGCGAAGCCCTGGATGCAGGTCTTAATTGGCTCCATCTCGACGTCATGGACGGGAACTTCGTCCCCAACCTCACCTTCGGCCCACCGGTCATTCGCTCCTTACGAAAGGCACTTGGGCC
>DAVD01000001.1 GCA_002505405.1 Candidatus Poseidonia alphae | reverse complement strand
GAACAAATCTCATTGGCGAAAATGAACAACGTTGACATCGCATTGGAAATAGCGCGCGTGTCCCGTGATATTCATGGGGCAAACGGAATCCTTGACGAATATCCAATCATGCGACACATGGCCAACCTTGAGTCGGTTAAAACCTACGAAGGGACCCATGACATCCACAATCTCATACTTGGCCGTTACATCACAGGGATCCAAGCCTTCACCCGTACCGTTTGATTTCGGCTTCCACCTCCTAAGCGGACGTGTTTCAACTTGAGCACGAGAGCATCGAACAACCAACGCGATGTCGAGCCCACTCTGGGCGCTTTTGGAACCACTTGGATTCGTACTGAGGTTGCTCGGAGTATGGTTTTTTGAGTACTAAAAAGAGTTCCTCTGCAATGGAGAAGTTTCCATTGTCTGCAGCATCAATCGCAAGTTGTGCCATCCAATTTCTCAATACGTATTTTGGATTGTTCTGAAGCATTGTGGTTCGATCTGGGGTGTTGTTTGCCCGCTCCCACCAGCGCAGAAGCCATTCATCCCAATCATCTCGTGGAATTGTTGAAGGTTCGTAGAATGCCTCCTCCAGAAGTTCAACTGATGGCCGTTCAATGAAACAGAGGAGGCGGAAGAAGATCGTCATGTCCGTTTCAACTCTTTGCAGTAAAGCATTCAAGTCACGAATTAATGCTTCATCCTCATCGTTCCATAGGTCAAGGCCGAGTTTGTTAGCCCACATGGTGTTGTGGAGTTGTTCAAATTTAGAGGTATACGTTTCCAACACTTCGTGGAGGCGTTCTGGTTCATCCATCATTGGCACCATCGCTTCGAGAAGTCGAGCAACATTCCATGCTCCAATTTGGGGCTGTTGGCCGTAGCAATATCTGCTTCTTCCTGCGTCGGTTGTATTGGGTGTCCACCCAGGGTTGTAATCTTCCAACCAGCCATAGGGGCCGTAATCGATGGTCAATCCGTGAATGGACATGTTGTCCGTGTTCATGACCCCGTGGACAAATCCAACCCGCATCCAATGCGAAATCATTTCCGCTGTTTGCTCAGCAACATGTGTTAGCCAGGCAATCAGACCCGCATCATCGTCTCCAGAATGATTTGGAAAGTGGTTCTTCAGGGTATGACGAACGAGTTCTGTCAGTGTCTCAAGGTCACCGTTCGCCGTATGGATTTGGTAACTTCCAAACCGAAGAAAGCTGGGGGCTACTCGGCATACGACCGCTCCGGCCTCAGGGGCTGGGTTGCCGTTGTAAAGGACGTCACGAACCACTTGTTCTCCTGTGGTAACCAAAGAGAGTGCTCGGGTGGTTGGTACGCCAAGGTGATGCATTGCTTCGCTGCAAAGGAACTCGCGAAGTGACGAGCGAAGGACAGCTTTACCATCAGCAAAACGCGAGTAAGGTGTGTGGCCTGCTCCTTTGAGTTGCAATTCTACGACCTCATCGGCCAACTGGATTTCTCCCAATGTAATGGCCCTACCATCGCCAAGTTGGTTCGCCCAAGAGCCGAATTGATGTCCTCCGTAACGTTGAGCGTAGGGGTCCATTCCTGGCGTCGTTATTTCGCCTCCCAAAACACGCCCATCCGGTCGCGCAAGTCCCAATTTGAACCCCATCTCCTCCGACCACATCTGGAGTTGAGGCGATGGAGGAGGGGATGGATGGACTCGTGACCAACATGCATTGGGGACTTGACGAGACTTCCCCCCAACTTCAGAGTCGCCTGGAGTCTCTTTTAGAAATCGGCTTAGCCACTGCAGTGATTCAAACGTGGCCATGCTCCTAGCAAGATGGCCCGTGTTTTGAACGTGTGGTTCGTCGGTGCTCTTCAGTAGTTCAAACTGAAGGCAAGATCCCGACACGGGCTAGAGCGCCCCACACCGGGTCCAAGAAGGAAGGGAGGAATCGGTGGCGAAGATATACAGCAGCGGCAAGTGATATTTTCTGCACCTTGTTGAGTTTTACTCGCTTGGTGAATACGTCTCCTTGTTGCTTCTCAATTTGTCGGAGAATCTTGTCGTAAAACGCAATCATAGCGGCGGGTGAATATCGCGACCTTCGTGGGAGAAGAGGCAGCAGTTGTCTTGCCTCTTCCAAGTAAGTTCTGGCTCGTGCTGCATAGCTGCGGACGTAAGGCTCCCAATGTTTGTTGAGGACGATCTTACCATCAAGTTCGGCCTCTGTCATGCCATTGCGTTCCAACTCATTCAAAGGCAGGTAGACTCGGTCTCGTTGAATGTCTTCGCCAACATCACGCAGAACGTTGGTGAGTTGCATGAAAATACCCCACGATTCTGCAAATTTCCTTGCCCGTGGGTCTTCATATCCGTAGATTTCTATGCACATGAGTCCGACAACGGAAGCAACTCTGTAACAATAGATGTAGAGTTCATCAAAACTCCTGTATCGGTTGTTGTAAAGGTCGTCCTCCATTCCCGAAATTAAATCATCGAACACATCTCGTTGAATGCTGTATCGGCCAACGGTGTCCTTTAGCGCAAGGAATACTGGGTCGGTGGAATAGACCTCATTGTAGCAGGTGGAGAGTTTCTTTCGGAAGAAAAACAATTGTGTGATTTTGTTGAGGTATGCGTCTTGATCGAGAATGGTTCCCTGATTTTGCAACGCCTCAAGTTCGCTACGGTAGGATACTGCTTCGGGATCCATTTCGCCTTGGCTTCCAGGGAACCGGTCTGCCCAGTCGCCATCTGCAATGTCATCTGCACGGCGGCAGAATGCATAGATGGCACACATTGACATTCGTTGTTCGTCTGGGAGGTACTTGAACGAATGGTAGAAGTTTCCAGCCTCCCTCATGGTCAACTCTTCGCAGTAGCCGTATGCGAGTTTGAGGAGTTCTGCAGGGGGTCGTTCTGACCAAATCGGAGCGTCAAGGTGTTCAAACGGGTCAACGAGTTCGTTCTTTTCTCCGACAATTCCGATGTATGATGCTCCTTCCCGCAGGGCTTCCATTGCTGTTAGGCTTACTGCTTTCACAGCATCACGGGCCAGTGTGACACCGGCGCGCAATCGGTCAAGGGTTCCCGGATGCTGGACTTCTTCCTCACCGCTTCGGGATGAAGCGTTTCCCTTGAGGGGGAAGAGGAGGTCGAGCGGTTTCCGTCGTTCTAGCATCCTAACCGTTGCCCCCTCGCGCCGCTTGTTTATGAGACCTCCTCTTTGAGGTGCAAATAATAAGGCTCAAAAAATCAAATGTGAGCAATTAGTCACTTAGCGAGTTATTTTCTATAGAGTATTAGTTATCTTTGTTTTTCTCGAGGAGCCGGCGAACGCCCCCGGGTATGAAAAGTGCTCGGAGCAACTTCTTGGCGTAGGTTTTCATTTCATCTCGAGTCACTTTAATCCGTTCGTCTGAATTGAGGATGTTGCCCGTTCTGAGGAGTGTAACCGTTCGCTGGCCAATCAATACCGGTAGCATTGTTGATGCCTTGAGGCGAAATTGTGTTTCAGGAATCATTCGTATGTAATCAATTGCTGCCTCAAGATGCTCGTTGGTCAAATCCAGATAGGCGTCATAGACGGGGCGGAATGATTCCAAGTTTTTTTCATCCATCAGGTCCTCTGGTTTGAGATCGTGCCTTGACAGTGTTTCAGACGGGATGTAGCACCTCCCAAAACGAAGGTCTTCTGGTATGTCTCTCAGGATATTAATCATCTGCAATGCCTTTCCGAAACGCACTCCTTTTTCACGAAAAACCTTCTCCTCTTTTGGAGGCAGTTTCATGAGGTGGGCTAGTGACATTTCAGTCCAAAATACGCCGACACATCCGGCAACTCGGAATGCGTAATCGTCCAACTCGGCGTCATTCGTTAGCGAAGATATCGTGCCGCCTTCGTTCGCAATTCCGAACCGCTGTAGGTCCAATACTTGCCCCCCAATGATGATGTCCAAGCAGGACAGGATTCGTTGTTGGTCTGCTTCGCCATGGTCCTTGAGTCCTTCAACAACATCGTCAACACTCAGGAGGAGTTTTGCCTCATGCTCGTTGGCCTGTATGCTTGCAAGTTCTGTGAAGTCGGGAAGTGTCATGGAACGACCTTGGGCTACGTCATTGTACTTTCCGAGGAGGTCCAATAGCACCTCAGTTTCGCCGTGTTTGGAGTCGGCAATGGTATCTGCAACCCGTGCGAGAAGGTACAACAAACCAATTTGTCCACGAATCTTCTTGGGCAGGTATTTCAATGTTGGATAAAAAGAACGGGAGGTTGTCTCGAGCAAATTGTTGATTTTTGGATTGATCAAGACTGACATGTGCTCCCCTCTTTCCAATGCACCCCGCTCTTGCGAATGAACGTATGTGTTTGAAAGTGAATGTGCATCGTCCGGAGATGCCGAAGGAACGACGCAAAGAAGGGGGATTTGTCGGAATCCTTTAGGAAGGGTCGCCCAAGCGTAGGCCTAGGAGGGGAACGTGTGAATTGCGGCTCATGTGCAGTGGTCATCCCCGATGACAGTATGTTTTGCCCTGAATGCGGCTCTCGTCAAGACAATTCCATGGCTGGTGGATTCAATCCACCGCCCTCTCAAAACTTACCCCCGTTTCCACCGCAGCGTTCCTTTGACCCAGTTTCAGGGCAGGAACAACGAATGCAACAAGAAAACAACTTGAATCAAATGGGGCATATACCCCAAGACATGTTGCAAGGAATGGCTCAAGGAATCCAACAAAACCAGAACCTTCCCCCAGGTGTATATCCCAACCAACCGATGCAAGGTAATTTCCCTCCAACGCAGTTCCCTCCTCAACAACAGCAACCACCACAACGTTCGAATGTGGCGCCCGTCTCCGACATGCCTACACTACCCCGTGGGCCATCAATTGCCAGTGGGGCAGCTCCAGTCAATAACGGAAACGTGTCTCCAATGAATCCCGGAGGGACAACAATTGCTCAAAACCCTGCAGCATCGCCTACCGACGCTATGGTTAACCGCCTTGCAGAAGCAGAGCGAGCCGTCAAGGATGAACGCAGAAGTCAATGGCTTTCGATGAATCAATCTCCCGCCTCCAGTGTTCTTGCTAACCTTGGGGGTGGAGAGCTTCCATCTCATCTTCGTGGTGGGAATGAGGCCAATAACCCTGCAGCAGAAATCATGGCCGCGGGAATCGGTCAAACATCAGCCGATGCTCCAAACGACGCCCTTTTACGTCGCATATCTGAAGTGGCCATTCGACGGGTTGCTCGAAAGCGAGGCGTTGCAGTTGAAGCACCTCAAACCAAATTGAATGATGGTCTCTTTGAAGTAAATGTGACCTATGTTGACGACGGAAGAGTCCTTGATACCCCTGAGGATTTGACTCAAGCCTTTGAACATGCAATTCAAACCGAACTTGCACTCAAAGGGTATGATTTGACGTGTGCAGTGTCCATGTTCCGTTCTAAAGACGGCAAAACAGAGAGGATTGGGGCTGAACCTGAAGAAGATATGTTCGCCTGCGAGATTTGCGATGGCCTCGTGAAGGACAGCGATCCAACATGTCCACATTGCGGCGCAGTATTCGAAGAAGAGGAAGAAGAACCAGAAACACAAGCATCCCCGACCCTCAGCGGTCCACCCGGTCCGAAGAAGA
>DAVD01000034.1 GCA_002505405.1 Candidatus Poseidonia alphae | reverse complement strand
CGGTCCACCTTCCGGCCCTCCTTCCGGCCCACCTTCCGGCCCTCCTTCCGGCCCACCCTCGCGTCCCGAGAAGCTCTGAGGTGATTGCATGTCAGACGGATTTGCGATGGAACTCTGCGGCAATCAAGCCTCATGGCAGATCGTACCAGACGGGATTGGTTCAGTGAACTTGGACAGCGTTGGTTCTGCAATAGAGGCCGCGGGATACATTGTTGAAATCCGTTCGGTGTTGTGTTGGACCTTCACAGGACCTTGTGACCTAACGCTTTATCCGAGTGGAAAACTGTTGGTTAAGACCCAAGACAGAGAGTTAGCGAACAACGTCGCTCAACTTCATGTGACGAAGTGGGCTCTATCCTGAGGGGCAGCCATGATCGATGATCAAACGCTTCATCACCTTCGCAACAACGGGGTCGTTGCCTATCCAACGAGCACCCTGCCTGGCTTGGCTTGCCTACCTACTGTGGAAGGGTTGGATGCATTATTTGCTCTCAAGAACAGAGCATCCGATAAACCCGTCAGCCTTGGTGTACTTTCATTGGAACAAGCCACAACCCTCGTTCACGTCGATACAAAAGTGATTGAATTGGAGGCCTTTTTCCCAAAAGGTGGACTGACTTTTATCCTCCCAGCCCGAACACCGCTTGACGAACGCCTCGGTGGTTCATTTGTGGCTGTTCGGTGCCTCGCCCATCCAGTCGCTCGTGAATTGGTCTCGGCGGTGGGCCCGATTACGGCAACCAGTGCGAATGAATCTGGCGACGAGCCACAATTGACATCACAAGATGCAGGAGCCGAACTTAGGCTCCCGCCATATGCCATTCTTGAGGGGGATTGTGCGGGCGGTCTGGGCAGTACAATCATCAAAGTAACAGATGGTGGAGATGCTGGCCCGGTGGTAACTGTTATGAGAGAGGGCGTTGTACCTACACATGAAGTGGCTGAATGGTGGAAGAATCGCAACTGAAGTATTGGCGGGATGCAGGGCATGTCGCTCGCCGAACCTTGGAAGCCATGAAACTCGAATTACAACCTGGTAAAACCTTTCATGAGATCATTGAATCTGCGGAACGATTCATTCATCGCCACGGTGGAAAACCGGCCTTCCCTGCCACCATTGCCGTCAATGACATGGCTGCACACTTTACCACGAACCACTTGATTGATGGTGTTGACGGATGGGATAACGACAATGTATTGTCAAAAGGCGATTTGGTCAAAATCGACTTCGGAGTTCACATCAAAGGACACATCGGTGATAACGCCCTGTGCATGGAAATCGGGAACTCGAACAACCATACCGAACAAATCAAGGCTGCAAAAGAGGCCCGGGACGCAGCAGTTGAGATGCTTCATCCCGGCACCCCGTGGTACAAAGTAGGCCAAGCAGCCGCCCAACCTTCTCTTGATGCAGGATTCCAACCGATTCGCAATTTGTGCGGCCATCAACTCAAGCCATGGGAACTTCACGCAGGAGTTTCGGTTCCTTCCTACGCTTGCGGTAAGGACAATCAAGGGTTCAGGGGCGTTGTTGAAGAAGGCGCAATCTACGCCGTAGAGCCGTTCAACACCACGGGCTCCTCAGGGATGATTGAAAACATCGGCTCTCCACACTCATCCAACATTTACCGCGTAACAGGAATGACAACATCCAAGAAGGCACGAGCCAAAAACCAACTCAAGCCGCTTGGGGCACAGATGGCCAGGAATCTCGAGGAGCGTTACTCAACGCTCCCATTTGCAGAACGCTGGGCGTTCCCTATGCTCAAGAAACCCTTCCCCGATGCCGATGAAGCCAACTTACAAAGCAAATGGAATGCGCTTGTGAAGAAATTGATCAGCATACGCTTCTTGGAAACGTACCATGTACTCCGATGTAAAGACGGCGGCAACATTGCCCAATTCGAACATACCGTGCATGTTACGTCGGGTGGACCTGAGATTTTGACCGTAGAATGACGTTTAAATCACGGATTCCCCTTCAAAAACCAATATAAACCGTGAAATCATGGACTTACATGAACAGGGCTGTTGAAGTTCTCGTTTGAGTGCATCCCATCCCCTCTGCGTTTCTCTCACCCTGTTCACCTTTATTCCCTCATTAGCCGTCAGGCTGGTTTGGTTATTTTCGTGAAAATCGAAGTCTTACAAATCGTATGCTCCACTCGCTTGGCGCGGAAAACAACAAAAAGTAACATTTGAAGAAACCCCTTTTTTTGCTGTTTTTGGGCTTCTACGCGAATTAATTAGACAATATTGTTTAATATGACGACGGCTGTGGTAGCCCTACCCCCCGAAAGGGGAAGGAGGACAAAAATATGAAAAACGAAAACCGAAATGAAGAGGCTGTCAGCCCAGTTATCGCTACCATCTTGATGGTTGCAATCACTGTTGTGTTGGCTGGTGTGCTGTACGTATGGGCTAGCTCCCTTGCTGAAGGCAACACCGACGGAAACCTGACCTTGTACGTCTTTGACGGAGAGGACGCCAGTGGTGCACCA
>DAVD01000028.1:37730-60652 GCA_002505405.1 Candidatus Poseidonia alphae | reverse complement strand
CATTGAGCCGTGTTCTAGAGTGAGCCTTCTTGCTTCATCATAGAAATCACGATCAACACATTGCCCCGGATTTCCTTCGCCTTGAACTGGTTCTATGGCCATCAGTTCAATGAACACATTTTCTGCCTCAGCCTTAGCAAAAACGGCTTGCAATGATGGGATGTCATTGGCGGGTGTTAGGATGAGATTGTCCCTGTCTTGAAAACTTGCGAGGTACTGGTCGTACTTTCCTTTGCATGAATGTGAAATTTGGGCTGGTCGGTCAGTTCGTCCATGGAATCCTTGTTCTATGGCCAGCATTTTGATGGTTGCCCCTTCGTGCTGCCCACCCTTAGCCGTCATGAGCATGGCGTTGACATCCGCAATTCGAAGACTAACGGTAACGGATTCGGAGCCACTGTTCATGCAAATGAATTTGTCAAACGGGCAGTGTCCACGGGTATGGCCAAGTTCGGTTCGAAGTCTCTGCTCTAGACGCTTTTGGGAAAACGAAGGAGTCATCACGTTCGCCATGACCCAATTGTCCGACATAGCATCAATAATTTCACTTGGCCCATGCCCGCTCCCAAGCATTCCGTAACCGCCGTTATCGTGCACAACTGCTCCATGGGAAGTTACGATCCAAGGTCCACGTGCAGCCAGTGCAACATATGGATTAACGGTAGCAGGGTTGTAAAAGTTAACAAAACCACTTTGAAGGTCGGTGATCAAGTCAAGTTCAGCCCTTGCGATATAAGAGGAGCCAAATTCTTTTTCGATGCCATGAAGGGCTGCATGTGCATCTTCAATCGCTTGAGCCAGTTTATCGTCTCGCTCCAGGAAGAATGAAAGTTCCGAGTCTTCTAATCCAGTAGTGATGGCTTGGCCAACTTTGCTGCGCATCTCATGAAGAAGTTTGACAGGGTTGGATGTACTCATGGCTTCCATGCATACCTGTCAACGACGGCCTTCTTTGAACGTTCGCCCATGAATCTTTTGTTTAGAAGGCAAGTAACATCCAAGTAATACCATGGTAATACCTCAAGAATACTTATAACCGTCAAACCAATGGCATAAATTGTGCCTAAGATATCGCTGGATATGCCGAAAGAATTGGTTGAGGATTTGAAGCAACACATTGGCGAAGATAAGAAATTCGTTAGCCTCGCTGACGCAGTTCGTTCAGCATGCCGTAAATTACTCGATCAGTTGGATGAAATCGACAGGCGTCAGGGGAGATGAGGTGAATACATGACAACAAAAGATGAAGCCATGAAGGCTGTTAAAACATTACTCTCGTATATCGAAGGAGAAGGCAACTGTGACCGTGAAGGTTTGAAGAACACACCCAAGCGCGTTGTTGAATCTTGGGATGAGATTTTTGCAGGTTACACGATGGATGCTGGAGAACTGCTTGATGCGACGTTTAACGCTGAAGGATACGAAGGCATCGTTCTGTTGCGAAACATTGAGTTCACCTCGACATGCGAACATCACTTGCAGCCCTTTAACGGAAGGGCTCACATCGCATACATTCCAGTGGAACGAATTGTTGGAATCAGCAAACTCGCTCGGATCTTAGAACTCCATGCGCGTCGTCTCCAAAATCAAGAACGTATCACGAAAGGAATCGCAGATGATTTAGAAAGGGAATTGAAACCCCTGGGCTCAGCTGTCATTCTTGAGGCCGCCCATGGGTGCATGCAATGCAGAGGTGTTGCTAAACAACAAGCAATCATGACAACATCCGCCATGAACGGTGTCTTTTTCGAGCGTAGTGAAGCGAGGAATGAATTAATGAAACTCATTCAGCAACCACCATTGTGAGCGATGACCATGGAAAACAATCATTGTGGGATTGCGGGGTCGTCATCGGTTGACAACCCAAGTGACCTGGCAACCTCTTACAATATCGTAGAAATCTTTCATTCGGTACAGGGGGAAGGATTTAGGGCGGGAATCCCTCATGTTTTTATTCGATTTGGCCTCTGTAATCTCAGATGTGAATGGTGCGATACCAACTTTGATGAATTTACAGAAATGACTGCATTGGACATCATGGGTGAAGTGCTGAAGTATCCCACCAAGAACATTATATTCACTGGAGGAGAGCCAATGCTAAATGATCTGTGGCCATTGCACCGACTGTTGAAAGCCAGAGGATATCACCTCTCAGTGGAATCAAATGGGACTGTAGAAATCCCAGAGGGGCTGTTGGATTGGATTTGCATTTCTCCAAAAGACCAATTGTATCCTCAATCGGTTCTGCGCCAACGAATCGGAGATGAACTAAAATGCGTATATGTTGGTCAACCGTTGGATATGTATGACGAGATGAAAACAGGGTTTAATCACCATTTCTTGCAACCTTGTTATCATGAAGCAGAAAGTGTGGAGTGGAACGGGAAGCATTTTTCTCAAACCGAAGAAGTTGTCAAGAACAATCCAGAGTGGAGGCTTTCTCTGCAAACTCACAAATGGATGGGAATCTTGTAGGTGATGGCATGACCCGGCAAAATGCAGTAATGGCCTTGAGCGGAGGCATGGATTCATCATCCCTGTTACTCCATCTCATTCAACAAGAATTCAACGTAACGTGTCTTTCCTTTGACTACGGCCAGAAACATCGGATCGAATTGGAGAGGGCAAAGTCACTTGTTGTATACCTCAAGGGAGAGGGCCATGAGGTCCATCATAGGATTGTTGACCTCAAGAGCGCATTTGGTTTGTTTAAGAGTGACCTTCTTGAGAGCGGAGGGGATGTTCCAGAGGGTCACTATGAAGAGGATTCTATGAAAGCCACCGTCGTACCAAACAGAAATGCCATCTTTTCATCTCTGCTTTATGGCACTGCTCTATCACTCAGTGAAAAAAATGGAAATAAATCAGCTGTCGCTCTTGGCGTTCACAGCGGTGATCACGCTATTTACCCCGACTGCAGGCCAGAATTTTACAATGCCCTTGGCCACGCATTTGCAATTGGAAATTGGGGGAGTGAGGCGGTTCATTTCTATCTGCCCTATGTTGATTCCAATAAAGAAGGAATTCTCAAGGATGCAGAACATGCGATCGGGGCATTGGGTCTTGATTTCGATGAGGTATTTTCTCGGACAATCACTTCCTATTCACCCGATGCGGATGGGAGAAGCAGTGGCCGTACGGGTTCAGATGTGGAACGAATATTGGCGTTCCATTCACTCGGGCGCAAAGACCCCATCGATTACGTTGACAGTTGGGATGTTGCTCTGGAGCATGCACTTGCAACTGAGAAGGCTCACAAAGAGGCTGAATACAAAGAACGACTCTCTGCGATCCAATTCCACGTGACGCGTGAGTCTGGTACAGAGCGCGCTTTCACGGGGCAATATTACGATGAGAAGAGGGTTGGAGAATATTTCTGTATCTGCTGTGAACGATTGTTGTTCACATCTTCAATGAAATTCGATTCCGGTTGTGGCTGGCCTTCGTTCCATACCGAACATCATGATGCCGGAATTATACGAATAGAAGACCGAACACACGGAATGCTTCGTATTGAAGTTCGATGTGAACAATGCGATGCCCATCTCGGCCATGTATTTCCCGATGGTCCACGGCAGCACGGAGGGGAACGATACTGCATCAATTCGGCCTCACTGAAATTTAACGAGGAGGATGAACCATGACAACAACCATTCGAAGATACATTGAGACTGACACGGGGCATCGCGTTCCGAACCACAAATCAAAATGCAAACATATGCATGGCCACCGGTATCGCTTTGAAGCTGAAATAGAAGGTGATGTAGTCACCCAGCAAGGTGTCTCTGACGAGGGAATGTTAATGGATTTTTCAGACATAAGTCAATTACTTACGGTTCATATACACGATGTCATCGATCACGCATTTGTTGTTTATGAGGGGGACGACATCGCACGCTCTGCATGTAAACTCATGGGAGACGACCATCGAACAGTTGTTGTTCCATTTATTCCAACAGCAGAAAATCTGGCGAGATGGGCCTTTGAAACACTTGAACCTCATATCAAAACAACATACGGTAATCAGTTACGTTTGGTTGCCATGCACTGTCGAGAAACACCCAAAAGCGTTGCATCTTGGCGAATTTGATCACTCAATTTTGCGCCTTCTTTTATTGATCCATTCTGGTTTATCATTGGCATGTTGTAATGCCGTTGTTCCGTCGACCAAGCCACCAATGATTCGTGTTGCTTCGTCTTCCGTGGGCATGCTACGAAGCAATGTTCGCTTCAAGGTTTGATTCACAGAATCTTTTCGCTCGTCCTTGCCGGGGAGTTCATTAGCAAACTGTTCAATTGATTCCACAAGTGTAGTTCGCAGTGGGGGTGAGATGTGACGTTCAAGAGGGACGATATCCGGCAAACCATCATCAAGACCTTGGGTTGTTATGACGCGGTGCCGTTGGATTTCGTACAGAAGTGCATTGACTGCATGACTTAGATTAGCGATTGGATATCCTTCCCAGGTAGGCAGGGTTACAAATGCGTCACAAGCGGACAAGTCCTCTGTGGACAATCCTTTACCTTCCTCTCCGAAAACAAGGGCTATGTTCATGTTTGTCTCTTGGAGACGCTCCACCATTTCCCATGGATACATAAAATGACGAAAAAGAGTCTTGGTCCCTATTTCTCGTTTACCTGAAGTGCCCAATACCAATGAACAATCATGGGTAGCGTCCCTAAGGTCATCATGGACCGTTGCTTGCTCAAGGACTCGTTTGGAATGTTTGGCTCTGGCTCTCGTGTCCCCATCATCCTTGTCGCATTTAGGATTAACAAGTCGTAAGTCGTCGAATCCATAATTGAGCATGGTCCTGCATATTGCTCCAAGATTGCCCGGATGGCTAACACCAACCAGTATTACTGAAATTGAAAATGTACCGCCTGGTAGTGGTATGTCCATTCGTTCCCCCAAATCAATCGCTCCCTTTTTGATTGTTGTAGTAATTTGCAATCCATCGTGGGTCGCATATTTGGTACAAAAAGAAGAGGTAACCTCCGTCTTCTCTATCGTCCATGACAAGCGACCGCTTACGGACATTATGTTGATGCTTGAGATGAAGAATCAAAGACTCCAACTCATCACGGTCATTACTATGAACGCTCACTGGCATACGGTCCCATTTCACTCGGACCGGCAAGAAAATCACCGCATCAATCGGTACGGCGTTGTCGGTATCGTGTCACGTATCCTGCAATCCAGTTGCGGAGTTTCTTTGACTCAACATCGGTAAGTTGTGAGACAATCACTTTGTTGTGGTCGAAGTCATTGGTGAATTTTTCACCGTGCTCCTCGCACAAACGGATGGCTCGGATTTTGATGAAACTTGGTCGAATATTTCCCATTGTGATCACTCCTTCATTAATTTGACTTCAACTGGAATTCCTGGTTCATCGTGACGTGTCACGAGAAGGCGGATTTTACGAGGGGGGTTTTCAATACCTCGCTTCCAGATGTGTTCGTTGACCTCGGGGTCAATGTAGAGTTCTTCTTCCTCGGTCACCTTGAGATGACGGATGACTTGTTCGCGGATGATTTGCATTGCTCGTGGAGCACGCTTGTATCGAGTAATGTTCCAGGCGTTCCTCAAAGGAACGATCAGTTCGGATTCGTTAGGTCTTGCCATAATAATCACCTCATCGTTGGAGTTTACTTCGTCTCCAGTGGTGTCGCTTAGCGTGGGACACCGTATTTCGGTCGGTCTTTAGCATGACCCAAACGGGGACACGTCGGTTCTGTTTTCCTGCCTTCAAGAGGCGTATTTTTTTTGCTGCTGGCTTATTCTTGGACATATCGAGCACCTTCTCAGATTCTTCGGATGGACGCATTATTGCGGCTCTTGGATTGTGATGAGAGCATCTGCTTCAAAGAAGCATCACTCATTGGTTGATTGAGTTGACCGGATTGGTACATTGCTGCGATGGACGTTTTGATGGACGTTGCACGGGTTGGATCAACCAGGGCAATGCGTGCAAGGCGAGAACGGGCATCCGGTGTCATGGCGACACGTAGTGTGGAATCGATTTGTGCAGCTGTTTGGGCTGCTTCGTGAGCCTTTTCCTCGGCTTTAAGTTGAGAAACGGCTTGTTGCTGGGCTTGCTCTTGGATGGCTTTGAGGCGTTGAGCACGAATGGCGGACAACTCGTCATCCTGTGCAGATACCATAGCGCTCAATCCTCTCACTCCGATCAATATTTGTTTAGACCAGGATACTGCTCATCGGCTGCAGCACGCATTGAATGGGCGATGTTGTCCACTAATTTTTGTCCAGCAGCGGTGATTTGACGGCCAGCGTACAACTGAACCGGTTCATCTCCTCCGACGACCTTGGTTGGTACTTTTACTACCAAACCGGCGTCTTCAAGTTGTTGAAGGGCTGTTCGAATAATGTGTCGGGATGCTACTCCTGGTGTGTTCGGCATAACTCCGTTGTCCTTCTTTCCACCGAAGGCTTGAGCAAGATGAGTTACTCCGACGGGGCCGTTGCGGGCGACCTTGCGGAGAATAGCTGCTGTTCGGAGGTACCACCAGTTGTCTTGGGTCGGCGGGCGCTCTCGGTCAACAGCGGTTTTGACGTATTCAGACCAATCAGGGGGTGAAATAGCGTCTTGTTCAGCCATTGCATCGGCCAAAGCAGGCATAAGAATGTCAGCAGGAATATCATACACGGTCGTCATAACGAAACACCAAGCAACTTGGCGACCGCCCGCCCCTATATGAAAAGAACGGGTCAAGCATGCAGTAAATCATAGCACAACACCTCATTCACGGCCAGCCATACAAGCCTTGATGAAGGCCCTTCGGGTGGGTTAGGATAATGAAGAAGGCTTTGGCTCAAAATCCTAACTTGCTTAGGACCCTCATAGGCTTGTCTCTAACCCTGATATTTCTACTTTCATATGCCGTCTATGGGGCCACAGTGTCACCATCTGCATACATATACACCACCGAGGCAACGGTCACGAATGCCGACAGTTTGCAAGCGGCAGAAGAAGTTGATAGGATCTATGACGGCGATTCTAACACGACAACTTGGGCGTGGAGCGTCCCTGCGAACGGACAAAATCTGACATGGGTTAACGTCACGGTTACCGAACTCTCGGATGGATCTGTCTTGAAGGTCATGAACGGGGCAAAATTGTACAGTCATCCCCTTCTTGGTGCAATCTACTCTCTAGAGAATCCTTTGGAAGAGAAATTTTCATGCGCTGACCGTTGTTACCATAACGTCACACATGAAAGAAGTTCTGAAGACGGCGAGGATCTTTCCTTCTTCGGACTCACATCAGTTGACCCTGCTCGTCGTTCGAACGGTTCGGTATTTGCTAAAAACATCGAAGGTGCATGGGCGGAGGCAAATGAAAGTGTCAATTATTTCCATTCCCCTTCTTTGATTCGAATAGAAGTCATAGAACTTGGGAACCGTTCCACACAACCGTTCATCACCGTTGAAACCGTGAATGAAGAACTGCGGGATGTGAAAGTATTCTCCGTTGATGCAGCAACAGAATTCGTTTGGGCGTTGGCCGCTGTTGTCGGATGCTTTTCCATTGTACTGATACCTTCATTCACCGTATATTTTGCCGCACAAGCCAAGGAGAAGCGGGATGAGGCGAAGCTTGTTTTGGCCAAAAGCAAGGTCCAAATTGACAATGATGATTCATCAGGATGACAACAACATTCCGCCACTGCTCTCATATAGATTAAGGGTATGTCATCAAGATGACCCGCATGCAGATAAGACGCGTACTTTTCTTTGCAACCATTCTCCTGTTGTCAACCACAGGACCCGCATTGACGGAACTCTCCTCGAATGCTGTTGCCTCCAGCTCACGTAGCCAGACCGGGGTTGATGTTGGCGTGACCGGTATTTCAGTCAAGTACACAAGCAGTACAGATGAAGGAAATTACAAGATGTTTTCATCCAACCATCCAATACTGGGTTTTAATCGCCCAGCCTCCTTGTTTGTCATCGATGCAATGGTCAATGTATCTTCAACATTGATGATAGAAGTAGAAAATTTTGGGACAGCAGCATCAGGTGTCATCGATGTAACCGTGACATTGAACCACAATGAATACGAATTTTTTGAACTGAACAACACGATCAAGCAAATGGCTTCGCTCAACGCAGGACAATCGAACAGTATTTCCATCTCAATATCACCAAGCTATGCTGGAAATCATACACTTGTTGTGGCTGCAACGTCTACGATAACGGATGATGTGCCCTCAAACGATATGAAATCGCAACCATTCACCGTTGGATACCGATACTTCAACTGTGATTCCCTTGGTACATGGAACAAGGGTAACGAATGGGACCTAAGTACAGATACATCGATCTCTAAGGGAACGAGTTGCCACGTCGGTCAAGGTTCCACATCATCCTACAGCAACAGCATGACCACATCATTAATTTCACCGCAAATGGACATGTCGGATGCCGTTGATAATCCACTACGTACAAACGGCTTTTCATTCTTCTACACGGGGAGCGCAGCGGCCAATGACGTCTTGAAAATCTACGCCAAGACTGCCTTCGGTGGATGGACCCAAGTTGCTTCAATCTCAAATACTGTAGACAGCACGTTCCTCGACGGTGTCAATTGGCAGACGTTTTCAGTCTCAAATAAGGGAGCAGCCTCACCACTCATCCCAATGGATTCATCCTATTTCCACACCTCCACGCAGATTAAATTCGAATTTACATCAGATTTATCAGGCTCAGACATAGGTTATTGGATTGACGACATCGTATTTGTGTACGACCAAAAGGTTCGAGAGAACGAGTACCAAGTTTCTGCCCGCGGCATTGCTACGAACGGCGCAACACCGGGTAATTGGGGAAGCATTAACCTTGAAATTATCAATGAGGGGAACATATCCGAATCTTTTGTTCCATTCTTGCAGGGCCTACCGGCAGGATGGAATGCATACTATTCGAGATTGTCAGGCACCACTTTTGACCCATCGCAAGGACTTACAGTCACCCCAGGGATACCGATAGAATTCCAAATCATGATCCAGCCGGATGAAAATACGAGCATTGGGCTCCATCAAATGTCCGTAGAAATCTCATCCGAACAATACAGTGCGGTGAGTACAACATTACCCGTTCAATTTCTGGTACAGGCAGACCGCATACCGATTGTAACTCCTCCCGCGGTTCGTCCAAGTTGCCCTCCGTCGTACTCATGCACTTTTGAAATCGATTTGGAGAACATCGGTGACGCTACCGATGTCTTTGATCTGAGTTATGACTTGACTTCGCTTCCAACTGGATGGGACGTGGGTTTCAAATGGTCCCAGCCTACTTCGATTCAACTGCGGCCCAACGAACCAACAACAGCTATGATGACGATGACGGTTCCTGTGGGCGTCGCCCCTGACACCGTTGTATCTTTTGACTTCACGATGAGAGCCCAAAACGATTCTACGAGAGCCGACACAGTATCGGTTGACATTTCAGCATCAATGGTAAGTGATGCTACTGTAGATTTGGTAGAATCAATGAAAATGGACCGAATGTATGTGGACGCAGGTGACGAAGTAAAATTGACCTACAACGTTTGGAACAATGCAACGCGACAAGACATTTTTGACATCAGTTTCATTGTAGAGGACCAAGGCCAATGGATCGTTGAACAACCAACAGGTCCACCTGCAGTTCTCAATTCAGGGGCGACTACGACATTTGATGTGTACATTACCGTACCTGAAAATGCTCAGGCTGATGACCGAGGCCCACGGCTCATACCCGTGTTAGAATCACAACGAAGCCTCATGACAATACAGGGTCCTGAATTTGATGCCTTCCGCGTCACGACCACGGAAAACATAGGCATAGAACCTGTGGAAACTCCACTCAAATTGACGCCGAGCCAACCGAATTCTGCAACCTTTGTGATCACCAATCATGGAAACGGTGACACCGAGGTAAGCGTGGACATTGTTGACTTACCGCCAACGTGGGATTGGTGGATGATGATTGATGGAGAAAACCATTCTGGCCCCATCAGTCTATCCGTGTCTTATGATTTGGAACATACCAAAGAAATTCAGATATGGCTCCTTCTCCCCATGGAAGAGTCCGCAGGAGAACGGCATACCGTCACAATTAGTGTCCAGCCTACGAGTGGAAACGATGACGCCAACACCTCCGACAATGTCATTGAGTTTACTGCAGTTACAGACACCGTACATTCACCGGTGCTGAGGATACAACCTGGAAGCACATCTACAATTTCAGGAGGTGTCTTTTCAGCACGTGCCTCTTTGGAAAATCAAGGGAATGCCCGAGATGACAGTTTGCGTTTGAAAACCACAGTATATTCCACACCAGCCTTGACCAATACCAAGAGCTTTCTGAGCGTGGGTGGGGTCTCTCGAGCCATTGGCGAAGAGATACCGTTAACGCTTCGGGCTGGTGAACTCATCAATTTGAGCATTGACGTGATGGTTCCCGTCAATGCCACATTGAACACAAGGTTCGTAGTGTTGTTTGAAGTTCTAGGTTCGTTTGACTCAAACGGCTTCCCGGTCATCCTTTCTGTTGAACACCTCATTATTCTTGACCAAGATCGCTCCATTGATGTTGACTTTGTTCAGGAATCAACAGGTATTGTCCTTGATGGAACAGGGGCCAATGTATGGGTCAACCATACGTCTACATCTACCTTTAATGAAACCATGATTCTTACTGGAAATGGTCCCAAGGGATGGCAAATATCCTGCAACAAAATTTTGATTCCAGAAGAAGGGCTAGAATTCCGGTCGACGCCAGGTCATGTCAATCCTCAATCTACTCAGTCAATGTGTGAGATATTGCGATTGAGTGGAAGTACATCTGGTGATGTAACATTCACATTAAGAAGTGCTGATGGATATCATGAATTCACAACTACCCTTACCCTAGAGTATGAGGCTTTGGAAGAAGAAGAACTTTTCTCCACCGCTGAATTACTCATCGGTGGTTCAGGAGGTTTAGTTTTCATTGTTGGCCTTCTGTTTTTGATACGTGGAAGGCGTACGGGTGATGACTTATCGGAGCAATTTTATGAAGAAAAGGAAGTCATTGCGATCAGTGGCCCCCCAGTAAACGTGCCCCCAGCAAACGGCCCCCCGGTCACCAATGTTGAGCCTACATCGATGACCGAAACTGTTCAACAAGTCGAACCTCAAACATTCATCCCACCATCAACTCAATTGGCCGCACCACCCATTCCGGATTCAGGTCTCCCACCGGGTTGGACCGATGAACAATGGTCGTACTATGGCCAACAATACCTTGATGGAACCCTTTAGAGACGCACCATCATGACAGCCTATCCTCCAGCATGGTACGGGCTATGGTTCATGGTAGCAATTTGCGGTGTCACCACTTGGTACCTACGTAATTTCACAGAAAGGTACCAAGGGACACGAATATCGGCTCTCTTAGGTACAGTTTCCATGCTGACGCTAGTAGCATGGACCTGGAGTGACTTTTGAGGTGACATCATGAGTGAACTGGCCGGTATAGAAGCGCATCCACTTGCTCAGCAGTATCCTTGTCGTGTTCCAGTTTGGTGGGGGCGGCATGGGTCTGTTGAAAAGGACTCCGAACTTGTTGGAGTAAGTGGACGGTTGGTGACGCTAAGGATTGCTAAAAATTTCAAGCGCTATGAACGATGGTTGGCGAGGATGTTGAGGGCGCCAAAGGAACTCCGGAGGCCACTCGACAGAATGAACAGCGTTCTTTGGGAACTCTGCGATGGTTCGAGAACCTTTGAAACCATTTGCATCGAGATGGACCGTTTGTTCAAAGAGGACATTGCACCCGTCATTTCTCGTACTGCAGTTGCATTGGCGCTCTTTCAACAGCACAACATTCTCCTGATATTGGAGGAACCACTTTCTGGACGATGGAGCGTTGGCCCAGGGACCATACCGGATCATCAAGAACTCTCGGTTTTGGATGAGGGCCATCCCTACGATACAGAATTACTCGGCGGAGAACAGGCCTGAATAATCTGAAATTGCAGCCAATAGTTCAAGTGGCCGAGCGATAATTACCTGAGTTCCGGAATCAACTACGGGTCGTTGCATGTGCTGAGGGTGTATTGAGAGATAAGTAGCGATTTCGTTAATGCTAGCTGATGACTTGAGGTCAATGTTCTTGTTCATTCGGACAAATTCAATGGGTTCATGCCTTGAGCGCGAAATCAAATCATGGAGTGTGTTAGCCGAAGGTGGATTGTTATGATAATCAATGACTGCAAATGGTATGGATTGTTGTTCCAAAAATTGGAGCGCTTGCCTTGATTTGCTGCAGCGATTGAAATGGTAGAGGTCCATGAGAAGCAGGCTCTCGTCATACCTTATGAGGTTGATTGCGGTTCCCATACCAACCGAATTCCGATGCCGTCGCTGGTTTTCGATTCTATGGAGGATGAACGGGCTGTTGAACGTGTTGAATCGCTTTCGGTGAACCATGAACCTCCACGTGTAACGCGGCGTTCAGAGGAAGCATTGCGGTGAGGATTTTGTGTTCTTGAGGTGTTGTAATGCGGCTCCCATTGGTCTTCACACCATTCTGCAACAAGACCGTTCATGTCAAAAATACCCCATGGGTTTGGTTTTTTCAAACCAACTTCCTTGGTTGTGCTGCCCGCATTGCCTGCATGCCATCCATAATCGTTGAGTTCTACATCACGCTGACCGAACCACCAACGCCCATTCGTACCGCATCGGGCAGAATATTCCCATTCTGCTTCTGATGGAAGGCGCCAGATTCCAATCATTCCCAGACGTTCAGAATCCCCATCACGTTCGTTCATGCGTGCCAGAAATTCAACGGCGTCATGAAAGGAAATGGATTCAACAGGTCGCAAACCTGAACTCCATCCTTCTTGAAATTTAGAAGGATTCGACCCCATTAAGTCAACCCACTGAGCTTGGGTGATGACTCGTTCGCCAAGGAAAAACGGTTCGGTTATCGAAACCTCATGAGCTGGAGATTCATTTCGCGCCCCAACACCGGTGGAATCACCGAGGGTGAATTCACCTGGTTCAATAAGACGGTAAACACCACCCCATGAATCCGTAAAAGCCGGTCGGTCACCGTCCATAATAACCCGCTCAGGAACGAAGCTTCATCGATGTGGAAAGCACGGATTCAACAAGCGCCTCTAAACGATCTTGTAAAGATCCGTCGGAGAGCTCTCCTTCTTCATTGAATGCTTCTTTGACGTGGCCAACAGCAAGCTGTTCGGGTACAGGCCATGCATGCAACCAACGCAAAGAAATTCTCATGTGGTTAAGTGTATTTGCATTCGTAACTCCACCGAGAGTGGACATTAATCCAAACACTTTCCCGCCAACATGTTTGTCGTACATCCAATCAAATGTATTCTTCATGACCCCTGACATTGTGCCGTGATACTCTGGAGAAGCGACGAGAAACGCATCCGTTTCGAGCAAAAGGTTTTGAAATTCTTGGACCGTTGGGTGACTCCAGCAGCCGTCTTCCCCAACAAAGGGCAATGGTTTCTCATTGAGGTCCCAAAAGACAATTTCGGCCCCTTTAGATTCAGCAATTTTCAACGCTTCACTCACGAGCATTCCAGATTTTGATGTATTGCGGTATTCACCAGCGAGGCCGAGAACTTTCAATCCATTGTATGACATAACCTTCGCAGTAAGGCATAGTCTTTGAATGTAAGGATAATTGCCTGCTCGTAAAGAAGCAATCCTTATGCGGAGTATTGTGTTGGTTACAAATCGGTGAAACCGTGACTGACGAAGAGGCATCGGAGAAAACGAACGATGTTTCTGAAGTAGATGACCTCGCTGATGCCGTTTTGTCTTCGGTTGAAGACGCCATTATGGCGGTTGAAAATGACGAGCAACCTGAAGAAATGCCCGTTGAAAAGCCAATCAAAAAGCCAAGCAATATTATTCCTGAAATCGATGATGTAGAAGACCCTGAAGAAATGGTTCAAATTCTTCTCACCGTCGGTGAAGAACGCTCTCGTAACGACGACATAAAGGGTGCCTTAGCGGCATTTAACAAAGCCATAGCCCTTGACCCATCATGCGACATGGCGTGGTTTAATCGTGGTGTTTTGTTGGAAGCCCAACAAGACGCAAGGGGTGCTCGGCAATCGTTCCAAATATGTTTAGATTTGAATGAACGTCACGCTCCTGCAACAGCTAATATGGCTATCCTATTGGAACGGATTGGAGACCTTGAGGGTGCATTTTCCATGGCCCAAAAGGCACTGGAGTTCTTCCCGGGCCATCCGGCACTTGTAGAACTCAGTCAACGGTCCAAGGACAGTGGGCTGTCGGTTCCCATTGAGGTCATGGAGCCCTCAGTTGAAGTGAAGAAAGATTTTGACATGAAAACAGTCGAAGCCATTGCAGAAAAGGCCGGTATTGATAATCCGGAAGAACTGATTCAAGAAGCAGTTCACCATGACCATGATGATGACGACCAACTCTCAATCGAAGAATTGGAAAGTGCTGCAGATGTTATCGTCGCCCAACAAGAAGTTGTCAAAGAGGCACCTCCCGTTCAGGTGCCCACACCGGTTGTCCCTGAACCGATCCAAGAAGAACAGGAATTGGACATTGAAGTTCTTGTTGGAGAAGCAACAGAGATGCTCAAATCAGGAGATGCAAAGGGTGCTCTCAGCCTGCTCAAACCTCACTTGAAAACCATCGGTGCCCGCCACCCTGGCGCATGGAGGATTGCAGGTGGAGCAATGGCGCGAATGGACCTTGACAACCATGCAATTGCTGCCATGACGCATTCACAGAACCTCGAACCAGACCACGCCCCTGGTTGGTTCAATCTTGGTTCAGTCCAACAGCGTTCCAATCTACTCAGCGATGCTATGGCGTCGTACAAGAAGGCGTTGGAAGCTGACTCAACTTACGTGAAAGCTGCAGAAAAATTAAACATCTTGGCGAAGGAAAATGGTTTCATTGAAACATTCCTTGAAAGTTCACGCAACTTGTTATCCATGGAGCCAAATCATGCCATCAAGGAAGAATTTGTTGACATGCTCATCCAATTAGCAGTTGGAGAAAATGAAGTGTTAGACCAAGTCACCGGTCTGCCACCAACCCTTCCCGCAGGGCCTGAAATGGCCCGTGAAGCGCTGTCTCACATGTCTGAGGAACCAACTGCACATCGTGCACTCGCGCTTTCCCTCAACCTTCAACACGGAGATTCGGTTCTCGTGTGGAAAGCACTCATCCAAAAGGACAGTCAAAACGGCTCCAATTGGCGTGGACTCGCTCGAGCCCTTGAGCAAGCTGGTGATCTTGACACAGCACAAAAGTGTCATGCCAAAGCAAACGGGCTTGATGGAATCGTACAACAGCCGGCTACCATCGTTGCACCCGCACCTGAACCGGTTTCAGCAATGCCTCAACCTGAACCGGCGCTACAACCCACACAAGTAGAACCAGTTCCAATTGCAGAAAAGCAGTACGCAGCACTGCCGCTGGAAACAACGCCAGTACAACCATCGGTTGAACCGGTCCTACAACCTACGGCTGCGAATGACCTTCTCATGACCCCTCGGGAGGCTCAAGTCGCACCACCATCTGTGGAATACAACCAGCAAGTCGACCTCGCAAAAGCAGCATTGGATGCGACGACCGCCGCGGCCCAAAACATACCACAGAGTACCACCTCAAATGCAATTTCAAACCAAGACGTTGCGTGGTTTAACCAGGGCGTCCAGCTTATCGACGATGGGAAATACAGAGAAGCATTGTCTTGTTTTGACAAAGCGCTTCCAACTTTTGCAGGGGACGACGCCATGATTATCCGAATCCTCAACAATCGAGGCAACGCATACTATTTCTTGGAAGAATACCCTAAATGCGTTGAATCCTATCACCAAGCCATGCTCATACGGCCAACGGAAGTTCGAGGAGAAACCCTCTACAATATGGGGACAGCCTATGCTGAAATGGAACGGTATAACGACGCCGTAAAATGCTTCCAACAAGCCATACCTCGTGGACTCGACATAGCCGCAACGAAAAGGGCAAAAGACCAAATCAGACGGTGCAACATTTTGCAAAAAGCAGTGGATAAGAAACGCAAAAAACGCTGATTAACACTCCCGCAAAATCGTACATTCCATACTCCACCATTAGGTCAACTTCAAAAACGACCAGTGCGTGGGCTTATCATGGACTGTGGAACTTGCGACTCAGCATCACCCGTCATGATGGTAAAACCCGAAGAGGTTGACGTCAATTTGACCATGACCGAAAAGGCTGTTGCAATGCTTGAAGACGCATTCGGTGACGACCGTAGTCATGCTCTTCTCGTTGGTGTCCTCAGTGGGGGATGTTCAGGCTACATGTACGACTTGCAAATCGTAGAATCTACGGAACAAGCCGTGCAAGAGTTGGATATCAGCGGATTTAGAGTTCTGGTACCATCCGCATCCAGCCATCTACTTGACGGCATTGAGATCGATTACGTTGACCGCCTCATGGGTGGCGGATTCAAAATCAACAACCCCAATGCAGAATCTTCCTGCGGTTGTGGCGAATCCTTCTCCTGAGGAAACAGCATGGGCCTTTATCGGTGCAATTCCTCAGTTCTACTCCTTGGCGGAGAGAATCTTCTCGAATTTCTTGATGGTTTGTCGACCAACCGTATCAACGGCCCTTGCACGGCACCGTTTACCAACAGTCAAGCCAAAATCATTGACGTATGTGAAATACTTCTCCTTGGTGAACGTGTGGTCGTGGTTGGGTTTGTTGAATATAAAGACCAGCTTGTGGCTCATCTGATGAGCCGAATTCTTGGAAGAAATATTTCCATTACAGATGTATCTCATCTCAACGATGTTTTCATTGGAATGGAGCCTGATCAAATTCCAGAAGGAGCAACGGTTCATCAAAGTGCATTAGGATGGATGATGGTTACTGCGAAGAGCCTCAACCACCTACCTACTTGGAATCAACAACAATGGGATGAGCATCGTGTTATGAACGAAGTCCCATTTCACGGTCATGAAATTACTCAGAAGGTGCATCCATTCTCTTGCGGTCTAGAGCATCTGGTCCACCCTGACAAGGGATGTTATATCGGGCAAGAAATACTCACTCGAATGCGGAGCAGAGGGAAATCGGGTAAGGTCATGGTAAGGAAACTCAATCCAGTACTGAATTCTACGACAACGGGGCAAACGCACAGTTTGTGCATAGAGCGTCTTCAATAGCCGAGTATATCCTTGAGTTGACCCTTGTAGAAATTCCCTGATCCCTGCAGTGAAGTCATTTCTTCATCGGTGAGTTCCAGTTCGAAAATTCGTTCAACTCCGGATGCACCGATAATGCATGGGACGCCGATGTAGACATCATCCAAACCATATTCCCCCGTCATCAAACAGGAAGCTGGAATCAAACGCTTTCGGTCATTGAGTACGGACTCAGCCATCACTGCTGCTGCTGAACCTGGAGCATAAAAAGCAGAACCTCGTTCTAGGAGCTTGACGATTTCACCGCCACCACCTGCTGTTCGCTTGCTGATGGCTTCAATTCGGTCATCGGACATGAGTTGAGTGATGGGGATTCCACCAACGGTTGTGTAGCGCGGCAGTGGGACCATGGTGTCACCGTGCCCACCAAGGACCATTGGTGACACATCTTCTTCAGCACAGCCAAGTTCTAGGGCGATGAAATGAGCCATTCTTGCGCTGTCAAGAACACCTGCTTGACCTATGACGCGTTTGGATGGGAATCCAGTGACTTTTTGCATGTGGTAGGTCATCAAATCAAGTGGATTGGTAACAACGATAACAACACTGTCCGGTGCATGATTTTTGATGCCTTCTCCGACTTGAGATACAATGTCTGCATTTTTACCGATGAGATCCTCTCGGGTCATGCCGGGTTGGCGTGGGAAACCAGATGTAACGACCACGACATCAGCGCCGGAGATATCGTTGTAGTCTGCTGTACCGGTAATGCGACCATCATAATTGAGAACATTGGCGTTTTGTGACATGTCAAGAGCCTTTCCTTTTGCAAACCCCTCATAAATATCCAACAGAACGATGTCAGCAACTTTCATCTGAGCGAGTACAAATGCACATGTTGCTCCAACGTTTCCTGCTCCAATTACTGCAATTTTTCTACGACCTGCTACCATGGTTTCACCGCTTGATTATAACCAACAGTTTTCAGTCCATAAGGACAATGGTGACATCAACTGGAACTACTTTTTAAAAAGGACAGACTGAATGGGAATTCACCAAATTTCCTCGTGGCTCCTTCATAGGTTCCAAGCGACTCCTCTAAAAACCCCCTTTCAGTGGGAAAGTCATCACTCCCCATAACGGCGGGTGATATCCATGAGGTAATGGTATGAAACTTGGCGTCCCAAAAGAACCTAAAGGCGAAACACGAGTTGGCATTGTACCCTCGAGCATGAAGAAACTTGCCAAGGCTGGATTTGAAGTTCTCATTGAGAAAGGCGCTGGAATGTCGGCAAATTACAACGATGCCGACTATGAAGCCGCCGGGGCTAAAATTGGAAGCCGTGAAGATGTCTTGGCTTGTGAAAACCTCGTATGCATCCGCTTCCCTGGCATCGAGGGTATCGCTGCGGGTACCAACCTTGCGTGTGTATCCGACCCCTTCCGAAACCCACAATACGTCAAAGCGTGCATGGATGCTAACATCACCCTTCTTTCAATGGACATGATTCCACGACGACTTTCAAGAGCACAATCAATGGACGTCAATTCGAGCCAAGACAACTTGGCCGGATACAAAGCTGTCCTCCTTGGGGCTGCGCATGTCCCACGTGGAATTCCAATGATGACAACATCAGCCGGGACCATTCGTCCAGCCAAGGTCGTCATTATGGGCAGCGGAGTTGCAGGTCTGCAAGCAATTGCTACTGCTAAGCGTCTCGGTGCCATCGTATACGCATCCGACGTTCGCAAATCCGCTGCAGAACAAATCGAATCCGTTGGTGGCCGTTTCATTGAAGTTGATGGCATGGACGACTTCGAAGATGAATCTGGATATGCGAAACCATTGACACCAGAATTTATTCAGAAGGTGAACGATACCGTTTGTGGCGTTGCTGCAGATGCGGATATCATTGTCACGACCGCACGCATATTCGGTCGCCCTGCACCCATTACCGTTCCGTCAAGCGCTGTCTTAACGTTCAAATCCGGAGCAGTTGTTGTTGACATGAATGCTGATGTTGGAGGAAACTGTGAAAGCACCGTTCAAGGAGAGGTTACGACCACTGACAACGGTGTGATCATCGTCGGAACTTCCAATCTTCCGGGTACCCTTGCAAACACCGCAAGCATGCTCTATTCAAACAATCTAACGACCTTTTTCACCTCTTTGGTAAAGGAATCAAAGGTCGAAATTTCAGAAGAAGATGATATTCTCGTTGGAGCTCCAGAAGGCTCAGATTTCTATGTCGGCGGAATGGGTGGAGTGCTCATTTGCAAGGATGGAGTGATTCATCCCAAGCAAACACGCTTGGCGGGGGTGGTTGAATGATTACAGAAGCAACACTTATTGCAGACCTAACGCTCTTTTTGCTAGCTATTTTTCTCGGTTTTGAATTGATTACGAAGGTTCCAGCTACACTCCACACCCCCTTGATGAGTGGGGCCAATGCTATTTCAGGAATCAGTGTCGTTGGAGCATTATTTGCAGCCAATGTAGCCTTTGACGGAGACCAAACGCTCCTTTCAGGCATCTTAGCATTTGTAGCTATTGTTCTCGCGATGATCAATGTCGTAGGTGGTTTCGCTGTGACCAATCGTATGCTCAATATGATTGCAGGAAAGAAAAGGAGGGCTTGATATGGAAGAATGGATTTCTATTGGTTACCTGCTTTCTGCTGCTCTCTTTATCTTCGGATTGAAGAAACTCGGACATCCTAGAACCGCTCCCCTTGGGAATCAATACGGCGCACTCGGGATGCTCGTTGCGGTCATAACTACGGTCGTCAAAATACAGGCAGGTGGTGATGCCCAGTGGACCCTTATCATTGCAGGACTAGTTGTTGGTTCAGTCATTGGAATCATCATGGCTATTCGTGTTGAGATGACAGGAATGCCGGAACTCGTTGCATTGTTCAACGGATTTGGTGGAGCTGCATCTGCTCTCGTAGCATTATCTGAATCATGGAAGTACATCGAAGATGCCGACCTTGTCCTTCCAACCGGTCTTAACATTCAGGTCATTATGGTCGCTGCTGGCCTTTCGGCTCTCGTCGGATGGATGACCCTTACGGGTTCAATTCTCGCCATGTTCAAACTCAAAGGCGGAATATCTGTTTTTGGAAAGTGGATGAAAACACCAACATGGGGCCCAACATGGCTCAATCCAGTCAAGGTCTTGTTGGTCCTGTCGGTATTTGCTCTCATCTACCTCAGTATCGGTGACCCACGAAACACAGACTATCTTTGGGCCATCATTGCAATTTCTTGTATCCTCGGAATCGTGTTGGTTCTCCCAATTGGTGGAGCTGACATGCCGGTTGTTGTCTCTCTGCTTAATTCGCTTTCAGGAATCGCTGCAGCCTTCACTGGATTTATCATTGGAAACTCTGTTCTCATCGTTGCTGGTTCGCTCGTTGGCGCATCGGGATTGATTTTGACCTTCATCATGTGCAAGGCAATGAATCGTACGCTGCCTGATGTACTCTTCAAGTCCTTTGGTGGAAGTGGAGAAAAGGCTCAGTTGACCCGTACGAAAGTCGGTTCAGACGCTGATGAAGTCGCTATGATGGTCGATGGTGCTCAGAAAGTCATCATCGTGCCGGGTTACGGAATGGCTGTTTCACAATGCCAGCATCAGGTGAAGGAATTTGCTGACCTCATCACTGAGAAATTCGGAACAGAAGTCAAGTACGCAATTCACCCGGTTGCAGGGCGCATGCCAGGACACATGAACGTCCTTCTTGCAGAAGCCAATGTCCCATACGAGCAACTCATCGAAATGGATGAGATTAATCCAGAATTCCCTGATTGTGATGTAGCGGTGATCATTGGCGCTAACGATACAACCAATCCTGCAGCTCGCAGTGGCGAGGGGCCATTGGCCGGCATGCCCATTATCGATGCAGATGCAGCGCGCACTGTTGTCATCATCAAGCGCTCATTGTCGGTAGGATACGCTGGCGTTGACAACGACCTCTTTTACATGGACAAAACCATGATGCTCTTCGGTGACGGAAAGGCCATGATGACCGGCCTAAATAACGCCATCAAGGATATCTGAACCTCGCTTTGGCTTACGGTTAGGAAGCAACATTCAAAGAGCGGGGCCGAGTGGAAAAAACAGGTGAGTACATGCAACGACCGGTGCGCAACTTCTCCATCATGGTAATTATGGCTCTCATGCTTGCCGCACCAGTGCTTGGTAGCCCCAACGGACCCCCATGGGAAAACGGTGGCGGAATCATTGTTGAAACCGGCTGTACATGTCACGGAGGTGGAGCCCCTTCCACAGAAGTTGTGGTTTCTATTTCAGGTGTGCCTCGAGCATACAATGTGAGTCAAACCTATGAATTCACAATCAACCTGCAGCATGCATCAAACGAACTTGGCGGATATGTCCTTTATGATTACAATGCTGGAACCCTCACTGCCGGAGAAGGAAGCCAACAAGATCCAGACGAACCCGGTGCGCTATCCCAGTCTGAACCCGGTAACGATTGGGTCGTGACATGGACGGCTCCAAGCGAAGACATTGGTTCGGTGAACTTCCAACTTGTCGGGAACGCTGTGAATGGAAACGGGAACTTTGACGAAGGTGACAAATGGAACATTCTCTCCTTCATCATCAGCGAACCAGGTGCAGCAGAAGTTGTGACCGACGAAGATGTTTCACTAAGAACCATCAGCGTTGGCGATTACGATGCTCTGTTCGTTGCCGAAGAAAACCCTGAAGCGCTGGAAGCTGAACGTCAAGAAGGAATCGCTGACGAATTCTTTACCAACGGTAATCTCTACTATTGGACCACACTTTCCTTAATCATCATTGCAGCCGTAATCCAAGGAGAATTCTACGAACGTAGATTCTCAGGCGGACCGCCTCACCTTGACCGCAGTCTTGCTGTGCCTCAAGGTGTTCGTCGAGGAGCCGTCGCAGCAGGTCTTGGATTGCTCTTTGCTTATCTTGTAGACAATTCCGAACCTTGGGGCTATTCCCTGGTTGTAGGAATGCTTACCCTTTGGGCCATCTTTGGTGTTTACCGAACAATTGTTCAATCACGAGCACCCAAGCAATATACAGACCTCGTATGAGTTGGAACAATGTCCATTCTCCTTGAATCGGACGCAAATACACCCGTACAGTCGCATTTTGACGAACTTACGTTTCGTACTACCGTTGTATTCCTGAGCGTGGCCGTGCTCTCGCTCGCTTGGCTGTTTGTCATCGATAGTGTTCTCGTGAATCTTCTTGATCACCT
This sequence comes from Candidatus Poseidonia alphae, assembly GCA_002505405.1. Taxonomy (GTDB): domain Archaea; phylum Thermoplasmatota; class Poseidoniia; order Poseidoniales; family Poseidoniaceae; genus Poseidonia; species Poseidonia alphae. Next base: position 38,174 of record DAVD01000028.1, on the reverse strand, counting down.
TCAGCCCTGCCCAGATGCTTGTTTGAACGTTTACGAACCTGCGGAATGGAGTGTCGTCCGCTGGTTAACCGCAATCGTTCTCGGAATATTGAGCGCTCTTCCATTGGTGGTTCATCATTTCCTTCAGTTTGCAAAACCAGGACTTTTGCCTGGTGAATATCGGGCTCTGCGCAGGTGGTGTTGGGGTGGAACGTTCGGTGTTGCTTTACTTTCCACGGGATTGTTGGGGTGGTTGTTTCCTTGGGTATATGATGCAGGTCATCAGCACCATCTCTCGGCTAACCTCGTTGCACAATACAATGCAGTTGATATTTTGCTCTATGCAGTCTTGAGCGTTTGGATGTTGATGATATTTACCTTTACATGGATGTCACTTGTCTTTTTGGGAAAAGGGGGCTTACTCAATCAACAAACTGCTGAATTTTGGCGTTGGCGAATTTATGG